>CAMYVB010000054.1 GCA_947302175.1 uncultured Bacteroidales bacterium | reverse complement strand
GTACGGACGCCGCAGATTTTTGAATTCTCAAAGAGGAGAGACTCTGCCGTATCTTCGTAAATACTTAAGCCATAACGATTTATGAGAAACTCTCGCCATATTAGCGAAAATCGGATTTTATCGCACTGTGCCCTGGGGCTCCACATAGCAGGACCCTTGGACTTATTGAGCATCCTGAACTGCAGCGTGGCAGCATCGGTCACAAGCCCGGAAAAACCTCCGAGAGCATCTATCTCCCTGACTATCTGTCCCTTAGCAATACCGCCCATAGCGGGATTGCAACTCATCTTAGCAAATGAGAGCGAGTCCATAGTAAGCAGAAGCACACTCGCGCCAAGCCCCGAAGCCGCCATTGCAGCCTCACAACCGGCGTGTCCGCCGCCAATCACTATAACATCAAAACTCTCCTGCATAATCTACTCGCTCATCCGGCGCCTAAGTTCAAGACTCTTGTTCTCCATGGAGCGCATCTCCGCCTGGTCGGCCTCGGTATGATCGTCGTATCCTATCAGATGGAGCAAACCATGAACGATCACCCGGTGCAGTTCCTCATCGAAAGAGGCGCCATAAAAAGCCGCATTCTCCCGCACCGAATCAATACTTATAAAAAGATCTCCCGACACAACGGGCTTCTCTGAATAATCGAAAGTAATGATGTCTGTGTAGTAGTCGTGGCCTAAATATTGCAAGTTGATGTTCAGCAGATACGTATCGGAGCAGAAAATAATATTGACCTCACCGAGTCGGCATTGTTCCTGCTGAGCCACCCTGCGGAGCCAAGCGTTGTTGAAACGCCTGCCCGTGTACTTGTATTCAATATCCTCAAAAAAATAACGTACCATTTGCGTGCGGTCAAAAATCGCCGCAAATCTACAACAAAAATTGGAATTGAAATTAATAATTCATATCTTTACCGCTTGAACGAAATAAAATAACACTAGATATGGAAGTCAAGAAATCACAAAAGGCCAGTCTCGAAAATAAGCGTTTGCTTTTCGTCGAGATAGGATTTGTACTCGCTCTCCTGGCAGTGCTCTTCGCTTTCGAGTGGAGCAGCAAGGAGAAGGCAGACTCCGGCCTGCTGGCAGAGAACAAAGAACTTATTGAAGAAGAAATCATTCCTATCACCCAGGAGACTCCTCCCCCGCCGCCCGAGCTCGCTAAGGTTCCTATCCTTTCGGACCAGATCGACATTATCGACGACGATATCAAAGTCAACGATAATATCATCAACCTCGAGGATGAAGCCAACCTTGGTGTAGAAATCCAGGACTACGTAGAGGAAGTCAAAGAAGAGGTAGTGGAAGAGGAAACCATTCCGTTCCAGCTCGTTGAAGAGAAGCCCAAATTCATGGGCGGCGACGCCAACGAATTCTCAAAATGGGTTAACCAGAGGCTCGTTTATCCCGAGGTTGCCAAAGAGAACGGAGTCCAGGGCCGCGTGATGCTTCAGTTCACCGTAGGTACCGACGGCAGCGTCTCCGGCGTCAAGGTTCTCCGTGGCGTTGACCCTTCGCTCGACAAAGAGGCCGTACGTGTTGTTTCCCAGTCCCCTAAGTGGACTCCCGGCAAGCAGCGTGACCGCAAGGTCAAGGTGACCTACACCTTCCCTGTTATCTTCCAGCTGAGATAAACACACACCTTAACCCTATAAAGGCTGTCCCTCTCGGATGGCCTTTTTTCGATGAATAATGATTGAAAACACTCTGATACTAGCTGCAGACCGTCTGCGCCCACGCAGTCGTGAGTGGGAGGGGCCCGCTTGCGGGAGGGATAGGCCGAAGGCCGTAGTCTGCAGCTAGTAACAGAATGTTTTCAAACTGATTATATATGGAAGAAAGAGCTGTATTTGTAGGAATAATCCGCCAAGGAGAGGACGAGCGAAAGGTAAAAGAGTACCTTGACGAGCTGGAATTCCTGGCCGACACCGCCGGCGTAGCCGGAGACCGCAAGTTTGTCCAAAAACTGGACAAACCCGAGAAAGCCACATACATACGCAGCGGCAAACTGGACGAAATAGCCGCCTACTGCGAAGAAAACGAAATAAAATACGTCATCTTCGACGACGAACTCACGGCAATGCAGCAACGCAACGTCGAGAAAGTCATCAAAACCTCGTCCGTCATCGACCGCACCAGCCTCATCCTCGAAATATTCTCCCAGCGCGCCCAAACCTCCTACGCCAAAATGCAGGTAGAACTAGCCCGCTACAACTATATGCTCCCGCGTCTGGCCGGTATGTGGACCCACCTTGAACGCCAGCGGGGAGGAATAGGAACCCGAGGAGGTATGGGCGAAAGCCAGATAGAAGTCGACCGCCGCATCGTCCGCGAGCGCATAGCACGCCTCAAAGAGCAATTAAAGAAGGTAGATAAGCAGATGGCCACCCAGCGCGGCAACAGGGGAAGCCTGGTGCGCCTCTCGCTCGTAGGCTACACAAACGTAGGCAAGAGCACCCTTATGAATCTTCTGAGCAAATCGACTGTCTTTGCCGAGAATAAACTCTTCGCCACCCTCGACACCACCGTCCGCAAAGTCGTCATCGAAAACTGCCCCTTCCTGCTCAGCGACACGGTAGGATTCATCCGCAAACTCCCCACCCAGCTCATCGAGGCCTTCAAAAGCACGCTCGACGAGGTGCGCGAGGCCGACGTGCTGGTACACGTAGTGGATGTATCCGCCCCCGACTTCGAAGAGCAGATGGAAGTAGTTCAAAAAACTCTCGACGAGATAGGCGCAGGGGACAAGCCGCAGTATGTAATCTTCAATAAGACAGATGCTTACGAATACGAAGAATACGACCCCTTCTCGCTCGTGCCAAAGGGCAAGCAGAACCGCACCCTCGACGACCTGAAGCACGAATGGATAGACGAAAAGAAGGTTCCCTGCATCTTCATGTCGGCATTAAGCCGCAACGGCCTGCCCAAACTCCGCAGTGACCTTTACAAAATGGTCGCGGAAATTCACGCAGGCCGCTGGCCGTTCAATAATTTCCTCTGGTAGCTTCTTAACTAGTCAGAGAACTTTGCCTTCAAGAACTCCCTGTTCAGGCGGGCAATGTGAGCCACGGTAATACCCTTAGGGCACTCCAGCTCGCATGCGCGAGTGTTGGTGCAGTTACCAAAGCCCAACTCATCCATCTTGGCAACCATAGCCTTAGCCCTGCGCTTGGCCTCGGGACGACCCTGGGGCAGAAGAGCCAAAGAGCTTACACGCGCGGCCACAAACAGCATGGCGGAGCCGTTCTTACAAGTAGCGACACAGGCACCGCAACCGACGC
>CAMYVB010000053.1 GCA_947302175.1 uncultured Bacteroidales bacterium | reverse complement strand
ATAGAGTCCATCTACCAGAGTTCCGGCGAGCCCGAGAAGTACCTCGCCTACACCGAGTCCCTCGGCGGAGCGGTGCGCAGCGCCACGGAAAAGGAAGCCGTCTTCTTCAACTCAGCCGAGCAGGTATTCCTTGCAGGCAATCCCGAGAAGGCCCTCATCGCCCTGGATAAATATCTTGACAACTATCCTTCCGGCAAGCATGTAACACGCTGCCTCTACTATAAGGCTGAGTCCTACAAGGCTTTGGACGAGAAGGAAAAGGCTTGTGACTGCTACTCCAAGGTCCTTGCCGCTTCCGACGGCGCTCCTTTCCGCGAGATGTCTCTCCTCCACCTGGCATCCCTCTCCTACGCCCTCGAGCACTACGGCGAGAGCTATTCCGCCTACCGGTCGCTCCTCGGCGCCTCCACCATCGAGGGTAACGCTCTCACTGCCAAGACCGGCATGATGCGCTCCGCCTACGGCGCGCACAACTGGGCCGACGTCCTGAATGCCGCCCTCTCCGTGGAGAACGATCCTTCTTCCACTGCTGCCCTCAAGCGCGAGGCCCGTTACCTCAGGGCCAAGTCCCTGCTCTCGACCAGCCGCCGCGAAGAGGCTTTCGAGGAATTCAAGTCCCTCGCAAAGGATCCTTCCGACGACTTTGGCGCCGAATCGGCCTATCTCGTCATCCAGGACCTCTACGACCGCGGACGCTTCGACGAAGTCGAGGCCGAGGTCTACAAGTTCTCCAACTCCGCTCCCGCATCCCAGGCCTACTACCTTGCCAAGTCCTACATAGTCCTTGGCGACTCCTTCGCCGAGAAGGAGAGCTACCGTCAGGCCCGCACCACCTTCGAGAGCATACTCAACGGTTACGAGCCCGATCCTTCCCGCCCCGACGACATACTCGATTCGGTGCGTATGAGGATAGAGAAACTTAACAAAATAGCAAACAACTAAGATGGAGGGAAAGATCATGAAAAAGACTGTCAGTGCATTATTCATCCTTGCCGCCGTCTCGCTCTTCGAGCTCAACGCCCAGAAGTTCAACCCCCGCGTGGAAGTTGAGAACACCTTCGAAGGCAAAGTCGTGGAGGCAACAAAGAAGAGCCTCGACATGGCCGTCCCCGACTCTCTCTACGACTTCCGCTACAATATCGACTACTCGGTTTTCGACAACCCATATCGCGGCTCCTACGAGTTCCGTCCCTACAAGATAGAGTACCGCCCCGAAGCAGCTCCCGTCTCCGGCCGCCGTTTCTTCATGAACGCCGGAGCAGGCTGGTCCATGCACCCCGAGGTGGACCTCGTGTGGTCTCCCAGGTTCAAGAATTCCAAATTCAGCATGAGCGTATATGACCGCCTGAGGGGCTACTGGGGCTATTACGGAGTGCCTATGTATGCTTCGGCCTCCACCACAGCCATCACGGTCTACAGGCTAGACTACCGCACGTCCACACCTATGAAGAACATGGGATTCTTCTACGACAACAAGGTCGGCACCGACCTTCGCGCCGAGCTTGGAAAGGTCGTGTTCAAGGCCGATGCAGGCTACCGCATCATGACCGGCGACGACTACCTTACCTCCCACATGTTCCACATGGGTGAGGCCGAGCTAAAGCTCCTTCCCATCAACCCTTCCAAAGCCGGATTCTTCCGCGGCGGACGCTTCTATGTCAACGCGGGCAAGGATGTGCTCTGGTCTGCGATGAAGATAGGAAATATCCACGCTCACCAGCTGGGCTTCAACGACATGGGCGCCGATCTTAATCTTGCAGTATCGTTCGGCCCCCACGCCGCCGTCCTTTTCAGCCCCGGCATCCAGACCAATGTCTACACCGGAGTGCGCGACGCTGCCGTTACCCGTGCCTGGGCGACTCCCCAGCTCGCCTTCTACTGGAATGGAGGTTATGCCGAAATCGGCACCACCGTTTCGTACGTCAAGGGTTCCGACCGCACCGAAGGCTCTGCCAGCACAGTCTTTGGCTACACTCATGAAAGCATAGGCAAGTATTTCTTCCCTGCAGTCAAGATACGCCAGCAGATAGTGCCCGGCCTCCTGTTCCTCTATCTCAAGGCCGACGGCGGCGACACCCTCAACAACTACGCCGACTACTACAGGGTCAATCCCTTCTTCAATCCAGCCCTTTACCTCAACTACATGGACGCTTCGTCCGAGAGGCTCAACGCTCAGGCGGGATTGCAGCTCTCCATCGCCGAGAAGTTCCAGATGGACATACACGGAGGATATGCTAAACGTGAGAATTATCAGTGCGACGCGGCCCAGATGCTCGAAGCTGCGGAAAGCGGTGACGTTTATTTCTCCTCATACGCCAACTATCTGGACTACAACATGATATATGCCGACATGCGCGTGCTCTGGCAGTCCCGCAGCCTCGACATCGAGGCTCACGGCCTCTACCGCTCCACCAACATCTTTTCTGAAGCAATGCTCTCCATCGAGCCCGCCAAGTGGTCCGCAGATCTGAAGGCCACCTACAACTGGAACCGCCAGGCCTTCGTCGGCGTGGACGCCGCATTCCAGTCGTCGCGCCAGGGCTATTTCGTCACAGGCGCCGCTTTCGACCAGTTCGACTACATGTCCATTGCCGGCTGGGTGGACCTCGGCTTCCACGCCAGCTACAATTTCAACCCGAAGTTCGGCATCTGGCTCAAGGGAGGTAATCTCCTAGGCCACAATGTATACAAGTACTTCCTCCATCCCGAGCGCGGCCCTTGGGTCACCGCCGGCATAACCCTGAATCTCTAAAAGACAATATAAAACACAACCATGATAGAAAACGAAGAAACAAGAAGGGCAGAACAGCAGTATTCTGCTGACAGCATCCAGGTCCTCGAAGGCCTGGAGGCCGTCAGGAAAAGACCCTCGATGTACATTGGCGACATCGCGGAAAGGGGACTTCACCACCTGGTCTATGAAGTGGTGGACAATTCCATCGACGAGGCCATGGCCGGCTTTTGCGACACCATACTCGTCACCATCAACGAAGATAATTCCATCACCGTTGTAGATAACGGCCGAGGCATACCCACGGGCCTGCACGAGAAGGAGAAGAAGAGCGCCCTCGAGGTCGTTCTCACCGTCCTCCACGCCGGCGGTAAGTTCTCCAAGAACAGCTACAAGGTCTCCGGCGGTCTGCACGGCGTCGGCGTCAGCTGCGTCAACGCTCTGAGTGACAGCCTCATCGCCGAGGTCCACCGCGAGGGCAAGGTCTTCGTGCAGAAGTATTCCAAGGGCAAGCCCCTCACCCCCGTGGAGGTAGTGGGCGAGGCTTCCGACACCGGCACCACCATCACCTTCCATCCCGACCCCACCATCTTCACCCAGACCACCATCTACAAGTACGACACCCTTGCGAACCGTCT
>CAMYVB010000052.1 GCA_947302175.1 uncultured Bacteroidales bacterium | reverse complement strand
GTACAGGATCCTCCGCCTCTGCGGCGGCGACATGTCCTTCACCTCCGCCATCACCTACGACTTCGAGCTTTGGAGTGCCGCACAGGGCCGCTGGCTCGAAATCTCTTCGGTATCCAACTTCGAGTCCTTCCAGGCCAACCGCCTCCACCTGCGCTACCGCGACGAAAGCGGCAAGATGCAGCTCTGCCACACTTTGAACGGCAGCTCCCTCGCCCTTCCCCGCGTAGTTGCAGCTCTCCTCGAGGACAATCAGACACCCGAAGGCATCATCATCCCCGAAGTCCTTCGTCCATACACAGGCTTCGACAAGATTGACTGATTCCCGCACCATACTCGGCATCGACCCCGGAACCAACATCCTTGGTTTCGGGGTTGTGCGAGTTGATTCCAAGGGCCGCCCTGCTTTTGTGGATATGGGCGTCCTGGATCTCAGGAAAGAGAAGGATTCTTACTCCAAGCTGCGCCGCATCTTCGAGAAAGTCGGCGCCCTTTGCGACATACATCACCCTGACGACATGGCCCTCGAATCCCCGTTCTACGGCCGTAACGCCCAGGTCATACTAAAGCTCGGCCGCGCCCAGGGCGCAGCCATGATGGCGGCCCTCAGCCGCGACATCCCCGTCTTCGAATACGCCCCCCGCAAGGCCAAGATGGCCATTTGCGGCAACGGAGCCGCCTCCAAGGAGCAGGTGAGCCTCATCGTCCAGCGTACCCTCGGCATAGACATAGAAGAAAAGTGGCTCGACGCCACGGATGCCCTCGCCATTGCAATGTGCCATTTCTACCAGCTCACCAGCCCCCTTTCGAGCACCAAGGCTTCCACGAGCTGGGAAAAATTCCTCGAAGCCAATCCCGACAGGGTAAAAAAATAAATATTTAGGCAAAGCCGCTTTAAACTTCTTACGCGCGCGTGCGTCTAAGGCGAGTTAGTAGTTATCAATACATGAACAAGAGAATCCTTTCAGCATTCATCGGCCTTCTCGCAATCCTTCTTGGAAGCGAAGGCGCCATGGCGCAATCCGGCACCGTAAGCGCCAAGTTCGTGGACAAGGCTTCCGGCGACCCCGTAAGCTTCGCCACTGTGTCCCTGATCCCCAAAAACGCCACCAAGGTCTACAAATACTCCCTTAGCGACTCCGAGGGCGTAGTGAAGATAGACGGCGTCAAAGCCGGCGACTACGTCCTCAAAGCCGAGCTCATGGGCTACAAGACCCTCACCAAAGAGCTCAGCGCAAAGGGCGATATTGCCCTTGGCACGCTTGAAATGAGCGAGGACAAGGAAGTCATTGACGCAGCCTCCGTTTCCGCAGTCGGTAACCCCATCGTCATCAAGAAAGACACGGTTGAATACAATGCGACCTCCTTCAAGACCACCGACAACGACGTGCTCGAGGACCTTCTGAAGAAACTCCCCGGCGTGGAAGTGAGCGAAGACGGTTCTGTCACGGTCAACGGTCAGTCCATCAGTAAGATAACTATCGATGGCAAGACATTCTTCCTCGACGATCCCCAGCTCGCCACCAAGAATCTCCCGGCCAAGATCATCAACAAGGTCAAGGTCGTCAACAAAAAGTCCGAGCAGGCCGAGTTCACCGGCATAGACGACGGTCAGGAAGAGACAGTCATCGACCTCAATATCAAGCCCGGCATGATGAAGGGCCTCTTCGGCAACGTCCTTGCCGGCGGCGGCCACGACGTTCCCGCTTCCAAGGGCGAAGGCGTCCAGAACGACTTCCGCTACCAGGGCGCCGGTTTTGTGGGCAACTTCACCGACAAACAGCAGATAAGCCTCGTCGTCAACGCCAACAACACCAACAACCGCGGTTTCAACGACCTGTCCGGCTCAATGATGAGCGGCATGCGCGGCGGCGGTGGCGGCATGGGCCGCGGCCAGGGCGGCTGGGGCAACGGCAACGGTGTCACCACCTCCTACATGGCCGGTGTCAACGGCGCCTGGGACCTCTTCAACGACAAAATGAGCCTCGGCGGCAACTACCTCTACAACTACACCGGAAAGGACGTCACCGAGAGCAGCTACAAGGAGACCTACCTTACCGACCGCACCCTCCTCTACAATTCAGATGGCGCGAGCAGCACCGTCTCCGACGGCCACCGCATAGGCGTAAGGCTCGACCACAAGTTCTCCGAGAACACCTCCATCCTGTTCGAGCCCCGCATCAACTTCGGCACGGGCCACTTCACCGAGAGCAGCAATTACACCACCCGCACCCGCGACGACGCCACAGGAAGCATCTCCGATACCAACGACGGTAACAGCCTGACCGACGGCCTTAACAGGAACCTCTCCACCAGCGGTTTCCTCCTCTTTCGCCAGAGGCTCGGCATCCCCGGCAGGACCCTTACCGTCATGGGCCGCTACAGCTTCTCCAACAACAACCTCGAGGGCAACAACATTTCCACGACCAACGTCTACTCCGGCGGCACTCCCACCACGACGTCCGTCAATCAGTTCTACACCAGCCACCAGCAGAGCTGGTCGCTCTTCGGCCGCGCCACCTACACCGAGCCCCTGGGCAGAAACTTCTATGCTGAGGCCAACTACGCCTACACCTGGTCCGTCTCCAATTCCGACAAGGAGACCCTCGACAACAACAGCGGCGGAGTCATAGATTACACCTATTCCAACAACATACGCAACGAGTACAACCGCCACGAGATAGGAGCCAACATCATGTACCAGCAGGGCAAGATGTCGGCCCAGGTCGGCTTCGCAGCCGTCCCCACCAGGACCCGCAACACCACCACCAAGTGGAATTATGCCACACAGGTCTATGAGCCCAAGGAGTACGATAATTCCGTCATCAACTGGTCTCCCCGTGCAAGGGTGTCATGGGAATTCAACGACAACGCCAACATCCGAGGTTTCTACTTCGGCAACTCCAGCCAGCCCACTACCAGCCAGCTGATGCCCGTCCCCGACATCTCCAACCCTCTGAACATCTCCTTCGGTAACCCCAACCTCACCCCCTATTTCTCCCACGATGTGAGAGGCGACTTCCGCTACAACAACAAGAAGAGCTTCTTCTCCGCCAACATCCACTTCGAAGGCGGCTTGGTCCAGAATCCTATTGTCAACGCCACATGGTACAACGGCGGCGCCCAGTACTCCATGCCCTTCAACGGCCCCACTTCGAGCCGCGCCTCTGTAATGGGCTTCATCAACGCTCCTATCGCCGCGGCCAACCTCACTCTGATGAGCTTCACTCGCGCCGGCTGGTCGCACTCCTCGAGTTATGTGGGCTCCAACGTGGATATGAGCGGCATGCCCGATCCCACAACCGATTACTACGACTTCATGGAGAAGTTCCTTGAGAAGTATAAGGATATTGCGAACGCCACAGATTTCGATAATAACATTATCGACAATCTGAGCGTAACCGAAAGGCTTCGCGTTACCTACCGTCTAGACGCCCTTGAACTCACTGCATCCGCAAGGACCCGCATGAGCCGCTCCTGGTACACCATCTCCACCACCAACGACAACACGACCACGTGGAACAACCAGGCCGGCGCCGCCGTCAACTGGACCTGGGACGAGGCCGGTCTCACCATCAAGAGTGATTTCAACTACAACTGGTACGACGGCTATGCCACGGCCCAGCCCAGCGAATACATCCTCAATGCCGAGATCCAGAAACTCCTCTTCAAAAAGAAAGTGACTCTCGCCCTCAAGGGCTATGACATCCTCGGCCAGTCCAAGAACCTCATGGTCACGGACAGCGCCAACTACCACACCGAGTCCCTCAACAACACCCTCGGTCGCTACATCATCCTCTCGCTTACCTACCGCTTCGGCACCATGGACCAGAGCAGGATGCGCGGCCGCGGCCCCGGTTTCGGCGGCCCCGGCGGCGGTCCCCGCCGTTAACCTGAAAGCAGCTATGATAATAATAATCCCCGGTCATTTGACATGACCCCCGAAAGTTAGACAAAAAACTTTCGGGGTTTTGTTATGTCAAAGAAACGAAAAAGACACACTCTTGATGATCGAATCAAGTACATTAAAATGATTGAAGATGGATATAGTGTAGACTATATCTGTAATCATTCTGGTTTTGATCACCATACGCTTTCAGCGCTATGGATAAAGTATCAGACAGAAGGTCCATTAGCGTTGTTGAAGAAGAAAAATGTCCGTGCAGATGGCGCATTCAGAGAAGCCGTAA
>CAMYVB010000051.1 GCA_947302175.1 uncultured Bacteroidales bacterium | reverse complement strand
TGCTGACTTCGTGCCATGTCAACAAGGATTACGACCTTAACGGGGAAATCGACGCCCGTATGGTGCTCGCCCGCGGTATCACCTTCCCTATCGGGGATGTGGGCGGCGTCATCAAGGCGCAGTCGCTGATGTTCCTTATTGGCAGCAATCACATTTACCGCGATGAAGAAGGGCGCATAGTCCTCGACTTCACCGACAACCCCGAGTTCGCCATCCAGTTCGACATCACGGGGTTCCAAATGAAACAGCATGTGGATTTCTACGAGCCGGTAGGCCTGAGCGTAAAAATGGATGTGGAGAACTCATCGCCTTTCGCCTTTGAGCTTCAGGTTGCTTTTATTGATTCTACAGCCACGATTATCCCTGAATATAAGGCACTTATTGATGGTAAAGTAGACTCCGGCAGCCCCGGCAATCCTTCCAAATCCGCCATAGCGGTCAGCGCTTTTGCCGACAGCATAGTTCCCTTCGACGGTCTTCGCTTTTCCTTCCGCTTCAACGGAGGCTCGCTGGCAGGACAGAAATATGTGCTAACCGACGACGACGTCTTGGCATTCAAATGTTTGAAGCTCCAGCTCCCCAACGGCTTCCCCATGGAGCCGGAGTGGCTGAACTACATAAGGCCGGTAATATCGGTTATACAGCTAATAACTCTATTCGTATAGGAGGGGCGGATATGAAAAAGATTTATGTGGTATTGGCGCTGCTTCTCGCCACCCTCACCCTTGGCGCCCAGAATTTCAGAACCGGCTATTTCCTCGACGGGTATCAGTACAGATATAAGATGAACCCGGCATTCGACGTCGAAACGGACTTTGTCGCCACCGTGTTCGGTCAGGCAAACGTCTCCGTCAAGAGCCCGCTCTCCCTGAAAAACTTCCTCTTCCCTGCCCCGGACGGCAACGGTCTTGTCACCGGCCTCCATAGCAGCGTGGATGACGACGTGTTCCTTTCGCCGCTCAATAACAAAATGAACCCGCTCATCGCCGAGCACGACTTGACACTCTATGCCCACGGCTTTCGCAAGGATAACATATATCACGTAATTGACGCGACTTTCAGGGCAGGTGTAGCCGTTAACCTGCCGTACGACATGTTTGAGTTCATGAAAACCGGCACCTTAAGGCGCAGCAATTTCGACATGACAAGTCTTTTAGTGACCGGCCATTCATGGCTTGAACTGTCTTATAGTCAATCTGTCAAGGTCTCTGAAGACTTCACATTTGGAGCACGCGTGAAGGGTCTTGCGGGCCTGTCATACGCATCCGTTCGCGCCAAGGAGCTAACTATGAACCTTTCCGAGGATATATGGGAGCTCCACTCAGACCTTAGTCTCGAAATCGCAGGCGGCGGCATCAAATACGGGATGGTGACCCAAAAGGGCGCTACGCCTGACGCTGATCCCATAGAGACTGACCAGGTGGATTTGGGATCGTTCGACGTCAGCCGGTTTGGTCTCATGCAACCGGGAGGAGTCGGCCTCGCAGTTGAAGGCGGCGTTGAATGGAAGCCGATGGAGCATCTTACAGTCTCCGCCGCTATCCTTGACCTTGGCTGCATCAAATGGTTTGATTCCATCTACGCAAAAACGCCCGAGGTCTCCTTCCGCTACGACCCTATGGGCATAGAGGAAGAACCCGACAAGAATGCTTTCAACAGTCTGGCAAGCATAGCGGATTTCAGAAGGCAGGACTACAAGAAGAATTCCTGGGACCTGCTCACCGCCTCAGTGATAGCCGGCGCCGAGTACGAGCTTCCTTTCTATGAAAAAGTGGGCGTCGGCCTTATGGGCATGTACAGGGTTGACAACTTGTTCCACTGGGGTGAACTGCGCGGTTCCGTCAACTACCGCCCCTGGCAGTGGCTCAGCCTCTCTGTAAGCGGAGCCTATAACAGCTACGGATGGGAATATGGCGCTTCCCTGGCCGTCCACACCAAGCTCCTGCACTTCTTCATCGGGTCGGACGCTCTCCTGCAGGAAGTCACGCCTCAGTTCGTCCCCATCGGCAAACTCAACCACAACCTCACCTTCGGCCTCGGCATCCAGCTCTAACGCAACGCCATCGGCCCCTGACTCTAACGAAGGCGGTCCCTGAGCTTATCGAAGGCGGTCCCTGAGCTTATCGAAGGCGGTCCCTGAGCTTGTCGAAGGGCCGCAGCAGCGAATCTTTTGCCATGGTGCGCTTCTTATCTAGATTCGCTGTTTGTGTATTTAACGGATAATCATTACCTTTGGATAAATACAAGGACTAATTCTTATCCTTGGCAGTCCTGACAAACCAGCCGATAAGGGGCGTCATGGTGTAGTCTTCAGGATCTTCCTGAACGCCGACGATACCGGCCACAAGCTCCAAAGATTTCTCTTCAAGCAAGACTCCTTCCAAGGAAACGACTTTATACTTGAAGGGGACAACCACCGTTTCCGGCAGCATGGTCTGAGTGATGCTCACGGTATTAGGGGTGCGCCCCTTGCCGTCGTAAGGGAAGAACTTGAGAAACCAGCCATCAACGCGTGTGATCGGTGGTTGATGCTTTGAGCAAACAGGGCCCTGGATTTTCCTGGGTCTTGATTTATTGACCATGTCCTTCCAGAACCAATAGTCCGGCTGGCCTTCCGCAGCCTTGATGAATTCCAGCAAAATGGGCTCCAACTCCGAAGTCCACCATCCAAGGCCGAAGGCTTCAAGAGCGCGCGTTTTCTCCAATACTTTGCGCCAGTCGTCAGGAGTCCCCGTCAAAGTGACCGAAGGGATGCCACAGACAACGTAAATGGCCGTATAATCGAAATATGGCTTAACAACATCCATCAGCGTCACTTCCGAAGCGATTCGCTCATTCACGCCGGTAGTGGAGAAATCAGCGACCAGCGTCGCAGCAAGACCATTACAGGAAAACTTGTCAATCTCGGCGGTAAAGCGGCCGATAAGGCCCTCCCAATCAGCCTGAGCGCTGAACAAGTCCTTCGACTTCACCTCCAACTCTTTCTTCCCTTCGTGACCGACCAACAAATCCCTATATCGCTCAGGATTCTCATTAACTATATAACTGAACTGCTGGCAGATAATAAGCCAAATAGCATCAGGCGTCAGAACAACCGGGCGATGCTGGCACCAGGCCTTGAGCAGCATCTGGAATACGACGTCCTCTCCAATATCATAAAGCATCTCAGCATCCGCGAAACTGTTGGCCAGGATGACAGATTTCTTATCTGAAAACAAATCGCCGCCTGTATCAATATTGAGATCTGCAGCCAGTTTATCGCCCGTCCTCTTCCATCCGCAATGATTATCAGGAAGCTCCACCTCATCAACTGCAAACGTGATGCGTCCCTCTTCCTGACTAAGAATCAACTTGGCCGGCTGGGCAGACAGGCGAGCACAGGCAATCAAGCCAAACAATATGAGCACAAAACGCTTAATCATCTTCCAATAATTCTGAGACAAGCAAATATACGAATAAAATAACACCTTCTAGTCAGTATTTGCTGCAATTAACACAGAAAAAGAGTAAATTAGAGCCATGGAATACCTGTCACACGAGCGATACGAGCAGATTGCAGCCGAGCTGAACAATCTCATAGACGTGGTTTACCCCAAGGTGAAAGAAAACCTTGCGGAAACGCGTGCCCAGGGGGACCTGAGCGAAAACGCGGGATACCGTGAAGCGCGACGTATCCAGGCGAAAACCATCAGCCGCATTCGCTTCCTGCAGAAAGTCCTGGAGCATTCCCGCGTAATCGACCCGGGCAAGCTCCCCAAAGACAGAGTAAGCCTCCTGAGCAAAGTCGAATTCACTAACCTCTCGACAAATACGCGTATGGTATTCCAAATAGTCAGCCCGCACGAGATGAACCTCGAAGCGGGCAAGATTTCGCTGAAATCGCCTATCGGCGCCGCCCTGATGGGCAAGAAGGCCGGTGATATCGTCGAGGCTCAAACCCCCTCCGGCCCCCTTCGCCTCAGAATCGAGAGCATCACCCCCTGCGCCTGACCTCCCTATAGTTCCTCACCGCGCCCATCGTCCCTGATTATGGGACGAAGAGAGCAATCCGGGGGCTAAACGCTCTCGTCGTCCCGTTTTTCGGGACGATAGGCACACCAGGGCAAAAGATTCGCCGGTCTTGGGCCGGCGAATGACGAGAGTGGGGCGAATGACGGTGGCGATGCGACGGAGGGTGGATTGAGCGATTTAGGGGAAAAGCGGATGCGGGGGGGATTGTGCAGGGAGCGGTGCCTCCAGGCATGACGCCGTGTGTCTGACGACCGTTATGGGCCGGCAGGTCCATAAAAGGGAGGAGTCAGGCGTCAAGCGACCGGGTGCGCCCGCTTTTCCCCGCATGAGCGAAGGCCGCCCTCCG
>CAMYVB010000050.1 GCA_947302175.1 uncultured Bacteroidales bacterium | reverse complement strand
CGTCACTCCACTATCGTGCAAGCAGTTATAAAAAAGATGCGCTACATTTTTATCTTTTTTTAATCGCGCCTATTTTTCTTTTAAAGATTTAGCTGTTTTTTTGCCTACCGCAGGCCTTTCGCGGCCCTTCGACAGGCTCAGGAACCGCTCAGGGACCGAATTCGTAATACTCCCGGGAACAAAATGAGGGGTATTCGTGCCCGAGAGCGGTCATTTTCGGCTTCCGGGCACGCCAAGAGCCATTTTTGTGCCCCGCCGCCCTTCGCGGTCCTTCGACAGGCTCAGGAACCGCTCAGGGACCGGCTTCGGCAGGTCCTTCGCGGTCCTTCGACAGGCTCAGGAACCGCTCAGGGACCGGCTTCGGCAGGTCCTTCGCGGCCCTTCGACAGGCTCAGGAACCGCTCAGGAACCGCTCAAGGACCGAGATTCGCCGGTCAAGTCGGCGAATCTCGGTGGGGCAGCGGCCCCTGAGCCTGTCGAAGGGCCGCAGCCAACCTGAGGTGCGGGAGGAATAGCTATTTCAGCTCGATGCGGAACATCTTGGGCCAGTACTTGCCCGTGAGGTAGATGGCGCGGGAGGAGGGGTCGTAAGCTATGCCGTTGAGGACGTCCTCCGACCCGTTGCGAAGCTGGCGCGGCAGCAAGCCGGTGCAATCGACCGTGGCCTCGACTGAGCCGTCCGAAGGATTGATAATCAGGATCATATCGGACATATAGACATTCGCCCAAATCTTCCCGTCAATCCACTCGAGTTCATTAAGATACTTGACCGGCCGGCCATCCAGCCGGACCTGGACAGTGCGCTGAGTCTTCAGCGCGGTGTCCATAAAATATAGTTTCGAACTGCCGTCCGAAGCGATTAGCTGCTTGCCGTCGGTCGTAAGGCCCCAACCTTCGCGAGGATAGGCGACGCTCCGCCGCCACTCAAGGGTAGCAGCGTCATAAATGAACGCCACCTTGCCGGTCCAGGTAAGGATGTACAGATTGCCATCCAGAATCACCGACCCTTCGACGAAATACTTGCGGTCGAAATCGAGTTTGCGCAGGGCCTCTCCGCTGCGAAGGTCGACTATGCGCATCGTGGACTCTCCCCACTGGCCGGTGCTCTCGTAAAGCGAGCCGCCGTGGAAAAAGAGCCCCTGCGTGTAGCTGCTGCGGTCGTGCGGCAGGGTCTCGACGACGTGGGCCTTGTAGGACCTCACCTTGGCCGAGCAGCCCTGCGAGAGGGCTGCCACGGCAAGGATCATGATGAATAAACGTGTAATACTATACTTCAAGGCTGTAACCCGGACGATAGTCATAATGGAGAAGGGCGGTCGCCTCCTTGTCGTTACCCATGAACTTGCGCACAATGGGGTTCCAGACGACGGGGCGGCCGAGCGTGGCAGCGATGTTGCCGAGGTTGCACACTGTGCATGAAGAGTGACCCACTTCCACGGGGACGTTGGGGTCGATGCGGGACTTCACGGAATCGATGAAGACCCTGTGGTGGCCGGCGCGGGCCTCGTAGGGCACGTCCTCGTCGGTCATGTTCTTGTTCATCTCGAACTTGGGGTCGGAGCAGCTGAACTGCCCGCGGTGCACTTCGATCCAGCCTTCGGAGCCGTAGAAGCGCACACCGGGGTTCTTGTTGCCGGGGGCGACGGGGCCCTCGGTCATCACGATGCCGTTGTCATATTTATACGTGAGGCGGTCGTAGTAGCCCCAGCCTTTGGGGATGATTTCACAGGGGCCGGAGAGGTCTTTGCCTATACCCCACTGGGCTATGTCGAACATGTGCGCGCCCCAGTCGGTCATCAGGCCGCCGCCGCACACTTTGTACCAGCGCCAGGCGCCCCAAAGCTTCTCGTTCTGCTCGGGCGTGATGACGGGATCGAGGTCGGAATGGTAGTAGACGCTCTCGGGAAGGGGGCCGAGCCACTTGTCCCAGTTCAGGCCTGCAGGCACTTCCATGCGGGGAAGCTTGCATTCCACGGGGTGGCCTGTCTCGGGGTCGAGATTGCGGCCCACGAACACGTCTATGCGCTCAATCTTGCCCAGTTCGCCGTTGCGGACCAGGCCGCAGGCATGGGCGAACTCGGAGCTGGAGCGCTGCTGGCTGCCCACCTGGAGTATGCGGCCGTACTTGCGTACAGCCTTGATGAGCTGCTCTCCCTCGTAGATGGTGAGGGTCATGGGTTTTTCGAGATAGACGTCCTTACCCGCCTTGCAGGCCGCGATTGCAATGACGGCATGCTGATGGTCGGGGACGGCTATGACTACGGCGTCCACGTCCTGCCTTGCGAGGACGTACTCATAGTCCTCATAGATGTCGACCTTGGGCTTTTTCTCCCCCTTGGAGAGGTAGTAGTCAGTCACTTCGCGCTGGAAACGCTCGCGCTTGACGTCATAGACGTCGCAGCCTGCGACAACGCGCAAGTCGTCCATTTTCATGAAGCTGCCCCAAAGGTAGCGGCCCTGCTGTCCGAGGCCTATGAAGGCGAGGCGAATCTTGTCGGAGGCGGGTGCCTTTTTTGCGCCTGCAGCGTTTGCCGCGCCGGCGGATATGATGCCGAGGGGAGCTACCGCCGCTGCGGTGCCCAGGGCTGAGAATTTGAGAAATTGTCTGCGTTCCATATCGGTTCTTTTGGTTATTTGCCTGCCTGTTGCGGCGCGACTGAAGCGTACCGCGACTCCAAAGTTATCAAAAGTCGCGCGCAAAAGCAAATCCCGCCGCCCGACGAGGTGGAAATTTTTTATTATATTTGTCAGACTGAACAAAACTAAAACGACATACAAGATGAAAAAAGCCATCAGCATCGCATCCATCGCCCTTGCCTGCTGCGCCCTCACCCTCGCCTCCCGGAGCGAAGCGGCCGCCCAGAACAAAAACGTCCCCGCAAGCGGCGGCATCACCCCCGAAGTCCTTGGTAAAATCTCAGCCTCCTACGAAGGCGGCGCCACTGACAAGGCCCTTCGCAACGCCCTGAACGGCACGACGATAAACGTCCTTGCCGCCTCCGCCGAGCGCAGCGCAATGATTGACACCCACTTCAGCGATGAAGTGAAGACAAAGGGGCGCACCAACCAGCGCTCTTCCGGCCGCTGCTGGCTCTTCACCGGCCTCAACGTGATACGCGCCCGCATGATAGAAAAGCACGACCTCGGCGCTTTCACCTTCTCGCAGAACTACGTCTTCTTCTACGACCAGCTCGAGAAGGCCAACCTCTTCCTCCAGGGCATCATCGACACCCGCGCGCTGCCCATTTCTGACCGCAAGGTAGACTGGCTCTTCGCCCACCCTCTGAGCGACGGCGGCCAATTCACCGGCGTGTCGAACCTTATCATGAAATACGGCCTCGTCCCCGCCGAAGTGATGCCCGAGACCTACTGCTCCAACAACACTTCCCAGATGCGTGACCAGCTCAAGACCATCCTGCGCCAGGACGGCATACGCCTCCGCGAAGCCAAGCCCCAGGAGCTGCAGAAGATGAAGGTCGAGATGCTCGGCGAAGTGTACCGCATACTCTGCCTCTGCCTCGGCGTCCCCCCTGCCGAGTTCACCTGGGCGCGCTATGACTCCAAGGGCAAGTTCGTGAGCGAAGAGACCTACACTCCCAAATCTTTCTACGAGACCTTCGTTGGCGAAGACCTTGAGAATAACTACATTATGGTGATGAACAATCCCACCCTCGAGTACGGCCGCGTCTATGAAATCGACTACGACCGCCACGTCTATGAGGGCCAGAACTGGGTCTATGTGAACCTCCCGATTGAGCGCATCAAGGAGATGGCAATCGCCTCTATCAAGGACAACACCGCCCTCTATTTCTCCTGCGACGTGGGCAAGTTTCTCGACCGCAAGCGCGGCATCGCCGATATCGACAATTTCGACTATGAGTCCCTCCTCGGCGTCGAATTCACCATGGATAAGCGCGAGAGGATCCTGACCCACGCGAGCGGCTCCACCCACGCCATGACCCTCATCGCCGTTGACCTCAAGGACGGCGTTCCGCAGAAGTGGATGGTGGAGAACAGCTGGGGCACCGACAGCGGCTACAAGGGGAACATTATCATGACCGACGAGTGGTTCAATGAGTATATGTTCCGGCTCGTGGTTGAGAAGAAGTACGTCCCCGAGGACGTCGCTGCCATGATGACCCAGAAGCCCCTCCTCCTCCCCGCCTGGGACCCCATGTTCTCCCCCGAGGACTAATCTCCTCTTTCAACTTTCCCCGCACCTCAGGCTGGCTGCTCTCCTTCACTCCCAAAAAACGGTCACTCAGGAGACAGCCAGCCTTCGACCTGCCCTGCGGCTGAGCGCGGCCCTTCGACAGGTCCTTCGACAGGCCCTTCGACAAGCCCTTCGACAGGCTCAGGGACCGCCGAAGGACCGCAAAGGGCGGCGGGGCACAAAAATGGCCCTTGGCGTGCCCGGAAGCCGAAAATGACCGCTCTCTGTCTTTAACTGAAAAAGGTTGACTCACAAACAAGAGTTACCCATGTTC
>CAMYVB010000049.1 GCA_947302175.1 uncultured Bacteroidales bacterium | reverse complement strand
CAGCCACCCGCTTAAATGCTTATGAATCAGATTTCGACAAGCCTACCTGGAAAGAATAAAAAAGCCGTGGAATCCACGGCTTTTGCATAACTATTTGATTATCAAACCAATACTCTTCCTCATTCCACATATAGTGCAATTTGCTATATCCTACTTGAGGGCTGCGTATGCCTTGGAAAGCTTTTCAGCGTAGATATTGTACTCTGTAGGGCCGTAGTAAAGTCTGGCAAAATCTACCCAGGAGCGGTTTTTGAGAGCCTCGACCATCTTTGAATTCGATTTCAGGAAAGCCACGAACAAATCAAGTTGAGCGACCTCGCTTTCTTTCATCTTGGAAACAAACTCCTGCACGGACTTGCAGCCGCACTTTCCGTAATTGAAACCCATTATCTGGAACATGCCCCAGCTCGCAGAAGAGAGAGCGGCATCTTCATGAATCGCGACGGCCCTCTCAAGACGTTCCCATTCACCGACTCCGCCGACAAACTTCGATTTGTCCAGCCTCTGGTGAAGAATATCCTCGTTGCCTTTCACGTAATTCTGAGGATTAAGGCCCCTCGTCCTGAGCTGCTGCCAGAAGATATGTCCCTGGAAAAGAATCATAGGATCGCCATTGGCCAGGAAACCACCGTGACCGCCGGTATCCACCTTCCAGACTGCCTTCAGCGCGGCAGCCTCGACACCCATTCCCTTTGCGCGGGTCTCGATGTCTTCGTCGCTGATTCCATACTTCGAGCTGTTGGATCCGTCATCCGGCAAGCCGAGTTCGCTGTACAGCACACGCTGAAGTTCACTTGTCTCTTCTCCGTCGTCTTTACTGCATGACACCACTGTCGACAAACCAAGGAAGCAGCAGAAAGCTGCAAGCATAAAACTAAACTTTTTCATAATTCTTATTCTCATCATTTCATTCTTGGCCGCGAAATTACGAAAAAAAAGGTAATTTTGCAGAACAGGAGAATGCAAAATGAATACTCTGCCTGCAAAATATCTGCTGATGACCGCAATTGCCCTGGTGGCGATGGGGTGCAGGAAGGCACATTATGAACCGGACCCCGCCGACGTCCCCTCCGGCAAAGCTCTGGTGACAGTCGTGTACGATCCCGGCGCTTTGGGCGACAGGAGCTACAACGATCTGATTTATGCCGGAGTCGAGCGGACCGCCCTCGCAAACGGGCTGCGCACAATGCAGTTTTCACCGTCCACAAGCGCGGAGGGCCTTGCAATCCTCCAGACTTATTTCGAGCAGATGTCAATGCTCCGGGACACGGTGCGGAGACTTCTCATAGTGGCGGGGAGCGAATACGACGATTATCTCCGCCGGCACAGCGATGAGCTGGGAGCATGTCCGCGCGCTGACCTGCTGTACCTTGAAACGAAGGATCCGCTTCCTGGCAAAGGATCCACCATCTGCCTGCCGTATTACAGCGCCATGTACGAGGCCGGAGCGGTCGCAACCGCGTTCTCGGACAACTTGCTCTTGATTGCCGCGAATCCCCTGGCGTCGGCCATAAGGGAGTCCGTGGAAGGTTTTACAGAAGGCTTCAATGCAAAATACGTCCTGACCGGGGATGACCATGAGCTTCAGGTGGAATGGATTTCCGATGAAGAAGGGGGCGGATTCAGGATTGACGACGAAGACGCGATGCGCATAGTCTACGACTCCGAAACCCTCCCGATCGCCCAGCTCGTATTTCCGGTGTGCGGGGGCGCTTCCGGCACATTCTACCGCATGAGCGGCCTGTTCGGAGGATTTGATTATATAGGCATCGACGTTGTCAGCATCTCTAACCACTGCCCGTTTTCCGTAGTCAAACATATCGACAGGGCCATTGACCTGTGCATCGGCCAGTGGCTGTCTTCAGAGGGGATGCCAAAGCACCAGACCCTGTCATTTGCCGACGGATGGACGGAAGTCGTCCTGCATCCCTACACCGATTTGCAGAAAGCCATCATTGAACGTTATCTGCCGGAAGATCTGCTCCAAACCATACACGCAGACGCCATGAAAAAGGAGGCCGGGAATGAGTAAAAGGCTGATTGGTATCCTGCTGTGCATCGCCGCGGGCCTGATCCTGACGGCATGCGGGAATAAAGAGACGGTGTATCAGAGCCAGCGTCACTGGACAGAACGCACGGTAGCCGTCGTGGCGCCCATTGGCGACAAAACTTCCAAAAAGCGGCTTGAGCGCACGGCGAAATGGTTCCTGGACAACTTTCGGGAAGCGCAGCGACACAACGCCGTCGCAATCGACCTCAAACTTGAATGGTACGACGAACTGTCGGAAGACCTTGTGAAGCTGAGCCGCGAACTGGCCGGAAGGGAAGATGTGATTGCAGTCGTGGGGCCTTTCGGAAACGAGAACATCGCCGACTTCGCTCCTGCCTGCAAACGAACGCTCAAGCCTCTCATGGCGCCGACGGCGACCAGCGAAGACATTATACGCCGGTATGCAGTTACGACGAGCGGCCTGAATATAAACAAGGAGCCATTCCTATGGGCCCTGACGGAAAGTGACGTCTCCTTCACCGGCCTGATGATGACCCGTTATGCTTCTGTCAGCAAGTACTACGACACCATCATACGCAGTCCGAAGGCCGCATTTTTCTCTCCCGTGGATGCATACGGAATGACATTCAACTACTGGGCGCCGTTCTATTCACTTCAGAACAATATCATCCTCCAGCAGAACCTGCAGTACGGCAACACGCAGGAACTGCTTTCCATATTCGACAAATACCGTGCGGTTGCAACCGGGCAGGGAGTGGCGGAGTCCGCTGTTTTCTGCGTGGCGGAAACGGCGGATCAGATGTATGAGGTGGCCCGCGCCAACCGCGCAGCGGTTATGAACGATGAATTCTGGAGCCTGCTTCACGACAGCACGGATCCCGACGACCCCGCCAACGACAAATACTGGCAGCTGTTCAAATCGGCGTACAACACATATTTTGCAATCCCTGGCTTTTATGAAGAAGATGTGGATGCCATAGGGCCGCGTTCATGGAATATCCTGCAGGGATACGAAGGATTTTCGCCCTACGCAGACCCTTCCACGGGTTTCGAACTCAGCTACGAGGTACGTTTCGGTTCCAAACCCGGCTTCGCCGAATGCAAGTTTTACGATGCGCTCATGGTCGTCGGTTTCGCCGCATGCCATGTGGAACATTCGGGCGGGGATGCCGACAACAAGGCTTTCAACCATGCCATCATCGACATCACCATGAACGCCGACGGAGAGGAACTCGGCGGAGCTGCCTGGAACGCCACATCCATGGAAGTGTATCTGAATGCACTCGAGCAGGGGCGGCTGCTTCACTTCATCGGTGCGTCAGGAGAAATCAGTTTCGACAGTCAGACCTACACCGCGGCCACTTCAACCACCTATGTCCTCTGGCAGATTCTGGACGGTGAAATCCATCACCGGGGTTATTTCGGAGGATCCGGAGGCCGTACCGCCGATGCCAACGCCGCCTGGCGATATCTCTACAGCGAGCAGCAGGCAAGGTCCGATTTCGACTCCCAGGCTTCGGGCGGCGCGGATTTCAGCTATCCCGAACTCGACTGCCAGTATGCTGTCCTCGTGCAGGGCAGCAACGGTTTCAGCAACTATCGGCATCAGGCAGATGTGCTCGGCGTGTATCAGATGCTCCGCAGCCGCGGTTTCCCGGACGACCATATCATCCTCGTTCTGGACAAGGACATGGCTTCGGACGAGATGAATCCCGAACCGGGGATTGTCAGGAACGCGGAAGACGGGCCCGACCTTCTTGGAGGCACAGACGCCCTTCCCGCCGCCGTCATGGATTACGACAGCAAGGACCTCTCCCCCGCCGATATAGCCGACATCCTGCTGGGCAGGAGCAGCGGACGGCTCCATACAGTGCTGCCGCAGGACGCCGGAGCGAATGTCCTTCTTTATTGGAGCGGCCACGGACACAGCCAGCCCACCGACGGAGCCGATGAATTCTGCTGGAGAGACAAACCCCCGGGCGAAGGCTTCGGCGCCGGGCTCCTCAAGGAGACAGCGGAAAAGATGACATTCCGAAAGCTGCTGATATGCGCCGAACCGTGCTACGGGGAGGCTGTCATACGCAATGTTGACGGAATCCGGGGAGTCCTCGCCATTTCCGGGGCAAGCGCCAACGAAATGTCGTGGGCTGAGCACTGGAACTCCTCGGCGCGCATCTGGATGTGCGACAGGTTCTCCCTCAGTCTGACAGATTATCTGACGGAGAATCCGGAATGCAATTTCCGGGATCTGTTCCTCTACCTCGCCGCCCATACCCTTGGCTCGCACGCAAAAATCGTGGGCGCCGCCTCCTACGGGAATCTGTATCTGGAAAGCCCGGGAGAGTTTGTCCGATATTGGAACCTTGATATAAAATAAATAGCCCGCTCAATAAGAAACGGGCTAAAAGCTAACTATTTGATTATCAGATCAATATTCTTCCTCGTTCCAAAAGAAATCGTCTTTGGTGGGGTAGTC
>CAMYVB010000048.1 GCA_947302175.1 uncultured Bacteroidales bacterium | reverse complement strand
ACAAGAAGGTGGAGGAGCTCTCCAAGGGCATGGCCCAGAAGCTCCAGTTCATCACGACCGTAGTCCACAAGCCTTCGCTCCTAATCCTAGACGAGCCCTTCTCAGGCTTTGACCCCGTCAACGCCGAACTCATACGCGAGCAGATTCTGCGCCTGCGCGACGAAGGCGCCACAATCATCCTCTCCACCCACAACATGGAGTCAGTGGAGGAGCTCTGCGACGACATAGCCCTTATCAACAAGTCCCGCCTCGTCATCACGGGCGGCGTCGAAGACATACGCCGCAAATACGGCAACAACAACGTCGAACTCATCTGGACCGACTCAGAAGGCCGCCACACCGAGGTTCTTCCCCGTGAAACCGACGGCCGCGCCACGCTCGAGCATTATCTCAGCCGCGAGGGCGTCACAGTCAACGCATACCGTGAGCTGATGCCCAGGATGAACGACATATTTATTAAACTCGTAACAGGGGAGGACAGGATATGAATCTCAGGACCGTCAACATCATCATCGAACGCGAATACCTCAACAAGGTAAAGAAAAAGTCGTTCCTCATCATCACCTTCCTCGTCCCGATACTTTTCGTGGCAATGTGCATCCTGCCCGCCCTCATAATGAACGGCGCCAAGGAAGCCGCCAAGGTGGTCGCCGTGGTGGACAAGTCAGGCATAGTGATGCCCTTGCTCGAGGACAACGAGACCGTCAAGTATATGGACTACTCGGAGTTCGAGCCCGATTCCGTCAAGACCTATATGGCCAAGTACGACGTGGACGCGGTTCTGAGCATTTCCGAGCTCGACACTGAGGCGCGCACCGTGACGGCCGAGGTCTACTCCGTCAAGCCTCTCGGAATGGACCTTACGGAAGGCATGAACCGCCGCATCAACGACGCAGTCGAAAAGTACCGCATCGACTCCTACGGCATAGCGAACCTTGCCTCCATCATGAAGGAAGTCAAGCCAAATGTGCGCCTGAGCTCATACACCCTCGACAAGGAGGGTAAGGAAAACGTCTCTGAATCAGGCGTGTACACCATGGTCTCCATGATTCTGGGCATGATTATATATATGTTCATCGCCCTCTTCTGCGGCATGGTGATGTCGAGCGTCATCGAGGAGAAGTCGAGCCGCGTGGTGGAAGTGCTGATTAGCTCTGTCAAGGCCACTGAACTGATGTTCGGCAAGATAGTCGGCATAGCTCTTGTCGCCGTGACCCAGTTCCTGCTCTGGATTGTTCTCGGGGCGGTCCTGCTCGGCGTTGCCCTCATCTTCATGGGCTCTTCGGTCGACCTCGCCGCCGTCATGGCGGATCCCATGACAGCCTCGGCCGCCGAAGCCATCCCTTCAGAGCTGGGCGTCATCCTTGGCACCTTGAAGAACATGCCCATAATCACCATCCTCGTTTGCTTCGTCCTCTATTTCATCTTCGGCTACCTCCTCTACGCTTCTATTTTCGCGGCCATAGGATCTGCAGTCGAGAACGAGGGCGACAGCCAGCAGCTCCAACTGCCCGTCACTATCCCGCTCCTGCTCGGTTTCTTCATCGCTTTCTACGCCTTCAAGGCTCCTGACAGCGCGCTGGTATTCTGGGGCTCCATGATTCCCTTCACTTCGCCTATTGTGATGCTTGCCCGCCTGCCTTTTGGCATCCCGTTCTGGGAGATTGCCGTTTCGCTCGCAGTGCTGGTCATCACCTTCGCCGTGTTCGCCTGGCTCTCCGCCAAGATCTACAAGGTCGGCATCCTGATGTTCGGCAAGAAATCCACCTGGAAAGACCTCTGGAAATGGTTGAAACAGAAATAATCACTGAGATATGATTAAGAAAACGCTGCCCCTTGCGCTCATTGCGCTCCTACTTCCCTTCGCGGCCATCAGCGCCCAGGAAGCGGCTCCCGCTCCCACCTTCAAGTGGACCCTCTACGACATCGACGGCCACCGCACCGGCGTCACCATCCCGATGGAGAACAATATCTCCCAGGCGCTCGGCACCGTCGAGGGCAAAAAGTACATCGCCCCCAATCTCAAAATCTACAAGGGCGGCTGCCTTCCCGAAGTGGTGCGCATCATGACCGATGCCCAGGCAACCATGGCGCCCGTCAAGGAAGTGATAGGCTATGCCACCAACGAAATGAAGCGCTACCGTCCCCAGTGCGAACTTTCCAACTGGTTCACCGACTTCTTCCGCGCCAAGACCGCCGAACTCACCGGCAAGCAGGTCGACGTGGCCATCTACAATTTTGGCGGCATACGCGCCGACATGCCCCAGGGCCCCATTACGGTAGACGACATCATGAGCATGTTCCCCTTCAGGAACACCCTCTGCTACGTGCGCCTCAAGGGTTCCGACCTCCGCGCCATTTTCGATTTCCTAGCAGCCACCAAGATGCAGGCCTTCTCCGGCGCCAAGGTGGTCGTCAAGGATAAGAAGATCGTGAGCATAGAGATTGGCGGCAAGCCCCTCGACAAGCGCAAGGAGTACGGAGTTGCAACTATCAACTTCCTTCTGACCGGCGGCGACGATCTCTTCATCGCGAAGAACGCCCTCGAGCTCATCGACTCCGGCGTCTATGTGATGGATGCGGTCATCCCTTATGTAAGGCGTCTCAGCGCTGAAAGCACTCCCATCGAAGGCCGCCTCGACGACCGTATCACCATAATCGGCGTCCAGGAGGCCGACAACGAATAGGAGACAGCAAAATGAAAAAGTCAATAATACTTGCGGCCATCGCCGCCGTTCTCGCTTTCACCGCATGCTCCAAGCCCGGTGAGAAGCTCGTCATCCTCCATGTCAACGACACCCACAGCCATTTCGACCCTCTTCGCAACGGCTGGGGTGGAGTCATTGAAAGGGCAGCCCTCGTGGACAGCGTACGCGCAAGCCGCGGCGAAAAGAACGTCATGTTGCTTCACGCAGGCGACTTCAGCCAGGGCACTTCCTATTTCACCAAGCTCAACGGCGACCTCGAGATCGAGGTAATCAACGCCCTCCGCTACGACTGCGTCACCCTCGGTAACCACGAATTCGACAACGGCCTTGAAGATCTGGGCCGCAGGCTCTCGAGCCTCAAATGCCCCGTCGTCGTGGCCAACTACGACTTCTCGCCCTTTGAGGCCGGAAAGTACATAACTCCCTATGCAATAGTGGAAAAGGCCGGCTGGAAGATAGGCATCGTAGGTCTGCTTTGCGACCTTTCAAACGTCGTCAGCAGGGAAACCGCCGACCGTATGCCTAAGCTCGGCTCCGACGCCGATGTGGCCAACAAATGGGCAGCATACCTTAAGGAAGAGGCCCTTTGCGACAAGGTCATCCTTCTCACCCATATCGGTTACGATGAAGACTGTGCTCTCGCCGCCCAGACCCACGGAGTCGACCTCATAGTCGGCGGCCACTCCCACACCCTCATCTCCGAGCCCGCCCTCATCACCGACGCCGACGGCAAAACCGTGCCCGTCGTCACCTCCGAGTGCTGGGGCCTCCATATGGGCGAATTTTCGTTCCGGTAAAGAGAGAACAGTGAAGGCTGGCAGTTTCCTGAGTGACCGTTCTTTTGGGAGTGAAGGAAAGCTGCCAGCCTGAGCGTTTACAAAATATTGAGACTTTGCTCGCGGATTTTCTCGAGCTCATCTTTCATGCGAACCACGCACTTCTGAATGGAAGCGTGGTTCGCTTTGCTACCGGTCGTGTTGATCTCGCGCCCCATCTCCTGGAGAATGAAGCCGAGCTTCTTGCCGGGGCAGGCCTCGCCATCGATAGTATCGAGGAAATAGGCGCAATGCTGCCTTAGGCGCACCTTCTCCTCATTGATGTCGTACTTCTCGAGATAAAAGATCATCTCCTGCTCGAAGCGCTCGGGATCGAGCTTGACCTTAAGATCCTCCGCCGCCTTCAGAATCTTGTCCTTCACGGTCTGAATCCTCTCGGCCTCGTACGACTCCACCTCGTTCTCGAGGGTAAGGATGCCCTTCACGCGTGATGTCACATCGGCGTAAAGAACGGCGCCCTCGCGCTTGCGGTACTCGTCCACGGCGTCGAGAGCCTCGTCGAAAGCCTTTTCCACCCCGGGCCAGTTCTCCTCGGTAATCGCGTCTTCCTTTTTGGCGGAAACGACGTCCGGCATCCTCAGGATGGCGGCGAGAAGCTCGTTGTTCATCCTGTCGGAATCGGACACGGAGCCCATGGCAAAGCCGGAAAGACCCTCGCGTATGGCCCTCAGTTGGTCGTAGTAGGTCTTCACGAGCTCTGAATCGATGGCCCTCGCGTTCTCGGAGACATTGCTCTCGAGAGTGAGGAAAACGTCGATGGTGCCCCTGACGAGGCGGCTCGCGATCTTTTGCCTTATCGCTATGTCCTTGTCTTTGGGAAGGAGGGAAGACTTGATACTTATCTCGGCGCCCTTGGCGTTGAGGGTGCGGATTTCTACGGTGAGTTTGCCTGAAGGGAGGGCGGCGGCGGCTTTTCCGTAGCCGGTCATGGATTTTATCATCAGCTTTGTCTTTGGTCGGGTGCAAATGTACGGAATTTATTGTATTTTTGCCCAGCTTTTTAACATAGACAATAATAATGGAAGAGCCCCGCAAACTCAATTTCCTCGAGGAAATCATCGAAAACGACCTCAAGTCCGGCAAGTACGACAGCATCCTTACCCGCTTCCCTCCGGAGCCCAACGGATACCTCCATCTCGGCCACGCAAAGAGCCTCTGCATCAACTTCGGTCTCGCCATGAAGTACGGCGGCAAGACCAATCTCCGCTACGACGACACCAACCCCGTCAAGGAGGATGTGGAGTATGTGGACGCCATCAAGGAAGACATCAAGTGGCTCGGTTTCCAGTGGGAGAAGGAGTGCTACGCTTCCGACTATTTCGACCAGCTCTATGAATGGGCCGAGGACCTCATCAAGAGAGGTCTTGCATACGTCGACGACCAGACTCCCGAGGAGATGAGGCTTGCCCGCGGCACCGTGGAGACCCCCGGCACCGACAGCCCCTGGAGGAACCGTTCGGTCGAGGAGAACCTCAAGCTCTTCCGCGAGATGAAGGACGGTAAGTATGCCGACGGCGAGAAGGTCCTGAGGGCCAAGATCGACATGGCGCATCCCAACATGATGTTCCGCGACCCCATCCTCTACCGCATCAAGCACGCCTCCCACCATCGCACGGGCGACAAGTGGTGCATCTACCCCATGTACGATTTCACCCACGGCCAGTGCGACTCCATAGAGCATATCACCCATTCCA
>CAMYVB010000047.1 GCA_947302175.1 uncultured Bacteroidales bacterium | reverse complement strand
GTGACTCCGCAGGCGGTACCGCCAAGCAGGGCCGCGACCGCCGCACCCAGGCCATACTTCCCCTGAGGGGTAAGATACTCAATGTCGAGAAAGCCGCAGGCGACCGCGCCTTCGACTCCGAAGAGATACGCAACATCTACACCGCCCTCGGCGTGACCGTCGCCAAGGAAGACGAGACCGGCGAAAAGCACATGGACCTCTCGAAGCTTCGCTACCACAAGGTCGTTATCATGACCGATGCCGATGTGGACGGCTCGCATATCGCCTGCCTCATCCTCACCTTCTTCTTCCGCTACATGTTCGACCTCATCAAGAACGGCTACGTCTACCTCGCCACTCCGCCCCTCTACCTCGTTAAGAAGGGCAAGGAAGAGGTCTACTGCTGGACTGAGGAGCAGAGGGAAGAGGCCGCCCTTCGCCTCGGCAAGGGCAGCGACAAGGGTTACACCGTACAGCGCTACAAAGGTCTCGGTGAAATGTCGGACGTCCAGCTCTGGGACACCACGATGAACCCCGAGCGCAGGCGCCTCCGCCAGATCACCATCGAGAACGCCGCCCAGGCCGAGCGCACCTTCTCGATGCTCATGGGCGACGACGTACCGCCCCGCCGCCAGTTCATCGAAGAGAACGCACATTACGCCAATATCGACGCCTAAATTATTGATTCGGAGATAATTATATGACCAGCAAACCACTGCCTGCCGCCTTCAAGTCATACATACCGTTCATGGTATATTTCGCGATCGTCGCGCTCCTCATGCCGAGGGCCGCGAAGTTCGAGTATGAGTACAAGAGCGGCTCACCCTGGGGCTACGATTCCCTTGTCTCCGAATTCGATTTCCCCATCTACAAGACCGAGGAGCAGATGATGAAGGAAAGGGTGGAGGCCGAGACTTCCGCCGTTCCCTATTTCCGCTACTCCGAGAGCGTGACTTCGCGCTGCCTGACTCAGCTCGCCGCCGTCGCCTCCGAATTCCCCGATTCGCTGAGGCAACCCTTCACGGACGAGTACCGCAGGCTCTTCGAGCAGGGCGTCATGCCCGACGATTTCTCAAAGGCCGACAAGAGGCTCGCCCTTTCCGAGTCGCTCATCTACATCCAGAGGGGTAAGAGGGCGCTGAAATACCCTGTTACTGAGGTATATAAGCTCTCTGCTGCCCGCCTGGCCCTGAACTCCGCCCTTAGGAAAGCGGCAGGGAGCGATGCAGTCGCCGACTCTTTGATGGAGGCCTTCCCCTTTGCCGACAAACTTGAGCCCAACCTCGTTTTCGACAGGGAGATGACCGAGATAGTCCACTCGGAGGAGTCGCTCGACATTTCTCCCACCCAAGGCTTCGTCTCGGCCGGCACGGTGATAGTCTCCAACGGTGAACTCGTGACCTCCGAGATCGCCCAGATGCTGGATTCCTATAAAAAGGAGTACGAGTCCTATATGGGCAGCGACACCCCCGAGCCGCTGGTATGGCTGTTCAACTCCATCCTGGCGCTGATACTTACGCTCATAATCTTTTTCGTGCTGTATTTCTCGGACAGCAGCATTTTCGAAAAGGACGGCAAGCTCTGGTACATCATTTTCGTTGCGCTGCTCGCTGCAGTCGTGACCCTCGTGCTCGTGAAAGTGGAGAGGACGGAGCTGGTCTATCTGGTTTCGTACACGATTTTCGCGCTGTACATGCAGGCGTTCTTCCCCAACAGGACCATAGTGCCGCTGTACCTGGTGTTCCTGCTGCCACTCGCGCTTTTCATGCCTCACGGCGTCGCGCTCTACGTGCTTTATGCCCTCGCCGGTCTTGTGGCCATCAAGATGTTCGACCGCTTCAACCGCGGGCTCGCGCAGTTCTTCACGGCCTTCGTCGTGTTCGTTCTAGTCGCGACTGGCTATGTAGTAATGCGTTATGCCGGGCTGCTTTCGGGCGTTCTGGTCAGGGACATCATCTACATTGCCGTGGCTTCGCTCCTGTCGGTGGCTCTCTATCAGCTCATTTTCCTCTTCGAAAGGGTCTTTTCGCTGCTGTCTGTCGCAAAGCTTGACGAGCTCACGGACACTAGCAATCCGCTGCTGCGCTCGCTCGAGCTCAAGGCGCCCGGCACCTTCCAGCATTCGCTGCAGGTGATGAGCATGGCAGACGCCGCAGCTCGCGCAATTGGCGCCGACGTGCATCTCATACGTGCCGGAGCCCTGTACCACGACATTGGCAAGATGAACAACCCCCAGTGCTTTATCGAGAACGAGTCCCTGCTGAAGACGGGCGACGACGCCCCCCTCTACCACGCAGGCCTCACTCCCGAGCAGAGCGCCCGCGACATTACGCGCCACGTTACCGACGGCATGGAGCTCGCCCGCAGAGCCCGCCTCCCCGAGAGCGTCGCGGCCTTCATACTCACTCACCACGGCGACAACCTCGTGCGCAGCTTCTTCAACAAGTTCGTGAACGCCGGCGGCGACCCCGCCCTCGAAGATAATTTCCGCTACAAGGGGTCGAAACCCGTGACGCGCGAGCAGGTGATACTCATGCTCTGCGACACTATCGAGGCTGCATCTCGCACCCTCAAGGCCCACACGCCCCAGGCCTACTCCGACTTCGTCGAAGCCATGGTGCAGGCCAAGATAGACGAAAACCAGCTCTCAGAGTCCGAGATTTCCCTCAAGGAATTGGGCGCGGTGAAGGAAGTCCTCAAGAACTACCTTGCCCAGCTCTACCACGAACGTACTGTATACCCCAAAAGAAAAAAATAAACCATGGCAAAAAGCGATTTCGAAAAATACGCCTCCCTGGAGAGGAATATAAGCCCCATGACGCTCCACCGCTACAATACGGCGGTCTCGTCAGGCTACATCAACCCCACCGTCATCGAGGAGCGCAGCCTCAACATGTCCCAGCTCGACGTGTTCTCGCGCCTGATGATGGATAGGATCGTTTTCCTCGGAGTCCCTATCGACGACGACGTGGCCAACATCATAACCGCCCAGCTCCTTTTCCTCGCCTCCACCGACGAAAAGGCCGACATCAAGCTCTATATCAACAGCCCCGGCGGCCAGGTGACGAGCGGCCTCGCCATATACGACACCATGCAGCTCATACGCCCCGACGTCGCTACTATATGCACCGGCATGGCTGCTTCGATGGCGGCGGTGCTCCTTTGCGCCGGAGCCGCCGGCAAGCGCTCCATCCTGCCCCACGGCAGCGTGATGATACACCAGCCCATGGGCGGCACCAGCGGCCAGGCTTCCGATATGCTTATCGAAGCCCGACAGATTGAAAAGACCAGGAAGTCCCTTTACGAAATACTCGCAGCCCACACAGGCCAGTCCTACGACAAGATTTTTGCCGATGCCGACAGGAACTACTGGATGGATGCCGCCGAGGCGCTCGAATACGGCATAGTGGATAAGGTACTCACCAAGGAATAACGCTACAAATGGCGAAAAAGCAGTCGATAAATCTCCCCAAGCCCAAGGAAATCAAGGAATTCCTTGATGGGTACGTGATAGGTCAGGACAGGGCCAAGACGCTCCTGTCAGTGGCCGTATACAACCACTACAAGCGCCTGATGAACAATCTCGTGAGCCCCGAAGAGGGCGGAGTGGAGCTGGAAAAGTCCAATATCCTTCTCCTCGGCCCCACGGGTACGGGCAAGACCCTGCTCGCAAAGACCATCGCGAAGATGCTCTACGTCCCCTTCGCAATAGTGGACGCGACCGTTCTCACCCAGGCCGGTTACGTAGGCGAGGATGTGGAAAGCATACTTTCCCGCCTTCTCCAGGAGGCCGACTACGACCCGGCGCAGGCCGAGATGGGCATAGTGTTCATCGACGAAATAGACAAGATAGCGCGCAAGGGCGACAATCCTTCGATCACACGCGACGTGTCCGGCGAAGGAGTGCAGCAGGCCCTCCTGAAGCTCCTCGAGGGAAGCGTAGTCAACGTTCCGCCGGCAGGCGGCCGCAAGCACCCCGAGCAGCAGTTCATCCACGTCAACACCGAGAACATACTTTTCATCTGCGGAGGCGCATTCGAGGGAATCGAGCGCCACATAGCCCAAAGGCTCAATACCAGCGTCATAGGCTTCGAGTCCGTGGAGAAGCAGAAGATAGACAAGGACAATCTCCTGCGCTACGTCGAGCCCCAGGACCTCCGGTCCTTCGGCCTCATCCCTGAAATAGTGGGCCGTCTCCCCGTCGTGACCTATCTGGACCACCTCGACAGGGAAGCCCTTAAAAAGATACTCACCGAGCCCAGGAACGCCGTCATACGCCAGTACGAAAAGCTTTTCGAGATGGATGGCATCAAGCTGACCGTCGATCCGGAAGTCCTCGACATCATCGTGGACACCGCTCTCGAGAACAAGCTCGGCGCGAGGGGCCTTCGCTCCATATGCGAAAGGGTGTTCACCGACGCCATGTTCGAAGCCCCTTCGTCGCGCCGCAAGACCTTCAGGGTCACGGCCGAGTATGCAAAGGAAAAACTTGCTGATTGATAACTTAAATAAATGTTAGTTAGTATGGAAGAGTTCATCGTGAAAGTCGCCGGAAGAGAGGATATCCACTATGTGGAGGAAATCCTCAAGACCATCGAAGACGCCACCAAGGTCAGGGGCACTGGCATAGCCAAGAGAAACCCCGACTACGTCCGTAGCAAAATGCTCGAAGGCAAGGCTGTCATCGCCCTCAAGGGTGATGATTTTGCCGGCTTCTGCTACATCGAGTCCTGGGACCACGAGCAGTTCGTGGCCAACTCCGGACTTATCGTCAAGCCCGAATACAGGGGCAAGGGTCTTGCCAAGAGAATCAAGCGAAAAGCCTTTGAACTCTCCCGCGAGCGTTTCCCCGACGCCAAGATTTTCGGTCTCACCACAGGTGCTGCGGTGATGAAAATCAACACCGAGCTGGGCTATGTCCCCGTGACCTTCGAGTCCCTCACCACCGATCCCGTGTTCTGGAAGGGCTGCGAAAGCTGCATCAACTACGATGTCCTGACGAGGAACAATTTCACCCGTTGCCTCTGCACCGGCATGCTTTACACTCCCGCTCCCAAGAAGGTCGTGGTGGCCTACAGCGGCGGTCTAGACACATCCTTTGCCATCATGTACCTCGCTCGCGAAAAGGGTTATGAGGTCTATGCGGCCTGCGCCGACACCGGCGGCTTCTCCAAGGAGCAGCTCAAGGCCAACGAAGAGAACGCCCTCAAGCTCGGCGCCAAGAGCTACGTCACCCTCGACGTCGCCCAGGAGTACTACGACAAGAGCCTGCGCTACATGATATACGGCAATGTCCTCCGCAACGGCACCTATCCCATCTCCGTCTCGTCGGAGCGCATCTTCCAGGG
>CAMYVB010000046.1 GCA_947302175.1 uncultured Bacteroidales bacterium | reverse complement strand
AGGAAGGTCATGCGCTCGAAGAACATCGCAAGCTCGGGATGACGGTCCATCAGGTCGGTGTTCATGTTGGTGTACTCGGCGCTGCCGGGGACGAAGAGGGGGACCCAGTACTCGCGGTCCTCCCTGTTGTAGGTCGCGCCGGGTACGGGGCCGTCCTTGGTGTACTTGTCGCCGTAGTCGTATTCGACCATGCCGAAATATGCGAGCTTATCGAGGAGCTCTGCGAAAGCCTCGTCGGACTCTACGTAGTGCTTTTTGCGGTTCCACTCCAGAAGTTCAGGATAGGAATGATGCTCGCGTACGGTGAATGGCTTTTTTGAAATGAGGTCCCAGAGGAAGTCGAGGGAGGCCTCGCGTGTCTTTTCGTCCATCTCATCCTCGAAGATGCAGGCAAGGCCCCAGTACTCGGGGGCTTCAGTGGTCATCTTGATCTTGCCGGGGATGCGGTCGGTGACTTTCCTGACGAAACGGATGAGCTTCGGATTGGGGTTTTTGTCGCCAAAGTGCTTGGGGACAAAAGCTTTGGACATTTCGGGCATAGTGTATTAGTTAGTGCTGTTAATTATTCTTCCATTCTTTTACTTCCTTAAGAAGCCACTCGGCAAAGGCTTCGACGCCTTCTCCGGTGCGGGCGCAAATGGGGATGAGCTGCGCCCTGGGATTGCGTATGTGGACGTACTCCGTGCACTTATCCAAATCGAAGTCGAAATACGGGAGGACGTCCATCTTGTTGATTACCACTACGTCGCAGACGGAGAACATGAGGGGGTACTTGAGGGGCTTGTCGTGGCCTTCGGGGACGGAGAGTATCATGGCGTTGCGGACTGCGCCTGTGTCGAACTCAGCGGGGCAGACAAGGTTGCCGACATTTTCGAGTATGACCAGATCCACTCCCCCGTCTGGAAGGTTGGACAGGCCCTGGCGTGTCATTTCGGCGTCGAGATGGCACATTCCGCCGGTGTGGAGCTGTATGGAATCCACTCCCGTCTCCTCCTTAATCTTGATGGCGTCGACATTGCTGTCTATGTCGGCTTCCATCACGGCGATACGTATCTTGTCCTTGAGGAGATTGATGGTCTTGATGAGGGTGGTCGTTTTGCCGCTGCCGGGGGACGACATCAGATTGAGGAGATACACTCCCCTGTCTTTCAGTTCATTGCGAAGATTGCCGGCGTCGATGTCGTTGTCAGCGAAAACGCTCTTTTTGATTTCGATTACCTTTACGGCGTCCATTATGTGGTGGTTATTAGTCCCCAAATATATGCATTATTCTTGAATAATCAACTCTTTAGGATTGCCCTCACCTCTTTGTCAGTCTCCTCATACCCGTATCCCCGCTGGAGAGCGAATTTGAGGAGTTTGAGGCGTATCTGGGGGTCGGAGCCGAGCGACCGCGCCTTGGCCTTCAGAAGAGAAGAAAGCTTCTGACCGGCCTTTGAGGAGTCAAGCGATGCGAGGGCCTCTTCAATGTCAGCGGAGCTTATCCCCTTGGCCCTGAGCTGATAGGAAATTTTCACCGGGCCCCAGCCGTCAAGATGGGCCTTGTCGCGGGCGAATGCCCCGGCATAACGGGAATCGCTGACAAACCCGTCGGCCAAGAGCTTTTCAACAACCTCTTCAGCGGCTGAAGCATCACCATCCAGGGCTTTCATGGCCTTGGAGCGTATATCCGAGCTGCAATACTCCTTGCGGACGCAAAGCCTCTGCAAGGAGGAAAGGACCTTGGCCTTGGGATCAGAAGTCATATCCGAAGCTGAGGAACACGCCTACATCTCCAGTGTAGCCGCTCCACCTGGTCGTGATCCTCACGGGACCGACGATAGTGTCGTAGGCGAGCTCGAAGCTTGCGCCGGGCACGATCAGTCCGAAGGGGTTTTTGATGAAGGTGCGGAGGTGGTTGTCGCTCATGAAGGCGCCGCCTTCGAGAGTAGTGTACAAACTCTTACCGAAGCGGAAACGGAATGCGGCGCTGGCAGTAGCAAGGTAGTTGTCTACCATCAGGGCATCGCCGAAGCCGCAGAAAGCCATCTGCTGGTCGAAGTAACGTCCGCGCATGGAGCCGCCAATGAAGTTGCCGAGCATCATGGCGGTATAGGAGTCCTCGTCTTCGTTGAACAGGCCGCGTGCGCCCAGGCCGAAGATGAAGGCGGCTCTCGTACCCATGCCTACGACACCCTTGAAATCAATGGAAGCGATGTGACCGGGGTTAAATCCGCCCGTCAGCCTCGCCTTGTCCACGTAGCATTCGTAGTCCAAATTCAAGTCTATTCCCTTCATGGGGAAATTGGCCCTGTCGAAGGTGTAGGTCCTGCCTGAGAAGAAAGCGGAACCGTAATTGTCGCCCATCGAGTCTATGAAATCGTCACTCATCTCGCCGTGGGAGTCGTTATACCAGTTGGTCACCTGGAAATAGCGGTTGCGCAGGCCAATCTTGAAATCCATTTTCCTAAGGCGCATGCTGGAAAGGTAGACATCCTCCTTGTGTCCCCAGTACTTGAGGTTGAAGCCTATTCCGCCAGTCTCGATGTTGGCCATATACCTGTTCACCTTGGCTGAGACATTGAAAGTGGGAAGGCGGGTCATGTCGTATGAGAAGCGGGCCTCGGCGTAGCCGTTGTAACCGAGTTTGGCCGCGAGATCCAGCCTCGCTCCCTCGATCTTATGGGCGTTCAGACCGACGTTGAGGAGCAGGTCCATCAGAGTTTCGGTGTCTGCGCGGAAGCCGATTCCAAGCTGGTGGACAGGCTTTTTGGCGCACTGGAAGACAAGGCGGTAGGGGGCCTCGTCGCCAAGGAGCTTGTAGGTGAGGGACTCGAAGGCGCCAGTTGCGTACACGGCGGCGAGGGCATCGTCGATCTGGGCTTTGCCCACTTTGTCGCCAACCCTGAATTTGAGTTTGCCAAGAAGGTAGCGGGACTCCTTGTCGGTCACGCCGTCGAAGGCTATGACGGAGAGCTGGACATCGTCCACGAGTATGTTGTCGGCAGCCTCGTTGCGATAGGTGGTTTTGGAGTCGGGCATCATGGCCTTCAGGGCCTTGAGCTGGTCGGATTTGGAAAGCGCTGCGGCATATCCGCGGTCGGTTATTATCCTTATGCTCTCCGTATCGAAGCTAAGCATGTTGTATTCGTGAAGGTCGGGCTTGATGAATACGTCGCAGGCGTCAATGTTCTTGGTATAAGCCTCGTTGCCGAGCATGTCGATGAAGGTCCAGACTATGTCGAAGAGGTTGTTGATGTCGTTATAGCCCTTCTTGGTGTCGGACAGGTTGACTCCGATGATGTAGTCGGCGCCCATCTCGCGGGCGAGGTCGACGGGGAAATTATTGCGCGTGCCGCCGTCCACGAGCACCATGCCGTGGGCCTTGACGGGGTCGAAGAGTCCGGGGATGGACATGGTGGAGCGAAGGGCTTCCGTGATTGAGCCCGAGGTCCAGTTCTTGGATTTGCTGGTCACCATATCGGCGGCAACGCAGCAGAACGGGATGGGAAAATCAAGGAAGTCGGTGGAGTCCTGGTAGCCGGCCGACAAGGCGCTGAACATATTGTTGACATTCAGGCCGTTGACGTATCCCGACGGCATGCTCCTCGCAAACGAGTTGACGGGGAGTTTTTCCGCCGCGCTCAGCTTCTCCTTCTTACTTCTCATGCCGGTGATCTCGTGGTCGACGTCCTTGGGCTTGATGCCGGTCATGGCCTCGAAAGCCTCCTGGGAGTAGTGGAAGGGAACGGAGAGAAGGTACTTTTCCTTATAAATCCTGTCGGAGTAGGTGATGTATTCCAAGGGAATCTTGTCGGAGAGCATGAGGTCCCAGTCCATGCTGGTCAGGAGCGAATCGAGGTAGGGAGCCTTGTTGCCGAGGGCGTAGAGGCCGGCGACCAGGCCGCCCATGCTCGTGCCGAGTATGGCGTCTATGGGGATTTCGAGCTCCTCGAGGTAGCGCAGGACGCCGACGTGCGCAGCGCCTTTGGCGCCGCCGCCGCTCAGCACGACCGCGACCGTGGGACGGTGCTCGGTGCGGCGTATGCGGTCCATCTTTGCGCGCATGCGCTCAAAGGCTATCGAATCACCCACGGGATCGAGGGATGCCGTGGAAACCTGGGCCCCTGCGGGCAGCAGGGCGAACAGCGAAATCAGGACAAGGAGTACCTTTTTCATATCTTTCAAACTTTATATTGCAGAATCGTGGCGGCCTGCGAGCATGCCGCAGGCGGCGAGTATGTCTTCCCCGCGCGAAGCGCGTATGGTGCAGGTGACGCCATGCTCCGTCAGGTAGTCGCGGAAGCGCTCCATCACCTTGGCAGGGGAAGTTTTGTAGGGGAAATCGGGGATCTCGTGGAAGCGTATGAGGTTCACGCGGCACTCCAGGCCCCTGAGGAGGCGTATCAGGGCGTCGGCGTGGCGAAGATCGTCGTTCCAGCCGGAGAACATTGTGTATTCGAAGCTCACGCGACGCTGGCCGCTGAAATCGTAGCCCTTGATGAGGCGCACGACCTCGGCGACGCTCCAGGCGTTCTGCACCGGCATCATCTCGGAGCGCTCGGAAGGGAAAGGATTGTGCACGCTGACTGCGAGGTGGCACTTGCTCTCCTCGAGGAAACGCTTGAGGGCGGGCAGCACGCCGACGGTCGAAAGGGTGATGCGCTTGGGACTCCATGCAAAGCCCCAGGGCGCGGTCAGCACCTCCATAGCGCGTATGACCGCATCATAGTTGTCGAGAGGCTCGCCCATGCCCATGAAAACGGCATTGGTGAGCTTGTCAGCCTCGTCGACGGAGAGAAACTGGTTGAGTATCTGGGCGGCGGAAAGATGCCCGTGGAAGCCCTGGCGGCCGGTCATGCAGAATTTGCAGCCCATCTTGCAGCCAGCCTGCGAGGAAACGCAGAGCGTGCGGCGATCTTCGTCAGGGATGACGACCGCCTCGACGGCTGAAGTTTCCTCACGTCCGGCGACGGGACAGGTGACGGGGAAAAGGTACTTCGCAGTGCCGTCCGACGAAAGGGCCTTGCCCACGTGCGCCTCCCTGCCCGTGACATAGAGGGACGAGAGCTTTTCGCGCCCGGCTTTGGAAATATCCGTCATGTCATCGAAGCTGCGGGCGCCGCGAACGTAGAGCCAGCGCGCGAGCTGGGAGCCCGCGTAGGATGGAAGGCCTGCCTGAGAGCAAACGTCCTTCAGCTCCTGCAAAGTCTTTCCTAAAAGCGCTTCTTTCATGACTACAAAAATAATGAAAAAATATGCAAAAGGAATCTTGTTTTTCGCTATCTTTGCCTGACACGGCCCTTATATGCGCCGCGCACGAAAACATTAAAACAAAATCATTATGGCTAAAGAAGTTGAAGAAGTAAAGGCCAGCGAAGTAAATGCCGCCAAACTGAAGGCATTGCAGGCCACGATCGACAAGATTGAGAAAGATTACGGGAAAGG
>CAMYVB010000045.1 GCA_947302175.1 uncultured Bacteroidales bacterium | reverse complement strand
AATTTCGGATTCCGGTTCCGACGATAGGCGTTCGATTCGCCTCGGGGGTACGAAAAAAGCCGCATTTCGATGCGGCTTTTTTATTGGTTGCAAGGGCCCTCGGGCTAGTTGATTTTCTCTGAGGACTCGACGCCTTTTTTGGTGTGCCAGCTGCCGTAGATTTCGCTGACGTTGCCCGCCGTGATGAAGTATTTCATCCCCTGGTTTTTCAGGAAGTTGAAGAGCTTGGCGTACTCATCCTGGGTAAGGAGGGTTACGAGCTCTGTTTTTTCTTCCAGGCTGTAGCCGCCCTGAAGATGGTAGATGCTGCAGCCGCGCTCGAGGTCCTTGAGTATGAATTCGCGAATCTTTTCGTAGTCGTCGCTGATGATGCACACCCTCTTGCGCTTATTCAGAGAGTCGGTGAAATAGTCTACTGCAAGACCGTTGATCCAGGTGCCGATAAGGCCGATTATCACCATGCGTACCGGATTGATTGACAATGCGCTAAGGCAGATGAGGGCGCCGGCCACGGTGACCGAAGTGCCTATGTCGAAATGCAGGTATTTGTTGACGATTTTTGCAAGGATGTCCAGGCCGCCTGTGGAGGCATTAATCCTGAACAGTATGGCCTGGCTGATGCTCAACATGAGCACGAAACAGAGGAGGTCGAACCAGGGGTCGTTCATCACGGAAGTGCCGTCGCCAACGAGGGTCTGGTAAGGGAGAATCTTGTCCCAAAGGTCAATCAGCGGACTGAGGATCAAGGCCGTATATACGGTCTTTATACCGAATTCGGCGCCAATCAGGAGCCACGCCAGGACAAGGAGAATGATATTGATGATGAGGATGACCGTCGATACTTTCAGCACTATGCCGGCCTTGCCCAGGACTTCGGCGGCAACTATGGAAAAACCGGAAATACTTCCAATGACCAGTTTGCTCGGAATGAGGAAATAATATACTGCGGCAGCACCGAAGGACATGCCCAGGGTCATGATAATCAATTCCTTCCAAAATTTACCCGAAGTCAGGGTCTTAAGTATCTTGTTCATTTCAGAGTGTATTGCTAACCAAATTTGGCATTTTGCTTTGACAAATCAAAGCATTTGGCTAATTTAGTGAAACTATATGAAAAAAGGATGAGACACTTCTCCGCTTTTATTACGTTTTTTTGTCTTTGTCTTTCCGCCATGGGGCAGAACAAGGTGGACAGGCTGTACTTCGACATGAGGGCCACGTTCCACCAGGAGACTGAGGACGGAGTGTACAGCAGCCAGCTCCAGGGAGAGCACCTGAATTTCCACATGATGGGCCACATAGGCCCCAAACTGGACTATCGCATACGCCAGAGGCTCAACAAGAAAGTCTTCGATGAGAAGAACATGTTCAACGCCACTGACATGATGTATCTGAACTGGCGGCCTAATGACAAATGGAGTTTCCTTTTCGGAAAATACGCCGTCCTCATCGGCGGCTACGAATACGACGCGGCCCCTATCGACGTCTACTACTACAGCAAGTTCTGCAATAATATCTATCAGGGCTTCACTTTCGGCGCTTCCGTGACCCGCCATTTCACAGAGAGCCAGGGACTTGTATTTCAGGTCTGCAACTCTCCCCTGTCGCTTGGCAATCCTTCTGTCTATGCATGGAACCTGGCATGGAACGGAGAGATGGCTCCCTGGTGGAAGACTATATGGTCGGTGAATCTCGTGGAAGACCACAGGAACAAATTCATCAACTACATTTCCCTTGGCAACCATTTCATTTTCGGCGACGCCATACTGGACGTGGATGTAATGAACCGCGCCTGGAAAGGCCAGCAGCACTTCTTTTTCAGCGACATGACCCTCATCTCCAAGTTCATCTGGAGCATAGGCAAATGGAACGTGTGCGCAAAGGCCGGATATGAATGGAACGACATTTCCAATGTAAACTCAGAAGGCGACGCTTTCGACGTGGTGATCGCCCCAGGGACCGAATACTTCTATGCCGGATGCGGCCTTGAATGGTTTCCTCTGGGGAAGGACGACGTGCGCTTACATGCAGTCTATTACGCCGACAGCGACCACAACCGCCACAATTTCGAGTTCGGTCTGACCTGGCGCCTGGACGTCATCAAGCCCCGCTGATTATTTCCTGCCTTCCATCGCAGCATACACAAAAAATCCCGGGCGAACCCGGGATTCTTTCGTATAAAGGAAAACTTAGCTAAGGTCGGCGCGAGCGACGGCGTCCTTGTAGTACTTCTGGTGTACGAAAACATCCTCCTTGTAAGGATTGATGTGACGCTTCTTGGCGATGCAGATGATCCAGCAGAGGGCGGCGATGTTGGTCACGAGGGCGAGGGCACTGATGACCGTCATCATCGTGGGATTGGCCGCGACGACTGAAGGATCTACAGTAGTGCCTATCATCTCGGGAGTGAGTTTGTCACCGACAAAGCCGGCTGCCTCATAGAGCTTGGTAACAGTTGCGGCTCCTTCAGGATACTGGACGGGCAGAGTGGCCCATGCGGTCCACTGACGGCCGTTGAAGAAAGTCTCCTGGAAGAGAGGGAACACCTGGGCGAACATGCACCAGATGGCGAGGGTGTTAGCACGGTTCTGGATCCAGCCGCCGCGGTTCCAGAGGAGAGCTGCCACGGTGGGAGCTGCCAGAAGGGCGACACCGCAATACCAGCTGTGAGTAGGCAGGCAGTTGTAGGTGTAGGCGAAGTTCCAGATATCGTAAACGACGATATAGACCCAGGTCATGTCGGCCCAGATCATATCCTTCTTATCCTTTGAAGGATAGACGTTCCACCATGCGGTCATACACATAATGTTGATAAGACCGGCGACGCCGTTCATGACGTTGTGCCAGCCGCCGAACTGCCAAACGCCCTCGGCGGTGAGCCACCACTTGTTCCAGCCGTTGATGGCGGACTCGAAGTCGGAGGCGCATGCTATGAGGATATTGATGGCTACGATGATGAAGGGGAAGGGTTTGAACCAGTGCTTGGCGCCTATGCCCCATTTGTACTTGATCATCATGAAGCCTATGCAGCCTGCGGTGGCGGCATAGAGCTTTGCGTAGTGGAACCAGCCCGCCATATAGACGTGGGTGGCGTTGTTAAGTGCCCACTGGGCGCCCACATGCACGCCGATCAGGATGGCGAGGAAGTAAACGGTGAGTGCGACGGGGACTGCGAGGAAGGTGACGATGCCTCCGAACTTGGTGCGGCGTGCGAACTCATTGAGAAGGATAAGGCCGGCGAGGACGACAAGCATCATTCCCCACTGGATGAGACCGTTCTGTCCATAAACCTGGAAGAAAAGACCGTTAAATAAAGGATACATAGATAAAGATTTAGATTATTAATTAAGTGTTTGGCACTTCTATTTCTTTGATTTCCACTTCGTTGCCCCGAAGAAGCCAAGTCTCGGGGCTGCCGCAGGAGGGGCATATCTTGCCGTGCTTGAGGGTCATATATTCGCTTTTGCACGAGTTGCACCAGGTGACGGCTTTTATCTTGTGGATCTTGAGCTCGGCGCCTTCGAGGAGGGGCTCCTTGTCGGCCGCCCAGCGCCAGATGTCCTTGAGGTAGGCGGGGACGACCGTGGACACTTCTCCTATGTTCATGACGACGGCGGAGACTTTCTCCACACCGTTCTCCTCGGCCGCCTTCTTGACGTCCTTGATGATATAGAATACTATGCCCAGCTCGTGCATAGTCTACGACTTGTTCTTAAAGAGTATCTTGCCGGTGCGCTTGACCATGTAGGGCAGTATCTTGGAGAACTTGTCCTCGGAAACGGTCATTTCGCTGGCTTCGGGATGGACCCTGTGCAGATGGATGGCGTCGAATCCGCACTTGGTGGTGCAGACGCCGCAGCCTATGCAGCGATTCTCGTCCACGACCGAAGCGCCGCAGCTGAGGCACCTGGCGGTCTCCTTGCGGACCTGCTCCTCGGTGAGGGTGCCCTGGTACTCTTCGAACTTGGTCTTTACGACGTTGACGCCGGGCTCCTGGCGGGAAGAGTTGTCGTAGGACTCGACCACTATATCCTGCTTGTTGAGCTCGATGAAGTCGCGCCTGTTGCGGCCTATGGTCATATGACCGCCCTGGACGAAGCGGTGCAGGCTTTCGGCGGCCTCCTTGCCCTGGGCGATGGCGTCGATGACGAACTTGGGACCGGTGAACACGTCGCCGCCGACGAAGATATCGGGTTCTGCAGTCTGGTAGGTGAGCTTGTCGGCCACGGGATAGACGCCTCGGAAGAACTCCACCTTGGTATCCTTGAGCAGGTCTTTGAGCACGACGGTCTGGCCTATAGCGAATATCACCATGTCGGCATCGAGCGTAATCGTCTCATTCTCATCGTACTCAGGAGCAAACTTGTGCTCGGCGTTAAAGACGGAGGTGCATTTCTTGAACACTATGCCGCTGACACGTCCATTCTCGCCGAGGACTTCCTTGGGACCCCAGCCGGGGTTGAGGACGACGCCGTCCTCGCGGGCCTCAGTGCGCTCCTCGAGCGATGCTGGCATGATGTCCTCGGTCTCGAGGGAGAGCATGGTCACTTCGGAGGCGCCGCTGCGCTTGGCAACGCGGGCTGCGTCTATAGCGACATTACCGCCGCCGACGACCACGACCTTGCCGGAGACAGGTACGTCGCCGCAATTGGCCTTGTGGAGGAAGTCTATGGCTGTCGTCGTGCCCTCGAAAGTCTCTCCGGGGATGCCGGGAAGACGGCCGCCCTGGCAGCCTATTGCCACGTAGAAGGCCTTGTAGCCCTGCTCGCGCAGCTGGGCGATGGTGATATCCTTACCCACTTCTACGCCGGTGCGCACTTCGACGCCGATTTCCTTCATTATGTCTATTTCAGCGGCGATGACCTTCTTGTCAAGTTTGTATGAAGGGATGCCGTAGCGGAGCATGCCGCCCGGCTCTTCGTTCTTTTCAAATACCGTGGGCTTGTAGCCCATGGTGGCGAGGTAGTTGGCGCAACTCATGCCGGCAGGGCCGCCGCCGATGATTGCAATCTTCTCCTCCCAGCGCTCCTGAACGTTGGAGCATATGTTGACCTCGGGGACGAAGCGGGTCGCAGCGTCCAGGTCGCGGTCGGCGATGAATTTCTTGACAGCGTCAATTGCAATTGCGCGGTCTATGGTGCCGCGGGTGCAGGCGTCCTCGCAGCGGCGGTTGCAGACGCGTCCGCAGACTGCGGGGAAGGGATTCTCGCGCTTGATAAGCTCGAGAGCCTCGGTGTATTTACCCTCGGCGGCCTTCTTGAGATAGCCCTGGACGGCAATGTGGGCCGGGCAGGCGGTCTTGCAGGGGGCGGTGCCTGTAGGATAGCAGTTTATGCGGTTGCGGTCGCGGTAGTCTTCGTTCCACTTGTGTGTCCCCCACTTAGCTGCATCGGGAAGTTCCTGCTTGGGATAGGTCTGAGGACCGTTCTTTGTACAGAGCTTCTGGCCGAGCTTGACGGCGCCGGCGGGGCAGTACTCCACGCAGCGGCCGCAGGCGACGCAATTCTTGGGATCCACCTCGGCGACGTATGCGCTGCGGCTCAGATTGGGGGTATTGAACAGCTGAGAAGTGCGCAATGCGTTGCAAATCTTTACATTGCAATTGCATATTGCGAAAATCTTACCTTCGCCGTCGACATTGGTCACCTGGTGGACAAAACCATGGTCCTCGGCCTTTTTGAGTATGGCCATAGCCTCTTCGTAGGTGATGTCGTGGCCGCGGCCGGTCTCACGGCAGTAGTCGGCCATGTCGCCCACACCTATGCACCAGTCGCGATAGTCGTCAGCGCAACCTTCGCCGAGCTTCTTACGGCCGTAGCGGCAGGAGCAAATGCCCACGCTAAGATGGCCTTCATACCTTTTGAGCCAGTAAGAAAGATGCTCGATGTCAATAGATTCGTTCTCAACCGAAATCGCTTTCTCCACAGGGATGACATGCATGCCTATGCCAGCGCCGCCCATAGGAACCATGGGGGTGATCTTCTCCAGGGGGAGGAAGGTCATGCGCTCGAAGAACATCGCAAGCTCGGGATGACGGTCCATCAGGT
>CAMYVB010000044.1 GCA_947302175.1 uncultured Bacteroidales bacterium | reverse complement strand
ATGACAGCGGGCCTGCCGACTATGTGGTCCTCGGGAACGAAGCCCCAGTACCTGGAGTCGAGGGAATTGTGCCTGTTGTCCCCCATCATAAAATAATAGTCCTGTTTGAATGTGTAGCTGCCGGCTTTCTCTCCGTTGATTATGATTTCCCCGTCGGCTCCGACCTCGAGCGTATTGTGCTCGTAAGTTGAAATTATGCGGGAATAAAGAGGGAGATTATCGCTGGTAAGTTCCACCGTCACACCTTTTTTCGGAATCCAGAGCGGACCGTAGTAGTCCCTGGTCCATCCCATGTCCACGAAGGGGAAAAGACCCGAAGAGGAATCGGGATAGTCTGGAGGATATACGTCCAGGCAGGGATTGACTGCCGTTACTCCGCCAACGGAACTGAACTCCTCAAGCATCGCGGCTGTCAGCGGCATTGCAGGATAGCCGGGAAGGGAAGGATCGAACCAGAGCTCGCTGAGGTTGAATCCGGCCTTCTCAATCACCTTGGAGTTGATCTTCTGGCCGCCGGTGCGTACGGCATACGTCAGCTGCACGCCGGGATAGACCTCCTGCTGCTCGCCGTTGACCCATACGAGGCCGTCACGGACTTCAAGGGTGTCGCCTGCTACGGCGACGCACCTCTTGACATAGTGGTCTTTCTTGTCGGCGGGGCGGGCGATGACGGGGCCGAAACGCCTGATTACATTGTCCCTGCCATAGATGCGGCAGAGGGAATAGTAATCGTCGACGGGAGCTTTGCGAAGGACGGTGTCGCCATTGGGGAAACCAAAAACGACGCAATCGCCCCTGCGAACCTCACGGAAGCCCTTGAGCCTGCGGTAATCGTTCCGGATGAGAGTGGAGTATGACTCCTTGCCGAAAATGGTGTTGTGGGTGAAGGGGATGGTGAGGGGCGTCTCAGGCACGCGGGGACCGTAGGTGAGCTTGCTCACGAAAAGATGGTCACCGGTGTAGAGAGTCCTTTCCATCGAGGAGGAGGGAATCTTGAAAGCCTGGAAGAAGAAGATGTTGATGAACGTGACGACTACGACGGCGAAAATAATCGCGTCGAGCCAGTCAAGGGCCGCATTGCGCTTCTCACCTTCCTTGTATTCCTTCTGCCAGAAGAGCCATTTGACTTTCTTCGTGACGAAAAGGTCGAAGATGATGACAAGACCGAGCAGCCACCACCAGCTTCCGAGCCAGACTACCCACGCAACGTAGAGCAAAGCCCAGAATATGAACTTCACCCATTTATTGCTTATGAATTCCTTCCAGCCCACAGCTACTTATCTCAAACTATTCGACGACGGATTTCAGGACGGCCTCGAACGCCTGGGGGTTATTCATAGCGAGGTCGGCGAGGACCTTGCGGTTGAGACCGATGTTCTTCTTTGCTATCTGGCCCATGAACTGGGAGTAGGTGATGCCGTGCTGACGGCATGCAGCGTTGATACGCTGGATCCAAAGGGCGCGGAAATTGCGCTTCTTGGCCCTGCGGTCGCGATAAGCATAGGTGAGACCTTTCTCGTAGGTGTTCTTCGCGACGGTCCAGACATTTTTCCTTGACAGGAAGTTACCGCGAGTCTGCTTGAGAATCTTCTTGCGGCGCGCCCTAGAGGCGACTGAATTTACTGATCTAGGCATTTTGTGATTTTTTGCGTCAGGCAGTGACCGGAACTTGAAAAAACCGGCTCTTTAGACTGCACTTAACTGTTAAACATTGATTGTTACAGGACCAGAAGCTCTTTTACCCTTCCTTCATCCACCTTGTCGAGGATGGCGAAGTGGTCAAGATTCCTTTTCTGCTTCTTGGTCTTCTTCGTGAGAATGTGGCTGTGATAAGCGTGCTTTCTCTTGATTTTTCCCGATCCGGTAAGCGTGAAACGCTTTTTGGCACCGGAGTTGGTCTTAAGCTTTGCCATTTGTTTTGTTAATTAATTGTTAATAATAGTTCGCCTTCAGCGGCGTTTATTTCTTTTTAATAGGGGCAAGTATCATGGTCATGCGCTTGCCCTCGAGCGTCGGCATGCTCTCGGGACGGCCGAACTCTTCGAGCTCGACGGCGAAACGCAGGAGCTGCTTTTCGCCCTGGTCCTTGAACATGATGGACCTTCCGCGGAAGAAGATGGAAGCCTTCACCTTCGAGCCCTCCTGGAGGAAACCCTGGGCGTGCTTGAGCTTGAACTGGAAATCGTGTTCGTCGGTATTGGGGCCGAAACGGATTTCCTTAACCACTATCTTGGCGGAATTGGACTTCATCTCCTTGGCTTTCTTTCTCTGCTGGTAGAGATACTTCTGATAGTCAAGGATCTTGCATACAGGAGGATCGGCCTTGGCAGAGATCTCGACTAGGTCGAGACCCTGGTCTTCAGCCATCTGAAGAGCTTTGGCGAGGGGATAAATGCCCTGCTCGGGGATGTTCTCCCCGACAAGACGCACCTGGGGTGCGGTAATCTCCTCGTTGATGTTCAACTCGTTTTCACCCTTTCCCTGAACGGGCATTGCCCCGTTCTGCTTGTTGGACTTGGGTTTGAGGCCCGAAGGCTTCGGTCTGTAAGGCGCTGCGATAAGTAATCCTCCTGTTGGTTAATTATTAATACTTTATGCCAGTTCCTGCGCTACTGCGTCGCGGAAATATTCAACAAATCCGGCCACGGACATACTGCCCACGTCAGAACCATTACGCCTGACTGAGACAGTGCCTTCGGCCATTTCTTTCTCTCCGACGATTACGAGAACGGGTACTCTGAGAAGCGAAATCTCACGGATACGCTTGCCAAGGGTCTCGTTCCTCGAATCTACGGAGGCGCGAATTTCGTTATTTTTCAGCAATTCGCAAACTTTTTCTGCATAATCAGCGTATTTTTCGCTGATGGGCAGCACTTTGACCTGGTCGGGGCTGAGCCAGAGCGGCAGATGGCCGGCAGTGTGCTCAAGGACGACTGCGGTGAAACGCTCGATGGAGCCGAAGGGAGCCCTGTGTATCATGACGGGGCGCTGCTTGCTGCCGTCGGCATCGGTGAATTCGAGCTGGAAGCGCTCGGGAAGGTTGTAGTCCACCTGGATGGTGCCGAGCTGCCACTTCCTTCCGAGGGCGTCGCGGACCATGAAGTCGAGCTTGGGGCCGTAGAATGCAGCCTCGTCATACTCGACGACGGTGTTGAGGCCTTTCTTGGCAGCGGCATCAATGATTGCCTGCTCGGCCTTGGCCCAGTTCTCTTCGGAACCTATGTATTTGCTATGGTCGGTCTGGTGGCGCAGGGACACCTGGGCCATGTACTCCGTCATCTTCAAGGTCTTGAAGACGTAGAGGATGAGGTCAATGACCTTTTCGAACTCTTCCTGGAGCTGGTCGGGGCGGCAGAAGAGGTGGGCGTCGTCCTGGGTGAAGCCGCGCACGCGCGTCAGACCGTGGAGCTCGCCGCTCTGCTCATAGCGGTAGACCGTGCCGAACTCGGCGAAGCGCAGCGGCAGGTCGCGGTAGGAGCGCGGGCTGCTGCGGAAGATCTCGCAGTGGTGCGGGCAGTTCATCGGCTTGAGCATGTATTCCTCGCCCTCCTGCGGGGTGTGGATCGGCTGGAAGGAATCCTTGCCGTACTTGGCGTAGTGGCCGGAGGTCACGTAGAGGTCCTTGCTGCCGATGTGCGGCGTGACGACGGGCAGGTAGCCCAGCTCCGCCTGCTTCTTGCGCAGGAAGTTCTCCAGGATGTTGCGCATGACGGCGCCGCGGGGCAGCCACAGCGGCAGGCCGAGGCCCACGCGGTTGGAGAAGGTGAAGAGTTCCATCTCCTTGCCGAGCTTGCGGTGGTCGCGCTTCTTGGCTTCCTCGAGCATCACGAGATACTCGTCGAGGAGGCTCTTCTTGGGGAAAGTGATGCCGTAGATGCGGGTGAGCTGCTCACGGTTCTGATCGCCCTTCCAGTATGCGCCGGCGATGGCGGTGAGCTTGACGGCCTTGATGACCTCGGTGTTCTTGAGATGGGGACCGCGGCAGAGGTCGGTGAAGGCGCCGTTGCGATAGTAGGTGATGGTGCCGTCCTCGAGATCCTCTATGAGCTCGCACTTGTACTGGTCGCCTTTCTCCTTGAAGTGGGAGAGGGCGTCAGCCTTGGAGACCTCGATGCGCTCGAACTCCTGCTTCTCGCGGGCCAGTTCAAGCATCTTCTTCTCGACATTGGCGAGGTCGGACTCGGTGATCTGGCGGCCGCCGAAATCGACGTCGTAGTAAAAACCGTTCTCGACAGCGGGGCCCACGCCGAACTTGACGCCGGGATAGAGGGCCTCGAGAGCCTCGGCCATGAGGTGGGAAGAGGAGTGCCAGAAAACGTGCTTGGCCTCGTCGGAATCCCACTTGAGGAGGCTCAGCTCGGCATTCCTGTCCAGAGGGCGGGTCAGGTCCCAGGTAACTGCCTTACCGCCGGCGGAATCGCCCTCGAAGCGAACGCTCGCTGCAAGGACCTCCGAAGCAAGGCGGGGGCTTATCGACATAGCTATCTCATAGGGGCTTATCCCCTGCTCGAAGGTTTTGACGCTGCCGTCCGGAAAGGTGATGTTTATCATAACTTTATCCATTGATTCGTTAGAAGGGCAAAGATACTAATTTTTTCTTATCTTTGCATCTGTTCGAATCAGGATATGAAAGTTTCTTACGCCAGGCAGGACATGGTCAACGCTGCGGGACTGGGAGGCATAATGCTCGCCGTCCTGCCCGTCCTGCACTATTGGGTAAGCTGTCAGACATACGCAAGCGATTCTCTGCAGAATTCCACCATCTTCGGCGCCGCGATGCTCTTATTCTGGATTGCAAAGCTCCTTATCGGCTTCTTCCTGTTGAGATTCATCATGGTTTCCTTTGCCGCCAAATACGATGGCGTAACCCCTCAGGTCGCGTACCTTGTTGGAGCGTTCGCATCGATGGCATCAGGGCTGATTCTCGGCGCCTTCAGCATGGCCTACCACTCTTTCATTAATCCTGAATATATAGACGCAGTCATAGAGACCATCAAAGCGGCCGGGCTCGATAATCTTAGCCCCAGTCTGGACGATGCGCTGGAAAAGACCAGCGACAGTTTCCCTGTCGGGTCCTTCTTCGCCAATTTCTTCTGGTGCTCCCTATACGGCTCCATCCTTTCGCTAATACTTTCACGCAAAATAAGTTCCACCCCCGAACAGGAAGAATAATAATATACCATGGAAAACACCAAGGATATCAGCATCATCATTCCCGCCTACAATGAGAACGAATCACTGCCGGAGCTCACCGCATGGATTAAGAAGGTCCTCGACGAAAAGGGCCTTAGCTTCGAAATCATCATCGTAGATGACGGCAGCAACGACGGCAGCTGGGACACGATCACCCGCCTTTCAAAGGAAGATCCCGATATCCATGGCATATGCTTCCGCCGCAATTACGGCAAGTCCGCCGCCCTATACTGCGGATTCAAAGAGGCCGTGGGACGTGTGGTGTTCACCATGGACGCCGATCTTCAGGATTCTCCCGACGAGCTTCCCGAGATGTACAGGATGATAGTGGAGGACGGTTGGGACATAGTTTCCGGCTGGAAGCAGCACCGCCAGGACAACAAGCTCACTAAGAATCTTCCTTCAAAGCTCTATAACGCCACAGCCCGCGCCATTACGGGCATCAAGTTGCACGATATGAACTGCGGACTGAAGGCCTATGACCGCGAGGTGGTGAAAAACATCGAAGTCTATGGTGAAATGCATCGCTACATCCCCTACCTCGCCAAGAACGCAGGTTTCACCCGCATAACTGAAAAGCCTGTACATCACCAGAAGCGCAAGTACGGCGTCAGCAAGTTCGGCATGGAAAGGTTCATTAACGGTTTCCTCGACCTCCTTTCACTGTGGTTCCTTAGCACCTTCGGCAAGAAGCCCATGCATTTCTTCGGCTACACCGGTCTCTTTATGTTCCTTGTCGGTTTTGTAATGACCGTTTGGATCATCGCAGCCAAGCTCATCCACCAGGGTGCAGGTCTTCCCTTCCGTGCCGTAACAGACCAGCCCCTTTTCTACCTCGCTCTTCTGAGCGTCGTCATAGGTGTAATGCTATTTCTCGCCGGTTTCATCTGCGAGCTCATTTCCCGCTCCACCGCCGAGCGCAACTCCTACAACATCCGCTCCCGCGTCTAATCTATTATTGCCGCACCGCATGCAACGGCAGCTTGCCTCTTTTTGGGGGGTACGCCCCCCAATGAATGGCAGCGGAGCTGGCGTTCTTCGAAAAAA
>CAMYVB010000043.1 GCA_947302175.1 uncultured Bacteroidales bacterium | reverse complement strand
TTCTTGCCGTCCATGCGGGCCTTGCGGATGAGCACGTCGTTCAGGGTGTTGTTAAGCACGTGGCCCATGTGCAGTATGCCTGTCACGTTGGGCGGGGGTATGACTATGGTGTAGGGCTCGCGTGAGTCGGGCTCGGAGTGGAAAAATCCTTTTTCCAGCCACTTGGCGTACCACCTGTCTTCTACTTCGACGGGGTTGTATCTTGCGCTTTTTTCCATGTTTTGGAGTGTTTTCTAAAATCAGACAAAAGTACAACATTTTTCGTATATTTGCATAAATACTATATCCGCTCTTATGGACAACAACGACAACAAGCAGATACGCCTCGAGCTCAAAGCCGAGATCGCCCGCGGCTCGTACTCCAACCTCGCCATCATCACCCACTCCCATAGCGAATTCATCATCGACTTCGCCACAGTCCTCCCCGGCCTCCAGAAGCCCGAGGTCAGCAACCGCATAGTGATGACCCCCGAGCACGCAAAGCGCCTCCTCGGCGCCCTCAGCGAGAACATAGGCAAGTACGAGGCCCAGTTCGGGGAAATCAGCCTGGGCGGCGAGCCCAAAGGCACCTTCAATCTGGCAGACTTCGCCCCTCTGGGCGGCGGCAGCAAGTCCTAGGGCGCGATGACTCCCTTCGAGAAGATACGCGCCATAGCGTTCGACGTGGACGGCGTCATGACCGATGGCGGCCTCATCTGCTTCGACGACGGCAACTTCATACGCGTCTTCGACGCCAAGGACTCCATGGCCCTGAGGGTAGCCTCCCTGCAGGGCATAAAGCTCGCCGTCATCACAGGCGGCGTTTCGCCGAGCCTCGTGCAGCGCTTCAAGAAATGCGGCGTCCCCCTTGAGGACATATATCTCCATAGCCGCGACAAAATGAGGGACTTCCGCCGCTTTTGCGAGCGTCACTCCCTCTCCCCCGACGAAGTGCTCTACGCCGGCGACGACCTTCCCGACATACCAGTTGTAAAGGCGGCCGGCATAGGCGCAGCCCCCTGCGACTCAGTCCCCGAGGTCCTCGCCTGCGCGGACTTCGTCTCCTCCCGCCCCGGCGGCAAGGGCTGCATACGCGAGATATGCGAGCTTGTCCTGAAAAGCCAGGGCAAGTGGGAGCTCGACATAGCCGGCTACGAAAAAATGTACTAGCGATGGATCTCAAAGGCAAACGCATAATCCTTGGCAGCGGCTCCCCTCGGAGGCGCGAGCTCCTCGAAGGCCTGTGCATTGATTTCGAGGTGGATACGGGCAACAACTTCGAGGAAAGCTTTGCTCCAGACACGCCCCATCCGCTCATCCCCGCCCTGATGTCACAAGGCAAGTCGCACCTCTTCCACCGCCCCCTGCTCCCTAATGAAATCCTCATCACCGCCGACACGATGGTGCTCCTCGACTCCCGCATTATGGGAAAGCCCCACAGCCGTGAAGAGGCCGCAGCGATGCTCTCCGCCCTGTCAGGCCGCGACCACGAGGTGATTACCGCCGTCACGATTCGTTCCCCCGCGCGCGAAGTCACCTTCGAAGACTCCACCATCGTCACCTTCAACTCCCTCTCCCCCGAGGAAATCGACTTCTACATCGAGCGCTTCCGCCCCTTCGACAAGGCGGGCGCCTACGGCATACAGGAATGGATAGGCTTGGCCCTCATACGCGGCATACGCGGCTCCTTCTACAACGTTATGGGCCTTCCAGTAGACAAGGTCTACTCCCATCTCCTGAGCTTCCTGAACGATAATCAATCCACAAACGATAACACCACCATGGACGACAAACTCATCCGCATCGCATCCCTGTTCGATATCGAAGGCCCCGTCGCCTCGGTAAAACCCCTCGGCGAAGGTTTCATCAACGACACGCTCACCGTCACCCTCGAGGGCCGCGACACCCCTTCCTACATACTCCAGCGCAAGAATCACCACGTCTTCCCCAACGTGCCCGCGATGATGGACAACATAGACAAAGTCACACGCCACATCAAATCCAAGGTCCACGACCCCCTGCGCCAGACTCTGACCGTCGTGCCCACCAAGGACGGCGCACTATACTATAAAGACGAGGACGGCAATTTCTGGGCAATGTGCCTTTTCATCGCCGGCACAATGACCTACCAGAGGGCCGACAGCCCCGAAACAGCCTACCAGGGCGGCCTCGGCCTCGGGCAGTTCCACCATCTCGTCTCCGACTTCAAGGAGCCTCTCGCAGTTGTTATTGAAGGATTCCACGACCTCGGCTTCCGCTTCCGCCAGTGGGACGAGGCTGTCAAGAGGGACGCTGCCGGCAGGGTCAAGGACCTCGCTGAGGAAATCTCCTGGATTGAGAGCAGAAGGGAGAAGATGATGGACTTCTGGAGCAAGGTTGAGAGCGGCGAAATCCCCCGCAGGGTCACCCACGGCGACACCAAGATCAGCAATTTCCTCTTCAACGAGGACGATGCTTCCCTGCTCTGCGCCATAGACCTCGATACAATGATGACCTCGACCCTTCTCAGTGACACGGGCGACGCCCTTCGCTCCTACACCAACACCGGCGAAGAAGACGACCGGGATCTCTCCAAAGTCTCCATGGGCATGCCCATGTTCCAGGCCTATATGGAGGGCTATCTTTCCATGATGAAGGGGTCCCTAACCGAGTCCGAGCTCAAGTACCTTGCTTTCAGCGGAATATACATCACTTTCGAGCAGGTGCTGCGCTTCCTTATGGACTATATAGACGGCGACACATACTACAAGACCAAGTATCCCGGGCACAATCTGGTTCGCACCCGCGCCCAGTACAAGCTCCTGCAGAGCATGGAGGAGCAGCTGCCCGAGATGGAGGCCATGATATGCAAACTGCTTCCCCTCGTCTAGCAGGAAGCAGTTACAAAAAAATGAGCGTCGACCCTCACGGGCAGACACTCATACTTACCACATAATTAATAACACTAAAACTAATAACCAAAAGGCCGCCGGATGCAGAACGCATCACTTACGCGATCCAAAGGCAAAGATAGTGATAAAAATCATAACTCCAAATTATTTTTAAACTTTTTTGTAAAAATTTTGCACTTAGACTTTTTTTGACTCTCTTTCGGCGCTGATGTTTCTCAAGTTTCGCTTGCGCAATCGCTTGTGCAGCTTGTGCAAACCATTGCGCAGAGATGATAAAGATTTATAAAAATATTTAACTATTACTTCAAACTAACAATATGAAAGCTAGAAAGCTGATTCTGCTTATAATTTTATCTGCCTTGCTTTTTTCCTGCCGCGATTCCGTAAGCTGGGAGGGCCTTTCAGAGAAATATCTTGCAGATGAAGAGGTCGGCACGCTGATTTTTGTGAGGTGCACAGAAGGCTCGAATGCCGTCGTGGAGTACTACCTCAAGGTCACGGACAAGAGTGTCGACTCCCCCGACAGCACGGCCAAGTGGGTGCTTTTCGCCCAGGGCGAGGCCGTCATTGGCAAGAACGGCCTTGGTAAAAGCTCTGAAGGCGACGGCAAGACTCCGGTTGGCGAGTATGCAGTGTCGACCGCCTTCGGCCGCTACGCAGACCCCGGGACCCTCCTCCCCTGGAAGCAGATCACTCCCGGCACCTTCGCCTGCGACGAGGAAGGGCGGTACTATAATACTATAATAGACACCGCAGCCGTCCATCACCCCTGCAAGGGCGAGGATATGTACCACACCAGCCCCGAATATGACTTCGGCATGGCCCTGGACTACAACCCCTCTTGCACCTACCCCTTAGGTTCCGCCATATTCTTCCATTGCAAGGGCTCCAAATCGTGGACAGGCGGCTGCGTAGCCGTAGATAAGAGCCTGATGGTTGATATCCTTAGGACGGCCGTTCCCGGCGTCATGGTTTGCATTTATCCGGATAATCTATAATAAACCCCATATGTACAAGTACAAAGAATACGCTCCCGGACGCTATGTCCTGAGTCTCGACAACCACGTGGAGATCTTCTCTTCGATCGAGGCCTTTTGCAAGGAGAAAAACATCCTGTCCGGAAGAGTCGATGGCCTTGGAGCCGTCTCAGAGGCGACTTTCCGCTATCTCAACCCCTCTACCATGCAGTATGTGGACAAGACATTCTGCGAGCAGATGGAAATCACCAACCTCACCGGCAACATTTCCCGGAAGGACGGAAAACCCTATCTTCACGTCCACATCACGGCTAGCCGCAGCGACTACTCCTGCATAGGCGGGCACATGCTCAGCGGAGTCGTCAACGGCGCGTGCGAGCTTTTCGTCGAAGATTTCGCTTGCCCCTCCATAGGCCGCTACAAAGACACAGAGACCGGTTTAAACCTTTATAAATTTGATTAACAGATGACTGCAGTGATGATTATCGAGCTGCTCATAGTGCTCGCAGCTCTCTACGTCGGCTCCCGTTACGGCAGCCTCGCCCTTGGCGCCATTTCAGGCATTGGCCTTGCCATACTCGTGTTCGGTTTCGGGCTCAAGCCCGGCACTCCCCCCACGGATGTCATTTACATCATCATCGCCGCGGTGACCTGCGCCGGAACGCTGCAGGCTTCGGGCGGTATGGACTGGATGATACAGATTGCCGAGAAGATGCTTCGCAAGCACCCGGACCACATCACTTTCCTCGGTCCTCTTGTGACTTTCTTCCTGACGGTCCTCGTTGGCACCGGTCATGTAGTTTATACCATAATGCCTATTATCTGCGACATCGCCCTGAAGAAGAACATACGCCCCGAGCGTCCTTGCGGAGTGGCTTCTGTCGCTTCGCAGGTGGGTATCACCTGCTCCCCCATCGCCGCCGCTGTGGTCGCTTTCGTGACCATTTCGAACGCAAACGGCTATATGATCGCTATCCCGCAGGTGCTTATGGTAACGATCCCCGCATGCGTCATCGGCCTTATGTGCGCCTCTGTAGCCTCCTACAAGAGGGGTAAGGACCTTGACAAGGACCCCGAGTTCCTCAAAAGAAAGGCCGATCCCGAGACCTACGCTTTCATGTACGGCACTTCCGCCACCACCCTCGACAAGGTGATTACTCCCAAGGCCAAGGCTTCGGTGTTCATTTTCCTCTTCTCGCTGCTCGTCATCGTGGCGTTTGCATTCCTGCAGATGTTCCATACCGCTGATGGCAAGACAGTTGCGGCCGCTCTCCAGCTGCCCAAGATGAATATTTGCATACAGATCATCATGCTCATGGCTGCGGCGTGCAACATCATGTTCTGCGATGCTTCTCCCAAGAAGGCTGTCGGCGGCGCCGTGTGGCAGTCGGGTATGGTAGCCGTTGTCGCAATTTACGGCATTGCGTGGCTTGCAGACACCTATTTCGGCAATTATATGGCCGAGATGAAGGAGATGCTGTCCGGGCTCGTTACGAACTATCCCTGGAGCATTGCGCTGGTGTTCTTCCTCGTGTCGGTGCTGATTAATTCGCAGGGCGCCGTTGTCGTGGCCATGCTGCCGCTCGCTTACGAGCTTGGTATCGCGGGTCCCGTGCTCCTCGGCGTGCTCCCCAGCGTCTACGGCTATTTCTTCATCCCCAACTACCCTTCCGATATCGCAACGGTCAACTTCGACCGTTCCGGCACGACGATGATAGGAAAATACCTGCTGAACCACAGTTTCATGATGCCGGGCCTCATTTCGGTCGGCGTTTCGACCATCCTCGGCTACCTTATCACCACTGTCTTCTTCCCCGGCTACTTCGCCTCCTTCCTACAGTAGCCGATTAATCATAGAAAAAAGCCTCCGGCCATTTGGACCGGAGGCTTTGTTATTGGCGTAAGAGCCGGAGTCTAGCCGATGTAGCTGAGAATGATGTCAGCTATCTGCTCCTCGGTGTGACCGTCGGAATTGATCACGAGGTCGTAGTTGCGGGCGTCGTAGCGGCTGCCGCCGGTGAAATTCTTGATGTAGTTCTCACGGGCGGTATCGACGGAATCGATGACTATCCCGGCCTCCTCTGCAGTAAGACCCTGCTTGAGCATCACACGGCGTATGCGGCTGTCACGCGAAGCGGTGATGAATACGTCGAGACGGTTGGGATGGTCCTTGAGGATGAAGTATCCGGAACGGCCGGCGATGACGCATGAACCATTATCGGCAATGCCGCGAATGATCTCGCTCTCGGCCTTGAAGACATCGGAGCTGGTCACGTCGGGACGGAAATCCTCAGCGAATTTGGCGTCGAAACCGATGATGTTCTTGACGGAAGGAACCGGGGCCACCCACTGGATGAAGTCGGTGAGCCAGTTCTTCTTCTCGCCCTTGAGCCTCTCGATCTCGTAGACACTCAGGCCGAATTTCTCGACCAGGGCCCTCACGAGCTCTTTGTCGCTGTAGCGGACGCCGAGCTTCTCGGCAAGGCGGCGGCCGACGGTGCGTCCGCCGGAGCCCACCTCGCGGGCAATCGTGATGACGAATTTCTGATTACGATCCATGACAGGGTCTGTTTAAATGCAATTATTAGCGGAGTTTGGTGTAGCCGTAGCGGGAGTTCTCGCCGAGCTCGAGCTCGATGCGCATAAGGCGGTTGTACTTCGCGATGCGGTCGGTGCGGCTCAGGGAACCGGTCTTGATCTGGCCGCTGTTGGTGGCCACGGCGATGTCGGCGATG
>CAMYVB010000042.1 GCA_947302175.1 uncultured Bacteroidales bacterium | reverse complement strand
TTATACCAGTAATAATCTATAAACCCGAGTCAACCAAAATCAGGAAAGCACACTCGGGCACGAAAACACCTCATTTTGTGCCCGAGAGTTTTTCGAAGGCCGCCATCAGCCGCAACGCTGCGGGGAATTGGAAATAATTGCTATCTTTGCGGCGTCTGAAATAGGCGGGACGATCCGTCGCGGTCCCTATAAGGGGGCTGAGGAAAGTCCGGGCAGGGCAGGGCACCCCGCTGCGGAAAGCGCAGGTGGGAGCAATCTCAGGGCGGCCGTAACAGAAAACAACCGGGAAGCCCCTTGCGAGAGGGGCCCCAAGGGTGAAAATGCGAGGCAAGAGCTCACGGCGCGGCGTGGCGACACGGCGCGGGTACGGTCCCGGGGCCTGCAAGACCATGTATACCGGCAGATGAGGGTGGCCCGTCCGATGCCGGGGGGTAGGTCGCGAAGATAAATGACGGAAGCGAACAGAACCCGGCTTACGGTCCCGCCTTTTTTAAATAAATCCCCCTTAAGTGTTCCCTTTTGGGAATTATTAATTATCTTTGAGCATTGTGCCCTGGTGCACCCATACTAACACAATGACCAAAGAAGAATACGACGTAATCATTATCGGTGGCGGCATCACCGGAGCCGGAACGGCGCGCGACTGCGCTCTGAGGGGCCTGAAAGTGCTTCTCATCGAGCGCGGCGATATAGCCGACGGCGCGACGGGCCGCAACCACGGCCTGCTCCACAGCGGCGCCCGCTATGCCGTCAAGGACGGCGAGTCGGCCCGCGAGTGCATAGCCGAGAACAAGATCCTGAGGCGCATCGCCCCCTCCTGCATAGAAGACACCCAAGGCCTGTTCATCACCCTCCCGGAGGACGAGGATCAGGGCTACGGCCTTGATTATCAGGCGAAGTTCATCGCGGCCTGCAAAGACGCAGGGATAAAGCCCGAAAGGCTGGATCCCGCCGAAGCGCTCGCAATGGAGCCCTCGGTTAATCCCGCCCTCATAGGGGCCGTGAAGGTCCCGGACGGCGCGGTGGATCCTTTCAAGCTCTGCGCGGCCAACGTGCTCGACGCCCGCCTCCACGGCGCTAAAATCCTGACCCGCACGGCTCTCGACTCCCTCATAATCGAGGGCGGGGCAGTGAAGGGAGTGCGCACCGTGAGCACCCTCAACGGCGAAAAGGCCGAGTACAGGGCGCGCGTCACCGTGAACGCAGCAGGAGTCTGGGGCCAAAAGGTCGCCGAGATGGCCGGGGCCACCGTGACCATGTTCCCCGCCAAGGGAGCGCTCCTGGTCTTCGCCCACAGGGTTAACAATATGGTAATCAACCGCTGCCGCAAGTCGGCCGACGGCGATATCCTCGTCCCCGGGCACACAGTTTCCATAATAGGCACGACATCCACCAAGGTCCCGCTCGACGAGTGCGACTCCCTCAGCGTAACGAGGGACGAAGTGAAACTCCTTCTCAAGGAAGGCTCGCAACTCGCCCCCTCGCTCGCTTCCACCCGCATCCTCAGGGCCTACGCCGGCGTGCGTCCGCTCGTCGCCTCGGACGACGATCCTTCGGGCCGCAGCATCAGCCGCGGCATAGTGTGCTTAGATCACGAGAGCAGGGACGGCATAGCCGGTTTTGTGACCATAACCGGCGGCAAATTAATGACTTACCGCCTCATGGCCGAAACGGTGACCAATCTTGTGTGCCACAAATTGAATTGGATACAAAAGTGCGTTACCGCCTCGCGTCCTCTTCCCGATACGCTGGACTGCAAGTGCGAAAGCGGTGACGGCGAGATAATTTGCGAGTGCGAAAATGTCAGCATGGGCGACATACGCGCCGCAGTCAATAATTATGATATAAACACCCTCGAGGACCTGCGCCGCCGTACACGCATCGGCATGGGCACCTGCCAGGGCACTTACTGCATACGCCGCGCCGCACGCGCTCTCGCCGAGGCCCAAGGCGCCCCCGAGCGGGCCGCATCCCTCGAGAAGGAGTACCTCCAGGAGCGCTGGAAGGGAATGATGCCCGTCGGCTGGGGAGATACCCTGCGCGAGATGGAGTTCATGCAGAGGGTCTATAAGGCCGGCGCTCCAAGCACCTTTAAAGACTGACTGCCATGAAGTTCGATGTTATAGTCATAGGCGCCGGCAAGTCCGGCATGGCTGCGGCCCAGTCCCTTAAGGACGCAGGCCTCAAAGTGGCGGTCATCGCTGCAGGCAGCAGCGTTTCGCAAGTTTCCACCCGCCGTTTTGAAAACGGAGGCGGCATAGTATTACACGGCGACAGCGTCGCTGAAGGCGTCTTCGATAATGAGCATTTCAGCTCAGTCATATTCGAGACCGGGCTGCTCAAGGCAGTTAAGACGGTCAAGATAGGCGACTACCCGCTCGAGGCGGATTATTTCGTTCTTGCCAGCGGCAAGTTCCTCGGCGGGGGCATCACGGTCAGTATGGGCAGCGTGCGCGAGTCTGTTTTCGACCTCGATGTTGCCGTCACGCCCGACCGCGCCGAATGGTTCGACGCTGATTTCCAGGCTCCCCAGCCTTTCCTCGGCTTCGGAGTGAGGGTTGATGAGCTTTCGCGCCCTTTCAAGGGCGGAGCAGTAGTGTCCAACCTTTTCGCCTGCGGCGAGGTGCTCGAGGGCGTCAGCGTCCTTATCGACCCCTCTGAAATTGAGAAGAGCGCCGAGAGGGTTGTTGCCAATATCTTAAAACTCAGAGCCGATGCAGGAGAATAACATAAGCCTCAATAATTTCGAGCAGTGCGTCAAGTGCGCCATCTGCACCGACTTCTGCCCCGTGATGAAGGTCCTTCCCGCCTATCCCGGCCCCAAGAAAGCCGGCCCGGACGGGGAGAGACTGCGCATGATGGACGCCGCGTTTTTCGATGCCAACCTTAAATATTGCCTTAACTGCAAGCGTTGCGAGCAGGCGTGCCCTTCGGGGGTGAGGATTGCCGACATAATCCACTCCGCACGCGAGAAGTACGCTCATCCGCATCCTTCTCTTCGTGATGCGATGCTCGCGAGCACAGATTTCATGGGCTCAGTAGCTTCGCCGCTCGCGCCGGTGGTTAATGCCACGCTTGGGCTTGGCGCCACCAAGGCGGTGCTGGACGGTGTTATGAAGATTGACTCACACCGCACGCTTCCCAAGTACTCCGCGAGGAAGTTTACCAGCTGGTTCAAGAAGGAGGCAGCACCGCTTCAGGATAAATTCCCCAGGCAGGTTAGCTATTTCCACGGCTGCTATGTCAATTATAATTATCCGCAGCTGGGCAAGGATTTCGTCAGGCTGCTTAACGCCCTCGGTTACGGGGTGCAGCTGCTCGATAAGGAGAAGTGCTGCGGCGTGGCGATGATTTCCGCCGGCATGTTCGATGCAGCAAGGAAGAATGCCGCGGTCAATGTGGCTTCCATAGGGGATGCCGCTTCGCAGGGGCGCAAAGTGCTTGCAACCTCTTCCACTTGCGTTTTGACGATGAAAGATGAGTATCCCGGCATACTCGGGGTGGATAATTCCGCCATCGGGGATGCGATGTCTTTTGCCGCGCGCTTCGTTTTCGAGGAGATTGAAAGCGGGCGGGCCAAGGTGGCGTTCAAGGAAGGATGGAGGGCGCGCGCTGCGTACCACGTTCCCTGCCACATGGAGAGGCTGGGCTGGGGTATTTTCACACGTCGCCTGATGGAGATGATTCCCGGGATGGATCTGATTATGCTGGACAGCAATTGCTGCGGCATTTCGGGGACCTATGGCTTCAAGAAAGAGAATTTCGAACGCTCGCAGCAGATTGGCGCCCCGCTTTTCGACAATATAGTAAAGGTGGCGCCCGAGTTCGTCGTTTGCGAGTGCGAGACTTGCAAGTGGCAGATTGAGATGTCCACGGGCTACAAGGTCAAGAATCCCGTGTCGGTGTTCCTCGATGCCATTGATATTGAGGCGACTGCCGCCCTTAACGTCAGCCTGAATTAACCAAACACTATATCTTATGAAAAAGACACTTTTCCTTGCCCTTGCGCTGATGCTTCTCAGCTTTGGTGCTTCCGCGCAGAGTTCAACCAAAAATGCCTCTTCCCAGAAGCAGCCCAATAGCGCTGCCCCCTACGAGTGGAGTATAGGCGGCCGCATCAATTGGAGCAATGCCGTCCTGAGTTTCCGCAATCTCAAAGACGATCAGAACGCCTACGATTATTCCGTTATGGCTGATTTCAGCCGCAAGGAGTATTCGATCGCTTTTTTGTATGAGTTCGTTAAGAGGCCTTTCCTTGCCGATGGTCTTGAGCTTTATTATGGCTCCGGCCTGATGCTTGGCACCTGGCGCTACTACGATGTTGATAAGACCAAGAATAAGTTTATGCTTGGCCTTATGGGTGTTACGGGCATCGAGTACAAGTTTGACGGTCTGCCGATCGCTTTCTTTGCTGATTACCGTCCCGCCGTTTATTATCGCTTCGGCTCGTACAGCGGCCACCGCCTCGGCTGGTATTATTCCAACCTCGGCATCGGCGTCCGCCTGACCTTCTAAGTTGATATTACGCTCCGACTGGCAGCTTCGGTTCCTGAGCTTGTCGAAGGATGCTTCACTCCCTAAAACACGGTCACTCAGGAAACTGCCAGTCTCCGCTGTTTTGTTTTAACAACTGCCTGACAGGGGAGGAAACGCTTTGCCGATAGGCTGGATGCTTTGCGTTTCGGAACCTGCAGGCAGTTGCTTATATGCGCTAGAGCCGGGAGGCGGGGAGGGAGAAGGTGTCGCCCTGGCGGATGTCGCCCGTGCGCATTCCTTTCTTGAGCCACTTTACGCGCTGGGCTGCGGTGCCGTGGGTGAATGAGTCTTCTACGGCGTAGCCCTTGGCTTTCTTCTGGAGGTAGTCGTCGCCGATGACGGAGGCGCAGCTAACGGCCTCTTCGAGGTCGCCTTCCTCGATTGAAGTGAACATACTATTTTCATAGTGGGCCCAGACGCCGGCATAGAAGTCGGCCTGGAGCTCTATGCGCACGCTCATGTGGTTGGCGTCTGTCTTGGACATGCGCGCCATCTGCTGGTGGGCCTTGCCGAGGGTGCCGAGGAGGTTTTGGACGTGGTGGCCGACTTCGTGAGCTATGACATAGGCGTAGGCGAAGTCGCCGTCGGCGCCGAGTTGCCGGCGCATCGTTGAAAAGAAACTAAGGTCTATGTAGAGCTTGCGGTCGGCAGAGCAGTAGAAGGGGCCCATGGCCGCCTGGCCCTGGCCGCAGGAAGTGCTTGTGCTGCCGGTGTAGAGAACGAGGGTCGGAGGCTCGTAGTCGCCAATGCCGCTCGCTGAGAAATAAGCTGTCCAGACATCCTCGGTGGAGGCGAGAATCTGGCGCGAGAACTTCGCGAGGGCTTCGTTTTCGGCCGTGGGCTCATAATTTGTCTCGTATGCGGCCCCGGTGCTGATGCCTCCGGCGCCGGCTATGTTGCGTACCACGTCGCCAAGGTTGCCGCCCATCAGGAGGGTGATTACTGCGATGATGGCTGCGCCGCCTATGCCGAGGCCTGCGGCCGAACCGCCGCCCATGCGGCGCCTGTCTTCCACGTGCGTGCTTTCGCGTCTTCCGTCCAGTTTCATGATTGTTTCGTTTTAGCTTGAGACAAAGATAGTAAAAAACCCGCATCACTGCGGGTTTTTTGGTCGTTAGTTAGTAGTGTGTACCTGGTAACAGGTTAATTTTTGGTTAGTAACTCTTAGATTTAAGAGTCGAGTGTCTTCATTTTTCTGGGTGCAAATGTAGACAATTTTTCTGTATCTCCAAAATAATCTTAAAAAATATGCTATTTTAAAATTATTTATTAAATATTTTTATTAAGAAGATTGGGTCTTAGGGCGGCGGTGCGCTCGAGGGCCTGCTTGTCCTGCCACTCGCGTATGAGCTTGGGGTTGCCGCTCAGGAGCACGTCGGGGACCTTCCAGCCGTTGAATTCGGCGGGGCGGGTGTAGATGGGAGGGGAGAGCAGGTCGTCCTGGAAACTGTCCGACAGGGCTGAGGTCTCGTCGGTGAGGGCGCCGGGGATGAGGCGCACTATGGAGTCGGCCACGATTGCCGCAGGGATTTCGCCGCCGGAGACGACGTAGTCGCCTATTGAGATTTCGCGCGTCACGAGGTGCTCGCGAATGCGGTGATCTATGCCTTTGTAGTGCCCGCAGAGGATGATTATGTTCTCCTTGAGGGACAGCTCGTTGGCTATCCCTTGGGTGAGTATTTCGCCGTCGGGGGACATGTAAATCACTTCGTCGTAGCTGCGCTCGGCCTTGAGTTCCTCAATCATTTTGAATACCGGCTCTACCATCAGGACCATGCCGGCATCGCCGCCGTAGCTGTAGTCGTCGACGTTGCGGCGGGGACCTATGCCGTATTTGCGGAGGTTGTGGACGTGGATTTCGACGAGGCCTTTCGCTATGGCGCGGCCTACAATCGAGTGACTCAGGGGACTTTCGAGGAGTTCGGGAACTACGGTTAGTATGTCTATTCTCATAACATGTCGTTGCAATCGGAGACAAATATAATATATTTGACAAAAATTGATATATTTGCAGGACGCATAAGATTATTTAACATTATTCCAGATATTATGAGCGAAACAATCAACCCTGAGCTTATCAACAACTCAGATGTAGTCCGGCCCGAAGAGACCGCCGCTGCCCCCGTGGCTCCCGTAGTGGAAGAAACCAAAGTAGAAACCCCCGAAGCTCCCGTAGTGGAAGAGCCCGTGGCCGAGGCCCCCGTGGTCGAGGCCGAGCCTGAAGCAGCTGAGGCTCCCGCAGCCGAAGCGGCCCCCGAGGCTGGAGGCACCCTCGCCGATGCCGCGAAGGAGGCCGTAGGCGCCCTTGGCAACCTCGCCGAGAAGAGCCTTGCCGAGCTCGTGAGCGTTTTCTCCAGCCTGAAGGCGGATGTGGACAGGATGAAGAAATCCAAGGAAGTCGAGGCCATCAAGTCCGCTTTCTACAAAAAACTCAATAAAGAGAAGGCCGAGGCCGGTCTCGTCGCTTCCGAGGAGCCCTCTTCCCGCGAGGAGGATGCTCCCGAGGCCGCTCCCGCCCCCGAAGCCGCAGAGGTGAAGGACAATCCCTTCCAGGTCATAGAGGCCGCCTTCAAGGACCTCTATGCCGATTACAAGAAGGAAAGGGCCGCGTTCAACCGCGAGCAGGAGAAAGAGCGCGAAGCCAATCTCGGCGCCAAGGAAGCCGTCATCGAGGAGCTCAAGAAGATAGTCGAGAGCCAGGAGGACGTCAGCGCTTCCTTCCCCCAGTTCCGCGCCCTGCAAGCCCGCTGGAGGGAAATCGGTCCCGTGCCCAACCAGAAGTTCCGTGACCTCAACGACACCTACCAGTTCTATGTCGAGAAGTTCTACGACATGGTGAAGATCAATCGCGACCTTCGCGACCTCGATTTCCGCAAGAACCTTGAGGCCAAGCAGGCCTTCTGCGAGGCTGCCGAGAAGCTCGCCGAGAACGAGAACGCCGTCGCCGCTTTCCACGAGCTTCAGAAGCTCCACGAGCAGTGGAAGGAGTTCGGCCCCGTGGCCAAGGAGTACCGCG
>CAMYVB010000041.1 GCA_947302175.1 uncultured Bacteroidales bacterium | reverse complement strand
GAGAAGATGGACTGGCCCTTGCGGTTGAAGTCGGCCTCGAAGGCGTGGCCCATGGCTTCATGAAGGAGTATGCCGGAGGCACCGGCGCCCATTACGACGCTCATTTTGCCGCCTTTGGGCCTAACGGCGGCAAAGCGCTCGTCAATGCCCTGAACTGCCTTCGCGGCCAGCTCCTCGGCGAGACTGTCGGTGAGCATTTCGGCTCCGCAGCGGAAACTGCGCGAGACTGTCTGGTTCTCAGTCTTTCCGTCCTTAGTGAATATTGCTGAGATATTGACGCTTCCAAGCGGCCTTGTCTCGAAGCGGAGTTCGCCGAGGGAGTTATACATCATTATGTCGCTCACCTGGTAGGATACCATGGCGATGACTTTTGTGATCCTCGGGTCCTTGCCCATCACGAGGGTGTGTATCTTTTCCAGCCAGGGGACGAGCGAAGCGGTAGCGGCGCTTCTCCAGTCCTGCTCCCAGGGGTAGCGGTCGGCTTTGGGGTTGGGCCTGCCCTTGACGGGGGCGGTCGAAGGGCGGTCGTCTGAGGAAGCGACCTTGATGGCCGCACCGTCGGCGAGTGCGATAGTTGCAGCCGCAGCGGCAGCCTCGGTCATGGAGCGCATGTCCGTGCTCTCGGAGTAGGCGTATCCCGTCTTTTCTCCCTTGAGCACCCTTATACCCACGCCGTAGTCGAGGTTGAAGCCTCCGGAGCCCACTTCTCCGTCGCGGAGGAGCAGGTCGGCGCAGGTGGTGTTCTCGAAGTAGAGGTCGGCCCAGTCGCCTCCTTCGCTCAGGCCCTTGGCTATAAGGGACTCGAGGTCGGAAAGCTTGACGCCGAATAGGTCGAGATAGTAGTTGGAGTCGAATATCATTTATACTATTTGTTTTGCCTGAAAGTGTCTTCGCTGCTGCGTATGCGAGACCAGATCTGGAGGTCGTTGATTTCGAAGTTAAGACCCTCGCCCGAGGCTATCTTCTTCATTTTAAGCTCGCTGTTGTCGAAGAGCATCCATCTGTCGCACACGGCCATGTAGTCGTTGAAGAAGTAATGGAGCCCCATGCCGTAGCGGCGGAAGATTACGTTTTCCGGGATGCCGTGTCCGCCGGAGGCCACCCTGGCCTTCACCCTGGAAACCGCCATCTCTGGGGAGGAGAGCCAGAAATAGAGAAGGGTGACCTCATAGCCCTTGGACTTGGCGTCCTCTATGATGCGCATAAGGGACCTTGTGGCGAGCGTGGTCTCGATGCAGAAATTCTCGCCTCTTTCGAGCAGGTAGCGTATTTTAAGGAGCATGAAGCGCCCGGCGGCGATGGAGGCCGCTTCAGGGTTGAAGGGCGAGAAACTCTTTGCGAATTCGTCGGAATTGACGAACTGGGCGCACGAGAGCATCTCTGGAAGGGCCGTATAGGATGCGGTCGTCTTCCCGGAGCCGTTGCAACCGGAGATAATGTACATTTGGGGCTTCCCGCTCATTTCTTTCTATTCTTTGCTTACTCCGTATCCGAAGAGGGCGAAATCACCTCTGCAAGGGTCGTCAGGCCAAATCTCGCGGAAAGCGTCGGTGATTTCCTGGGCGGTGGTGATGTCTTTAGGCTTTCTCGAAGTTAGTCCGAGGGCCACGGCTTCGTCATAGACGTGGACATCCAGGGGCATTATGAGCTCCGAAGGATCGGTGTGAGTCCAGAGACCCAGGTCCACAAGGCCGTCGCGCCTCACCATCCAGCGCCGCATCATGTTTATTTTCTTATTGGCGGCTTTGGGGTCGTCCTTCTGGCCGAAAACATGACGCCTGATGCCCTCGGTGCCAAGCCCTTCGAGAGTGCCGTCCACACGGAAGATTTCCCTGAGGGACGCGCAAATGCGGGCTGTGTCAGCCCATTTCACCGTGCGATGTATGCTTTCCTGACTGTCTTTCCACTGCCTGGAAAAGACGTAAGAGGCAGGCTCCCACTGCATGAAATCAAAGAAGCGGTTGCAGTCCCTGACTATCATGGCTCTCCGGCCCCACGCGAAGTGGGCTGCGAAGACTGCGGCGGTCTCAACGTCCTGCAAGGATGCTTTGCCGCCTTTGAAACGGGCGGCAAAGATCCTTGGAAACGCTATGGGGTCTTCTTCGAAGTATTTGGGATCGTTGTAGGTGCGCTCCCAAGCTATGAGATTCTCCCTTGTCTTAAAATCCATTATTTAACGGGGATGGCTTCGAGGACGGCTTTGAGGAAGTCCCAGACCTTCTGGACGGAAGGAATGTGGGCCCTTTCGTCGGGAGAGTGGGGGCTCAGCAGGGTGGGGCCGCAGGAGACCATGTCCCAGTGGGGATAGGCTCCGGAGAGTATGCCGCACTCGAGGCCGGCGTGTATGGCCGTGACTGCAGGGTCCTTTCCGTACAGTTTGTTATAGACGTCCTTCATGACATGGAGTATGGGCGACTCGGCATTGGGCTCCCAGCCGCTGTAGCCGCCGGTGAAGCGGGTCTTGATGCCGGCGAGGGTGAATACCGATGCGATTATGTCGGCAAGGGCTGCCTTGGCGCTGTCTACGGAGCTGCGCATGAGGCACTTGACGAAGAATTCGCCGCGATAGATCTTTACCATCGCCATGTTGTTGGAGGTTTCGACCATTCCGGGGACGTTGTCGGACATCCTGATAACGCCGTCGGGGCAGGCGAGTATGGCACGGACGAACTTCTCTGCCGAAAGCTCGGACACGTAGAGGCAGTCCTGGGGGTCGCAGGTTTCGCCTTCATACTCCTTGTAGGGCTCGAAGATCACTTCGAGGGCGGGGTCGGTCTTGGCATACTCGCTCTTTAGCTCGGCTGCAATTTTTGCAACCCTGCGCTGCACTGCGGCGACTTTCTTTTCGGGGATATAGAGGCTGGCGAATGCTTCGCGGGGGATGGCGTTGCGAAGGGTGCCGCCTTCGAGGTCTATGAGTTTGACTTCGTCCTTGGTGAGGAGAGGAAGCAGTATCCTTGCGATGAGTTTGTTGGCATTGGCGCGGCAAAGGATGATATCCATGCCGGAATGGCCGCCCTGGCAGCCCTTGACGGCAAGACTCCAGCACTGGTGTTTGGCCGGCTCTTTCTTGCGGCGATAGCGGGCGGAGGCTGTGGCGTCGAGGCCGCCGGCGCAGCCTATGTAGAGCTCGCCCTCGGTCTCGGAATCGAGGTTGATGAGTATGTCGCCGTCGAGTATGCCGGGCTTGAGGAGCTTGGCACCAGTCATGCCGGTCTCCTCGTCGTAGGTGATGAGGACTTCGAGGGGGCCGTGCTTCACCTCGGGGGATTCGAGGACTGAAAGCGCCATGGCCACACCGAGTCCGTTATCGGCACCGAGGGTGGTGCCTTTGGCCCTGAGCCATTCACCGTCGACCCAGGTTTCGATGGGGTCGGTCAGGAAATTGTGGCTGCTGTCGGAGTTTTTCTGGGGGACCATGTCCATGTGGCCCTGGAGGATGACGCCCTGGCGGTTTTCGAAGCCGGGAGTGGCAGGAACTTTCATGATGACGTTGCCGGTTTCGTCGGCAAAGGTCTCGATGCCGTGCTCTTTACCCCAGTCGAGGAGGTACTTGCGGATTTTTTCCTCGTGCTTTGAAGGGCGGGGATGACGGGTAATTTGGTAGAAGTTTTTCCAGACCACTTCGGGCTGGAGCTCGTGTATGCTTGCCATAGTGTTGTATGTTATTTATTTAGTGGATATTTCTTGTCCTGGCCCAGCTGATAGACGGGCAGGCGGCATTCGATAAGGGGCTCGGTGCCGTCGGAGAGCTTGACAGCGCATATTGCAGGTATGCGGTACATGATTACGCGGGCGGGTTTGGAACCGCGCTCATCGGTAAGGGAGGGACTAATCTGCTCGGCCTTGATGGTGACGAACCAGGGCTTGCCGGACATGTTGTCGGCGCCCAGAAGACCCTGCTCGTCGGAGAGGCGGAACACGACCTGGGCCTTGAGGGAGGCATCGGACGACGGCGTGAGGTCGAAACGCTTGGTCTGGGTCTGGTATTCGCTGTAGCCGGTGAAGAGGGTCATATACTCATTCTCCAGGCGGCTCAGCTCGCTGAGGGCTGCTGCCATGGCTTCGCCGCTGTAGGAAGCGTCGGTGTCGCCGGTGACTATCTGTACCCTGGTGCGGCGCAGCTTGAAAATCATCTCCGCGGCTTCCTGGGCCTTCTTGTCGGGGGATTTCTCCACTACCATGCTCTGGTGCACCTCAGTCTTGCCGAAGCGGGACTCCTCCTTGGAGGAACGGTAGAGGGTGGCGGATTCGGAAATGTAGTTGGAAAGGGTGCCTTCGCCGTTAAACTCCACACCTGTCTTAACGGGGAAGCGCCAGACTGACTCGTCGGCTGCGGCGAGGCCGTCGCCGGTGGCGATGAGTCCCTGGCTGCTCAGCTGCATGAAGCTGCGCATCTGGGCTTCGCTAAGGGTGGTTGCATAGCGGGCGCTCTGGTCGGCTTCTATCCTGGACGTTACCTTAACGCTTGCAATCTGGAAGGTGGTCTCGTCCTGCTCCTTTGCGTCGACGCCCAGGTATTTGCGAGCGTATTTGGCGTAGGGGCCTGCGTGGAACTTCTCCTGGACGGCTTCGACTTCGAAGGTGAGCGTTGTTTTGGGAAGGGCGTAGGACACGGTGCCTTCAGGGTCTGCGGCTGCGGTTTTGGGCGCGGGGATCAGCGAGAGGGCGGCGAGGGCCGCCGCTACCAGCGCAATCTTTCTTGTATTCATCATTTCCATCGTTTATGGCTCCACAAATAGTTGCAAGGCTGGGCCTCGATGTCTTCCTGGAGCATTTGGTAATACTTTTTCATTATTTGGACGGGGTCTTCCCCGGAGGCGTTTTCGCTTATTGTCCTGTAGGTCCATTCGTAGCCGCCGCCGGAGGCGTCGCGGAACGAAAGATATGCAACTGCCATACCAAGGCGAGAAGCCAGACGCGCGGCTCCGACCATAGTCTGGGTGTCCTGGTGCATGAATTCTCCTATCTCCACGGGGCTCCCGCCTTCGTAGGGATACTGGTCGGTTATGAAAACGTAAACTTTCTTCTCGTTCTTGTGGGTCATGATGAAGCGCATAACGGAGGAAGTCTCTATGAGCACTTCGTCCCGGCTCTCGCTCATGGGAGCGCGGCGGTTGTCTTTGATGAAGGCGTCCCAGACGGGGCTGCTGAGCTGCTTGTAGACCATGTGGACGTCTTTCGAGGGGACCAGGATCTCGGCGTCGGGTGCGTAATGCGCAAAGCCGCAGGCTAGCTCCCAGTTGCCGCAGTGGCCAATCATGACGACGACCGAGGGGGCGATTTCCCAGAGGCGGTTGATTTCCTCGGGGTTGGTCATGCGTATTATGCGCGCTTTTTCAAGCCTCTCGGCATTGCACCCGCCGAACCATACGGCTTCGCCTATTATGCGGCCGAAATGCTTGTAGAAGCCCTTGCGTATCTCCTTCAGCTCGCCGTATTTCTTGTCGGGGAAACTGCGGGCGAGGTTGATGTCGACGACGCTGCGGCGATATCCCGGAACTTTGAGGGCAAAGATGCCCAGAAACTCTCCGCAGCGGCGGTGAAAGCCGAGCGGGAGGGCGGACAGCAGCTTAGTCGTGCCTTTGAGAAGATAGTAGAGGGGCTTTTGCATCATTTATTTGCGCTTTTTCCCTTTTGCCTTTTTCCTTGGGGCGAACTCGAATTCGCCCTCGACCTTGCCGCTGAACACGTTGTGAACGGTGACTTTCAGTTTTCCGTCCTCGGTTTTTCCCTCGATAACGGTGGGGAAATTGGTTTCCCGCATCATAGGGCCGCCGCCGACGAGCTGCGCCCAGCAGCGCTCAGGCGTGGCGGGGTCGAAGCGGTAGGTGTGCATATGGGCGGTGACGACCAACTGGCAGCCGGCTTCCTGGAGGAGCGGGCCCCAGAGCTTGGAGCAGGTGCGCTGCCAGAAAGCGTAGTCGGCACTGTAGTGCGGGTCGTAGTCCCTCGGAGCGACGTCACCGGGATTGTGTGTGGGGTCGTCATCGAAGATGGGGATGTGGCAGAAGGCCACAAGATAGGGGGCGGAGGCTATTTCTTTCTGAGCAAGAGCGTCCCTGAGCCACTCTTTCTGGGCCTCGCGGTAGGCTCCGCTGTTGAACAGGCCGGCGAATATGGGGTTGGTGTCGAGCTTGTCTTCAGCGGTGTCGAGGCCTATCATGGCGATGTCGCCCATCCTGACGGCATAGTTGCGGCCCAGGTCCCAGTCGCGAGACTTTCTCTCCTCGCTCTGGCGGAACATCCAGACTTTTTCGAGATGGCGGTTGGCCATGCCGCGGTTGTCATGGTTGCCGGGAGTGAAGAGGTAGGGGATTTCGGAGGCGTAGTCCTTGCGGGCGATGGGCGGGTCGAGGAAGATTTTGACCTGAGTCGCCACGTCTTCGGAGTTGTTGGAGGCGTCGCCGTTCCAGATAACGCATGAGGGGGCGATGGCGGCGATCTTCTCGGTGAGGGCGTCCATGCAGTCCCACCTGAGATGAGTGTCGTTGATGACGCAGAAGTGGGGTACGGCGTCCTTTCCGGCAGTTGCGAAGGAATAGATGCGGGGGTCTTCCACCGTCTCCAGGATTTTCATGTCGTATCCGTGCTTGTAGCGTATGCGGTCTGCGCCTATCTTGTAGTAGTACCTGGTGGCGGGCTTGAGGCCGGTGACGCGTATCTGGGAGACCGTGTTTGAGAGCTCGGTGACGCGGAAGCCGCCGCATTTAACTTTGCGGGCGTCGCTCAGGTCTTCTTTCTCACCTATTAGAACGTAGCCGTTCGCAAGGTCCCCTACGGCAAAGGATATGCCTATGGAATCCTCGGCGTAGTTCTGCAGCATAGGGGCGGAGGTGATGAGAGGAGCCAGGGCGGCTTCGTCGCCGTTTTCCTTGCCCGCGAGCTCGGCGCCATCCTTTTTAATCGCTGCCTTCAGTATCTCGGGAGAGCCGCTAGCTGCGGCCAGCAGCGCCGTTCCCTTAATAAAATCGCGTCTTTTCATCTCTTTGAATTCTTATCGTGTAAAGATAAGAAAAAATGCGCTCAATACAAAAACAGCCCACCGGCTGAAGCGGCGGGCTGTTTTAATCTAATGTAGTGAACGGCCGTTTATGCGCCCGTTACCCTTTCGAGCCACTTGACCATGCCGAACATGACGCCCATGCTTATGAGGCAGAGGACCATGAACACGCCCCAGCACCAGCCCAAAGGGATGGCGTTGTACATCATGGGGCCGAGGAAGAGGAAGAGGTTGCCGACGGCCGTGGCGCCGAGCCACAGACCCTGGCAGAGGCCCTGCATGTGCTTGGGAGCGACTTTAGAAACGAAAGACAGGCCCAGAGGGGAGATGAAGAGCTCAGCTACGGTCAGGAAGAAATAGGTCACGATGAGGACCCAGAATCCGGCCTTGGCAGCAGTCTGGGAAGCGACGTCGAGAGAGCAGAACTCCGTGGCGGAAGGATAGCCCTGCTTGAAGCAGAATATGCTCAGGAACAGATACGCCATTGCGGCGATGCCCATGCCGTAGGCAATCTTGCGGGGAGTGGAAACCTGCCTGCCGCGCTTGCTGAGAAAGGCGAAGAGCCACATGACGACGGGAGTGAGGACAATCACGAAGAAGGGATTGACCGCCTGCCAAATTTCGGGAGCTATCTTGCTGGTGTTTACGAAGTCACGGGCGAAGAAGGAAAGCGACTGGCCGTTCTGGTGGAAGGAGAACCAGAAGAAGATGACGACGCCGAGAACTGCGAAGAGAGCGTACATGCGCTGCTTGATTTCCTTGGCCATGGCCTTTTTCTCTTCGGGAGTGTAGTCCTGGGAGACGACGGCGGCTTTCTTTGCCGGAGTGGGGAACATCTTCTTGGTGCAGACGAAGATGACAAGGGAAATCAACATGGCGGCAACGGAGGCGATGAACGAGTAGTGTATGCCGGTGTTGAAGATGTCGAGGTAACTGGTGCAGAACTGGCCTATGGCTTCAAGATTGGCGGGGTCGAGGACGGCGCCGGCGTTGGCAGCTTCGGCTATGAGGTTGTCGGAAACGTTGCCGTTAGCGATGAAGTCATGGCAGAGCTTGGGGAGCTGGGCGTTGTAGGTCAGGTTGTGGACGCCGAGCCACCACTGCCTGAGGAGCGGAGCCACGAAGGGGGCCACGAGACCGCCGACATTGATGAATACATAGAATATCTGGAAACCGGAGTCGCGCTGATCCTTGGCCTTCTGCAGGGCCTCGGGGCCTTCTTTGGCCGCTTCGGCCTCGAAATTGTCGTACATCTGGCCCACAATTGCCTGGAGGTTGCCTTTGAACAGGCCGTTACCGAAGGCGATGAGGAAGAGGGCGCAGCATGTCAGGACCAGGAGCCAGGTCTTGTTCTCGGGAGTGGCAAGGATGGGGATGGAGAGGACGACATAACCGACGGCCATCGTGATGAGGCCTTTCTGTATGGTGCCCTTGTAGTCGCTCTTGCTGTCGGCGATAAGACCTCCGACGAGGCTGAGGATGTAGATTCCTGCGTAGAAGAAGGAATAGATGAGGCCGGCCTTGGTGTCGGTCAGACCGAACTTTGAACAGAGGAACAGGGTCAGGACCGCGTTCATGATGTAGTAGCCGAAGCGCTCTCCCATGTTGCTCAGAGCGGCGGCAAGCAGTCCTTTCGGGTGGTTTTTGAACATATCTTAAATAGTATTTTGCCCAAATTTAGGGAAAATAGTCAAAAAATCAAAACAGCCCGCCGGATGAGCGGCGGGCTGTTTTATGTGCTGTGTCGAAGGGAGTATTACTCGGCGACGACGGAAAGCTTCACGGTGGCGAAAACGCCCTTGTAGCACTTGACCTTGGCCTCGAACTCGCCGGTCTCCTTGATCTCGGGAACTGTGATGTCCTTCTTGTCGGCCTCGACGCCTGCATCTGCGAGAGCCTCGGCTACCTGGATGGCGGTGACGGCGCCGTAGAGGCGGCCGCTTTCGCTGACCTTGACCTTCACCTCGACGGGAGTGGCGCTGATCTTAGCGGCACGTGCCTCGGCCTCGGCGATGTTGCGAGCCTCTTTGTGAGCCCTCTGGCGTATGGTCTCCTCGTGCTGCTTGATGGCGGAGGGAGTGCCCACGCTGGCAAAGCCCTGAGGAACGAGATAATTGAGTGCGTAACCGGTCTTGACTTCTACGATGTCTCCGGCATCGCCAAGGTTGGCGACATCTTTCTTAAGGATTATCTTCATGGCTCTCAATTATTTAAGGAGGTCAGTAACATAGGGGAGAAGAGCAAGGGAACGGGCCCTCTTGATGGCCTGGGCGACCTTGCGCTGGAACTTCAGGGAAGTACCGGTGATGCGG
>CAMYVB010000040.1 GCA_947302175.1 uncultured Bacteroidales bacterium | reverse complement strand
AGGGAGGCCCCTCAGACTCCCCGGTTGCAGCTGGTCCCCAGCTCTAAGATTAGTTTCACATTATAAAGAGATTGCCCTTCACCGGGCAATCTCTTTTTTTATTATATTTGTGAGTATATGGACGTGCTGGCGACGGAAATACAGTTTCTCCCCGGGGTGGGGCCTAAAAGGGCCCAGCTGCTGAAAAGCGAGCTGGGGGTTGAGACGTTTTCCGACCTGATCCACCTGTACCCTTTCCGCTACATCGACCGCAGCTCCATCCAGCTCATCGCCGACCTGAGGCCTGACACGGCCTATGTCCAAGTGCTGGCCCGCGTGGACAGGGTGACGCTCTACGGGCCCGGAAGTTCCGTTTTCTGGCAGAACAATCCTTCTTTCCCGCCCACTCCGGTCGAGAAAGACGGCAAGCCCCTGAGGTTTAATGCCGTCAAGAGACTGAGCGTCATGGTTTCCGACGGCTCAGGCGAAATAGAGATGGTCTTTTTCAAGGGCATCAAATGGAATTTCGAGCGCCTCAGGCCGGGGGCCTGGTTCATCTTTTTCGGCAAACCCGCCGAGTTCAACGGGCGCTACAACATAGTGCATCCCGAGGTGGACAGTGCTCCCTCTCCCGGGCAGGCTTCCACAGTAGGCCTTGGCAAACTCACGGGCGTGTATCCTTCGTCCGAGAAGCTGAAGAACGGCGGCATCACTGGAAAGGTGATGAACCGTCTACAGGCTGCCGCCCTTGAGAAGTGCCTTCCTTCCATCGCTGAGACGCTTCCCGATTACGTCCTTCGCGAAAAGGGCCTCTGTACCCTTCGCTACGCTCTTCAGAACATTCATTTCCCCGAGAACGCCGAGGCCCTTGAGAGAGCGACTTTCCGCCTGAAGTTCGAGGAGCTTTTCCTCCTCCAGCTCTCTCTCATAAAGCAAAAGTACATACGCAGCCGCGCAGACGGCGGCATACTCATGCCAAAGGTTGGCGCCGATTTCAATGCCTGCTACAACGCCCTGCCTTACGAGCTTACGGGAGCGCAGAAGCGGGTTATCAAGGAGATACGCGACGATTTGCGCAGCGGCCGGCAGATGAACCGCCTCCTTCAGGGCGACGTTGGTTCGGGCAAGACCATGGTTGCTGTGCTTAGCGCCCTTATCGCCATTGGCAATGGCTATCAGGCCTGTCTCATGGCTCCGACGGAGGTGCTTGCGCGGCAGCATTTTGCGAATATTTCGAGATATCTCCGCCCTACGGGCGTGCGCTGTGCCATCCTGACCGGCAGCAGCACCACCCGCGAGCGCAGGGAGATACACGAGGGGCTTGAGGATGGCAGCATAGGCTTTATTGTGGGCACTCACGCCCTTCTTGAGGATTCCGTCCGCTTCAAGGCTCTCGGCCTTGCAATAATCGACGAGCAGCACCGCTTCGGAGTAGAGCAGAGATCGAAATTATGGAACAAGGGGCCTATTGTTCCGGGGCAGGGGGAGGCCTGCGCCCGAGTTCGGGGCTCCGCCCCTCATCCCCCCCATGCAGGAGCATGGGTCCCCCCCTCTAACGATGCCGAGGGTGGCACGCTCGTCGCAGGCCTCCCCCTGCCCCGGAACACGCCGCATACACCCGTAACGACCACGACCACCATACCGCCGCATGTGCTGGTGATGACGGCGACGCCGATACCGAGGACGCTGGCGATGACCATGTACGGCGATTTGGATGTGTCAGTAATCGACGAGATGCCGCCTGGGCGAAAGCCGGTGCAGACTCTGCAGATAGGTCAGAACAAGCGGGTGCAGCTGTACCGCTTTATGAAGGGGCAGATAGACAAGGGCCGCCAGGTGTTCGTAGTGTATCCGCTGATATTCGAAAGCGAAAAACTGGATTTGAAGAACCTCCAGGAAGGTTATGAGGACATAGTGAACAACTTCCCCCTCCCCCAATACAAAGTCGCCATAGTACACGGCAAACAGAGCGCCGAGGAGAAGGCCTTCAATATGGACGCCTTCGTATCAGGCAGGGCTAACATATTGGTTTCCACCACGGTGATCGAAGTCGGCGTGGACGTCCCCAACGCCAGCGTAATGGTCATCGAAAGCGCCCAGCGCTTCGGCCTGAGCCAGCTTCACCAGCTGCGCGGCCGCGTGGGCAGGGGCTCCGAAGAGTCGTTCTGCATCCTGGTGCACGACATCAAGACCAGCAAAGAGTCCGCAAAGCGCCTCGAGCTGCTGTGCTCCACAGAAGACGGATTCGAGCTTGCAGAGGCCGACCTGAGGCTGCGCGGCCCGGGCGACCTCGAGGGCACGATGCAAAGCGGCCTCCCCGTCAATCTCGGTCTTGCCTCGCTTGCGAAGGACGGCCTTCTCCTCTCCACAGCCCGAAGCTATGCCGAAAAGATACTCGAGGCCGATCCCACGCTCGAAAGCCCTGCCAACGAGCGCCTGCGCATGGAACTAAGAAAAAACAAATACGAAATAAAGGACTTCAGCAAAATCTCCTGACATGAAAAAAATCGCTATCGCCCTTGCAGGGCTGTCTCTAATCATGAGTTGCACATCTGACAAACAGGAAGGGGGCCTCTACATAGGACCCTCCCAAATCGAAATCACAGACGGGGTTATGACCCCCGAAACACTGCTCGCCCTGGGCCGCCTGTCCGACCCCCAGCTGTCCCCCGACGGCAGCAAGATACTCTACGGCGTGAGCTACAATTCCATCGAGGAAAACCGCAGTTGCCGCAACCTCTTCCTCTGCAATCCCGACGGCAGCGGCCGCGTCCAGATTAGCCGCTACGCCAAAAGCGTGAGTTCGGCGCGCTGGGCAGCCGACGGCAAGGGCATATACTTCCTCCAGGGAGGCCAGCTCTGGTATGCCCCGCTGAAAGGCTCGAAACTCGGCAAGAAAACCGCTCTGAGCGACGTCAAGAACGACATCAGCGACTACAAGATTTCTCCCGACGGAAAGCAGCTGCTCTACGTAAGCAGCATCAAGAATCCCGCCCTCGTCCAGCCTGCCGACACCGACCCCGCCCTTGACAAAGCCCGGGCCTACACCACCGAGAGCCTTATGTACCGCCACTGGGACCACTGGGTAACCGAAATCCCCAGAAGCTATGTTGCATCCCTGAGCGGCAAGGTCACCGACGAAAACTCCGTCGACATCCTGGGCAGCGAGCCCTTCGAGCTCCCCACCGAGCCTTTCGGCGGAGCAGAGCAGCTCGACTGGGCCCCCGACAGCCGCCACATAGTATATTCTTGCCGCAAAAAGACCGGCAAGGAGTACGCATTCTCCACCAACACTTCCATCTACGTCTACGACATCCTCACCGGCGAAACGACTGATGTCAAAACCGACGGCGGCTACGACACCGACCCCGTCTGGAGCCCCGACGGAAAGCATATCGCCTGGATATCCATGGAGCGCGACGGCTACGAGGCCGACAGGCAGCGTCTCTTCGTCGCCGAAGTGGAAATACCTGAAGCAGCGGCCGACGGTCAGAGCAGCGGAGTAAAGGTCAGCTGCGTGTGGGAGCTTCTCCCCGGATTCGACCACGACGTGGCGGACCTCAAGTGGGTAGGAAACGAAACACTGTACTTCGACTCCCTCGTGGGCGAAGGCGTGCAGGCTATATTCCGCACCGGACTCGACGGCAAGCCGGAGCGCCTGACCCTGCCCGACTGGCCCTACGACTTCTTCGCTCCCTTCGCAGTGGTGAGCGAGGGTGAGGGCATAAAGCTCCTTACCACCTACTACTGCCTCAACTTCCCCATCGAGATGGTGAGCGTCATCCCCAACGAGTCGTTCGAGCGCATCAGCGGCGAGAACGACAGGATTTTCGCCATGCTCGACGAGCCCACGACCGAAAGCGTCCACGTAGAGACCGTGGACGGCAAGCAGATGCAGTGCTGGGTGATGTATCCTCCGAAATTCGATCCTTCCAAGGTATATCCCGCCATTGAAATCGTGCTCGGAGGCCCCCAGGGCAGCAATTCCCAAGACTGGAGCTACCGCTGGTGCTACCGTCTCATGGCCCAGCAGGGCTACATCATAATCATGCCCAACCGCCGCGGCACAACCGCATTCGGCCAGGAGTGGAAGGAGCAGATAAGCGGCGACTACTGCGGCCTCAACATGCAGGACTACCTCAGCGCAGGACGCTGGATTAAGTCCAAGCCCTATGTGGGCAAGCTCGCCTGCGTCGGCGCATCATACGGCGGCTATTCCGCCTACATGCTCGAAGGCCTACACGGCGACCTCTACGACTGCTTCATCGCCCACGCCGGCATCTTCGACGAGAAGCAGCTCTGGTTCACCACCGAGGAAATGTGGTTCGCCAACTGGGACAACGGCGGTCTGACCGAGTTCGCCCACAATCCCGGTGAGGTCGGTCCCAAGGGCGACGGAGTCACCTTCGGAGGCATGCAGCAGGCCGGCGCTCCCTATGCCGTCACTGCCAAGGCTCAGCGCCATTATGCCAACTCCCCTTCCTCCATGGTCACCAAATGGCACACCCCCATACTCTGCATACACGGCATGATGGACTTCCGCATCCCCTACGAGCAGGGCATGGCCGCCTTCAATGCCGCACAAATGATGGGCGTACCGTCGAAGCTCGTCATCTTCCCCGAGGAAAATCACTGGATACTCCAGCCCCAGAACTCCCTCTACTGGCACCGCACCTTCTTCGACTGGCTTAACACATGGACAAAATGAAACGTTTAATCGCACTTTTCGGCCTCATCGCAGCCGTCTGTTCCTGCGGACCGGGCGGCAATCTCCCCGAGAAATCCCCCATGGATGAGGATATCAACATCGGATACGGCACGACCAAGCGCAAGGACCTTGGATTCGCCGTGGACAAAGTCACCGTCCAGGAAGATGTCATTTCCTCTTACAGCAACATCGCCGAGTACCTGCGCGGCAGAGTCCCCGGCCTTGAAATCAATTCCAACGGCGGCATACAAATCAGGGGCAACAACTCCCTTGAGGGTCCCAGCGACGCCCTTGTACTGGTCGACAACGTCCCCTGCGCCAACATCAACTCCATCAATGTCATGGACATAGCCTCGGTGGAAGTGCTCAAGGACGCAAGCGCATCCATTTACGGATCGCGCGGCGCCAACGGCGTAGTGCTCATTACGACCAAGGGCGAAATGGAGCGCAAGAAAATAGAAGCGGAAGCCAAGGAGGCCGAGCGGAAAGCCAGGCTTGAAGCAAAGAAAGCTGCCAAGGAGGCAAAGAAGGCTGCGAAGAACGCTGAAAAATAATCTAAGAAAAGAAGCCCATAATGCTAAGTATAATCATCTCTGTTGTCGTAGGAGGCCTTCTCGGCTCGGCCATAGACTCAGGTTACTCAGGCCGACTTTCCACCTATATTTCCGGCCCCGAAAGCGAAGCCATAGCCCTCTTCTCCCCCGAAATGGTCGCCAAAGGCAAGGGTGGCTGGAGGGGCGAACACGCAGGCAAATGGCTCTACGCTGCATCCAAGGCCTACGAGCGCACTGGTGACCCCGAGATGCGCGAGCGCCTCGTCAGCGTGGCCGACTACCTGCTCTCCCGCCAGGAAGAGAACGGGTATTTAGGCTGCTACCGCGAGGACAAGCGCTACTACCACCGTCCCTCCCAAAATACCATGAAAGTTGACTGGGACAGCTGGATAATGGCCTATCTGATAAAGGGCCTGAGCGAGACAAGCGTTGCCACGGGCGATCCGAAATACGCCGATGCAGCCCTTCGCATCGCGCATTTCATCCACTGGACCGTTTTTGAGCAGGGCATCAAAGTCTCCCAGACCGGCATGCACTGCGGCATGGCGGGCTGCGGCATGCTCGACCCCTTGTGCGACCTCTATCGCCTGCGCCCCGACCCAGAGCTTAAGCAGCTTATCGATCGCTGCATATTCGAAATGGATGACGAGCCCAACCTGCAGCTCATCACATTGCTTGGCAAAGACTACGATGTCTCCCTTATCGGCAACGGCAAGATTTACGAAATGAACCGCTGCCTGACGGGACTTGCAAAAGCTTATCAGCTCTTTGGCGGGGAGAATCTGCTCCTGGCCTGCACCAACGCATGGAACTGCATTCAGTCAATGCACCTTACGACTCTCGGTGGCCCCTGGGGCGGCATCAATATTTGCCTCGAAATCTTCAACCGTCCCGCAGAATGGGCTCCCTACGAGGTGACAGAGACCTGCTCGGTGATGGAATGGATGCATTTCACCCGCGAGATGCTCAAGATTACGGGTGACGGCAAATATGCGAGCGAGCTGGAAAAGAGCGCCTACAACGCTCTCATGGCCGCCCGCGCAGCCGATGGCAATCGCTGGATATACTACGTCCGCACCAACGGCGAGTTCGGCCCCGGCTACGACTGGAGCTGCTGCTGGAGCAGCGGCATGACCGCCCTCGAGGACATTCCTGTCTATATGTATGATTCCGGAAAGAACGGCGTTAAAGTCAATATCATATCGGAATCCTCCGCAGTCCTTTCGGTCGCCGGCGGCGAAGTCGCCCTGAAGGAGACTCTCCCCTACGCATTCACCGGCAAGGCCGAATATGAATTCTCCAGCGCGGAAAGCGCTTTCCCCAAAAAGCCCTTCAGCTTTAGCGTCCATGCTCCTGAATGGGCCTTAGGGACATACTCCGTCAAAGTCAATGGACAGAGCGTAACAGCCTCTGTAAAAGATGGCTATATCACCGTGAAGCGCCGTTGGACAGAGGGAGACAAGCTAAGCATCGAGTTCCCCTACGAGATCAGATGCTACACCAAGACTTGGGAGTTCCGCAACGGCGGGGCCCGCGAGCACAATTTCTCCAACTGGTACAATGGTTTCAAGGAGAGCTTCGTCAGTTTTGCTGCAGGTCCTCTGGTTTTCGCTACAGACCATCTCGACCGCTTCGCCGAGCGCAGTCCCCTTGACCTGAGTAGTGATGAGCTCGCAGGCGTTAAGATAATCAAAGACTCTCCCCTTGCCCCCGTTGTCATCGGGGCTGGGCAGACGACTCTTCGCCCCATCTGCCTCATGCCGGCCTATGAAGGTCCACAGTCGCGCTTTATCTGGTTCAGAATAGACGAATAATAATATACAGTTATATGAAGAAACTGCTATTCTTTGCATTATCCATTGTCATGGCTGCATGCACGCAGCCGGTCAAAGTTTATGACCTAAAGGTCGATGCGCTCGATTCCCCCGTTGGGATAGACTCTGGCGCGCCGCATTTCAGCTGGAAAATAAGCAGCCGCTCCCCCATGGAGCAGACTGCATACCAGATTTTAGTACTTTCCCGCACCGACGGCTCAGTCATCTGGGACAGCGGAAAAGTGGAATCCGCCGACCAGGTGATGGTGCCTTACGGCGGGTCAGAGATTGCTCCGCGCAGCCTTTGCACCTGGCAAGTCAAGGTGTGGAATCAAGAGGGCAAGGGTTCGACCTGGAGCAAGCCTCAGCGCTTCGGCACGGGCATTTTCGGCCCTGCTTCGCTGGAAGGCGCATTAATAGGCGCCGTTCCCGGGGAAGGCCGCTCCGCTCTTCTTCGCAAGAGAGTTTCGCTGGACTCCAAGCCCAAAGAGGCAGTATTCTATGTCAATGCGCTGGGTTACCACGAACTGTGGATCAATTCCAGGAAAGTGGGAGACGGAGTTCTCATGCCTGCTGTTTCGCAACTCGACAAGCGCTCCCTTATAGTAGCTTATGACGTGGCGCCTTACCTGAAGAGCGGAGAGAACGACGTCGTTCTCTGGACTTCTTCAGGCTGGTATAAAAGTGCCACATTCGATGCCACGTACGACGGTGCGCTGGTAAAGGCCGAACTGGACGTATTTTCCGCAGATGGCGTCTCATCCGTCCTTGTGACCGACGGCTCGTGGCAGGGCGCCTGGAGCGGCTATTGCGACACCGGCACCTGGGAGGCTCATTACTTCGGCGGCGAATGCATAGATGCCCGCGTTGTACCTGCATCATTTAAGAAAACGGACCTTGACGCCCTTGAGTGGGGCCCCGTGGATGTGATAGAGCTTGAGGGAATCGAAGCTTCAATGCAGATGTGCGAAGTTTGCAAGGTGCAGGAGAGGATTCATCCCGTGAGCATAGAAAAGATCGCCGACAGCGTCTATCTGGTCGATTTCGGTAAGACGGTGAACGCGATGGTGGAAGTTTCGCTCCCCGCCCTTCCCGCCGGGCATGTCGTCACTACTCAGGTCAGTGACTGGAAGGACCTCGAGGGGAATATGGATTTTCACTGCGAAGGAGACAAGTACATTGCCTCAGGCGCAGCCTCGGGCGACAGTTTCGTTCCTCATTTCAACCATCATGTTTTCCGCTACATTCAGTTTGAGAATCTGCCCCGGGCGCCTAAGCTTAAGGACATCACCGCCCTTCGCATGCGCACCGACTTCGAGGCGGCCTCGACTTTCAGCAGCTCCGACCCCGATCTGAATGCCATCTATGACATGGTGAGCTACACGCTTGAGAATCTGGCGTTTGACGGCTACATGGTGGACTGCGCCAATATTGAGCGCCTGGGCTACGGCGGCGACGGCAACGCTTCGACGCAGACGCTTCAGGATATGGCGGCAGTTTCACCCCTTTACTATAACTGGCTCCTCGCCTGGAAGGATTGCATAAATGAAGACGGCGGTCTTCCCCACACCGCCCCCTGCCCCTACAGGGCCGGCGGCGGACCCTACTGGTGCACTTTCATAGTCCAGGCTCCGTACAGGACATACATTTCCTACGGCGACAGTCGCCTTATCGACATGTGCTACGACGACATGCTCCACTGGCTGCAATATGTAGACGCTTATTCCGTGGACGGACTGCTTCGCAGGTGGCCCGGCACCGAGTACAGGCACTGGTACCTCGGCGATTGGGCCGAGCCGCCGGGAATGATAAACGTGAAGGACCCCGAGTCTATAGATCTCGTGAACAACTGCGCCTTGTGCCAGACATACATCGACCTCATGTGGATTTCCCTCTTCAGGGGCGACAAAGAGGCTCAGAAGGAGTTCACGTTAAGGTACAGGGCCCTTAAGGACCGCATCAACGAGACTTTCTATCACAGCGAGTCCCACACCTACGGCAGCGCTTCCCAGACCGATATGGTCTATCCCATGCTGGTCGGAGTGGTTCCCGGTTCGGAGATAGCTGCGGTAAAGGCCAAAATGTTCGAGATTACTGCAGAAAAGCACAACGGTCACCTCGTTACCGGCCTTGTGGGCATACCCGTCATCACCGAGTGGGCCACACGCGAGAAGGAGTGCGACTGGATGTACGGCATGCTCAAGAAGCACGATTATCCCGGCTACCTCTATATGATTGATAACGGCGCTACGAGCACCTGGGAGCATTGGGAAGGTCGCCGCAGCCGCCTGCACAACTGCTACAACGGCATAGGAAGCTGGTTCTTCGAGGCCCTTGGCGGCATAATCCCTCAGGCTCCTGGTTATCGCAAGGTCAAGATCGAGCCTCAGGTTCCCGAAGGTCTTGAGAGCGTTTCCGTTACAAAGCAGACGCCATACGGTCCCATCGTCGTCAATCGTCGCGGCTCTTCCCTCCACGTCGAGATCCCTGTCGGCGTCACCGCTACCATCCTCGACAGCCCCTACGGCCCCGGCTCCTACGACTTCGAACTTTAATACAACCTGCC
>CAMYVB010000039.1 GCA_947302175.1 uncultured Bacteroidales bacterium | reverse complement strand
AGCTGCGCAAGCTCGGCGCCTCCTGCGACTGGGACCGCACCCGCTTCACGATGGAGCCCGAGCTCAGCAAGGCCGTCATACGCACCTTCGTCCATTTCTACAAGAAAGGCTGGATATACAAGGGCGTGCGCATGGTCAACTGGGATCCCGAGGCCCTCACCGCAGTCAGCGACGACGAGGTGATACACAAGGACACCAAGAGCCACTTCTATCACCTTCGCTACTACGTGTCCGACGGCGCCGGTAATCCCACCGACAAATACCTTGTGATCGCCACCACCCGCCCTGAGACCATAATGGCCGACGCAGCCATCTGCGTCAATCCCGCCGACGAGCGCCACTACTGGCTCAAGGGCAAAAAGGTCCTCATCCCCCTGATTAACCGCGAAATCCCCGTCATAGAGGACGACTACGTCGAAATGGACTTCGGCACCGGCTGCCTCAAGGTCACCCCTGCCCACGACGTCCACGACTATGAGATAGGCCTGAGGCACAATCTCGAGGTCCTCGACATAATCGACGACCACGGCCGCCTCAACGAAAAGGCCCAAATCCTCGTCGGCGAAGACAGGTTCGTCGCAAGGAAGAAGATAGTCGGCATGCTCGAAGAGGCCGGCAATCTCGAAAAGGTCGAGGAATACACCTCGCCCGTGGGCTACAGCGAGCGCACAGACGCCGTCATCGAGCCCAAGCTCAGCGCCCAGTGGTTCCTCAAGATGGGAGACCTCGCAGCGTCGGCCCTCGAGGCAGTGGAGAGCGGCAGCGTCCGCCTCATCCCCGACAAATACCGCAACACCTACCGCCACTGGATGGAGACCGTGCGCGACTGGTGCATCAGCCGCCAGCTCTGGTGGGGCCAGAGAATCCCCGCCTATTATCTCCCCGACGGCCAGGTAGTGGTCGAAGCATCTGCTGAAGAAGCTCTTCAGGCAGCACGCGCTATCAACCCTTCAATCAAGGCCGAAGACCTGCGTCAGGACGAGGACGTCCTCGACACCTGGTTCTCTTCCTGGCTCTGGCCCATCTCCGTGTTCGACCCCGAACTCCCCGGCAATCCCGGCCACAAGCCAAACGCCGACGTCTCCTACTATTATCCCACCAGCGACCTCGTGACCGGCCCCGACATCCTCTTCTTCTGGGTGGCCCGCATGATCATGGCCGGCGGCGAATTCATGGGCGAAGTCCCCTTCAGGAACGTCTATCTCACCGGCATAGTGCGCGACAAGCTCGGCCGCAAGATGAGCAAGACCCTCGGCAACAGCCCCGACCCGCTCGACCTCATCGCCAAGTACGGCGCAGACGCAGTGCGTATAGGCATGCTGCTTTGCTCCAGCGCCGGCAACGACATCTTCTACGACGAGTCGCAGGTGGAGCAGGGACGCAATTTCTGCGCAAAGATTTGGAACGCATGGCGCCTCGTGAGCGGCTGGAGGGTCGATCCCGCCAAGAAGCAGGACAAAGCCAGCGGCATAGCCGTGCAGTGGATGGAAAACAAACTTTCCAAGACCATAGCCGCAGTCGAGGACCATTATGCCAAATTCCGCATTTCCGACGCCCTCATGGCCATTTACAAGCTCTTCTGGGACGACTACTGCTCCTGGTACCTCGAGCTCGTAAAACCCCCGTTCGGCGAAGGTATAGACGCCGAAACCAAGGAGGATAGCGTGCGCTTCTTCGACGCCCTGCTGCGCCTCGTGCACCCCGTGATGCCGTTCATCACCGAAGAGCTCTGGCACGAGACTGCCGAGCGCGGCGAGAACGAGACCATCATGTACGCACCCACCCCGAAGGCAGGTCAGTGGGACGAAAAGTTCCTCGCCGATTTCGAGACAGCTATGCAGACTGTCGTGGGCATCAGGGGAGTCCGCGCCCAGAGAGGCCTCGCTCCCAAGGAGCAGTTAAATGTCTATGTAGACGCCGCTTTCCCCATGTCACTTGCAGAGGTGGTCGAAAAGCTCGCTTTCGTATCTCTGAGCACCGAATCCTCCGAAGGCAAGACCGGGTCGCTGTTCACCGTCGGCACATGCAGGGTGTTCGTCGAGCTGGCAGTCAATGTCGAGGAAGAGATAGCAAAGATAGAGAAGGAGCTGGAGTACCAGCAGAAGTTCCTCGACGGCGTGAGGCGTAAGCTCTCCAACGAGGCTTTCGTCAGCCGCGCCCCCGGGAAGGTCATCGCAGTCGAAAGGCAGAAAGAGTCCGACGCCCTCTCACGCATAGCTGCTTTGGAGGAGTCACTTAAAGCTCTTCGTAAGTAATTGTTTCCGGATGGTATGGTATCGGTAGAGGACGTCAGCTTGTTTTTCACAGGAGGGGCTCCTCTGCTGGACCATGTCAGTTTCCACATCAGCAACGGCGAGAAGATAGGTCTCGTGGGCAAGAACGGCGCCGGCAAATCGACGCTGATGAAAATCATATGCGGCCTTCAGGCGCCCTCTTCGGGACGGGTGGACAAGCCCTCGTCGCTTTCCGTCGGATACCTTCCGCAGATTATGTCCCACCACAAGGGACGCACGGTCCTCGAAGAGGCCATGACGGCCTTCGACTCCCTTCTGGAGATGGAGAGGAGGATGGATGAAGTACAGCTTCAATTAGCCTCCCGTACAGATTATGAATCAAACTCATACATGGCCCTCATCGAGGACCTGAACGACCTGTCCGATCGCCTCGAAGCCTCCAAAAGCGAGCCTATAGAAGTCCAGGCCCGAAAGACCCTGCGAGGCCTGGGATTCCTCGACTGCGAGCTTGACCGCAAGACAGAGACTTTCTCCCAGGGCTGGAACATGCGCATAGAGCTTGCAAAGATACTTCTCTCCAAGCCCGGCGTAATGCTCCTGGACGAGCCCACGAACCACCTGGATATTGAATCCATCGAGTGGCTTGAGGACTATCTGAAGTCCTGCTCCTCGGCCATAATGTTGGTTTCGCACGACCGTAAGTTCCTCGACTCGGTAACGAGCCGCACTATTGAAATCATGCTGGGCCACATATACGACTACAAGGTCCCTTACGGCAAGTATCTCGCTCTCAGGGAAGAAAGGCTCTCACAGCAGACCGCCGCCTTCGAGAACCAGCAGCGCATGATTGAAAAGACCGAGGACTTCATCAACCGTTTCCGCTACAAGCCCACCAAGTCCAACCAGGTCCAGTCGCGCATCAAGGCCCTCGAAAAGCTGGACCGCATAGAAATAGACGAGACTGACAACTCCACGCTCACCGTCAAATTCCCTCCAGCGCCCCGCAGCGGAGACGTCACGTGGAAAGCCTCCGACCTTAGCGCAGGATACCCTCAGAAGCTGGTTTTCAGCGGCGCAGACATGGAGATTAAGAGGGGAGAGAAGGTGGCGCTCGTTGGACGCAACGGCGAAGGCAAAACGACGCTTATACGCGTCATTATGGGCGAACTTGACCCCTTGTCAGGGGAGTCTCGCATTGGTCACAATGTCTCCATAGGCTATTTCGCCCAGAACCAGGAAGACGTCCTGGACCCCAAGGAGACGGTGTTTTCCACCCTCGACAGGGTAGCGGTGGGCGAAGCGCGCCTGCGCCTTCGCGACATACTGGCCGCCTTCCTTTTCAGGGGTGAGGACATAGACAAAAGGGTGTCGGTGCTGAGCGGCGGCGAAAGGGCGCGCCTCGGAATGGCCCTCCTGATGCTCAAAAACTACAATTTCCTGGTTCTCGACGAGCCCACGAACCATATGGACATACGCTCCAAGGACGTCTTGAAGCAAGCGCTGCTATCCTACAACGGTTCTCTCCTCATAGTCTCGCACGACCGCGATTTCCTCGAAGGCCTGGTGGACAAGATATATGAATTCAGGGGCGGCAAGGTGCGCGAGCACCTTGGGGGAGTAAGCGAGTTCCTTCGCCGGCGCAAGATAGAGAATATGGCGGAACTCGAAAGGAAGGAAAAGACATCCGCACCCCCTGCACCGAAGCCAAAAGCAGCCCCCGGGAAAAAGGAGGAGAACAAGAGCCGCAAGGTGCGCGACCGCATATCCTACCTGGAATGCGAAATAGGCAAACTGGAAAAGAAACTCCTGTCAATTGAAGCGATACTTCAAGCTCCCGGCGAAAATGACGACATTATGGAGCTCACCCGCGACTATCTCGAGACCAAAAGGGAGCTTGACGCCAAGACTGAGGAGTGGGGAAGCCTGATTTGAGGCCCCTCTGCGCGTATAACAAAAAAGTTAATAACATAAACTAATTTGTTACTTTCGCTGAATTTCAGCTACTTACCTCTATTATTTAGTATGTATTTACGCAGCTCGTTAAGGGCTGAAGCAGCGAAGCGTTCAATGTTGATAACGCGGCCGGAATGGTAGTTAAAACGCCTCGTAATGGTACCTGAAGGGCCTGAAACACCCACCCAGAGGGTGCCGGCAGGTTCCCTGGAGTCGCCGTAGGCATCCGCCCAGCCTGTAGTGGAGACTGCGAAGGTGCTTCCCGTAAGTGCACGAGCTCCTTCAGCCATGGCGGCTGCTACAGCGGAGCTGACTATGCCGTTTTCTGCTATTATACCCTCTTCGACACCGAGGACTTTTTCCTTTATGGCCTCTGCGTATGAAGTCACGGAACCGAGGTAGTATTCGGACGAGCCGCTGACAGTCGTAAGGAGGTGGGAAATCATGCCGCCCGTGCAGGATTCAGCTGCGCTTAGGGTCATTCCTGTGCCTCTTAGCAGCTTTCCTATTGCTTCCTGCAGGGAAGAATCAGAGTCTGCATAGAGGTATTCTCCCAAAATGGGCCGGAGTGACTCTATTTGGCTCTCAATTTCAGCTTCGCTCACCCCTCCATAAGCTGAAAGCCTTAGGCGAACGCCGGTGATGGGGTTGGGAAGATAGGCCAGGTGCATCTCTTTCGGAAGGGCTTCCTCCCAGGGGCGTATGAGTTCGGCAAGCGACGACTCTGCAATCCCATAAGTCATTATAGTTTTATGAATTATAGAGTCTAACGCAAAGCGTGACTTTAGGTCTTTGACTATGTCGTCCAAAGCGCCCAGAGCCTCGTACGGCACGCCGGGAAGGGAATAAAGGACGCACTTGTGGCCGAAGCGGCTGTCTTTTTCAAAGGGAAATACCATTATAGGAGCAGTTCCCTTGCGGTTGGGTATGACCTGACAGGTGTCGGGCACCATGGCCTGGGACAGGTTGCGCTCGAGGGCGTCCAGTCCGCGGGAGTGAAGTATGTCCTTAATGATCTCTTTTTGCTCAAGATTCTCTACAAAGCCCTTGCTGAGGGAAAGGCGGGCGAGTGCGGGCTTGGTAATGTCGTCGGCAGTGGGGCCCAGACCGCCCGTCACAACCACTATATCGGACTTACGAAGGGAGTCCTCCATAGTTGAAATGATGCTTTCGCTATCGTCGGCTATCGACACCATTGACAGCACTTTAACTCCTGATTCTCCCAGCGCAGTGGCGATGGCTCTGGAATTGGTGTCAAGGATTTGACCTATAAGGATTTCGTCACCTATGGTGCAGATTGTAGCTGTGGTCATTTCAATTGAGTATCTGCGAAATATGAAAGGAGCTTGCGTGCGTTTTTGCGGTCGGTTTCGAAAAGAACAACGCCCTTAGCCTTGAGAGGATCTATGTCGGAAGTGCCTATGGTGCCGCAGGCCACTATGGGGAACCTGCCGCCGGATGCGGCCTCGATGCGCTCCACAAGGGGCAGGGGATTGCCGGAACTGCCTGCAATTATGCCGTCAATTCCTGAATACATCATATAGTCAAGCATTGATTCCAGGGAGGAATCGGTTATTTCAGGGGCAACCCTGAGGAGTATAGGCTTGCGCTGGTCATAATAAAGGCGCATATCGAGCAGCGCGTCCATGGATTCGGAGAGATACTCGTGGCTCTGGAGGGGGCAGGCGCCGTCAGCATTCTTGCGGAAAGTGTCGATAACGAAGAGGTCGACAAAGTCGTAGAGCCATGTAAATGACTTTAGAAGATCGGCCGTAAGCGATTCACAATCAGTATGAGAGGGGAGTGCCGCAATATTGGCCATAATCTTTGTGAAAAGGGGCCTTGGGCGCGAGCCTATACTGTCTATTGCTTCCTGAAGGCCGGGAGGTACCTCGTTCTTTCCGGACTTGAAAAGGCTGATCGGGAACTTGTAACTGGGTGCCTCTACAGGTGAAACAGGATATATTGGGCCGGTTTCCACAAAGCTGTAGATGGGGAAGGAGTTGTATTTCTTCACCTGTGGATCTGCATCCGGGCCTATGCCCACGGAATGCATGAAGGGGACTCCGAAGAGGTCGAGCCCGAGAATCTGGGAGAGTTTCTTTTCTTTTTTCATGACCAAGGGCCAAATATAAGAAAAAGACTCGTAAAAAGGCAGGGAATACTACTTCAATTCGGAGTAAGAACCGTCGTCGTAAAGGGCTATTACAGAAACTATATGCCTATCCTTTACTTCTAGTTTTACTTTAGGTAAATCGCTTGAAATTGCCGAAGGAAGGGGAGTAGAGCGTTCAATTACTTCCTTCTTGGGGGGCTGCTGTGCAGGTCTTTGGGCAGTCTCAGCACCGCTGAAGAACAGCTCACCCTCAGCCGAGGGGGGATTAACAGGCTCAGGACGCCTCTCGGGGGCTGTATACTCATCCATGGAGCCCTTATACATCTTTCCCTTGCCGGTAATAAGCCATTCAATATTGAGCGCAGGGTAGTGCTCGGCCGTAGCGGCAATAAAGTCGAAGCCGGGCTTGTTGCGCCCCGCAAGGACATGTGAGACACCTGCACGGGCTACGCCTATTTCATCGGCAAACTGGGCCTGGGTGATATTTTCAGCGGAGAGAAATTGCTGCAGCCTGTAGTTCATATTCCTAAATCATTATTTGTTCGACGCTCACAAATGTAATCAATTTAAAGTAAGAATGCAAGTGGAAATTTAATTTTGTTTTGTTAACAAATGTTGACAAGTTGACGGCATGTTTATAACTCAGTTGATATTTGCCCATGTATTATTGTAGGTTACGAGTATTAATTAGCTGAATATCCACTATATAAATGTGCATTTAGGGCTTATTAACAGACTCTGGGGCCCTGATAAAGTGATTTACAAGCCATTAAGATGATATTAACAATAGATAATAGTATATAAATAGCTGATTTTCACTGATATATTAAATTCATCATTTTAAGATTAGATATTTTGATTTTACAAAAATAAACATCCATAATCAAAGAGTTGAAAATGTGCTAAAACATTTGTGAATTAACAATTATTTACAAATATAATCCTTTCAATTCACATTTGTTTACATTTGTGACGCTTGTTATTGTTCCCCTTTTAGAGTATTTTTGTAGCATGAAAGCGATAAGCATAGATATGGCGGATTACGACTATCCGCTGCCCGATGAAAGGATTGCAAAATATCCCCTACCGGAAAGAGATTCTTCCAAACTACTCCATTATAAAGAGGGACAAATAGTCACTCACGTTTTCAGGGAGCTTCCCGAGCTTCTTCCTTCAGGCACCCTGATGATTAGGAATGAAACCAAGGTTGTCCCGGCCAGGCTCTTTTTCCGTCGCGAAAGCGGCGCCCTTATCGAAGTAATGTGTCTGGAGCCCCTCCTTCCCTGCGAATACAATCTCTCTTTCGCAGCAACTGATTCCTGCGAGTGGAAGTGCGTCGTGGGTAACGCCAAGAAGTGGAAGGGCGATACCATATACTTTTGTAATGTCTCTCAAAGCGCTGAGATTGAAGCTATTGGCCTTAAGGCTGACCTGGTGGAAAGGGATGGCGCTTCAGCGAGGGTAAGATTCTCCTGGAACGGTGGCCGTGCTTTTTCCGAGGTTCTGGATTTGTGCGGAAAGGTGCCCATCCCGCCGTACCTTGGCCGCGACACTGAGCAGATCGACTCCACACGCTACCAGACCACCTACGCCCGCATAAGAGGCTCCGTGGCCGCCCCCACAGCAGGTCTCCATTTCACTCCCGCCGTTAGCAACGCCCTGATTGAAAAGGGAGTACGCATCGAAAACGTGTGCCTTCACGTAGGCGCCGGCACCTTCCTTCCCGTAAAGGACGGCGACGTAGCACGCCACAATATGCACCGCGAGCCCTTCGGAGTGTCTCTTTCCCTACTCGAAAGCCTTTCTCAGAGCGGTGTACAGGTCACTGCAGTAGGCACAACTTCAGTGCGCACCCTCGAATCCCTCTACTACGCAGGAGTGGATTGCATTGAGAAAGGTCAGCCCTGCGAGATTGAGCAATGGGCCCCATATTCAAAGGATTACAGATATTCAACTGAAGAAGCGCTAAAGGCTCTTTGCGACTATCTGCGCTCCAGCGGCAAGTCTGTCCTGGAGCTTGGGACGCGCATAATCATAGTCCCCGGGTTCAAGTTCCGCCTCGTGGACCGCATGGTGACCAACTTCCATCAGCCCAAGAGCACGTTGCTGCTCCTCATTTCCGCCTTCGTCGGTGAGGAGAACTGGCGCTCAATCTACTCCTACGCCCTTGAGAACGGCTACAGGTTCCTGAGCTACGGCGACTCGTCGCTTCTGGAGAGAGGCTAAAGTATAATCGCCGAATTTTGCTATATTTGCGCTACAAATAAATAACTATGGCCGAGATCGATAATGAAAACAAAGCCTCCTACGGCGGCATAGCTCCCTACACCGACGAAGAGACTGCAGCTGCGATTGCAACCCTTGCCCGCAGCCCATACACCTTTCTCATTTCCAAGTACATCTTCCCCAAAGAGCGCATAAACTACCTGGCGAAGACCCTTAAGGAAGTCAAGACTGCCGACGACTTCCAGGAAATGGTTATGAGCAAAGCTGTCGCCTGGGTTATAGAGAACACCTGCGACTCCTTCACTTTCGACGGCCTGGAGAACATCGGCGCCCAGGAAGGGCGCAAGTACGTCGCCATGTCCAACCACCGCGACATAGTCCTCGACCCCGCATTCACCCAGTACGTGATGCTGAGAAACAGCCTTCCCCCGACCGACATCGCGGTGGGCGACAATCTCATCAAGGACAGCAAGATAGTCGAGATGCTCCTCAGGTGCAACAGGATGGTGACCGTCGTGCGCGGCGTTTCAGCCCGCGAGCTATATCTCACCTCCAAGAACCTCTCCCGGTACATTCGCGACGCAGTCACTTCAGGCCGCAGCTCCATATGGATTGCCCAGCGCCAGGGCCGCTCCAAGGACGGCCTCGACATAACCGAGCAAGGACTTCTAAAGATGCTTGATATGAGCGGCACTAAGTCGTTCACTGACAATTTCGAAGAGCTGAACATAATCCCTTTGAGCGTATCCTACGAATACGAGCCCTGCGACGTCCTGAAAGCTCGCGAAATACTCATTTCCCGCTCCAAAAAGTATGTCAAGAAGAAGGGCGAGGACATGATCAGCATCCTGACCGGCATACGCCAGAAAAAGGGTCACGTCCATCTTCATTTCGGCGCGCCCCTCACGCGTGAGGAAATCGATGAGGCTTCCCGCTGGACAGGCAACGACCGCTACCAGCAGATACGCCACGTCGTGAACCGCCGCATCAGCGACGGCTACAGGCTCTGGAAGACCAACTACATTGCGTACGACCTCGTCTACGGCGGCAGGAAATATGCCGATAACTACAACGAGGCCGACGTCGCAGCGTTCAAGCGCTACATGGAGAAGAGCCTTCGCAAGGTGGAGCGCCGCCTTGACCGCACTGCGCTCAGAGAGATTTTCCTCAGGATCTACTCCAATCCCGTGCTGCTCAAGGAGCAATTTGCCGCCGAGCGTCTTGAGAAAGCCTCAGCCGAGGCTAAATAGAAAAATAGCTCCCCGTTTATTTAGAATAGTACTTCGGCCAGCAGGCTTTGAGGTAGGCTTTCAGCTTGTCCTCGTGCTTGTTGGGCTGGGGCTCGTAGAATACTGTGCTGCTAAGGGAGTCGGGAAGGAATTCCTGATCCACGAAGTGGCCGGGGAAGTCGTGCGCGTACTTGTAGCCGTCGCTGTAGCCCAGCTC
>CAMYVB010000038.1 GCA_947302175.1 uncultured Bacteroidales bacterium | reverse complement strand
CAGAAGCTCCACGAGCAGTGGAAGGAGTTCGGCCCCGTGGCCAAGGAGTACCGCGATGCCATCTGGGACCGTTTCCGCGCCGCCACGGCCGTTATCAATAAGAAATACCAGGCCCATTTCGAGGGACTGAAGGACCAGCAGGAGGCCAATCTCCAGGCCAAGACCGCCCTTTGCGAAAAGGCAGAGGAGGTCGCAGAGAAGGAAGCAGTCTCTTCCGGCGACTGGAACGCCCTCACCAAGGAAATCGAAGGCCTCCAGGGAGAGTGGCGCAAGATAGGCTTCGCATCCAAGAAGGAGAACCAGAAGATCTACGACCGCTTCCGCGCCGCCTGCGACAAGTTCTTCGAGCGCAAGAGGGAGTTCTATGCTTCTTATAAAGACAGCATGAACGACAATCTCGACAAGAAGACCGCCATCGTCGAAGAGGCCGAGGCCCTCAAGACCAGCACCGACTGGAATAAGACCACCGACCGCCTCATCGAGCTCCAGAAGCAGTGGAAGGAAATAGGCGCAGTGCCCCGCAAGAAGTCCGAGCAGCTGTGGAAGCGCTTCCGCGGCGCCTGCGACGAGTTCTTCGCCGAAAGGGACAAGCAGGCCCGCCCTGAAAACGATTTCCACGCAAATCTGCGCGCCAAGAAGGCCCTCATCGAGGAGGTTAAGGCCTATGTGCCCGCTGAAGGTGCCGACGAGAATGAGGCCATGAACGCCTTCGCCAACCGCTTCCGCGAGATTGGTTTCGTCCCCTTCAAGGAGAAGGAGGCAGTCAACGCCGCATTCCGCGAGGCCATGCAGGAGAAATTCCCCGCCTACGGCACTCCTAGAAGCCGCAGCGAGCGTCAGGGCTCTTCCCGCGCTCCCCGCAGCCCCAAGGACGCCCTCATCCAGAAGTACAACGCTCTCCAGCAGGACATCATAACCTTCGAGAACAATATCGGCTTCTTCGCCATGTCGAAGAATTCCGAGCCGCTGATCGCCCGCATGCAGCAGAAGATCGAGGATGCAAAGCAGGAGCTCAAGGCTCTCGAGGAGCAGATCCGCAATACGGAAAGCGAGCAGGAAAATGGATAAAAATTCAATAATAGGCCTTGTCCTGATTGGCCTTCTCCTCTTCGGCTTCACTTTCTACCAGTCCAAGCAGAACGATAAGTACGCCGCCTGGCAGGCCCAGCAGGATTCCATCGCCCTTGCGCAGAGGATTGCGCTCGGTGAGGAGGTCGTCGAGGCTCCTGCCGTTCTCCCTGAAGAGAGCGCTCCTGCAGCCGCCGCCGAGTCCGCCATCTATAAGGACGCCCTTCTCGAAGAGGCCTCCAAGGCCGAGCAGAGCATAGTCTCCCTCTCCAACGATAAGGTGGCGATCAGCTTCACCACCAAGGGCGCCCAGCCCCTCGCAGCCCGCATCAAGGACTTCCAGACCTACGGCAAGGAAGACCTCTACCTCTTCAAGGAGGGCTGCAGCGAGTACAGCGTGAGCGTCTATGCAGGCGAGTACATACGCACCGGCGATTTCGTCTTCGAGCTCGCCGAGAAGACTGATACCAGCCTCGTAATGCGCCTTCCCTTTGCAGGCGGCGGCTACATAGAGCAGCGCTACGACCTGCCCGAAGGCTCCTATATGATGCACAACACCCTGTCGTTCGTCGGCATGGAGAGCGTCATCCCCCGCAACGTCACCATGGTGGACGTCGATTTCACCATGGTCATCCCGAGGATGGAGAAAGGCTTCAAGAGCGAGTCACAGTACTCCAAGCTTGACTACTATTTTGACGGCGAGAAAAAGCCCGTGGAGACCGGCCGTGGCCGCAATTCCTCGAAGAGGATAGACTCACGCCTGAGCTGGTTCGCTTTCCAGCAGCAGTTCTTCTCCGCCATCGTGAGGTCCGACAAGGAATTCACTTCGGGCGACGTTGCCATCAACTTCTTCAAGGAAGACGATCCTTCGCGCAACCTGATGAAGTGCGAGGCCCGCATGAGGGAGGAGCTCGATAAGACCAATCCCGCCCTCATAACTCTCGGGTACGACATCTACTACGGTCCCAACCACTTCCAGACCCTGAAGGCCTACGACCGCAAGTACGAAAAGATAATCCCTCTGGGCGGCTGGCTCGTCGGCTGGTTTACCCGCTTTGTGATTATCCCCCTGTTCAACTTCCTTCACAGGTACTTTGCCAACTTCGGTATCATCATACTCCTGATGACCATCTTCATCAAGATAGTGGTGCTGCCGTTCGCCTTCAAGTCCTATTCCTCCTCCGCCAAGATGCAGGCTCTCAAGCCCATGCTTGAAAAGATAAACGAGAAGTATCCCAAGCAGGAGGATGCCATGAAGAAGCAGCAGGCGCAGATGGACCTCTATAAGCGGGCCGGAGTAAGCCCCATGGGAGGATGCCTCCCCATGTTCCTCCAGTTCCCCATACTGTGGGCCATGTTCCGCTTCTTCCCGGCTTCCATCGAGCTGCGCCAGCAGCCTTTCCTCTGGGCTGAGGACCTCAGCGCATACGATTCGATCGTCGATTTCGGGCACCGCGTTCCCATCCTTGGCGACCATATTTCGCTCTTCGCCCTCCTGATGGCGGTTTCGATGTGGTTCTATTCCAAGATGACTACGGCCAACCAGCCCACTGGCAACGACCCCAATGCCCAGAGCATGAAGTTCATGAGCCTGTGGATGATGCCCATCATGATGTATTTCATCTGCAACAGCCTTTCGTCCGGTCTTAGCTACTACTATCTCCTTTCGAACCTCATCACCATGCTGGAGACCTTCGTTATCAAGAAGTTCTTCACCCATCCCGAGGAGCTGATAGCCAAGGTGAAGGCTTCGGAGGGCAAGCCTCTTCCCAAGTCGAAGTTCCAGCAGCGTCTGGAGCAGGCGCAGAAGATGCAGGAGCAGCAGCTCAAGGCCCGGCAGAAGAAAAGATAGCGCCTTGCTAAGATGATAGCTGATAATATTAACAGAATCAAGAATGAACTGCCGGCAGGGGTACAACTGCTGGCAGTTTCAAAATTCCGCCCCATCGAGGCTTTGCAGGAGGCGTACGACGCCGGTCAGCGGCTCTTTGCCGAGAGCCGCCCTCAGGAGCTTGCAGCCAAGGCTCCCGCGCTCCCCTCTGATATTGAGTGGCACTTTATCGGTCATTTGCAGACCAATAAGCTCAAGATGGTGCTGCCCTACGTTTCGATGGTGGAGTCGGTGGATTCGCTGCACCTGCTTTCAGAGATTAACAGTTGGGGCAAGAAGGAGGGTCGAGTGGTGAATGTGCTGTTGGAGATGCATGTGGCGGCGGAGGAGAGTAAGCAGGGCTTTCATGAGGAGGAGGTGCTGGATATTTTGTTCCGCTCGTCGGACTATCCTTTCGTTCGTTTTTGTGGCCTTATGGGGATGGCGACGAACACCGATGACGCAGAGGTCGTTCGCGCTGATTTTACTCGCATTTCGCTGCATTTTGATTATTTGCGTGATTTGTTTCCCGAGCTTGAAGCGTTCAGCGTCCTGTCCATCGGCATGTCGTCGGATTGGCGCATCGCTCTCGAGTGCGGTTCCACCGAAGTTCGCATCGGCACCGCAATTTTCGCTTGACCTGCCGCCGCAGAGGGTGACCTTCGCTCATGCTCCCAGCACAAGCCACTCGCATCCGCTTTTCCCCTAAATCGCTCAGGCCACCTTCCGCGTCAGGCAGTTCGTTATTGACTGCTGGCTGAGTTACTGTGTGCGTGGGCGTTGTGGAGGCTGGAAGCAATTGGTTTTTTGAGCAGCTGCACAAAAAATAATTGCTTTCAGCCGCGTGGGGTAGCAGTTTAACTCAGACTGTTAAATGGTTATTTCTCGAAGTGCTGGAAGTCGGGGCCGGAGGCCCAGGCGCCGCCCCAGCGAAAGCCGCGGGCGATGAAGAGCTTGTAGCAGAGGTCGCTGCGCTCTATCTTGTAGTCGAAGTTCCGGGTGCGGTCGGCGTAGGGGAGGCTTTGCGGGGGATAGACTTTTAGGACGCCGTCGCGTACGCGCACCATAGGATTGTATAGAGGGTTGATATCGACGGCCATGCCGAGGGCGTGGCGGGACTTTTTCTCTGATGACCAGGCAACGCTGCGGTCGCAAAAGCAGGAGCTGTTGTTTGCTGCCATCGAGGCATTGTCGTCGGCCTCGTAGTCGTCGATAAGGCGCAGGCGCTCAATGGGATAGTGGTGGTTGAACAGGCTTTGGAAGATGTCCAGCAGGTCGGGAGCTATGTCTTTGTGACAGAGCATTTCGCCGAGGACTATGTCGCCGTTGATGCCGGGGAAGTGGGGGAGAGTCAGGTAGCGCAGGTCTTCGGCGGGTATGGACTGTCCTCTTTTCCAGGATTTGCCGTCTATCCTTTGCAGCAGCGTTTCATCGGGCTCGAATGCCTTGAAAAAGAGGCTGCTGAAGGGCTCGCACCCTTCGCAGCCTATGCTTGCGCCGACTTTCCAGTATTTCCTTGCTTGGGATAATTCCACCGCCGGCTGGATTGGGGGCTTATCTGTCGTGCTTTGCTGCGCCGAGGCGGGCTTCGACGACGTTCATAATGTAGTCGCCGGTGCGCTCACACTCGTTGATGAGGTCCATAAAGACGGTGCCGTTGGCGTAGCCGTAGACGTGGTCGTCGATGTTTTCGATGTTGCGGCTGCGCCACTCGTCGCGGCAGGCGTTGATGCGGCGCTCGATTTCGACTGAGGCTTCGAAGCTTACGTCTTCCTTGCGGCCGCCGAGGGTCTTGTTCATCTGCATGAGGGCCTCGCCAACGAGGGCGTACATCTGCCTTCCGCCGTCGACCTGCTCGTCGGTGTAGCTTACTTTGTTTTCGCGGCCGCGGTTGAGAATGCGTGCTATGTTGTAGAAGCTGTCGCCTATGGATTCGAGCTCGCTAATCTGGCGCAGCATGGAGCGTATCTTTTCCTTGGTCTCGTCGGAGAGGTGGGCCTGGCCGACTTCGCCGAGGTACTTGGCTATTTCGCCTTCCATGCGGTCGGACATGTCCTCGTATTTGCGTATGCGCTCGAATAGTTTGGCGAATGCGGCGTCGTCGGCGGTGTTGTAGAGTTCTTTGAGCAGGGAGAACATGTACTCCATCTTTTCGCCGAAGACGATGATTTCCTTCTGGGCCTGGAAGATGGAGAGCTCAGGGGTCTTGAGGAGACCGCCGCGTATGTACTGCATACGGAACTCGTCCTCTTCGTCGGTCTTTTTCGGCTTGATTATCAGGCAGACGGCCTTCTCGATCTGGGGGATGAACCAGATGAGTATGGCGGTGTTGATGACGTTGAAGAAGGTGTGGAAGGTGGCGAGGGTGAAGGAGAGCTTGGTGGGGTTGATCTCGGTCGCTTCGGTGTCGAGGCCCACTACGGAACATACCATGCGCACGAAGGGGAAGAAGAGTATGAGAACCCAGATGACGCCGAAGACGTTGAAGAGAAGGTGGGCCATAGCTGTCCTGCGGGCCTGCGTGTTGGCGCTCATGGCGGCGAGGTTGGCCGTGACTGTGGTGCCTATGTTTTCACCCATGACGAGGGCTATGCCCTGGAAGATGGTTATGGCGCCGGTGGAGCAGAGGACCATGGTGATGGCCATCAGGGCCGCTGAACTCTGGACCATGGCGGTCAGGATGGTGCCTATCAGAAGGAAGAGGAAGATGGTCCCGTAGTTGGTCTTGAAGGAGGCGAAGAAGCTCACGACCGCGGGGTTGCCGGCCAGATCCATCTCTGTGCCGGTCTGCTTCAGCATGCCGAGGGCGAAGAGGAGGAAGCTAAGACCGAAGAGGAAGTCGCCGAGGTAGCGGTATTTGCCTGTCTGGATGAGGATTATGGCCACGAGGAAGACGGGCCAGACAACATTTGCCATATTGAACGAGAAACCCGCCGACATGATCCATGCGCTCAACGTCGTGCCTATGTTGGCGCCCATGATGACCGATATGGCCTGGGCGAGCGTGAGGAGGGCTGCGTTGACGAACGACACGGTCATGACCGTCGTTGCGGCTGAAGACTGTACTGCTACAGTGACGAGGGCACCGGTGGCGACTCCGGAGAAGCGGTTGCGGGTCATGGTGCCGAGGAGGTGGCGGAGCTGGGGACCTGCCATTTTCTGCAGGGCTTCGCTCATTACCTTCATGCCGTAGATGAGTAGGGCGATCGAGCCGAGGAGTTTCAGTGCGATTAGCATATATTGTCCAATTTAGGTGCAAATATAGCTTTTTCTCCTATTATTTCTTATAATTGTGTATTGCTTAGTTTGATTTTTTTAATGCTGGCTTATATGAAATACATCCTTAATGTTTGCGGCCTTTTTTACTCCGTTCTTTGCGTTTTCAGCATCGTTACCGGCCTTCTTTACGCCTTTGGTGCCCTCGAGATGAATCCCGTTGAGCTTTCGCAGTCGCTCAGGGATAGTCTTGCAGATCCTGCTGCGATGTCGGCCTTCGCCGTCAAGATGGGCTGGGTGACTTTCGTTGTCGGTATCGTGCAGGGAATTACCGCTTTCTGCTTTTTCAAGAAGTGCCGCGCAGGCTATTGGGTTGCGCTTGGTTTCACCATTTTCTCCATCTGCTCTGTCAGCTTCAAGCTCGTTGGCGCAGTGAGCGCTTTCGCAATCCTGAAGTCAATTGCTTACGTCGCGATTTTGGTGGTTTTGTTGCTGCCTTCGGCACGAAAGCTTTTCTTTAAGTAAGATTTAAGGGTGACAGTTTTTCTCTGTCACCCTTTATTATTGCGTTTGTCGGTCTTTTGGGGCGCTGCTGTGCTTTGAGTTTGCGCTGCTGTGCTTTGAGTTGTCGCCGTTATATCGGCAGGACGACGAAGACCAGGCAGTCCCAGAGGGCGTGGCTGATTATGAGAGCAGGGAGGGCTTTGGGGCAGAGCCTGTAGATAAGGCCCCAGACCGCGCCTGCGACGAGTGCCGCCATCACCAGCATGAAATTGAGCGACCAGATGTGCACGAGAGCATAGATGGTCGTGGTTAGTATTAATGCGAGCGTCTCGGGGTCCTTGCCGCCAAGGAGTTTTCCCATCGTGCGCTGGACGTATCCGCGCCAGAAGAATTCCTCTGCGGGGCCGATGACAAGGAGCAGCAGGAGGCCTATGTACCAGGGGTTCGTGCCCGTTTTCATGCCGTAAACCAGGTCCACCTGGGGGCGGGCGAAGGAAAACATCCAGGCCGAGGCTTTGTCGCCTATCCAGAATATGCCCCAGAGGGCGAAGGCTATGACTATGCCGCCAAGTACTTGCAGTCCAGGCTTTTCAATTTTTACGCTCGATGTCTTGCGGTAGCCGAAGCCGAGGGCGAGAGACGTAAGCACGACGGCGGAAAAAGACATTACCAGCCAGAAATTGGGCCTGCCGCCGGTCCAGGGGCTGAACATGTAGAACCAGAGAAATGCGGCTACCAGGACTGCGACGAGCAGCTTGCTCTCGTCTTTACTCATACGAGGGCGCTGACAAAGAGTCCGGCTGCGAGGCTGAGGGAGAAAATGAGCTGCAGCCTTGCAGTAGCGAGGTCAAGGCCTGCCATAGCTTCCTTTCCTTTCTCCTTGTATTGTGCCGCTTGACGCAGGTTCTTGTAGGCTATGGGTGCGGCAACAAAGCAGAGCAGCGAAAGGAAGTGGAGCTGCCCGGTGATTACTGCGCACGCGATGGCAACGAAGGGGATAACCATGTAGACGCAGTAGAGGATGGCTGAAGCCTTGACGCCAATCAGCATTGCGAAGGTTTTGATGCCGGCTGCCTTGTCGCTGACGGAGTCGTAGCAGTTGTTGGCGTGGAGCACGGAGACGGTGATTACGCCGAGGGGAATGGAGAGGACGAGGGCCTCGGGCTGCATTTGTCCAGTCACGGCGTATGCCGTTCCAAGGACGGGGAGTATGCCGAAAATTACGAATATGTCGGCGTCGCCAAGGGCGTGGTACTTAAGGAAAGAGTAGCCGAGCGTGAGGAGCACGCCTATGCCGCCTATCCAGAGCAGCGCAGTGCCGCTGAGGAGCACGATTACTATGCCGTCAATGATGCCGAGGACGAAGAGTATGCAGCTGAATACCAGGTACTCATTGGGCTGGAATTTGCCGAATACGAGGTTGGGGACGGCGAATGCATCGGGGTTGTCCACTCCGGTGCGGTGGTCGGCCCAGTCGCTGAGGACATTGCCCGCTGAGTGAAGGAGCACTACTCCCAGGACGGCGAGGATGAAGACCAGCCAGGGGGTGAATCCTCCGGGGAGAAGGCCTTTGCTGATTATCCATGCAAATGTGACGACGACGGGCATCGTTGAGACGGGGAAAGACCAGTAGCGCGTTACCGCGAACCATTCTTTAACGCTGTGTTTCATGCTTTATTGTAGTTTTCGTTTTGTGTTCGTTTTTTGCTTAGCAAAGATAATATATTTTGGCGTGAATTGTTGTTTGGGGCGGCCTGAGTTGGCTTTGTATGTGGGAATTGTTTATATTTGTTTGAGTTTATGCATGTTTTGAATATGAAAAGGATTGTTATTGCATTTTGTGGGCTTGCTGCCGCTGTGGCTCTGCTTTCGGCCTGCTCCGCCAAGAAGGATGCTTCGGAGGTTTCACTGAAGCTGGACCCCCAGAAATCGGAGTGGTTCAGGGACGCCAAGTTCGGTATGTTCATCCACTGGGGCCTGTATTCCATTTTGGAGGGTTCTTACAACGGTCACACTATGCCGGACACCACTTTCGCTCACGGGAACACCTGGTATGCGGAGTGGATTAAGCCGCGCCTTGAGGTGCCGGATGAGTATTACAACAGCCTTATTAATGAGTTCAATCCGGTGAAGTATGATCCTGAGGCTTGGGTCAAGGAGGCGTTGAATGCCGGGATGAAGTATTTGGTAATCACTGCAAAGCACCATGACGGTTTTGCTTTGTGGGATTCTGAAGTTTCTGACTTTGATGTTAAGGCCACTCCTTACGGTAAGGATTTGATTGCTCCGCTGGTCGCGGCTTGCAAGAAGTACGGCCTTAAGTACGGCTTTTATTATTCGCACTGGCAGGACTGGGAAGACCCTGATGGTGCCATGCCTTTCTGGTACCCTTGGCGACCTGATGAGGATTTCGAGAAGTATTGGCAGAGAAAGTCGCTTCCGCAGGTTAAGGAGCTGCTGGAGAAGTTTGATCCGGACCTTATGTGGTTCGACACCTGGGATTGGGAGAATCATATTACGCCTGAGCGCAGGGATGAGCTTATCCGCCTGGTTCGCAGCTATAGCGATAAGTGCTTGATTAACGGCCGCATATGCTATACGAATCCCGGGGATAATATTGATTTCCTCGAGATGCATGACAACTCTTATCCCAAGGAGATGCTTTCGCGGCCCTGGCAGACGCCCGCTACTATGCAGAATTCCTGGGCCTATCACGGCAAGGACTTTAACTGGAAGCCTTCGAAGAATATGCTGCGCTATCTTGTGTACAACACTTCGATGGGAGGTAATTATCTTTTGAACGTTGGTCCCAAGGCTGATGGTACGCTTCCCGTGCCCGCAGTGAGGCGTCTCAGGGAAATGGGTGCCTGGCTTGCGGTTAATGGTGAGGCGGTTTATGGAGCCTCTCCTTCGTCGCTCAAAGTGGACGACGCTGATGTGTTCCTTACTGAGAAGAGGGAAGGGGAGCAGACCACCCTTTATGTGTTCGTTGCGAGGGCTATGAGTTCGGTTACGCTTCCTTCAGCCGAGTTGTCGTCTTGCGTTTCCATTGAGACCGGTCAGGTGCTTGATGTTGCGGTCAAGGACGGATGCTCAGAGATTTGCATTCCCGCTAACTTGTTTAAGGATAATTCAATAGTCGTGCTGAAGTGCACGCTTTAATTTGCGTTATGAAAAAGATATTAGTTATTGCTGCTGCAGTTTGTGTTTTGGCTGCATGCGCTAACAATCAGGGACAAAAGAATCAGGAATCCGCTACTACTATGATTGAGAAGACTACACCCAATCCGGAGAACGCTCTCCGCGCCCGGCAGTTCCTTAAGGCTGCAGGCTTCTATGAATTGGCAACGGTGGAAGGCGATCAGCCTCGCGTTCGTATTTTCGGCACCGCTGAGTTTTTTGAGGGAAAGCTTTATATCCAGACCGGTAAGGTGAAGAATGTTTATAAGCAGCTCGTCGCAAATCCCAAGGCTGAAATCGTGGCCTTCAAGGACGGGGAGTGGATTCGCATCACTTGTGAGCTCGTTCCTGACGAAAGGATTGAGGCCAAGCAGGATATGCTGGACAAGAACCCCGAGCTGCAGGGTATGTACAAGGCAGATGACGACAATACCATCGTCCTCTATCTGCAGAACGCTCACGCTACCATCTCCTCCTTCACCCACGAGCCCGTCTCCTTCGAGTTCTAGACCGCCGAAGGGTACGCTCTGCAGGCAGCTTCGCTTCGCTCCTAAACACAGTCGCTCAGTCGAACTGCCTGCCTCCGCTGTCGGTCTCTGAACCTGTCGAAGTGCCGCTGCGGCGGAGGGCGGCCTTCGCTCATGCGGGGAAAAGCGGGCGCACCCGGTCGCTTGACG
>CAMYVB010000037.1 GCA_947302175.1 uncultured Bacteroidales bacterium | reverse complement strand
CCGAAGTTGCCCTGGCCGAAAACGAGGGGATAGCGCTGGTTCCAGTTCTGGGCGAGGCGGGCCATGGCGTCGTAGACGCTGGAGTCGCCGTGGGGGTGGAATTTACCGAGAACTTCGCCGACTATCCTGGCGGATTTCTTTGTCTGGCCGCCGTATCCGAGGCCGAGACCGTCCATTCCGAAGAGGACTCTGCGCTGGACCGGCTTGAGCCCGTCCCTGACGTCGGGAAGGGCGCGGGAAACGATCACGGACATCGAATAGTCGATGTACGCGGTGCGCATCTCGTGGTCTATCTCGACCGGCTCGATGAGCCCGTGGACCGTTTCGTTGATGATTTCTTCACTCATATCTTTACTCCTGTAAATGGTCGTCGTATAAACACGCAAATATATAAAATTATTCCGATATTCTTACTACTTTTGCCGCATCAAAATGCGAGCATGATATCACTTTCCGAAGAGTTTTTGACGATACTGCGCTACGCCCGCGATGAAGCGATGCGTACGGGCTGCATGGTCATTTCCGCCGACCATCTGATGCTCGGTCTGCTGAGGCACTCCGGCAACGAGGCCTGCTCGATTCTCGAAGAGGCGGGAGTGGACACAGGGGAGCTGAAAAAGTTCGTCGATGCCTGTCTTTTCAGGGAGAGCAGCGTCCCTTATTCCGCCGCCGAAGACATGGCTGTGAGCCGCAGCGCCCTGAACGCCATAAGCCTGGCCGGCGTGGAGGCTATAAAACGCGGTAAGAGTGAAGTTTCGTCCTCCCACCTGCTGCTCTCGCTCTCCGGCATGGAAGGTTCGGCGTCAGTGTCGTTCCTTCAGTCGCGCGGCATAAGCCGACAGACCCTTGCTTCCCTGCTTGAAAAGAGGGGGGAAGTGCTTCAGCAAGCTCCTTCGGGGAAGGTGGATGGAGAAATGGAAACCATGCAGTCGGCTATCGGCGCCCTGCTGGTATTGACTTATCCTTCAGAGGGCTCAATCCCCAGCTGAGATTTTTTCCTATCGAAAGCCTTGACGATTTTTGTCACCAGCGGGTGGCGGACTATGTCTTCGTTGGAGAACCTTATTACCGAGATTCCCTTTATGCCTTCGAGCAGAGAAATGCCCTTGAGCAGGCCCGAATCTTCCCTGTGGGGCAGGTCCACCTGGGTGGCGTCGCCGGTGACGATGAATTTGGCGTTGCTGCCCATGCGGGTGAGGAACATCTTGAGCTGGGCGAGATTGGTGTTCTGGGCTTCGTCGAGTATGACGCAGGCCCTGTCCAGGGTTCGGCCTCTCATATAGGCGAGAGGGGCAATCTGGATGGTCCCTTCGGCTATGAATTCCTGGAGCTTTTTGGGCGGAATCATGTCGCCCAGGGCGTCGTACAGGGGCTGGAGATAGGGGTCCAGCTTGTCTTTCAAGTCGCCCGGGAGGAAGCCCAGCCTTTCGCCGGCCTCGACTGCGGGACGGGTCAGGATAATGCGCTTTATCTCCCTGTTTTTCAGGGCCCTTACGGCAAGGGCTATGGCCACGTAGGTCTTGCCTGTGCCGGCGGGGCCGACTGCGAAGACAAGGTCGTTGTCGAAGTAGGCCTTCACCATCTGCTGCTGGGTGAGGTTGCGGGCCTTGACTGGCTTTCCGTCCGTTGAATGGACTATTACGGCTTCGCCGCTGAGGCGGAATTTATCGGCGGAGTTTTCGCCGTCGAAAATGCTCTCGACGTCGAAAACGGTGAGGCTTTTTTTGCTGTGGCGCAGCTCAATGAGCTCGGCAAAACGCATGGTGAATTCCTCCACGCTGCTTTCAGGGCCGTCGAGCACGATTTCATCTCCCCTCGCGGCGACTTTCAGGCCGGGGAAGTAGCTGCAGAATTCTTCGAGTATCTTGTTGCCGGCGCCATAGATTTCTACGGGATCGGCGCCGTCGAGCCGTATGGTTTTTCTCATAAGCGTTGCAAAGATATATATTTTTTTGTCACGGATAAATAACTAAATTTGCAGATTGCAAACATGTTTAGGACAATGCCAATGAAAAGATACGCCCTGATCGTCTCCCTGCTCTTTTTCGCGTCCCTGCTGACGGGCTGCGATTTCCTCAGGAAAGTTGCCCTCAGGCCGCTTTCCGCCGAGATTGCTCAGATACGCGACTCCATCGAGCGCTGCGACGCCATTGAGGCGGAGCGCCTGAGGGCCGAGAAGGAAGCTGCGGAGGCCCTCGCGAAAGCTGCCGCAGATTCAGTCTCTGCTATGGAACTTTTTGCAAAAGAAGAAGTTGCCATGGTTCCGGCAAAGTCTGTCAGGGGTGTTTCATTCGAGGGCTTCGACAGCAGATACTGCATCATTACAGGCGTTTTCTCCGACCCTGCCAACGCCGCGGCGATGACAGCAAACATAGAGAGGGCCGGTGCAGAGCCCGTGACTTTCCGCTACAGGAGCGGAAAAGTTCTCGTCGGGGCGGCTCCTTCTGCGACTCTCGGCGAAATAGGCAATGCCTACAGGCGTCTCTCGAAAGAGAGCTTCTTCCCCGCCGGGGCATGGATTTTGGTTAATGAGCCCTCGTTATGAAAAAGATAGTTATCATGGCGGCGGCCCTGCTCGTCTGCTGCCCCCTTTCCTTCGCCCAGTATCGCGTTCCCGATTATTCGTCACTCAATGACTCCGAGACCGTTTCCGCCCTCAAGGAGCACATACGCTACATCGCTTCCCCTTCGATGAAAGGGCGCGCTCCCGGTTCGGAAGGAGAGAAGGAGACGGCCATCTACATGACCGACGTCCTCAGCCGCTACGGGCTGGATATGCTTTCCGGCGCTGAAGGCGACGAGTTCGGCCTCAAGCGAGAAAACGGCGATACGCTTGTCTCGCGCAACGTCCTTGCCTTCATCCAGGGTTCGGACAAGAAACTGAAAGACAAATTCGTCGTCGTCGGCGCAAGGATGGACAACCTGGGCACGATGACGCTGAATATCGACGGAGAAAAAGAGACCTACGTGTATTGCGGAGCCAACGGCAACGCTTCGGGCCTGGCTATGCTCCTCGAGCTTTCGAGGATGCTCAAGACCAATGCTCCCATGCTGCGCCGCTCCGTCCTTATATGCGCCTTCGGCGCGTCGCAGGAGATGTTCGCCGGTTCTTGGTATTTACTCAACCGCTCATTTTCAGCGACTTCAGACATTGAAGCCATGGTGGGTCTCGACGTTTTGGGGACTGCGAGCGAAGGCTTCCTCGCCTACGCTTTCTCCAATCCCGACATGGAGCAGATGGCCCGCGCCCTGGAAGGCACGCTTCAGCCGGTTTATCCCAAGATCACTTCCGACCAGCCTTTCGTTTCGGACCAGATATCTTTCTACGATAAGGAGATACCTTCAATAATGTTTACCAACGGCCGCTATCCCGAGTACCGCACCCACAAGGACACTGAGTCCATCATAGAGTACGCTGCCATGGAGGGCGAGCTGGAGTACATATTCAATTATGTCGTCTCGCTTTGCAACGGCCCTGCCCCTATTTTCAATGTCGAGTCTGAAATACGCAAGCGCAGCTCCGAAGGCACCAGGGCCATCCCTTATTACGACTGCGACCGCAAGCCCGTGTTCCTCGGCAGTTCCGACCCCCGCATTTTCCTTGAGAAATGGGTCTATCAGTATCTCAGATACCCTGAGGACTGCATAAGGGAGGGCATACAGGGCAAGGTCCTCGTGGATTTCGTCATCGACGAAGCCGGCAAGGTGACCGACGCCAAAGTCCTCAAGGGGGTGGATCCCCTGCTCGACGCCGAGGCTCTGAGGGTCGTCACTGCCTCCCCGCCGTGGAAGCCCGGCTACGTGAAAGGCAAGAAGGTGAGATCTGAGATATCCCTCTACATTGAATTCAGATTGGAAAAGAAAAAGAAAAGATAGTGATGGATTACGATTTCAAGTCAATTGAAAGCAAGTGGCAGAGCCGCTGGGCTGAGAACAAGACCTTCAAGACGGAGGTCGACCCTTCCAAACCGAAGTACTACGTGCTGGACATGTTTCCCTACCCTTCTGGCGCGGGTCTGCATGTGGGTCACCCCCTGGGCTATATAGCCAGCGACATAGTCTCCCGCTACAAGAGGCTCAAAGGCTTCAACGTTCTGCATCCCATGGGCTACGACGCCTTCGGACTTCCCGCCGAGCAGTATGCCATAAAGACAGGCCAGCACCCCGGCATCACCACGCAGAACAATATTGCCCGCTATCGCAGCCAGCTGGACCGCATCGGTTTCTCCTACGACTGGGACAGGGAAGTGCGCACCTGCGATCCGGCGTATTACAAGTGGACCCAATGGGCTTTCCTCAAGATGTTCGACAGCTGGTTTGACCCTTCTGCCGGCAAGGCCCGCCCTATAAGCGAACTCGTCGCAAAGTTTGAGTCCACAGGCTACGAGGACGTCACCCCTGAGGCCTGGAAGGCTGCCTCCGAAAAGGAAAAGTCAGACATTTTGATGCGCTATCGCATTGCGTATCAGGGCGAAACCTCGGTCAACTGGTGCGAAGGCCTCGGCACCGTCCTCGCCAACGACGAAGTGAAGGACGGATTGTCAGTACGCGGCGGATACCCCGTGGTCCAGAAAAAGATGACCCAGTGGCAGCTCAGGGTTAGCGCCTATGCATCACGCCTGCTCGATTCGCTCGACAAGCTCGATTGGACCGATTCCCTCAAGGAAATGCAGCGCAACTGGATAGGCAAGTCTGAAGGCACTGAGATGGAGTTCATGACCGAGTGCGACGGCCGCAGCATGCCCGTCACCATCTTTACCACCCGTGCGGACACCGTCTTCGGCGTCACCTTCATGGTCCTCGCTCCCGAAAGCCCGCTCGTTCCCTCCCTCACCGCAGCCGCCAACAAGGCGGAGGTGGAAGCCTATCTCGAGGCCGTCAAGAAAAAGACAGAAAGGGAGCGCATCTCCCAGACCAAGAATGTCAGCGGCGTTTTCACCGGCGCATACGGTATCAACCCCTTGAGCGGCGAGCGCATCCCCATATGGGTGTCCGACTACGTACTCGCAGGCTACGGCACGGGTGCCATCATGGCAGTTCCCGCCCACGACAGCCGCGACTACGCCTTCGCCCGCAAATTCAAGCTCCCCATCATCCCCCTAATCGAGGGCTGCGACGTTTCTGAGCAGAGTTTCGACGCCAAGGAAGGCGTCATGTGCAACTCAGGCTTCCTTAACGGCATGCAGGTTAAAGACGCCATCGAGGCTGCGAAAGACTATGTCGAGGCCAAGGGCCTTGGTCGCAGGAAGACAAACTGGCGCCTTCGCGACGCCATTTTCAGCCGTCAGCGCTACTGGGGCGAGCCTTTCCCCATCTACTACAAGGACGGCGTCCCCTGCCCTATTCCCGAGAGTGAGCTGCCTCTGACCCTGCCTGAAATCAGCTCCTACAAGCCTTCCGCCGACGGAGAACCGCCTCTCGGACGCGCCAAGGACTGGACCTGGCACGGATACCCCATAGAGAAGAGCACCATGCCCGGATTCGCCGGCTCCAGCGCATACTATCTGCGCTATATGGACCCCCGCAACGACGAGGCCCTCGTCAGCCCCGAAGCCAATGCCTACTGGAAAGACGTAGACCTCTATATAGGCGGCACTGAGCACGCCACAGGCCACCTCATCTACTCCCGCTTCTGGAACAAGTTCCTCTATGACCTGGGCTATGTGTGCGAGGACGAACCTTTCCGCAAGCTCGTGAACCAGGGCATGATCCAGGGACGCTCGAACTTCGTGTATCGCATAGTGGGCACGAACACCTACGTCTCCCTGGGCCTCAAGGACGGCTACCAGACCACCGAAATCCACGCCGACATCAGCCTCGTCCACGACGATGTCCTCGACACCGAGGCCTTCAAGGCATGGATGCCCGAATTCGCCAATGCCGAGTTCATACTCGAGGACGGCAAGTACATATGCGGCAGCGCAGTCGAGAAGATGAGCAAGAGCATGTTCAACGTAGTCAACCCCGACCAGGTGTGCGACACCTACGGAGCCGACACCCTGCGCCTCTACGAAATGTTCCTCGGCCCCCTCGAGCAGAGCAAGCCCTGGGACACCAAGGGCATAGACGGCGTGAACCGCTTCCTCAAGAAGTTCTGGAGGCTCTTTTTCGACCGTGACACTTTCTGCGTCAGCGACGAAGCCCCGACCAAAGATGAGCTCAAGATACTCCACAAGCTCATAGGCAAGGAGCAGGAAGACATAGACAATTTCTCCTTCAACACTACAGTCAGCGCCTTCATGATCGCAGTCAACGACCTGGTCGCCCTGAAGACCGCCCCCAAGCGTGCCATCCTCGAGCCCATGGTCGTGATGCTCAGCCCCTTCGCTCCCCACATTTGCGAAGAGCTCTGGGAGCAGCTCGGCCACAAGGAAAGCGTCGCTTTCGCCACCTTCCCCGAGTATGATAAATCCCTTACCGTCGAGGACAGCTGCACTTACGCAGTCTCCTTCAACGGCAAGACCCGTTTCACGGCAGACCTCCCCAAGTCCATGGACAAAGAGGCGGTCGAGGCGGCGGTCCTCGCAATGCCCCAGGCTGCAAAGTGGCTCGAAGGCGTCAGCATAGTCAAGGTCATCGTAGTTCCCGGCAAGATAGTCAACATCGTAGTCAGGTGATGGAAAAGTCCAAGATTCTTTCCCTCGGAAAGGAATACGCCATGCTCATCCTCGGAGTCTTGCTCTTCTGCGCGGGCTGGGGCTGCTTCATGATACCGAACAACCTCTCCGGAGGCGGACTTACCGGTCTGTGTACGGTCATCCAGTATGCCACCGGCGGCCGGCTGCAGGTATCCTACATGTACGCTGCCATCAATGTGGTCCTCCTTGCCGGAGCCTTTTTCATCCTCGGAGGCGGCTTCGGGTTCAAGACTATTATCTGCATCGCGCTATCCAGTCTCGGATTCGAGCTATTTGCCGAAATCCATGTCCTGCATGCGCTGGAGGGGAGTTTCATGTACATCCCCGAGCGTTTCCTCATCCCCGTCGTCGGAGGTCTTATGGAGGGTGCGGGCCTCGGAATCATATTCCGAAACGGCGGCAGTACCGGCGGCAGCGATATCCTTGCGCTCGTTATCAATAAATACTGGCCTGTGTCCCCGGGCCGCTTTTTCCTCGTCAGCGACCTTGTCATAGTCCTTACCATGCTCCTTTTGCCGGACAGGGCCTTTTCGGACCTCATCTACGGCGTTATCATGGTCATCACTTCGTCAGTTACGATCGATGCCGTGGCCATAGGCGGCCGCCATGCAGTGCAGGTGATGATATTTTCCGATAAGTACGACGAGATAGCGGATTATATCAATTCAGCGATGGACAGGGGCGTTACCGCCATCCAGGCCATGGGCTGGTACACCAAGTCCGACAAGAAGGTCCTCCTCGTCCTTCTGCGCGAAAAGGAGGTCTTCCAGGTGACCAAGATGGTCAAGGGCGTCGATAAAAAGGCTTTCCTCAGCATTTCCCCCGCCAACAACGTCTATGGCGAGGGCTTCGAGGAAATAAAGGCGGGAGTCAAGACAAAGGCAAAAAAGAATAATGGCAATGGCAATTGATTACAAAAAGCTTCTCATTTCTTTCAAGGAGTATCTGCTGGTAGCGCTGGGTATACTCCTCTATGTCCTCGGGTGGACCGTCTTCCTTGTCCCCAACAATCTCGTTGGCGGCGGAGTGACAGGTATTTCCTCCATCATCCAGTATGCTACGGGCATCAAGATAGGTTATTCGTATTTTGCGCTCAACGCGATTCTCCTTATTGTCGCGCTGGTCATACTCGGAAAATCTTTCGGTGCCAAAACCGTTTTTGCCATCGTGCTGGCTTCAGTGGGACTGAATGTCTTCCAGACCATTCTTCCCGCCGAAATACCCCAGACGCTTGCCATCGAAAACGGCAAATTGATGAGTACCATCATGGGCGGCATCATGGTCGGTGTTGGCATAGGCATGACGATGTCGCAGGGCGGCAGTACCGGAGGAACGGATATCATCGCCTTGATTGTCAATAAGTATCGTAATGTCTCTCCGGGCAGGATGATACTCGTGATGGACGTAGTGATAATCGCTTCTTCCATGCTGGTTCCTTCCTATACCCCTTCGGGAGAGCTGATGCCCATTACCGAGAAGATAACGACCGTCGTCTACGGTTTCATCCTCATAGCTGTATGCAGCACCGTCCTGGACCTCTACATCGCAGGTGCTCAGCAGTCTGTTCAGCTCTTCATCCTTTCCCATAAATACGGGGAAATCGCCGATATGATAACTAAGGACCTTCATCGAGGCGTGACGGCGCTCAACGGTCGCGGATGGTACACCCAGTCCGACACTGAGGTCCTCATGGTCCTTACGCGAAAGAGCGATTTGAAGATTCTTCTCAAGATGGTAAAGTCCATCGACCCCGATGCTTTCCTCTCAGTTTCGTCTGTGACGGGTGTCTACGGCAAGGGATTTCAGACAATTAAGATGGCAAGGGCCAAAAAAATGAAATAAAATCTATAAAAAACATAAAAATCTTCAGTCAGTGCGAGCGGCCCTTGCCGCCCGCACTTATTTTTTTGTTTAATTTTCAAATAAAAAACGATGAATAAAAGAGTTTTTATTTCTCTGGCCCAGGCGCTTTTGTCGTCTGCCGTGTCTTTCGTTTTCCTTAGCGGCATTCCTTTCCGTTTCCATCCAGCCGTTTCTCTTACAATCCTGACGACGCTCTTCTTCCTGCTTTTCCTCGGGATGCTTTCCAGGGGGGAAGCGCCCACACCTGCGCCAAAGCCGCCGAAGCGGCCCGGCAGCAGGACTGCCGTAGGAGAGGGCGCACCCGCCCCGGGGCCCGGGGCAGGCGTGGCCGAGAACAGGGGATATGAAGTCTACAAGCGGGCGCTGAGGCACATGGAGGAGGACAAGCCCTATCTCGACAGCAATCTCAATCTAGCCCGTTTCGCGCACAACGTGTATTCCAACAAGGTCTATGTGTCGAAAAACATAAACTACTACTCGGGCAGGAATTTCTGTCAGTTCGTGAACTACTACAGGGTGGAGTATGCGGTCTCCCTTATTAAGCGCGACCCCCATCTGAGGATGGAAGAAGTGGCGGCTATGTCCGGCTTCCATTCCGTGGTGTCGTTCAATATGGCGTTCCGTCTGTTCAAGGGTAAAACTCCCACCCAGTGGCAGGAGGATTATCTTGATGCGAAAAAGGGGATAGTGTAGGGGCCCTCAGATCCCTTTCCAGGAGGCGGGGATGGGAGCAGTGACTTCCGTCTCCGTCTTCTTGACAGGGTGGATGAAGCTGATGCGGCCGGCATGTAGACAAATGCCTCCGTCAGGATTGGAGCGCGGGGCGCCGTACTTGAGGTCGCCCTTTATGGGGCATCCTATCGATGAGAGCTGGCAGCGTATCTGGTGGTGGCGGCCGGTCAGCAGATGCACTTCCAGAAGGTGATACCTGTCGGTGCTTTTAAGATATTTGTATTCCAGCCGGGCTATCTTGGCATCAGGGTACTTGCCGGGCTTTTTTTCGCCGTCGCGTCCCACGACGTAGCTTTTGTTTTGCTTTTCGTTCCTTGTCATCCAGCTCTCGATGAGGCCTGAGTCGCTCTCGGGACGGGCGCAGCAGAGGGCGTAGTAGGTTTTGTGGACGTCCCCGTCGCGGAACATGCCGCCCAGCCGCTCGAGCGCCTTGGAGGTCTTGGCAAAGAGCACTATGCCGCTCACGGGCCGGTCAAGCCTGTGCGGGAGGCCGAGGAATACCTGCCCTGGCTTTGAGTCTCTAAGAGCGATGAAGGCCTTGAGCGTCTCGGTGAGACACTCGTCCATCGTCTTGTCGCCCTGGACTATTTCGCCGGGGCGTTTGTTGAAGACAAGAAGATGGTTGTCTTCGTAAAGTATGCGGCTCTCCAGGTCGGAGAATTCCGCTGCGTCAAGCTGCCTGTATTGCATGGCGCAAAGATAATAAAAGCCTGAAAAATGACAATTTGTCAGTAAAAAGGTCTTGGCAAAAGTTTTGATGATGACTTTTCGGCCCGCCGGAGGTGGCGGGCGACAAAAAGTATAATAATTAAAAATAGATACTATGGGAAAAATTATCGGAATCGACCTCGGCACAACCAACTCCTGTGTCGCAGTCATGGAAGGTAACCAGCCTACCGTAATCATCAACAACGAAGGTGAGCGCACCACTCCTTCCGTGGTCGCATTCACCGACGGCGGCGAGCGCAAGATCGGCAACCCCGCCAAGCGCCAGGCCATCACCAACCCCGCCAACACCATCTTCTCCATCAAGCGTTTCATGGGCGAGACCTATGACCAGGTGGGTAAGGAAGTCACCCGCGTGCCCTACAAGGTGGTCCGTGGCGACAACAATACCCCCCGCGTGGACATCAACGGCCGCATGTATTCTCCTCAGGAGATTTCCGCAATCATACTCCAGAAGATGAAAAAGACCGCCGAGGACTACCTCCGCCAGGAAGTGACCGAGGCCGTCATCACCGTCCCCGCCTACTTCTCCGACAGCCAGAGGCAGGCCACCAAGGAGGCCGGCAAGATAGCAGGTCTCGACGTCAAGCGCATCATCAACGAGCCCACCGCGGCCGCCCTTGCATACGGTCTTGACAAAAAGAACAAGAATATGAAGGTCGCAGTCTACGACCTCGGCGGCGGCACCTTCGATATCTCCATCCTCGAGCTCGGCGACGGCGTCTTCGAAGTCAAGTCCACCAACGGTGACACCCACCTCGGCGGCGACGATTTCGACCAGGTCATCATCGACTGGCTGGCCGGCGAGTTCGCGGCGGAGAACGGCGGCATCGACCTGAAGAAGGACCCGATGGCCCTGCAGCGTCTGAAGGAAGCGGCGGAGAAGGCGAAGATCGAACTCTCCAGCCAGACCTCCACGGAGATCAACCT
>CAMYVB010000036.1 GCA_947302175.1 uncultured Bacteroidales bacterium | reverse complement strand
AACTGAAGGCATTGCAGGCCACGATCGACAAGATTGAGAAAGATTACGGGAAAGGAACGATCATGAAGCTGGGAGATCAGCCACAATGGGACGTCCAAGTCATTCCAAGCGGTTCCGTCGCCCTGGACCACGCCCTCGGCATAGGCGGATACCCCAGGGGCAGGATAATCGAGATCTACGGCCCCGAGTCGAGCGGCAAGACCACCCTTGCCATCCACGCAATAGCCCAGGCCCAGAAGCAGGGCGGCATCGCAGCAATGATCGATGCAGAGCACGCCTTTGACCGCACCTACGCCAAGGCCCTCGGCGTCAACCTCGAGACCCTCCTCATCTCCCAGCCCGACAACGGAGAGCAGGCTCTCGAAATCGCAGACAACCTCATACGCAGCGGCGCCATCGACATAGTCGTCATAGACTCAGTCGCAGCCCTCACCCCCAAGGCCGAGATCGAAGGCGAAATGGGCGACAACAAGGTCGGTCTCCAGGCCCGCCTGATGAGCCAGGCCCTCCGCAAACTGACCGCCAACATCGCCAAGACCAACACCTGCTGCATCTTCATCAACCAACTGCGAGAAAAGATTGGCGTGATGTTCGGCAACCCCGAGACCACGACTGGCGGCAACGCCCTTAAGTTCTACGCCTCCGTGAGGGTGGACGTGCGCCGCACCAACCAGATTAAGGACGGCGAGGAAGCCCTCGGCAGCCGCACCCGCGTGAAGGTGGTCAAGAACAAGATGGCCCCTCCCTTCAAGAAAGCCGAGTTCGACATAGTCTTCGGCGAAGGCATATCCCACGTCGGCGAAGTGGCCGACCTCGCAGTAGATTTCGACATAGTGCACAAGAGCGGCAGCTGGTTCAGCTACAACGGCGAGAAGCTCGCCCAGGGCCGCGAGGCCGTAAAGCAGCTCCTGCGCGACAATCCCGAGCTCTGCGACGAAATCGAAGGCAAGATCCGCGAGGCTCTCGCCCAAATGAAAGACTAAATCAAAATGTCACAAAAGATTATCCTCACCGGCGACCGCCCGACCGGCCGCCTGCACATAGGACACTATGTCGGTTCCCTCCGCCGCAGGGTGGAGCTTCAGGACAGCGGCAAGTTCGACAAGATATTCATCATGATAGCCGACGCCCAGGCCCTCACCGACAACGCCGACAACCCTGAAAAAGTCCGCCAGAACATAGTGGAAGTCGCCCTGGACTACATGTCCTGCGGCCTCGACCCCGCAAAGAGCGTCCTGTTCATCCAGAGCCAGGTGAGCGAACTCACCGAGCTCAGCTTCTTCTATCAAAACCTGGTGACCGTCCAGCGCCTCCAGCGCAATCCCACGGTCAAGGCTGAGATCCAGATGAGGGGCTTTTCCGAGAGCAGCGACGGCTCCGACAACAAGGCCGGCACCCCGGTCGGCTTCTTCTGCTACCCCATCAGCCAGGCAGCCGACATCACCGCCTTCAAAGCCACCACGGTACCCGTAGGCGAGGACCAGGAGCCCATGATAGAGCAGACGAGAGAAATAGTCCGCAAGTTCAACGCTACCTATGGTCCCACGCTCGTCGAGCCCGAAATCATGCTCCCCGACAACGCGGCTTGCATGCGCCTTCCCGGCACAGACGGCAAGGCTAAGATGAGTAAATCCCTCGGCAACTGCATCTACCTTTCCGACAGCGAGGAGACCCTCAGGGAAAAGGTGCGCGGAATGTACACCGACCCTCTCCACCTCCAGGTGTCCGACCCCGGGCACGTCGAGGGCAACACCGTATTCACCTATCTCGACGCCTTCTGCAAGCCGGAGCACTTCGAGAGATTCGGTTCGGTGTTCCACGGCAAGAAGGTCAGCTTCGATTTCAAGAGCCTTGACGAGGTGAAGGCCCGGTATCAGGCCGGAGGCCTTGGCGACATGATGGTCAAGAACTTCCTTTTCGAAGTCCTCAACGACACCCTCGCCCCCATAAGGCAGCGCAGGGCCGAGCTCGAAAAAGACCTTCCCTACGTGTATGAAGTCCTGAGAAAAGGCAGCGAAGTGGCCCGCGCAGCCGCAGCCGAGACCCTCGCCGACGTCAAGAGGGCAATGCGCATCAACTACTTCGACCCCGGCGTCCTGGAGGATCTTATCGCTTCCCGCAAATAATCAAAAAGCCCGGCGCTGCCGGGCTTTTTGATTAATATTTGAAGGGTTGGAAAGGCTTGCCGCCGGCGAGTATCTCCTGGCGCTTTTCGTCGAAAGTGACTATCATGCCGGTGCGGGCTGCGGCGTTAGCCATCATCGTGGCGATGGAATGGTTGTAGCCGGCAAGGACGGGAGCGTTGGTCGCAACCTTGCGCGCGCGGACGCACTCCATCCAATTGCGCATATGGAGATTGGTCATCTTGTCGCCGCCGGTATTGGCGGCCGTTTCAACCTTTACCTCAGGCAGTTTGAAGCTTTCCAGCAGATTGGCTTCGAGCCCCATCTTCGAGGCATCCTTGGCCTTCAGGCCGCCGGACGCGCTTACCTCGTTGGTGTCGAGATTGAGGGTGCCTCCGTTGGAGAAGTACAGCTCCTTAACGCCGCCTGCGGAATTGGTGAAACGCGAAGTGTACAGCACCTGGAAGCCGTCGCTCATATCGGCGGGACCGTAGTCCATCACGGCGGTGAAAGTGTCGAAATTGCGGCGTCCGTCCTTCCACTGGTATATGCCGCCGCCTGCTGCTACGCTGCGGGGATGGCTAAGGCCGCTGAACCAATGGACGGTGTCGATCTGATGCGACATCCACTGGCCGGGTATGCCTGAGGAATAGGGCCAGAAGAGCCTGTATTCCAAATATTTCCTTGGATCCCAGGGCTCATAGGGGCGGTTGCACAGGAAGCGCTTCCAGTCGGTATCCTCTTCGCGGCATTGAGCGACGAGCTCGGGCCTGCGCCAGCGCTGGGGCTGGTTGACGTTCCAGCTCATCTCGACCATGCGTATGGGGCCGAATTTTCCGGAATTGATGAACTCGTATGCTGCCTGGTAGTTGGGGGCTGAACGGCGCTGGGAGCCTATCTGCACCACCCTGCCCGACTGATTGACGGCCTTAAGGACGCGGCGGGCGTCGGCCATGGTTTCGGCGAGGGGCTTTTCGCAATAGGCGTCAAGCCCTGCCTCCACGGCCTCGCAAAGGTGGATGGCGTGCTGGAAATCAGCAGTGGAGATGATAACCGCATCGCACATTCCGGACTCGTAGAGCGCCTCGTTGTTGGGGAAGGTCTTGACCTTGATGTTGTAGTTCTTGAGGAAATATGATTCTGCTTCCTCGCGGCGCAGCTTCCATATGTCGGACACAGCCACGATTTCGAAGCCGAGGGCGTCGGCGTGGGAGAGAAGCGCGGGGATGAGCGAAGAGCGGCAGCGGTCGGAAAAACCTATGATGCCGACTCTAATCTTGTCTGAGGCGCCAAGGGCGGCGGCGCGGAGCGAGGCGTCGGCCGCCAGGCCGCCGAGCAGGATGCCGCCGGCACCTATTACGCCGGTCTTGAGGAATTCGCGTCTGGTCTGCATATTATTTCGAAGCTTTGATTTGGTCTTTTAGTGTTTCGAGGGCCACGGGCAGTTCGGAGCGGATGTCGCTCCAACGGCACTCGATGGAGATGCGGCCTTTGTAGCCTATTTGCCTGAGGGCCTTGAAATAAGGGGTAAAATCAGTGCCCTGGACGCCGGGAGCGGTGCGCTTCCCGGGCTCAGCCACATGGCAGTGGACGAGTTTGTCGGCATTGGCTATAATTGCTTCGGGGCCTTCACCTTCAGCCGCCATGTGGTAGAAGTCGGCTATAACGGCCACGTTCTCCCTGCCGGTGAGGCGGGCGATAGCTGCGCCTTCGCTGACGGTATTGATGTAATTGGTTTCCTTACTCTGGAGGGGCTCGATGGCAATTACGATGCCGTATGCCGAGGCCTCTTCAGCGAGACTGTCAAGAAGACTCACGAACTGGTTTTGAGCCTCTTCGCAAGGGAATTCCTCGGGGATGGTGCGGGCGGCGCCGCTGCCGAGCACGAGTATTTCTATACCGGCCTTCGACGCCCTTTGAATGGCAGTCTTGCCGTAGGCGATTGCGCGCGGCAGGTCGGCCTCGGGGCCGGTGAGCTTTATATCCTTGGGGAAGAAGCCGTTGGCAGCATAAAGGGGCGGAAGGGAGTCGGCTGCGAAGGCAAGATTTTCCAGGAAGCGTCCCTCGTCCTTTTCAGGAGCGAGAAAGCGCGAAACGGACACTTCAACGTAGTCCATGCCGCAGTCCTTAGCCACCACGCCGTTCTTTTCGCCGCACATTCCTATGTGGTCGGCGAGCGTGAAAGAGTCGCTGCAACTGACGGTGGCGGCCACGAAGGCCGCCACTGCCAGAGCGGATATCAAGAGCTTTCGCATGGGCGAAGTATGATAAGTCTTAGAAAGAGAGGGCGATACCGATGAAGTCGTCGGCCTTGAGGGCTGCGCCGCCGATGAGGCCGCCGTCGACGTCCTTCTGGGCGAAGAGCTCCTTGGCGTTGGAAGGCTTGCAGCTGCCGCCGTAGAGTATGGTGGTGTCCTCTGCGACCTGCTCGCCGAAATGGGCGGCAAGGACTTTGCGGATGAAGGCATGGATTTCCTCAGCCTGCTCAGCCGTGGCGGTAAGGCCGGTGCCGATGGCCCAGACGGGCTCGTAAGCGATGACGATGGATGCCATCTCGGCTGCGCTGAAGTTGAAGAGGACGTTCTCTACCTGGGCTTTGACCACTTCGAAGTGGCGGCCGGCCTGCCTCTCGTCGAGTATTTCACCGACGCAGAGTATAACTTTCAGACCATTGGCAAGGGCGAGCTTTACTTTCTCGACGAGCTTCTCGTCGGTCTCGCCGTAGTACTGACGGCGCTCGGAATGACCAAGGATGGTCCAGGTGGCGCCGGTAGAAGCGACCATTGCTGCGGAAACTTCGCCGGTGTAGGCGCCTTTCTCCTTGTCTGCGCAGTTCTCGGCAGAGAGCTCAACCCTTGTGTCGGAGACTACTTCTGCGACGGGGCAGAGGTGCGTAAAGGGGGTAGCGACAATGAGGCCCACTTCTGCGGGGACCTGAGCTGACTTTTCAACGACTGCTTTGGCGAGGGCGACGCCTTCGGGAACGGTGGTGTTCATTTTCCAGTTTCCCGCAACGATTTTCTTTCTCATGTTTATTTTATTGTAGTTAATTGGTTTTCGCGGAGCAAAAATAGTAAATTTGCATAACATTGCTATGGATTCAGGGACAAAAAACTTGCTCAGGGACTACGCCTACCATCTGAGGATGGAGCGCAGGACTTCGCCCAACACCGTTGCTTCGTATGTCAAGGATGCGAGGGACTTTTTTGACTCCCCTGCTTCTCCCGCTCCTCTTAGCTGCAGTTCAAGCGAAGTGTCGGCATATCTGGCCGAGCGCTCGGCTCAGGTGACCAAGCGCACCCAGGCGCACATCCTTTCGTCCCTCCGCTCTTTTTTCGACTTCCTCGTTCTTGAGAACCTGAGGAAAGACAATCCCGCCGACAAGGTAGAGGCCCCGAAAATCGGGCGCTATCTTCCTGAAGTACTGTCGATTGAGGAAGTCGACATGATTATGGACGGCGTCGATCTCTCGTCTCCCTTCGGCAAAAGGGACCGCGCCATCCTGGAAGTCCTATACGGCTGCGGCCTCAGGGTCTCCGAAGCCGCGGGCCTCAAAATCTCCGACATATACTTCGAAGAAGCTTTCCTCAGAGTCATAGGCAAGGGCGACAAGGAGCGTCTCGTGCCCCTTGGAGAGTCGGCCGCCGATGCCCTCGCGGCGCATTTGGAGAGCCGCATCGAGGCTGACAGCCCCCAGAGCGAAGCCTTCGTTTTCCTCAACCGCTTCGGCCGCCCCATGACCCGCGTCGCCATTTTCAACATTGTCAAGGCCGCCGCCCTCGCTGCCGGCATCAGGAAGGAAATTTCGCCGCACACTTTCCGCCACAGTTTCGCCACCCACCTCATCGAAAACGGCGCCGACCTGCGCTCTGTGCAGGAAATGCTCGGCCACGAAAGCATACTCACCACCGAAATCTACACCCACATCGATTCTGCCACCTGGCAGGCCGCCGTCCTGGAGCACCATCCCGGGAACAAAAAGTGAATTATGAAAAAAGTCCTTACTACCCTGCTTCTCGCAATCGCCTGCCTGGGTGCAGGCGCACAAAATCAGGCAACTGAGGAGCGCATCGGCGACATTCTCTCGCAGATGAGCCTCCACGAAAAGATACTTTTGCTCCACGCCCAGAGCAAATTCACTTCTCCCGGCGTCCCGCGCCTCGGCATCAGGCAGCTAAGCATGAGCGACGGGCCCCACGGCGTGCGGGCCGAGCTCGAATGGAACTCCTGGCGTTCGGCCCGCTGGACCAACGACTCCATCGTCGCCTTTCCGTCCCTCAGCTGCCTTGCAGCCAGCTGGAACCGCGAACTCAGCGCCCTTTATGGCAGCGCCGTCAGCGAAGAATTCGCCTTCCGCGGCAAGGACGTGCTCCTCGGCCCCGGAGTCAACATAGCCCGCACTCCCCTGAACGGCAGGGCTTTCGAGTACATGGGCGAAGACCCGCTTCTCGCGGGCGAAATGGCTGTACCATACATTATTGCAGCGCAGGAAAACGGCATCGCATGCTGCCTCAAGCACTTCGTTCTCAACGACCAGGAGACCGACCGCTTCGGCGTGAACGTCAACGTCTCTGAAAGGGCCCTTCGCGAAATCTACCTCGCTCCCTTCAAGATGGCTGTGGACAAAGCGCATGTATGGAGCATCATGGGCAGCTACAACTACTACAAGGGCGTCCACGGTTGCCAGAACGGGTGGCTGATAAACGACATACTGAAGGATGAATGGCAGTGGGACGGCGCCCTTATCAGCGACTGGGGAGGCACGACCGACACCCCTCAGGCCACATTCGGCGGCCTCGACATCGAAATGGGCACCTACACCGACGGCAAGGAGCGCGAGTCGCCCTTCGGCTATGAGGACTACTTCCTCGCCGACAAGCTCGAAGCCCTCGTCCTCTCCGGGGACATCCCCGAATCGGTGGTGGACGAGAAGGCTGCACGCGTCCTGCGCCTTATCCTTCGCACCTCGATGAACCCGCAGAAAGTAATCGGCGCCCAGTGCAGCGAGGCCCACTATGAAGCATGCCGCCGCATTGGCGAAGAGGGCATAGTGCTTCTTAAAAACGAAGCTTCTGCGCTCCCCCTCTCCCTTGATAAATGCGGCAGGATCCTCGTCGTCGGCGAAAACGCCACGAGGTCACTCACTGAAGGCGGCGGCTCGTCCGAGCTCAAAACGAGGCGCGACATCTCCCCTCTCGAAGCCCTGCAAAGGCTGGGAAAGATTGACTACGCCCAAGGATACTACAGCGGCAATCCCATCTATGACCGCCAGGAGCAGCTTGACCCTTCCAGGCAGGAGGCTCTAATGCAGGAAGCGCTTTCCAAAGCACGCGAAGCCGATCTTGTCATTTTCGTCGGCGGGCTCAACAAGAACCACGGCCAGGACTGCGAGAACGGCGACAGGGAAAGCTACGACCTGCCCTTCGGCCAGAACGAGCTCATCAGCAGACTCGCCGAAATACAGAATAATATTATTGTAGTCACCTTCGGCGGCAACGCATATGCCACTCCCTGGATTAGCAAAGTCAAGGCTCTGCTCCACTGCTGGTACCTGGGCAGCGAGGCAGGAGAAGCCCTCGCAAACGTCCTCTCTGGCAAAGTCACCCCCAGCGGCAAGCTCCCCGTCACCTTCGCCCGCAGGTATGAAGACTACCCATACGTAAAGTTCGGGGAGAGGGCGTATCCGGGTTTGAGAGACGTCCCCGCCACTCCCAACAGCGCGGGCGAAATCCCTTCCAGTCAGGTCTGGTACGACGAAGGCATTTTCGTAGGTTATCGCGGTTTCGAGAAGTCCCGCTGCGAGGCGCAGTTCCCCTTCGGCTACGGCCTCAGCTACACCACTTTCGAATACGGGAACGCTTCGGTCAAAACTGAAAGTGACAGCGTAAGGGTAACGCTTGAAGTTACCAACACCGGCGCTTTCAATGGTAAGGAAATAGTCCAGGTCTATGTTTCAGCCCCGGGAGCTAAACGTAAGGATATGCCCCTCAAGGAGCTCAAGGCCTTTGCCAAAACGGGCCTTCTCGAGCCAGGCGGCAGAGAAACCCTCAGCATGACCATCCCCTTCTCCGACCTCACCTACTGGAATGAGACCACCCACGGCTGGAAAGCCGAAAGCGGCACATACATTTTCAGCATAGGCGCCTCCAGCGCCGACATACGCCAGAGTATCAAGGAGAAAATACTATTCTGAGCCTGGCCTGACGCCTAAGGAAAGGAGAAGTTCAGGAAGGGAGTCTACAATGATGTCGGCCCCTGAGGAGAGCAGCTCCTCCCGGGAAGAATTGCCATAGGTGACTCCACAGCCTGCTGCCCCGGCCCTTTTACCCATGAGTATGTCCACGGGCATGTCCCCGACAACCAGTGTCTCTTCCGCGCTGAAACCAAGATCCCTGAGCGTTTTCAGGACGGGCTCCGGGTCGGGCTTCGCCTTTGCAACATTATCGGCGCCGAGCACGTAAGAGAAATACCGGGCGATGCCCATATCATTAAGAAAACTGCTTAGCGACGGGGAGCGCCTCGACGAGGCGACAGAGAGGGTGCAGCCCATCTCTGCCAGAGCCTGCAGCGTCTCTTTTGCACCTGGGAAAAGAGTGGGAATCAGCACTTTACGCTTCTCCTCGAAGATTTCACGGTAGAGCGCAGCGCAGCCTAGCATCTCTTCTTCGCTCAAATCCGGAAAGAGCTGCAGGAAGCTTTCTTCGAGAGGAAGCCCGATAGTGGCTCCTATACTCTCGTCGGAAACCATGGGGAGGCCTTTCCTTCGGAGAGTCTCCTTCATCGTCATTATGATATTGGCCCTGGTGTCCCCCAGAGTCCCGTCAAAATCGAATATTATTAGTTTGTATTTCATCTTCTGCTTAGTCCTCAAAAAAACACGCGCAAATATAGCAACTGCGCGCGCTTATCCCAAGAAAAGGACCACGTTAATAGTTTGGTCCCATTTTTGACAATGCTCGGCCAATACCCGGTACTAAACCTTTAAACATTTATTATTATGCGCAAGAATCATCTGTACCTAATCAAGGCATTGGCTCTGGTTCTGCTCATCTCCGGCTGCAGGACCGACGATATCCTTTACACGGACGAAGAGATTGATTCCGGAGGCGGCAACTCGGGTACGGAACTGGTGGATCCGTCCCTTAAGTGGAGTGCATCTGAATGCACCGCCTATCTAAGCACTGACAGCAACAGCTACCCCACGCTCACCAACGAGTATGGTGTGGACGTCACCTACACTTCTTCCAACAGCGGCGTTGCCACCATTTCTTCCGGCGGCATCATCACACTGGTGGCGGAGGGAAGCACGACAATTACGGCCACATCTGAGGCAAACGCCAATTACAAAGCCGCTTCCGTCAGCTATCTGCTCACCGTTAAGAGCAGCGCCGACGACGGAGCCGTGACTACTGTCTTCGCCTCGTCAGGCGACAGCTCGTCTGACGACAACATCTCCAACACCACTTTCACACGCCTGGTGACAGTGACCTACTCGGGCAGCAGCGCGGCTGTCTTAGCGGCAAGGCGGGCGTTATTCAGGACAAGCTGGATGTTTGAAGCAAGAGAGTCGCCGCCCGTTATGTCCTTTATCCTTGCGAGAAGGAAGGGGGTCGTTTCCTTGCCGTGAATACCAAGGGCCTTGCTTTCCTCAATTGCCTTGTCGATGGCATCGTTGATGCGCCCGGGGTCCATGGAATATTCCTCAGGGATGGGATTGGTTACGAGCATTCCGCCGTCCAGTCCCATTTCCATTTTTGCGCGGAAAGCTGCGGCAAGTTCTTCGGGGCTGTCTATGCGGTAATCCACTTTGAAGCCGCTGTGAGGAGTGTAGAATGCCGGGAGCTCCTCGGTGCCGTAACCTATGACGGGGACGCCCTTGGTTTCGAGATACTCCAGGGTGAGACCAAGGTCGAGTATTGATTTTGCGCCGGCGCATATGACCATTACGGGCGTTTTTGCAAGCTCCTCGAGGTCGGCTGAGATGTCCATCGTGGTCTCGGCTCCGCGGTGCACGCCGCCTATGCCGCCTGTGGCGAAGACCTTTATGCCGGCAAGGGCGGCGATAATCATAGTTGTTGTCACCGTCGTGGCTCCGTCCTCCCCTCTAGCAACGAGGACGGGAAGGTCCCTTCGGGAGGCCTTTGCGACTCCGCGGCCCTTTTTGCCCAGATACTCAATCTGCTCCGGGGTGAGACCTGCTTTCAGGCGGCCGCCTATGATGGCGATTGTTGCGGGCACGGCGCCGTTTTCCCTAATGGTCTGCTCCACCTTCAGGGCGGTTTCGACATTCTGGGGGTAGGGCATTCCGTGGGATATGATGGTGGATTCGAGGGCCACGATGGGTTTGCCTGCAGCTTTGGCTGCCGCTACTTCGGGGCTGAGATCAAGGTACTTGTTCATATTTTTAGTTTTTTTATTTCACTACTCACGGCATCGGGGCTCTCCACTGCGCAGCGGGCGCATTCCAAGCCTGCCTTGGCCGCTCTTTCAACCGAGGCGTTCGCTCCCGCGTGCACTATGCCGGCAAGGAGGGCGTCTCCCCCGCCTGTTACGATCCGCACTATGCAGGGAAGCGCGGGGAATTCGTACTGACTGCCCTGCGAGAAGACTTTCAGGCCTTCGGCGCCGACGCTCACGTACACCCTTTCGATGCGCGCTCCCGGCAGGCTGCAAAGCTCCTCATACTCGAGGGCGTTGCACTTCAGGGCATAGAATGATTTCTTCTCCGACATTTCCACGGCCTGCCTGATACGAATGGCCTTGGCCACGGAAACTGCGTCAAGGTATAGCGGTCCCCGGCAGTGGTCTATGAGCCAGGCGAGGGCCTCGGGGCTGCTGTTGGCATCCGCTACGACTGCATCCGCGGCGTTGATGGAGTCAATTCTTTCCTCCAGCCACGAGGGACTCATCCCTTCGGTGGCGTTCATGTCCGCCACGCCGCCGACCAGTTCGCCGTCGGCGTTGTTTATGGATACGAAAAAGGAATTCGTGCCCTCAGGGGCGATTTCGCAGTTTGCGGTGCTTATGCCTATTTCTTCGCAGGAAGCCTTGATGAGGCGGGCGAAGGGTCCGCCGCCAAAGATGGTCAGGAGCTCGACCCGGTCACCGAGGAGCGAGAGATTGTGCGCGATGTTCCTTGCGACTCCGCCCCACGACACCCTGACGGTCCCGGGATTGGAGTCCCCTATGCGGAATGCGGCTCCCGACGTGGCAGTTATATCCACGTTCGCCCCGCCTATGACACAGACTTTCATAATCAGTTTGTCTTATGGCAAAAATACAAAACATTTAATTCATATCTTTGAGGAACGAAATTAATTCCGAATAACTGTAGTTTTTGGGAGTTTTGTGCGTCTAATGGACAGAAACAACAAACAAGACGATGACAGAACACGAATTTGAACAGATGGTGAGAGAACACCGAGGCACGATTTACACCGTGTGTTACATGTTCTCGACCGACAAGGACGAGGTGGCCGACCTCTTCCAGGAAATCCTCA
>CAMYVB010000035.1 GCA_947302175.1 uncultured Bacteroidales bacterium | reverse complement strand
CCATGGGCCACGCCTTCGAGGCCGACTTCAACCGCAAGGGCCAGTCCATCTTCTCAGGCAGGATAGGCGAAAGGATATGCCCCAAGGGCATCACCATAGTTGACGACGGCACCATAAGGGGCAACCGCGGCGCCATCAATTTCGACGACGAAGGCGTCCCCGGCCAGAGGACTACCCTCGTCGAGGACGGAATACTCACTTCCTACATGCACGACCGCATCAGCGCCCGCTTCTTCGGAGTCAAGCCCACGGGCAACGGCCGCCGCGAGTCTTTCCGCTACAATCCCATCCCCAGGATGAGGGCCACATACATGGAGGGCGGGAACGCCAATCCGCAGGACATCATCGCATCAGTTAAGAAAGGCGTGTTCGTGGACCAGTTCGCCAACGGCCAGGTAAAGATTGGCGAAGGCGACTTCACCTTCTACGTAAAGAGCGGCTTCCTTATCGAAAACGGCCGCCTGACGGCTCCCGTGAAGGATATCAACATTATCGGCAACGGCCCCGAAGCGCTTGCCGACATACTCGCCGTGGGCAACGACCCGCTCATAGACGACGGCACCTGGACCTGCGGGAAAGAGCAGAGCGTCCCCGTGTCGTGCGGCATACCCACGGTACTCATCAAGCAACTAACCGTCGGAGGAGAATGATATGAGCGAAGCATTACTCAGCCCCCAAGACCTGCTCATAGGCAGAAAGGCCCTCGAAATGGCGCTCGAGAAGGGCGTTTCAAAGGCAAGGATATGCTTGAGCAAAAGCGTCATGGACCTGGTCGGCACTCTCAACGGCAAGGTGGACAAAGTCACCAAGTGCATAGATAAATCATTATCGGTAAATCTGTTCTGCGACTCCCGCTACGGCTCGTTCTCGACCAACAGGCTCGACCTTGAGGGGATAGACGCTTTTCTGGACAAGGCGATAGAGACCACACGCATGCTGACGCCCGACCCCTTGCGCGACCTTCCCGAGCCCTCTCTGACGGCAAAGGACGCCCTCACAGGCTTCGAATTGGACCTCTACGACCCCGAGTACGAAGCCATGACGCCCGAGCGCAGGCTGTCTCTCGCCCTCGGCGCCAGCATTTTCGAAAGCGCCGCCCCGGAAGGATGCAAACTCGTCTCCGAGGAGGCGGAGTACTCCGACAGCATCTTCGACAACTGGACCATAGACTCCAACGGCCTGGAATGCCGCCACATCGAGACCGCCTTCGAATACGGGGTGGAAATGACCGTGGAGGACACCAAAGGCAACAAATACAGCAAATACTGGTGGGACGGCACTCCCCGCCTGAAAGACCTGGACATAAACGGCTGCTGCCCCAAAGCCCTGGAAAAAGCTGTATCGATGATTGCCCCCCGCAGGGTTCGCAGCGGCAAGAAAACTATGGTAATAGACAGCGAAGTCGCCTCGAAGGTCGTCTCCCCCATCCTCAGGGCCCTCAACGCCTATTCCCTCCAGCAGAACAACTCGTTCCTGCTCGACTCCATGGGCAAACGCCTCTTCAGCGAAGGGCTGACAATAATTGACGAATGCCGCCGCCCGGGCAAAGCCGGCTCGCGCCTTTTCGACTCTGAAGGAGTAGCGAGCAGCGAAGTGCCCATCATAGAAAAGGGCGAGGTGAAGCGCTTTTTCGTCAATACCTACATGGCCGCCAAGACCGGATATGAACAAACCGTAGAAGACGCCCTGCGACCCAGAGTCCTCCCCTTCCCCGAAGAAGGGCTCGACAGGGACGAAATCATACGCCGCTGCGGCGAAGGAATACTTATAACCGACTTCAATGGCGGCAACAGCAATACCTCCACGGGCGCGTTCTCCTACGGCATCGAGGGCTATGCCTTCAAAAACGGCCGCATCACCCACCCGGTGCACGACATGGTCGTGACCGGCAATTTCCTCGACCTGTGGTCCGGACTCCTTTACTGCGGCTCCGATGCGCGCGAGTGCCAGAGCAAGCTCGTCCCGACCCTGGCCTTCGCCGATGTCGATTTCAGTGCTTAAGATTATGAGTATCAAACATATCATACAAATCCTGACTGCCGGCGCCCTAATGCTCGGCACGCTCTGCGCTTGCTCGGAAAAGCAGCTTTCCCGCTATATCGACCCCTCCATAGGCACGTTGAGGGGCGGACACGTCGTGGTGGGCCCTTGCGCCCCCTACGGCATGATAAAGCCTTCGCCCGACGTGCAGGGCTGCAACCCCGGCTGGGGCGACATGTCCAAACCCGTCGAAGGATTCTGCCAAACCCACGTGTCCGGTACCGGCGGCTCTCCAAAATACGGCAATGTGCTCATTATGCCTTTTATCACAGGCATTACGGAGGAAAACCACGCGGCAATGAGGACGGAAGAAATCATGAAAGCCGGATATTACTCGACTACTCTCGAAGAGTCACGAATCAAGGTGGAAATCACCTCGGGAGAAAAAGCCGCCATCTACAGGATTACATACCCCGAAAACGCTGTAACCAAGGGCCTTGAAGTCGATGCCGGGTTCGTGCTGAAACATCGTCGCCGCGGCGGCGGTCAGCAGTGCCTTGGCGGCGAAGTGACTCTCGTCTCCCCCACTGAAATATGTGGCAGCACCTCGGCCAAAGGCGGCTGGGGATCGCAGGCGCCCTACACCGTTTATTTCTGCATCATCCCCGACACGGCTCTCAGCGAGGCTGAAGCGATGGAGAGGCAGTCCAATTTCGTTTTCGAAGAAGGCGGCCAGCAGATCCACCTTTGCGTCGGCATTTCCTTCCTCAGCATAGAAAAGGCCAGGGAGAACGCCCATACCCTCGATGGCAAGTCTTTCGCTCAGGTGCAAAAAGAGCTCACCGGGCAGTGGGATGAACTCCTGTCGCGTTTCACGATAAGCCCCAAATCGAGTCTTAAGCAGAAAAGGATGTTCTACACCGCCCTCTATCACTCCATGATTATGCCTTCCGACAGAAAGGGAGAATGGGCTAAGGCTTCCGCCGATGAGGACTATTACGACGATTATTTCACCCTATGGGACACCTATCGCTGCACCCTGCCCCTCATCACCCTTATAGATCCCGATCGCGAGGTCAGCCTGGTGAATTCACTGATAAACATATATCGCTACGACGGCTTCATGCCCGACGGGCGCAACGGCAACGGCAACGGCTCCACCCAGGGTTCGTCGAACGCCGACATAGTGATTGCCGACGCCTTCGTAAAGGGCCTCGAAGGAATAGACTACAGGACGGCGCTCGACGCAATGATTAAGGACGCCACCGTCCCATCCGCCAAAGAAAAAACAGAAGGCCGAGTGGGCCTGAGATGGTACAACACCATAGGCTATCTCCCCTGGGGAGTGTCCCGCGCAGGCAGCCGCACCGTAGACCATACCCTTTGCGACTACGCAATTTCCGTCGTCGCTGAAGGCCTGGGAGAAAGCGAGCTCGCAGCACAATACCGCGAATCCTCCCACAAATGGCTCAACCTCTTCAGGAAAGACATCGAGGAAGATGGCATAAGGGGCTTCATCATGCCCCGCGATACGCTTGGAAACTGGCTGGACTCCGCGTCTGTCGACAGAGACTCAGACGGCCGTCCCGACACCACTTTCTTCTTCCGCCCCAACACTTCTTTCGGCGGCCACTGGAACAGTTTCTTCTACGAAGCCAACAGCTACGAGACCACGCTTGCAGTGCCTCACGACATGGATATCCTGATAAGCGAATGCGGAGGCAAAGAAGCGTTCCGGGAGCGCCTCGATAATTTTTTTGGCAATAATTGCTGCGACACCGGCAACGAGCCGTCCTTCCTTTCGTCCTGCCTCTACCACTGGGTCGGCCGTCCGGACCTCAGCTCGGATATCATATCCAGGATACTGGAAAAAGACTTCGGCGACGGTCCTGACGGGATCCCTGGCAACGACGATTCGGGAGCCATGTCCTCCTGGCTCGCCTTCCACATGGCCGGCCTCTACCCTATTGCGGGAACAGACCGCTATATCATACACAGTCCCGCCGTGGAGTCATCCCGCCTGAATAATCCCGGCAGCAAGCCTTTTATCATCAAGGCAAAGGGATTGTCTCCTGAAAATAAATACATCGTTTCGGCAAGTCTCAACGGCAAGCCGCATCCCGTTTCAACGCTTACTCACAAAGAAATAGTCTCCGGAGGCACACTGGTTTTGAGCATGGGCCCCGAGAGAGCCGACTGGGGAAAAGAAATGCAATGAAAACTGCCGTAGTCATACTCAACTGGAATACTAAGGACTACCTTGAACGCTTCCTTCCGCCCCTGCTTCAAAGCTGCGAAGGCCTTGATGCAGAGGTGATCGTCGCGGACAACGCAAGCTCCGACGCTTCGCTGGAGCTGCTTTCGGCCTCGTTCCCCGCCGTAAAGACAATTGCGCTTGACCGCAATTACGGTTTCACGGGAGGGTACAACCGCGCGCTCGAGTCCCTCGATGCCGAATACTTCGTCCTGATTAATTCGGACGTTGAGGTGAGCCAAGGGTGGCTCGCGCCGCTTGTTTGCTGGATGGATACGCATCCCGACTGCGGCGCCTGCGCTCCCAAGCTCCACGCCCTGCAGGATAGGGACAGCTTCGAGTACGCCGGCGCTGCAGGTGGGCTGATCGATGCTTTCGGCTATCCTTTCTGCCGCGGCAGGGTGCTCTCCAAGGTTGAGAAAGATGAAGGTCAGTATGACAGTCCAGCCACAGTGCTCTGGGCAACTGGTGCCTGCCTTATGGTAAGAAGCAGCGTCTGGCGCAGTATGGGCGGTCTCGACGACAGGTTTTTCGCCCACATGGAGGAGATTGACATGTGCTGGAGGATGCAGCTTGCGGGCTGGAAGGTGCAGGTCGTGCCTGAGTCGCTGGTTTATCACCTCGGCGGCGGCACGCTGCCCCAGAATTCGCCTTTCAAGCTTCGCCTGAATTACCGCAACAACCTGCTGATGCTGGAAAACAATCTCGCAAAGAGTTTTGCACTGGAAAGCGGCAATCCGCATAAGGCGCTCAGGCGCGCCAACCGCCTGATAGGCGTACGCATGCTGCTCGACTGGGGTTCGGCTCTGGTCTATGCGCTGACGCTCAAATGGGATTACGTGAAGGCAGTCTATCACGCTCACGAGGAGTTCCGCGCCCTTCGCCGCCCCGTCACTCCGGACGAGTTGTCAAGGCTCATTGAAGAGAATCCGGCAAGGCGCAGTATAGCCGGCAGATGGAAAGGTTGCATTTTGTTGGAAGCTATGTTGCGAAGGGAGCGCATTTTTGCGTATCTTCGCAAGTGCAATAGTTTAGATGCTTAGGATATGAATATCGTAATTGTCGGTGCGGGTGAAGTAGGCTCCCACCTTGCAAAGATGCTCCGCAGCGCGCACAACGACATCGTCGTGGTGGACAACGACGCCCAGCGGCTCTCCCAGCTCAAGACCATCGCAGATGTGGGCACGGTGCTCGGCAGCCCCACCTCCATCGAAGTGCTCAAGGAGGCGGGTGTCGCTTCAGCGAGGCTCTTTATCGCGGTCTACCCGCGCGCCATGCAGCATATCAACATAGTCAGCGCCCTGATTGCCAAGAAGCTGGGCGCCGAAAAGGTCGTCTCCCGCATCAACGACGAAGGCTACCTCAGCCCCGAGAATAAGTTGATATTCAAGGAAATGGGCATAGAGCTCATGTTCTACCCCGAAAAGGTTGCGGCAGATGAGATTGTAGAGAGCCTGAGGCACACGACCTCAGCCGAGTCCATGGAGTTTGCGCACGGCAAGCTGCAGATTTCGCTTTTCAGGATAGACGACGAGTCCCCGATGCTCGACATCAAGGTGGGCGAATTCGCCTCCATGATGGCCAAGGACGGGGTGGATTTCCGCGTCATAGCGATCAACCGCGACGCCGACACCATCATTCCCCGCTTCGACACCAAGTTCCAGTACCACGACCTCGTGTTCATCATATCGCGCCGCGAGGGTGTGCCCGTGCTAATGAGGCATTTCGGGTCCGAGAGCGTCAAAGTAGACAAAGTGATGATTTTCGGCGGCAGCGTCATCGCCGAAATGCTGGCAAGGGCCCTCAAGGGCCAGGTTTCCGTAATCAAGATCATCGAATCCTCGAGACAGAGGTGCCTCGAACTGAGCGAAAAGCTCGGCGACTCGGTCCTCGTGGCCTGCGGAGACGGCCGCAATTCCGACTTCCTTGTGGACGAAGGTATCAAGGGCTACGACGCCTTCGTGGCCCTGACCGACAGCGACGAGACCAACATCCTTTCGTGCGTCGCCGCCCGCAAGTTCGGCATTTCGAGGACCATAGCCGAAGTGGAAAACATAGAGTACATCCACTTCGCGGAAGATATGGGCATAGACACCATCATCAACAAGAAACTCATCACGGCAGGCCGCATATTCCGCTTCACGCTGAGCGGCAAGGCCCGCCTCGTGCGCTACATATCAGGCACTTCCGCCGAAATCCTGGAATACACCGCAGCCACTTCCAGCCGCATCACGAAGGGCGCCCTCAAGGAGCTGGTCTTCCCCGAAGGGGCCATAATAGGCGGCGTAATCAGGGGCAACGACTCGTTTATCGCCGTGGGCGACACCGTCATCGAGCCCTACGACCGCGTGGTCGTCTTCGCCCGAAGCGAAGTGGTGCGCGAAGTGGACGCATTCTTCAAATAACGCCTGGTCTGCCACTATGTCATACACTGCATGGTGGCAGATTTTTTGATGGTTCTCAAGAGAGTAAAACACACTGAAAATGGCAGAAAAAGAAGAAAAGAACATCCGGCAGGAAAACGGCTCCCAGGCTCCCGAAGAGAAGCAGGAAGCCCCCCGCCAGGCCAAGGCAGACAAAAAAAACGCAGCCAAGAAGGATGCGAAGAAAATAGAGGAACTCGAAGCCAAGCTTAAGGATTGTCAGGCGCGCATAGCCAAGGACAAGGACGACTACATACGCCTTATGGCCGAATTCGAGACTTTCCGCCGCCGCAGCTCCGAGGACAGGCTTGCCCTTGTCTCATCAGCCGCGGCCGACACCATCAAGGGCCTTCTCCCCGTCCTGGACGACTGCGAAAGGGCCATGCAGATACTCCAGAGCAGTTCCGACGAGGCGGCAAAGGAGGGTACGGCCCTCATTTACGACAAACTGATGGCCTACCTCAAGACCCGCGGGCTCGAAGTGATCGAGGCCAAGGGCAAGGACTTCGACACCGACTTCCACGAAGCCGTGACCAGCTTCCCAGCTCCCGACGAGAGCCTCAAAGGCAAGGTCATAGACGTTGTCCAGACGGGCTACACCCTCTCCGGCAAGGTCCTCCGTTATGCAAAAGTAGTTGTAGGAGCATAAGGCGATGGCAGAAAAAAGAGATTACTACGAGGTACTGGGCGTGACCAAGCAGGCCACGGCCGACGAAATAAAGAGCGCATACCGCAAGGCCGCCCTCAAGTGGCATCCCGACCGCTGGGTGGACGGAAGCGACGCAGAGAAAAGGACAGCCGAGGAGAACTTCAAAGAAGCCTCCGAGGCGTATTCCGTGCTCAGCGATCCCGACAAGAAGGCCCGCTACGACCAGTTCGGATTCTCCGGCGTGGACGGTGGCGCCTCCCAGGACTGGAGCCAGGGCTTCGGCAGCCTCAACGACCTTCTGAACAACCTATTCGGAGGCGGTTTCGGCGGTTTTGGAGGATTTGGCGGCTTCCCCGGTTTCGGCGGATTCGGCTCTTCCGGCGGTGCCCAGAGAGAAAGGGCACGCCGCGGCCGCGACATACGCACCCGCGTGCGCCTGACCCTCGAGGAAGTGCTCTCCGGCTGTGAAAAGGAAATCAGCCTCGAGCGCAACCGCCCCTGCCCCGAATGCAGCGGACGTGGAGCCAAGAATTCTTCCGACATCAAGACCTGCCCCACCTGCAAGGGCTCGGGCCAGGTTCAGCATACCACCAACACCATCTTCGGCCGCGCCATGTCCTATTCGACCTGCCCGCAGTGCCAAGGCGAGGGTAAGATCGTGACCAACCCCTGCCGCTCATGCAACGGTACGGGCCTCCAGAGAAAGAAAGAGAGCGTCAAGGTGAAGATCCCCGCCGGCGTGGAAGGCGGCATGCAGTTAACCATACGCGGCGAAGGCCACGGCGCGCCTCAGGGCGGCGTCAACGGCGATTTGCTGGTCATCATAGAGGAAGTCCCCCACGCCTCCCTGAGGCGCGACGGGACGAACCTCTTCTACAGCACCGTCATCCCCGTCACCGACGCCATCCTTGGCTGCGAAATCACTGTCCCCTGCCTCGGCAGCCCCGAAAATGTTAAGCTGGAAGCCGGCACCCAGTCCGGCACGGTAGTGCGCCTTCGCGGCAAAGGCCTGCCTTCAGTCAACTCATACGGCCGCGGCGACCTTTACGTCAAGGTGCTCGTCTGGATCCCCCGCAAGCTCTCCAGAAGCGAGAAAGAGGCGGTCGAGTCCCTGCGCGGCAGCAAGAGCGTGACTCCAGACCTGAGCCGCGAGGACAAGGCCCTCTTCGATAAAGAGAAAAACATATTCTAAACTAATATCCATGGACAAAAGCAGAAGATCATTCCTGAAGAAGACAGGAGCGGGCGTGGCGCTGTTTACCGTCGCACCCAGGACCGCCTTCGGCAAGATGGGTGGCGACAACTCCTACATCGCCCCGAGCGACCAGCTCACCCGCGGCATCATCGGCGTAGGCGGCATAGGCAACAGCTCCAGCCACTTCGTTTCCGACCAGCACTGCCGCCTCGTCGCGCTGTGCGACGTGGACAGCGAGCACCTCGAAAACACTTTCGCCAAGGCTAAGGACCGCCTCGGCGTAACGCCCAGGAAATACCACGACTGGCGCGATCTCGTCCACGACCCCGACGTGGATATAGTCCATATCGCCACCCCTCCCCACTGGCACGGCATCATGGCCTGCGAGGCCGCCAATGCCGGCAAGGACATCTTCTGCGAAAAGCCCATGACCCGCACCATAGGTGAAGGAAAAAGGGTGAAGGAGGCCGTCAAACGCAACGGCAGCATTTTCCGCCTCAACACCTGGTTCCGCTTCAAGGACACCTTCTACGGCCTCGGCACCACAGTCGAGCCCCTCAAGAAACTCGTCGCGAGCGGCGCCCTGGGCTGGCCCCTTACCGTGCGCATCTCTGGCGCCACAGGTTTCACCTGGAAGTTCTACTGGACAGGTAAGGAAAATCTTGTACCCGAGCCCGTTCCCGCCTGCCTCGACTACGACATGTGGCTCGGTCCCGCCCCCTTCAAGCCCTACAACCGCCACCGCACCCACGCCACCTTCCGCGGCTACTGGGACTACGACGGCGGCGGCCTCGGCGATATGGGCCAGCACTATATCGACCCCGTGCAGTACTTACTCGGCAAGGACGACGAATTCCCCGTCAAGGTCGAGATCGACGCTCCCCAGCAGCATCCCGATGCCATAGGCATATGGCGCAGCATCACCTACACCTACGCCGACGGCTGCAAGATAATACTCGAGGGCGAAGGTTTCGAGAGCAAGGGCAAAGTCCCCTACATCGAAGGCCCTCTGGGCAAGGTATTCAAAGGTTTCGAGTGCACCATCCCCGACGTAATGGACCTCATCAATTCCCTCCCCGACCCCGAGCCCACCAACACCGACTTCCTCGACTGCGTACGCACGAGGCGCCGGTTCTCCCTCAACGAAGATAACGGCTACCACAGCGCCACCATCGTCAACATGGGCGTCTGCGCTCTGCGCCTGGGCCGCAACCTGGAGTTCGATCCCGTCACCCAGCAATTCATCGGCGACCCCGCCGCCAATCTTCTCATCGACCAGCCCATGAGGGGCGAATGGGGCAATTATCTTAAATAAGGAGACCAGGCCATGAAAAAAGCATTTTCCATCATAGTTTGCGCTCTTGCGCTCAGCCTTTCAGTCTTTGCGCAGGACTCCAGAGGCCGCAGCACCGATACCATAGTCGGCGACGTTCTGGCCCGCATGCCCGAGGCCCTCGCCTCCGACCTTCAGAGCGACATGCTCGATCTTGCCGCCGCAGCTCCCGAAAGCGTCGTCAAGCTCGCCGCAATGCTCGTTGACCCTTCTGAGGGTGAAAACAGCCGCGTCGAGTACGCGCTGAACGGTCTTGCGAATTTCGCCAACGCTCCCGGCAACGAGCAGTACCGCGCCAAAGTGATCGAAGGTTTCGATAAAGCTATTGCAAATGGCAGCAATGAAGTAATCACTGCGTTCCTGAAGACCCTTCGAGCTTCCTTCGAAGAGCCCGTCCCCGAGGAAGTTGCTCCCGCCCCGTCGAAAGCGGCGGCCCGCCTGGCATTCAACGAGAGCAAGGGAGACGCCCGCGCCAGGTGCGAGGCCCTCTACGGCCTTGAGCAGGCCTACGGCTCCGTTCCTGAGAGTTTCGTGCTCGCCTCGGTTGCCGACCCTTCCCGCAAAGTACGCGGCACTGCGCTTCGCAGGTACGCGCCCGCCACTGACGACTTTGCCACCAAGCTCGCCCGCAAATTCAAGAGAATGAGCCCCGAGGCCAAGGTTGACGTTGTCAACTGGCTTGGAGACAATCATATCGCCTCCCAACTCCAGCTGATTCTCTCCTGCTTTGCTTCTTCCGATGACGCCCTTTGCAGCTCCGCCATCGAGGCGGCCGGCAAAATTGGCGGTGACGATGCCGCCGACGCCCTTATCGGCATGCTTGGCAATAACAAGCTCGGCGACAAGGCCCTCAAGGCCCTGATGTCCTATCCCGCCCCCCTGGGAGAGAAGGTTGAGGCTGCAATGCAGGACGCTACCGGAGAGAAGCTTGAAAAGCTCGCACAGATTGCCGGCAGCAAGAATCTTGTGAACTGCGCCGACAAGGTGCTGGAAATGGCAGCAGGCGGCAGCGAGGCAGCTCTCAAGGCTCTTGGCAACATCGCCCGTGAAGACGATGCTCCCGCCATCGCCAAGCTGCTCGATCAGGCCCCTGAAGGCTCGATCGATCTTTGCGCCAAGGCTTTCGACAAAGCCCTCTCGCATTTCACCCCCAACACCATCTATGCCACTGTGATGGGATGCATGGACAATTCCGTTAACAAGGAGCGCTTCTATCCCGCTCTCGCTTCGTCCGGTATCGACGCCGCAGTGAGCGAGCTCTCTTCCGCGGCAAAGAAAGGCTCAAAGGCCGCCGTCAAGGCCCTCGGCAATACAGCCAACCCCAAAGTAATCCCCACACTCAAGGAGATTGCATTTTCAGAACACGACATGGACGCCCTGAGCGACTACGTGCGCAAGATAAATATCTACGAGACCAATGGAGACAAGAAGTGCGATGCCTTAGCACTCGCCCTCGAGGAGTCCACGGACGTCGAACTGAGCAAGAGGATATTGAAACTATTGCCCAACACTCCGACATCGAAGGCATTCTATGTGGCAGCGAGCAAGCTTGGCGACTCAAAATGCAAATTCCAGGCGGCCGACGCCGTGAGGCAGATTGCCTCCAAGTGCAAGGACGACCTCGATATCAGCAAGCGCAACGAAGTTCTCAATGAAGCCATAGCCGTGTACCAATCACGCGGCGGAGCCGACGACGGCTACGCAGTGGATGAGATTAAGAAGCTCATCGCCGAAAGCCGCGAACCCTCCCCTATCTTCACTCTCAGCAAAGAAGAGGCTGCCCAGGGCTTTGAAATGCTCTTCGACGGCACTTCCCTTTCGAAATGGACGGGCAACACCGAAGGTTACCGCATCACCAACAATGAGATATACGTCACCGCCGGCTACGGCAGCGGCGGCAATCTCTACACCCAAAAGGAGTATCGCGATTTCGTCTTTCGCTTCGAGTTCAGCTTCGTGCGCCCCGGCGCCAACAACGGTGTAGGCGTACGCACTCCCCAGGGCGTCGATGCCGCCTATGACGGCATGTGCGAGGTCCAGATCCTCGACCACGACAATCCCATCTACGCCGGCTGGCTCCAGCCCTGGCAGGTCCATGGCTCGGTCTACGGCATAGTCCCTGCTAAACGCATAGCCCACAAGGCTCCCGGCGAATGGAGCGAGGAAGAGATCCGCGTTGTCGGAGACCACGTCACCGTGACCGTAAACGGCGAAGTGATAGCGGATTGCGACATTCGTGAAGCTTGCCAGGGACACAATGTCTCTCCCGACGCCAACGTCAAGAACCCCTATACCGCCGACCACAAGGACCATCCCGGCATGTTCAACGAGAAAGGCTATGTCGGCTTCCTCGGCCACGGCCCCGGAGTTAAGTTCCGCAACGTCAGGATACTCGACCTTGGAGAAAAAAGTAAGAAAAAGTTTGCGCGATAGAAAATTATTTCTATCTTTGCAGTCCCAAAACGCAACCTCTCGCATTTGAAAATTATGGTACAGCGATGTTGCGCGGTTATTTAAGTAAAGAAAATGGATTACATCAAGATTGTAGAAGAAGCTTTCTCCAACGGAAAAGCAGCAAGTTTCCCCGAGTTCAAGGCCGGTGACACCATCACCGTTACCTATAGAATCAAGGAAGGCGACAAGGACAGGCTCCAGAGCTTCAGGGGCGTAGTCATCCAGATCAGCGGCGCCACCCCTCACACCAGGACTTTCACCGTCCGCAAGATCTCCGGCGGTGTCGGTGTCGAAAGGATTTTCCCCTATGAGTCCCCCTTCATTGACAGCATCGAGGTCAACAAGTATGGTAAGGTCCGCAGGGCCAGGATATTCTACCTGCGCAACCTCCAGGGTAAGAAGGCCCGCATCAAGGAGAGGAAGTTCAACCCCACAAAGGCTGAGTAATCCTTAGAAATACACTTCGGCTCCATAGCTCAATTGAATAGAGCATTTGACTACGGATCAAAAGGTTACAGGT
>CAMYVB010000034.1 GCA_947302175.1 uncultured Bacteroidales bacterium | reverse complement strand
AAACGAACATGGGTAACTCTTGTTTGTGAGTCAACCTTTTTCAGTTAAAGACAGATCGGTCCTCAAAACGTCTTTTGGACACGATAAGGGCCGTTTTTGTGCCCGGGAGGGCCCTTCGACAGGCTCAGGGACCGAGATTCGCCGGTCAAGCCGGCGAATGACGAAAATGCGGGCCCTTCGACAGGCTCAGGGACCGAGATTCGCCGGTCAAGCCGGCGAATGACGAAAATGCGGGCCCTTCGACAAGCTCAGGGACCGCCTTCGACAAGCTCAGGGAACGGGAGGAAAAGGAGATGCCCGGCGGGGCCGGGCATCTCGTAAGGAGGGAGAGATTACGCAATCTCGATTTGGCGTAAAGCCAGGAGGGATTAGAAGATCTCGATCTGGCGGGTGGCGGGGGTCTTTACGACCACTTCCTTCTTGGGAAGGGTGACGCTCAGGATGCCGTCTGCCATCGAAGCGCTGATCTTGTCGATATCGACCTCTTCGGGGATGATGAAGGTCTGGTGGTAGGAAGCGTAGGAGAACTCGCGGCGAAGATAATTCTTCTTCTGCTTCTCGTCCTTATGCTCTTCCTTCTTCTCGAGGGCGATAACGAGCTCGTTGTCATTCTCGACCTTGACCTTGAAATCCTGCTTGCTCATGCCGGGAGCGGCAATCTCGACCTGGAAATCCTTTTCGTTCTCTACGATATTGACTGCGGGCGAAGCGAACTGCTTGGCGGGAGTCACATTCCAAAGGTCGTCATTGAAGAACTCGTTGAAAATGCTGGGAACGAAATTGCGGTGAAGTCTTGCATTGTAAGTTGAAGGTAACATGGTGAAATCTCCTATAATTTAAGTTTTACTTTCATTTTTGTCTCCCGTCACATTGGCGGGTTCGACTCCGGGTAAGGCAAATAGGAGACCATGGCAAAAAAACGGGCAATTAATGACAAAATGTCACTAATTGCCTGAAAATCTGGCACTTAATGTGTCAATATGTCAGTTCAAATGCCCTTTGTCAGCCCCGCCGCCGAGAGGGAAGTGGCGGAGGATGTCCTCCATTGGATAATCGTCGGAAGGAGGACCCAGGATGTCGTCTATGACCTCGTAGGCTTCTTTCAAAGATTCAAGCAGCTCCCCGAGCTTCTTTTTGTCCTGGCCTTCTGCCATCGCTGCAATCTCGGTGTCGTCGGGGAGGGAATTGTCTATCGTGACAATCTCATCCTCGATCGAAAGCACCTGGTTCTCTATGCCGTCGAGCAGGTCGCGTATATTCTTCAGCTCTTCAATGAGGGACTTGACCCTTCGTGACTGTCTGTTGTAGGACATAGTTATATCTGTCTAGGTTGGACTTTGCCGCGTAGGATGTCTAACACCGTCCGGGCGTTGTCGAATTTATACTTTGCTTCAATATTCTGCCATCCCTTGCCCTTCCAATCTGCGAGGGCAAAATCGCAACCTGCGCCCTTTGCGCAAAGGTAATCGTGCATCGTATCCCCAAGGTACAAGGTCTCGGAGCAGCCTATGAACTCCCCGGGATATTTCTCGTTTATCCGCTTGATGCATTCTATGAGGGGCTCAGGCTCAGGCTTGTGCTTTTCGCTGTCCTCGGAGCAGATGCACACGTCCAGAAAAGGCAGCATCCTGCCGATCAGTGGGTCCATGCCGAACTCCATCCTGCTCCGGGAAGTCACGATCCCCGTTCTCAGGCCGAAGGCCTTCACATCGGCGAGCATCTCGAAAACCCCCGGGAAGGGGACTATCAGGCCCGAAAGGGCTATGTAATTATCCTCCCAGACCCTGGCGAAATGTGAGGTGTCCTCGTAGCCGTAAAGGGCGGGAACTACGCTGCTCGGGATGCCGAAAGAGCGGTAGGACTCCTCGTAGCTTATCTCCTTGCCAAGGAGTTGCCTCACCGTGACGATAAGGGACTCCACACCTGTCCTTTCGGAGTCGATGAGAGTCCCGTCTATATCGAAAACGGCGAGTTTGTACATCAGGATTATTCTTCTACGCCGAATTTGTAGATGGTCAGACTTTCATACTTCTTGCCCGGAGCGAGGACCGTCGAAGGGAAGGCGCTCTTGTTGGGGCTGTCGGGGAAGTGCTGGGTCTCGAGGCAGACGGCGCTCCTACGGGGGTATGCGACGGCGTTCTTGCCGGTCACTGTGCCGTCGAGGACATTGCCGGTATAGATCTGGATGCCGGGCTCGGTGGTCCTGATTTCAAGGCTGATGCCGGTCTCGGGGCAGCAGAGGGTGGAGGCAACCTTGGAAAGCTTGCCCTCGGTGGCAAGGACCCAGTTGTGGTCGTAACCCATGCCGAATGCGAGCTGCTCGTTCTCGGCCTCGATGTCCTGACCTATGGCCTTGGGAGCGGTGAAATCGAAAGGAGTGCCGGAGACGGGAGCGAAGCTGCCGTCGGGGATGAGCTCAGCGTTGACGGGAGTCGTCTGCAGGGCATTAAGATAGAGGACGTGGTCCTCGATCGTGCGGGTGGGATCGCCGGAAAGGTTGAAATAGGCGTGGTTGGTGAAGTTGACGACAGTCTTGCCGTGGGCCCAGGCGATGTACTTGACATAGAGGGCATTGTCTTCGGTGAGGTTGAAGACAACGGTGAAGTCCACCTGGCCGGGGAAGCCCATCTCGCCGTCCTCGGAGATGTAACTCAGTGTGAGGGTCTCGGGGGTGGCGTTGTTCACATTGAACACCTTGTACTGCCAACCTTCGGGGCCGCCGTGGAGTGTGTTGCCGTTGTTGTTGGTGGGGAGGGTGTACTCGGTCTGGCCGAGGGTGAACTTACCGCCTGCAATGCGGTTGGCGTAGCGGCCTATCGTGGCGCCGAAATCGCTGGGGATGGTCTGGTAGTCCTTGATGTTGTCGAAGCCGAGGACCACGTCGCGCATGACGCTGTCCTTGCCGGGGACCATGACGGAGACTATGCGGCCGCCGTAGTTGGTGATGCAGACCTCCATGCCGGCCTCGTTCTTGAGGCGGTAGAGATTGGTGCGGGTCTCATTCTTGCCGGAGACGAACTTTTTGGAATTCAGGCCGGAGTCGGAAACGAAGGGGGCGGGACCTTTGGCGCAGGATGCGAGCAGGAGAAGGATTGCTGCCGCGAAAATGCCGGAAATTCTTTTCATGATGTTATCGTTTTTTAGTCTATTCAAGTATCAGGCGCCCGAAAAACTCGGGACGGTGGAAATCGGGGCTGGGAGTGTCTATGGGGCTCCAGCTGAGGAAATGGGGCTCTGAGGTCTTGTCGCCGCATTTGTAAAAATTGGCTTCCAGAACCTGCGGGACAGCCTCGCCTTCGCAGAAAAGGGCGAAAGGAATCTCAAGCTCGAGCGACCATTTGCCGGGACCGGCGTCGACGGGGGAGAAGGGGAGCGAAGAGCGGCGCACAATCTGCGCCATCTTGTCCTCCCCGAAGTGGACGCATTCGCTGCGGGAGGTCCTTTTTGCGGCAAGGCCGGCGCCTATGCAGTTGGTTTCGAAGTTGTAGTAGAACGCTGAACCAGGGACGCGGACGAAAAACTCGGCGCAGCTGTCCTCCCAGACGGGGCCGTTGCTCTTGGTCGTCACGGCCTTGACATTCTTTTCCTCCACGTCGAAGCGTATGAAAAGCCTCCCGCCATCGTGCGCCACTGCAAAATCCACCTTGGGTTTATAGGGGAACTCCGCGCTCCACGGAACGCAGTCGAGGCTGGATTTTGCGAATTGCCCGAGAGACTGGAAACCCTCCAGGCGCGGTACTCTGAGAGTGTTCATTATCTTGAGTGAATCGAACCGCAAATATAGGTATATTTAAATGAAAATTACTAATTTTGCGCAATCAAAAGACTCTTAGAAATGTCAGAAACCAAATTCAGGATCGAAAGCGATCTCCTTGGCGAGCTCCAAGTCCCCGCCGATGCATATTACGGAGTGCAGACCCAGCGCGCTCTCAACAACTACAAGATTTCAGCAGTCAAGATGTGCGACTATCCAGAGTACATCATCGCCATGGCCTATGTCAAGATGGCAGCGGCCCAGGCCAATATGGAGCTCGGAGTCCTCGACAAGACCATAGCCGAGGCCATAGTTGCGGCTTGCCGCGAGATTGTGGACGGCCGTCTCCACGACCAGTTCCCCGTGGACATGATGCAGGGAGGCGCCGGCACCTCCGTCAACATGAACGCCAACGAGGTCATCGCCAACCGCGCCCTCGAGCTCATGGGCCACAAGAAGGGCGAGTACCAGTTCTGCTCCCCCAACGACCACGTGAACTGCGCCCAGAGCACCAACGACGCCTATCCGTCAGCCTTCCGCTACACTTTCGTGAGGATGAACAAGCACCTCGTCGACAGCCTCGAGAAGCTCATCGCAGCCTTCCGCGCCAAGGGCGAGGAGTTCAAGGACGTGCTCAAGATGGGCCGCACCCAGCTTCAGGACGCAGTCCCCATGACTTCCGGCCAGGAGTTCAACGCCTTTGCGAACAACCTTGAGGAAGAAATCGCAAATCTCACGCGCAACGCCGACCTTCTTCGCGAAATCAACATGGGCGGCACCGCCATCGGCACCGGCCTGAATGCGGTCCCCGGCTTTGCCGAGCTCTGCACCAAGCGCATGAGCGAGTTCAGCGGCGACGCCCTGTCTCTCGCCACCGACCTTGTGGAGGCCACCCCCGACACCGGCGCATACGTCTCCTATTCCGCAGCCCTCAAGCGCCTCGCCATCAAGCTCTCCAAGACCTGCAACGACCTGCGTCTCATGGCTTCCGGCCCCAGGTGCGGCCTGCACGAAATCAACCTGCCCGCCATGGCTCCCGGTTCCTCCATCATGCCCGGTAAGGTGAATCCCGTCATCCCCGAAGTGACCAACCAGGTCTGCTTCAAGGTGATAGGCAACGACACCACCGTAGCATTCGCAGCCGAGGCCGGCCAGCTCCAGCTCAACGTCATGGAGCCCGTCATCGCCGAAAGCATACTCGAGAGCGTCACCTGGCTGCGCAACGCCATCGACACCCTGCGCACCAAGTGCATCGAGGGCATCACCATCAACGCCGACCATTGCTACGAAATGGTGAAGAACTCCATAGGCATCGTCACCGCCCTCAACCCCTACATAGGCTACAAGGCGTCCACCAAGATAGCCAAGGAAGCCCTCGAGACCGGCCGCAGCGTCTACGACCTCGTTCTCGCCCATGGCCTGATGTCCAAGGAGATGCTCGACAAGGCGCTCGACCCCAAGGCCATGACCGCCTCCCACGCTTTTATTGAGAAATAATTTCCTGCCGATGGGCAAAATCATTGACGGAAAAGCAGCAGCCTCGGCCGTGAGGGCCCGGGTGAAGTCCGAGGTTGAGAATATCATCGCGGCCGGGGGGCGCAAGCCTTGCCTGGCCGTAGTGATAGTGGGCGACGACCCCGCCAGCCGCATCTATGTGCGCAACAAGGTCGCGGCGGCAAGGGAAGCGGGCATGGAGTCCCGCCTGGAAGACCTTCCTGCGAGCGTATCGCAGGATGAGCTCATTTCCCTTGTCAACGGCCTCAACGCCGACCCTGAGGTGGACGGCGTGCTCGTGCAGCTTCCGCTTCCGTCCCATATAGACGAGAGTATTATCATCGACACCATAGCGCCCTCCAAGGACGTCGATGGTTTCCACCCCCTCAATGTGGCCGCCCTTCAGCTCGGGCGCGAATGCATCCTGCCCTGCACCCCCGCCGGCATTATACATTTGCTCTACAGGGAGGGAGTGCAGATCGAAGGCAAGCGAGCCGTAGTGATTGGCCGCAGCAACATTGTTGGCAAACCCGTCGCTAAATTGCTCCTTGACCGCCATGCCACGGTGACTCTCTGCCACTCCCGCACCCGCGACCTTGGCAGCGTCACCCGCGAGGCGGACATCCTCGTCACGGCCGTCGGTCACGCAGGCCTGATTAGCGCCGATATGATTAAGGAAGGCGCCGTAATACTCGACGTCGGCATGAACCGCTCCGCAGACGGACACCTGTGCGGCGACGTGGATTTCGAGGGCTGCATAGGCAAGGCCTCCCTCATAACCCCCGTTCCCGGCGGAGTCGGTCCCATGACAATCGCGATGCTTCTGCAAAACACGCTGAAATGCTATAAGCGCCATGTCGAAGGAGCTTAAACCGTTCATTTTTGCTTCGTTGCTCCTCCTGCTCTGTGCGGCCGGAGCATGCAAACCCGCCCGTGACCTTCCTAAGGAGACCGAGGAGCAGAAGGAGGAGCGCATGGAATGGTTCTCCAGGGCTAAGCTTGGCATATTCATCCACTGGGGCATATACTCCCGAGGCGACTGGTCCGAAAGCTGGTCCTTCCACAACAAGAAGGTGAGTATCGAGGATTATTTCGCCCAGGAGGCTGATTTCACGGCCTCGCGGTACGACCCCGCCGAGTGGGTTTCGCTCATACGCGAAAGCGGCGCTTCATACACTGTCATAACTTCCAAGCACCACGACGGTTTCGCCCTTTGGGGCACAGAGGCCGGCGAAGTGAGCGCCGTTAAGAGCTCCGCCGCCGGACGCGACGTCCTCACTCCTTTTGTGGAGGAAGTGCGCCGTCAGGGCGGCCTGAAGCTGGGCCTCTACTATTCGCTTATCGACTGGCCCAGGGAAGACTATCCCAATCTTTTCCGCGAGGGGCCCGCAAGGTACGACATCCACAAGGAGCCTGAGCGCTGGAAGCATTTCCTCGAGTTCAACATGGCCCAGATGATGGAGCTCGCTTCCGCCTACAACCCCGACCTGTGGTGGTTCGACGGCGACTGGGAGTTCTCCTCCGAGGAGTGGGACGCTCCTGGAATCGTTTCCGCCCTCAGGAAGGTAAATCCTTCGGTAGTAATTAATTCGCGCATCCAGGGCAACGGCGATTATGCCACTCCCGAGCTTGGCGTGCCTGTCGTAAGGCCTGAAAGCCGCTGGTGGGAGACCTGCATGACCATAAACGACTCCTGGGGCTTCCGCAAGGCGGACCTCAATTTCAAGGATCCCGGGACCGTGCTTCGCATGCTCGCGGACTGCATGTCCATGGGCGGTAACCTGCTTTTGGACATAGGCCCCCGCGCCGACGGCACTATCCCCGAAGAGGAAGTAAAGGTCCTGAAAGAGCTCGGACGCTGGATTTCCAAGCACGAGGAGGCCGTTTACCCCACGCGCGCCGGCATCCCCGCCGGCCATGTCCAGGGCTACACGACCCTCTCGCAAGATGCTATGACGCTCTATGTCTACATCCCTTACGCGCCTGCAACCCCGCTCGAAGTCAAGGGCCTGAAGAGCAAGGTGAAGGGCGTTCGCGTGGTCGGGTCCGACGTCCTGCCCTCGTGGACTGTCTATAACGACATAGACTGGAGCGAAGTGCCCGGCGTATATTATATCAGCATCCCCGCCGCAGCTCTCGACCCTTCGATGACCGTGCTTGCGCTCGAGCTCGAAGAGCCCCTGCGCCTTTACCGGGGAAGCGGCCAGATAATGAGTTTCAATCAATAACGATAGGATATGAAAAAAATAATATTGTTCCTCTCTGGTGCTCTCGTCGCTTTTTCATGCGTCGCCCAGAACCCTCCCGTCTATGACTGCCACCGCGCTGACAAGCCCATCACGATAGACGGCGTGGTCAATATGGATGAATGGGCCGCTGCAAAGCCCTGCAGCGCCTTCCAGGACATCATGGGAGCCGGTTTCCCGCTTCCTAAGTACAAGACCACCATGCGCATGCTCTGGGACGATGAGTTCCTCTATGTAAGCGCAGTGCTGGACGAGCCCAACGTCAGGGCCGGCGTCACCGAAAGGGACGACATAGTCTATCACGACAACGATTTCGAGGTCTTCATCAATCCCTACAACGACTCCCGTCTCTACTATGAGCTCGAAATCAACGCTTTAGGCACAGTCATGGACCTCCTTATGGAGAAACCCTACTCCGAGGGCGGCACCTATATCATGACCTGGGACTTCCAGAATCTCGAGACCGCCGTTCATGTGGATGGCACCCTCAACAAGCCTTCCGACAAGGACAAGGGCTGGAGCGTGGAGATTAAGATTCCCTTCAAGAGCCTTAGCCGCGGCGGTACCGACCCGCTCGAGAGCAAGGTCTGGAGGATGAATTTCTCCCGCGTGGAGTGGCTTTCCACTCCCGAGGAGAACTGGGTCTGGGCCCCCACAGGCATAGTCGACATCCACTATCCCCTTCGCTGGGGCTATGTGCGTTTCATCGGCAAGGACGGCAAAGTGCCCGATATCAAGAAAAAAACTGCTGAATAAACTTCAATTATCATTATGACTGACATTTTCCCCTGGGAGGAGCGTCCTTCCGGATCCAAGGAGGTGATGTGGAGGTATTCGAAGAATCCCGTCATCAGGCGTGACCTTCTCTCCACTTCCAATTCCATATTCAATTCGGCCGTAGTGCCCTTCAAGAAAGGTAAGTACAACTACGCAGGCGTATTCCGCTGCGACGACACCAACCGCCGCATGAGGCTTCACGTCGGTTTTTCCGTGGATGGCTTTGACTGGGACATACGCGAGGAGGATATTCCTCTCACCGGTGGCGATCCCGAGGTGGCGAAGTGGGTCTATGGCTACGACCCCAGGGTAGCCAGGATCGAAGACCGCTACTACGTCACCTGGTGCAACGGCTATTTCGGCCCCACCATCGGTCTTGCATGGACCGACGATTTCGAGGTTTTCCACCAGATGGAGAACGCCTTCCTGCCCTACAACCGCAACGGCGTCCTTTTTCCCAGGAAGATTAACGGCAAGTTCGCGATGCTTTCCCGCCCCAGCGATACCGGCCACACCAGTTTTGGCGACATCTTCTATTCGGAGTCTCCCGACATGGAGTTCTGGGGCCGTCACCGCCACGTGATGTCTCCCGCTCCTTTCGAGGTGAGCGCATGGCAGTGCACCAAGGTGGGCGCAGGTCCCGTTCCCATCGAGACTCCCGAGGGCTGGCTCCTTTTCCATCACGGCGTGCTTCACTCCTGCAACGGCTATGTATATGCCTTTGGCTCGGCCATTCTCGACCTCGAGCAGCCCTGGAAGGTCATTGCCAGGAGCGGCCCCTACCTCATTTCGCCCCGCGAAATCTACGAGCTCACTGGCGACGTTCCCAATGTCACTTTCCCTTGCGCTGCGCTTCACGATGAGGTGACGGGGCGCCTTGCAGTCTATTACGGCTGCGCCGACACCGTCACCGGCATGTGCTTCGGCTACGTCCCCGAAATCCTCCGCTGGACCAAGGAAAACAGCATAGTATAATTACTTGCTATTTGCGTTTCCGCAGGCATTTTTGCGCGTTGTAAATTAATTCATAACTTTGTAACGCGTGAAGGTGAAAGATTCATATCGCGAAATGACTGACAGCGAGCTCGTCGCTGCAGTCAAGGCGGGGGACAGACGGGCGTTCGACGCCCTCTTCCTGCGCTGGTATCCGCAGGTGCACCGCTTCCTCAGGGTCCTGGTCAAGGAGGATGCTCTCTCCGAGGACCTCGCCCAATCCGTGTTTGTGAGAGTGTGGCTGCACCGGGAGAGTCTGGATCCGGCTAAATCCCTCAAAAACTATCTCTTCGTCCTTTCACGCAATGGCGCCATAGATGTTTTCAAGTCCAAGCGCCACCTGGTGGAACAAAGTCTGGAACGCACGCCCGAGACGCTTTCTCCTGATTGCACGGATCACAGGACAGAGTTGATTGAGACCAACCTCCGCGTGCTTCAGGCCGTTGAAAAGATGCCGCCCCAGCGTCGGGCCGTCTTTGTGATGAATCGCTATCAGCAGCTGTCAACAGAAGAAATTGCAGCGATGCTTGGCATCAGCGTACGCACAGTTGAAAAGCATTTGCAGCTGGCTCTGGAAAATTTACGTAATTTTCTCTCTTAGCATTACGCATTAGCGCCGTTTCATTCGTTCTTTAAGGGACCCCCCTTCGGGGAATTAACCCTAAAAGGACTTATGGACATTACACGCAATATACTTCAAGCCTATCTGGACGGCAAGCTCTCCGAAGAGGAGAGCCTGCAGGTCCAGCTGTTCCTGGCCGATCATATGGAGGACCCGATGGTTCAGGAATTATTGGAAAGTCAGTTCGACAGCGACCGCAGCGAGGCAGATGTGAGCGCCATGCGCGCTTTGATATCTACCCGCCGCAAGCTGGGCATGGACAATGACCGCCGTCCCTTCTACTGGCTGGCCGCCGCCGTCGTGGCCCTGCTGCTTGCCATCCCCGCATCGCTGTCCATCGGCTATAAAATGCACAAGGACCCCGCTCCCGTCGCATGGCATGAACTTACGGTCCCCATCTCCGACACCCGTGAAGTCCTGCTTCCGGATGGCACTCTCCTGAAACTCAACGCGGGTTCCCGAGTGACATGGCCCGATTCCTTTGATGGGGAAAAAAGGGAAGTCTTCCTGGACGGCGAGGTGCTGGCATCGGTAGCCAGGGACCCTGAGCGTCCCTTCATTATCCACACCGGCGAAGTGGATGTCAGGGTGCACGGCACGACCTTCGACCTTAAGTCCTACAGGGATGCCACGATGCTGGAGGTGGTGCTTCTGGAGGGCTCCGTGAGCCTGAGGCTTCCTTCAGGGGAAGGCAGGCGCGAGGTGCGTCTCACCCCCGGCGATATAGTCCAGTTCGACCACCGTTCCGGAGCTGTTTCCATGAATAAAGTGGTTCCCGAGAATTTCAAGACCTTCGCCGACAACGGCTCCTTCAGTTTTATCAATACTCCTCTCGAAGATATTGCCTCCGACTTGTCACGCTCCTTCGGGACGCCCATAGTGGTGGCCGACTCCAAAGTGGCCTCCCAGCGCTTCCTGGCCTTCTTTACCAACGGAGAAGATCTGGATCAGATCCTGCGGCTGCTTGCCCGGAACGGAAACCTGCGGGTAGTGCGCTCGGACGGGAGGGTGTACCTCTACGGAAAGAAATGACCAATTAATCATTACACCAATATCAATTCTTAAAACCAATATCTACTAACTTCTAAAAACTAATTTCCACATGAGTAAAACAGGATTCTCGCGCATGCTTCGCGTAACGCTGGTGTTACTCGCCCTTCTGCTGCCGATGTTCCTCGGCGCCCAGAACGTGACTATGGAAGTGAAGAACGTGACCGTCCAGCAGGCGGTGACCCTTCTCCAGAGCCAGGGCAACTACACCATTGTAATTAATGCGGACGACGTGGATTTGCAGAAACGAATCTCAGTTTCGGCAAAGGATGCTCCGCTTTCCGAAGTCCTGGCCCAGATTTTTGCAGGGCAGAATCTGGACTTCACGGTAAAGGGAAACACAGTTTCCGTGAATAAACCCAAAGTGGCCGATTCCCCCAAGGGCACTTTCTCCGGAATTGTCTTGAATCGTGACGGTGAGCCGCTTGCAGGCGCCACGGTCATAGAAAAGAAAACCGGCAAGTACGCCCTCACTGACGACAAGGGTGTCTTCAAGATGGAAGAAGTCTCTTTCCCTTCCGAAATCGTAATCTCATACCTTGGCTTCGACGACCAGGAGTTCAAACTCACCGGCCGCGAGCGTCAGCCCTACAAGATGGTTTTGACAAGCGAAAACACTCTTCTTGACGAACTGGTGATAGTCGGTTACGGCACGCAGAAACGCGTCAACCTGACCGGTGCCGTCTCCGTCATCGACGGTGCAACTCTGAACCAGCGTCCCGTGACCAACACGGCGATGGCCCTCCAGGGTGCCGATCCTTCCATCATCATGACGACAGGCAACGGCTCCATCGAAGCTTCGGAATACAGCATCTCCGTCCGCGGCAAGGTCTCCCTCAACTCGGGCAGCCCGCTGGTCCTGATAGATGGCGTGGAGGGCAGTCTTACGCTGGTAAATCCTAACGACATCGAGAGCATCTCCGTCCTGAAGGACGCCTCCGCCTGCGCCATCTATGGTGCAAAGGCTTCCGCCGGCGTCATCCTGGTGAATACCAAGAGCGGCGAAGGAGAAGAAGGCAGGGCCTCCATCAACTACAACAGCCGTTTCTCGATCTCCAGCAATACCACCTCAACAAACTTCATGACCAGTGCCTATGACTATGTCACTTTGACCAATACCTTCAACCAGGCACTCCAGGGCAACCCTGCATGGACTTTCTCCGACGAGCAGATCCAGATGATGTATGACCGCCGCAACGATGTCACCGAGAACCCCGCACGTCCCTGGGTCATCCCCGACGAGACCCACACGTACACCTACCTTTATCTCGGTAATTTCGACTGGTACGGATACCTGTTCAAGAGAAACCGTCCCGAAACGGAGCACAACATCTCCATCAAGGGCGGCACCAAGAAGATGAACTACTATGTCAGCGGCCGTTACCTCTATCGTGAGGGCCTGTTTAACCAGGGCGCCGAGGATGTGGTCAACAACTATTCCTTCCGTTCCAAATTGAACGCTGAAATCACCCCCTGGCTGCACTATTCCAACAATATCGCCTTCGAGCGCTCCAACTACGAGTACGGAGGTTTCTGGGAGCAGGACGGACAGACAGGCCTGGTGGAAGCAGGTATCCTGTGGAATACGACCCAGAATGTCGGTCCTTTCTACGTGCCCTACAATCCTGACGGCACGGTGAACATCCAGCCCGGCTACATGTACGGCGCCACCTCTCCTCTCTTCAGCGGCCGCGGCGGCGTGTGGACCACCACTACCAACCACAACGCCCGCATCAAGAACTCCCTGACCCTGACCAACCGTCTGACCTTCAGCATCGCAAAGGGCCTCAAGTTCGTTGCCGACTATACCTATCGCCGCAACGACAATATGAACACCTACCGCTGCCTTCCCACCCCCAACTGCTACGACAACGCCAACAAGCGCATGTACGTGGGTAACGGACTGACCGGCGGCTATTTCAGCAACGGTTCCGTGTATGACTTCTATCGCGAGATACGCTACTTCCAGG
>CAMYVB010000033.1 GCA_947302175.1 uncultured Bacteroidales bacterium | reverse complement strand
ATGTACGATTTCACCCACGGCCAGTGCGACTCCATAGAGCATATCACCCATTCCATATGCACGCTCGAGTTTGACGTGCACCGTCCCCTCTACGACTGGTTCATCGAGACCCTGGGCATCTTCCCCAGCCATCAGTACGAGTTCGCCCGCCTGAACCTCACCTACACTCTTATGAGCAAGCGCAAGCTCCTCGAGCTCGTGCAGAAGGGGCTCGTGGCCGGTTGGGACGACCCCCGCATGCCCACGCTTTGCGGCGTCCGCCGTCGTGGCTACACCGCCGAGGCTCTAAAGATGTTCTGCGACAAGATAGGCGTGAGCAAGCGCGACCAGCTGATGGACATCCAGCTCCTCGAGTGGTGCGTAAGGCAGGATCTCAACGCCCGTTCAAAGCGCTACATGGTGGTCGGCGACGATCCCATCAAGCTCACCATCACCAACTGGGAAGAGGGCAAGGTCGACTGGTTCGACTGCCCGCTCAATCCCGCCGAGCCCGAGGGCGCGACGAGGAAGGTTCCCTTCACCGGTCATCTGCTCATAGACAGGAGCGACTTCATGGAGGACGCTCCCAAGAAGTTCTTCCGCCTCAAGCCCGAAGGCGAGGTGCGCCTCAAGTACACCTATATCGTCAAGTGCGACGAGGTAGTTAAGGACGCCGACGGCAAGGTTGTCGAGCTCAAATGCACGGTTGACCATGCCACCCGTCCCGGCGCAGGCGGCCAGTGGCGCAGCGTCAAGGGCACCATCCACTGGGTCGCCGAAGAGTTCGCCACAGAGATCGAGACCCGTCTCTACGACAGGCTCTTCACGCTTGCCGACATGAGCCAGGTCCCTGAAGACAAGGACTATAAGGACTTCCTCAACCCCGATTCCCTCATCGTTTCGAAGGGTTATGCAGAGCCCGCCCTCGCCGGGGACGACGCCTCCCTCGCTGTCCAGTTCGAAAGGGTCGGTTACTTCGTCAAAGACCCCGACAGCACCCCCGCCCACCCGGTCTTCAACAAAACCGTCTCCCTCAAAGATTCCTTCAAAGTCGAATAAAAATAACGGTCCCTAAACGAACCTATACGGTCCCTGAGCATATCAAAACGGTCCCTGAGCATATCAAAACGGTCCCTGAGCTTGTCGAAGGGACCGTTTCGTCATTATCGGTGGACTAAACAGCTATAGGAGTTTAATAGCTATATGGGCACATGCCTCGGCATCGGAGAGGGCATGGTGGTGATTGGTCAGGTCATAGCCGCAGGCAGCTGCGACCGTCTGCAGCTGGTGATTCGGCAAACTGCGGCCGTAATGCTTGCGGGATGCGGATAGGGTATCATAGAACTCATAGTCCGGGTAATCCATCTGATATACTCGGAAGACTTCTTTCAGGCATCCTTCATCGAACTGGCTATTATGAGCAACGAGGGGAAGGCCCTCGATCATCGGGGCGATTTTCTCCCAGACATATGGAAACACCGGAGCGCCATCAGTATCCTCCTCAGAAAGACCATGGACTTGCTGGCAAAACCATTGATAGTACTCCGGCTCCGGATGTATCAAGCTGTAGAAAGAATCCACAATACGGCCGTCACGTACGATAACCACTCCCACGCTGCATACGCTGGAGCGGCACTCGTTAGCGGTCTCGAAATCAATTGCTGCGAAATCTTTCATGACTCTTCCGGTTTTGCAAATATACAAACAATGAAACGATATACCCGGAAGGCATGACAGGGGTATGTAAGGGAATTACAATTACTTGATGCTGAGGAAGGAGGAGCGGGCGATGAGGCAGTCGCCGATGGGGGCGGCCTTGCGGTCGAGCTTGGAGAAGACTATCTTGGTGTCGGAGCTCACTCGGTTCAGCGAATACTTGTTGACCGCGGTCTTGATGGGATAAAGCAGATAGTTCTTGCCGACGATGAGACGGCCGCCGATGATGACGGTGTCGGGATTGAAGATGTTGATAAGGCCCGCTATGGCCTTGCCAAGGATTTCGCCGATCTCGCCCAGGCAGTCGATGGCGAGCATGTCTTCGGCCTTCACGGCGTTCAGGATGTCGTCAAGGGTGATTTCCTCGCCCTTCTTATACTTCTTGGAAAGGGAAGAGCTGCGGCCCTCCTTGAGCTTCTGGATGATCATGTCGCGAAGGGCGGTGCCGGAGGCGCCGGTCTCAAGGCAGCCGACCTTGCCGCAGCGGCAGCGCTTGTCGTTGTCCATGAAGGGGAAGTGACCTATCTCGCCGGAGAAGCCGGACTTGCCGTAGTATAGCTTGCCGTCGAGAATCATGCCCATGCCAAGACCCCAGCTGAGGTTGATATAGAGGACGTTGCGCGTGCCCTTGTCGAGGCCGCCGGCCATGAACTCGCCGTAGGCCATGGCGCGGGAGTCGTTCTCGATGACCACGGGGACATTGAGGTCCTTTTCGAAAATGGCGTTAAGAGGCAGGTCATCGCTCATAAAATAGCTCATTGAGTAGCCTTCCTCGGGATTGACGCGGCCGGACAGGCTCACACCAACGCCCAGGACCTTCTCCCAGTCTATGCCGTGGGAAGCCACGCTCTCCTTGATTATGCGGCAGAGGCTCTTGAAAGAATCGGCATTGGCCTCGAGAATGAACTCGAGGTTGGGGATAAGGCCGCATACTTCGCCCTTGAAGTCGGTAATGGCGATATGGATGTGCTGACGCTCAATAGCCACACCTATAAAATAACCGGCATCGGAATTAAGGCCGAAAATGCTGGGGCGACGGCCGCCTGAAGTGCCTATTTTGCCCAGATCAGTCATGAAACCTTCGTCGATGAGCTCGCCTATGATTTTTGTGACTGTGGGGACGCTAATGTTAATTTCTTTAGAAAGGTCGGAAATGGAGTAGTTGCCGTTCAGCATCGAAAGCCTAAGAATTTCACGCTTGGTCATGGAATTCTTGCTGCCGTCGAATATGGTACTTGCTTTTGTCATAATGTTTTGGAGTTTGAGGACCGCAAAAATAAGCAATAGTTTTTGTTTTGCAAATTTTTTATAAATATTTATCAAATCAACTTGAAAATTACAAATTCGAATTAGCAGGAAATATGTTATATTTGCACTTTGTATGAAGAAAAAGTTTAAAGGTCTTCCACAGCTGAAGCTCCGCGGCAAGATAATCGCGAGCCTCAGCTCCATCGCCGTGATCCTGCTCGTCTCGAGCATCATCTCCGTCATGGAGTACCGCTCCATGAGCGACTACGTCTCGAGCCGCATCGCCGACAACATAAGCTCCATCAACCTGGCCCGCGGCCTTGCCGACGCAGGCAACGACTACAACCTCGACATACTCGCAGTCATAGGCGACGACAACCTGAGCAGCCTGCCCGACTTCAATCAGGCGGAATTCCTCTCGCACTGCGACTCCCTCAAGAAGTCGCTCTCCTCGGGCAAAATGGTCCCCCTGGCCGACTCCGTCCTCTATGCATATTCTGCATATATGCTGACGTCGCTCGAGCTCCCCGAAGTCCTCAAATCCGATTTCATCGACTCCCGCACCTGGTACTTCGACCGCCTGCAGCCGCGCTACAACCGCCTCAGCGCTGCAATCGACCGCATGAGCGGCGTAATATACAACGAGCTCAAGCAGAACTCGGCCAATTTCGACAGCGGCTTCTACCGCAGCATCATGCCCGGCATCGTGGCGGTGGGCGTAGGTCTGCTTCTGGTCATAATGCTGATGCTGTTCATATTGTCGGACTACGTGCGCCCGATCAATAAAATGCTGGACGCCTTCGACAGCTACAGGTCGTACAATAAAAAATACAACTACTCCTTCGACGGCGACGATCAGCTCTCCGAGCTCAACGAGGGCATAAGCGAGCTTTGCGCCGAAAACCTCCAGCTGCGCCGCCGCCTCCAGGCCCTGCGCAAGCAAAAAGAGCATAAAGAAAAGACAGAAAGCGCTCAATGAATTTCAAGACTATCAGCAGAAACACGGGCGCCGCGCTACTCGTAAGCGCGCTCTTCATGCTGCTCTCCGTCGTGGTCTCGCTCCTGAACGGGCGCGACAGCGCTTTCTCGCCCCTGCTGATCAGCTTCATCATAACCTTTATAGTAGGTATCTTCCCCTTCATATTCGTGCGTCGCGCTCCGGCCGTGACCATGAAGGAAGGATATATGATAATTGTCCTTTCGTGGCTGCTCTCCTTTATCGTGGGCACGCTGCCTTATGCGCTTTGGGGAGAGCCGTTCACGCTCGCAAACGCCTGGTTTGAAAGCGTTTCAGGCTACACTACCACAGGCTCTTCAGTCCTTGACGACGTGGAGATACTCCCCAAGAGTCTGCTATTCTGGCGCAGCTCCACGCACTTTATCGGCGGCTTGGGAGTAGTGGTCTTCCTCCTGCTGGTAATTCCTGAAGCGAGCCCCATGAGGCTGCGCCTTTCGAACATGGAGCTTTCCTCGCTCAGCCGCGACAGCTACGCCTCGCGCTCCAACAAGGTTGTGCGCATTTTTGCATGGGTGTATCTCGGGCTGGTCGTGGTCTCGTTCGTCTCCTACATGCTGGCGGGTATGAGCCCGTTCGACGCCATCAACCATGCATTCAGCGTCAGCGCAACCGGTGGCTTCAGTACGCGCACAGAGTCTATAGGAGCGTTCCACTCAAAGCTGATAGAGGGCCTCACGATGGTGTTCATGCTGATTTCCTCGCTCCACTTCGGCCTGGTCTATTTCAGCTTCGTCACCCGCTCCGTGCGTCCGCTCAACAACCCTGTGGTGAAGTTCTATCTTGGGTGCCTGGTGTTCTTCGCGCTCTTCCTGGCGCTGAACCTTCGCATCCAGGGCTTCCAGCAGTCGTTCGGCGAGTCGCTCTGGGACAGCGCGTTCCATGTGCTTTGCGTCGCCACGACCACGGGTTTTGCCACAATGGACAATTCCACCTGGCCCGCATCGGCCAATCTGGTGCTGCTTTTCATGGGCACCATGTGCGCCTGCGCAGGCTCCACCTCGGGCGGCATCAAGGCCGACCGCATGCTGATACTGTTCAAGAGCGTGCGCCTGCAGGTGCGTAGAGCCATAAGCCCTTCCACCGTCGCCGAGGTGAGGATAGGGAAGCGCTACCTTCGTGACGAGGAGGTGGCCCCTCACATCGTTTATATTGCCCTTTACGCATTCTTCGTAGTCTCGTCGCAGGCGATTGCGGTGCTGATGAACATGGACCCGATGGAGGCGTTCGGCGCCTCGGTCGCCTCGCTTGGCAACGTGGGTCCTGCACTTGGCAGCATAGGCACTGCAGGCAGTTACGCCGCCGTACCTGCGGGCGCGAAGTTCCTCTTTACGGTGGATATGTTCCTCGGTCGTGTGGAAATTTATCCCGTCCTCGCCGTATTGTATTTGACATTCAGCGGCAGAAGGAAGTAGGAGGGGATGGACAGGGCCGCATTCTTATACAAGCATTTCATTCTGGAAATGGGCTACGAGCCCACACCCGGCCAGGATGGCTTCCTGCGCTCGCTTTCCTCGTTCCTTGCCGGTGACGACGGCGATATTTTCGTCCTTTCAGGCTATGCCGGCACGGGCAAGACCACGGCGATAGCCGCGGTCGTAGGCGCGCTCACCGCGCTGAAGATTCCCTGCGTCCTGCTTGCGCCCACGGGCAGGTCGGCCAAAGTGCTTTCCGCCTTTGCCGGGCGTCCGGCGCACACCATACATAAAGGTATTTACCGCCAGAAGAGCGTCGACGACTCGGGTTTCGGGCGCTTTACGCTCACTCCCAACAAGGCACGCGACACTGTTTTCATAGTGGATGAAGTCTCGCTCATAGGCACTGCAGCCGCTTCCGGCGAGCAGATTAGTTTTGGCTCGGGCGATTTGCTTTCGGACCTTGTGAGCTACGTTCGCTCGGGCGTTGACTGCAGGCTCATACTCTCGGGCGACGACGCCCAGCTGCCCCCGGTGGGGCTGGACGAGAGCCCTGCGCTCGCTCCTGAGGTGATGGAGCAGTTCGGGGGAGTGTCGTATTGCACGATAACTGACGTCGTGCGCCAGGCTTCCGAGTCCGGGATACTGCGAAACGCAACGCGCCTGCGCGAGCTCATACGGGGCGCCTTCCCCGGCCGGACTTTTGATTCACTGAAACTTGACCTTAGGGGCGTGAACGACGTGGAAAGGATAGGCGGAGCAGACTTGATTGAAACGCTCAGCGACGCGTATTCGCGCTACGGGAGCGACGAAACCGTGGTCCTTTGCCGCAGTAACAAGCGGGCGGTGCGCTACAACCTCGGCATACGCTCCCAGGTGGAATGGAAGGAGGAAAAGCTCAGCCGCGGCGACAAGGTCATGATAGTCAAGAACTGCTACCAGTTCCTCGAAGACGACTCGGGGATGGACTATATAGCCAACGGGGATGTCGCCGAAATACGCCGCCTCGACAAGTATACGGACCGCTACGGCCTGCATTTCGCCTCGGCGACGCTCTCTTTTCCCGACTACGGCGACATGACCATCAAGGCGAAAGTCTGCCTCGACACCCTGGAGAGCGAATCAGCCTCGCTGACGCGCGAGCAGCAGGACGCCCTTTTCCGCGGTGTCGATGCCGACTACTCGCACATACAAAACAAGCGCAAGCGCTACGAGGCCGTGCGCGAGGACCCGTTCTACAATGCCCTGCAGCTCAAATACGCTGCGGCGCTGACCTGCCACAAGTCGCAGGGCGGCCAGTGGAAATGCGTATTCATAGACAATCCTTTCTGGCAGGATGAGCAGAGCCTCGACGACCTCAAATGGCTCTACACCGCCATGACCAGGGCGGTGGAAAAAGTCTATCTGGTGAACTTCAACGACAGGTTTTTCGAATTATGATAAAAAGAATTGCCCTAATAAGCCTGCTGCTTTGCATGCAGCTGAGCGCCGCGCTCGCGCAGGAGTTCCTCCCCGTGCCGAGGGCTTGGAAATGGGTCTCTCAGACCGAGGCCGCCTTCTCGTTTGACGGTAGCTTTGCCGACAGCAGCTGCATCAGCATTTCCCTGCCGACGGGGGAAATCAGCAAGGGAGTCAGCTACCCGCCCAAGTTCTCCTCGGCGCCCCTGAAGGACAGCCTGGCGCGCAATATCACTTTCTCGCCTGATTCCTCGAAACTCGCTTTTACCCGTCATAACGACCTCTACGTCTATGACATAGCCTCGGGAAAGGAGACGCGCCTGACTTTCGACGGCGGCCCCACCACTCTCAACGGCTATGCTTCGTGGGTCTACTACGAGGAGATTTTCGGCCGCGCGTCGCGCTACAAAGCCTTTTGGTGGTCGCCGGACTCGAGGAAACTGGCCTGGTACCGCTTCGACGAGAGCAGCGTCCCCATGTTCCCCATTTATTCGCCTTTCGGTCAGGACGGGACTCTCCTTCAGACCCGTTATCCCAAGGCGGGGGAGCACAGCCCCGAAGTTGAAATATTCATAGCCGACATCAGAGGCATTCCTGCGGGAGCATCGAAGCGCAAAGCTGAGAAGGCTCGAATCAAGGCCGCATTCCCCGACCGGGAGGACTGCTGGTACGGCACTCCTTTCTGGAGCCCCGACTCAAAGGGGTTCTATGTGCCCAAAGAGCCCAGAGTGCAGCAGGAGCTCGATTTGTTCAGAGTCGACGCTGAGCGCGGAAGCATAGAAAACATCTATCACGAGAGCTGCCCCACCTGGCTTTCCTGGCCCGAGGACATGCTCTTCTCGGACAAGGGCCTCTATATGGTGCGCAATTTCGAGGGTCCCTGGCAGCAGATTTTTTTCCTCTCATACGACGGCAAGCAGTTCAAACGCCTGTCGGACGGTCCCAACCGCCGCACAAGGCTCCTAAAGGCGAACTCTGAGACAGGTGAAATACTTTTTGTCTCGAATCGCGACGCTTCAATGCGCGCCGCGCTCTACAAGCTTGATGCAGAAGGAAATATAGTGGCTCTCACCGACCCCGCGCTAAACGCAGCGCAGGTGGTCCTGAGCCCCGACGGCAGCTATTTTGCCGCAGCGCTCTCCAATTATTCCACGCCTACCCGCGTCGTGGCTGGGGAGTGCCACCCAGGTGGCGCGGTCTTCGAACTCTCTGACGCTGCCGGCCCCAAGTTCGACCCTTCGCGCTATTCTTTCCCCGAGATTTGGACCATCAAGGCTGAAGACGGGCAGGAAATGCCCGCAGCGGTGACCCTGCCCCTGGGCTTCGACCCTTCGAAGAAATATCCCGTTCATTTCGAGATTTACGGCGGCCCCGGCACGGCGTATGTTCGCGACTACTGGCGGCGGCCCAGCGACGAATCGCAGTGGTTCGCCAGGAACGGCATCATATCAGTCATTGCCGACTGCCGCGCCGCCGGTCATACGGGACGCGCAGGTACCGACCTGGTGTTCAAGGATTTGCTTAGCGTTCCCGTGCGCGATTTCCTCGCATGGGCCGCTTTTTTCAAGAGCCTGGACTATGTGGACGGTGAGCATATAGGCGTGGAAGGATTCTCCTTCGGAGGCACCATGACCGCGACGCTGCTGCTCGCGCACTCGGACGTCTTCCGCTGCGGCATCGCGGGCGGGGGAGTGTACGACTGGCGCCTCTACGACAGCCACTACACCGAGCGCTTCATGCTCACCCCCGAACTCAACCCCGAGGGCTACGAAGCCTCGCGGGTGATCTCCTTCGTTAAGGTCTATCCCCGCACACCCGGAGGCGGCCCCGACGTGATGCTGCGCCTCACCCACGGCACCGGCGACGACAACGTCCACTTCCAGAACACCCTTCAGCTGGTGGACGCCCTGCAGAGGGCGGGCAAGGATTTCGAGCTTATGATATACCCTGACGGCATGCACGGCTACCGCGGCGCCCAGCATGTCCATTCTCTGGCGACCGACCATATTTTCTGGCTGAAGCACCTCAAGGGCTGCGCTCCAGCGGCAGATGATGTAAAGAACTAATTATTAACACTATACTATTATGGCAAACTACTTAGACAACGTAAAAGCCTGGCTCGAAGGCGATTTCGACGAGCGCACCAAAGCCGAGATAAGGGAACTCCAGAAGAACGACCCCGCAGGCCTCGAAGACGCATTCTACAAGAACCTCGAGTTCGGCACGGGCGGCCTTCGCGGCATCATGGGCCCCGGCACCAACAGAATGAACGCATACACCGTCGGCATGGCCACACAGGGCCTTGCGAACTACATCCTCGCCCATTCCGACAGCCCCGAAAAGAGCGTCTGCATCTCCTTCGACAGCCGCAACCACAGCGCCGAATTCGCCGAGATAGCATCCAAGGTCCTCTCCGCCAACGGCATCACCGTCTACATTTTCGACGGCATACGTCCCACGCCCGAAATGAGCTATGCCGTGCGCCTCAAGGGTTCCGTCGCCGGCATCATGATAACGGCCTCCCACAACCCCAAGGAGTACAACGGCTACAAGGTTTCCTGGTCCGACGGCGGCCAGGTCACCGCTCCCGTCGATGAGGCCATCGTCGCCGAGGTTGCGAAAGTCAGCAGCCCCTCGATGGTGAAATTCTCTTCCGAGAAGCCCGCTCCCGTCCACAAAATGGGCGCCGAGGTGGATGAGAAATACCTTTCCGACCTCCTGTCTCTTTCCCTCTCTCCCGAGGCCTGTAAGCGCCACGGCGACATAAAGATAGTCTACACCCCTCTGCACGGCTGCGGTGTAAGGATGGTGCCCGAGATCCTCAAGCGCCTCGGCTTCCCCAATGTCATCCACGTCCCCGAACAGGACGTCTCGGATGGCAATTTCCCCACCGTCGTCTCTCCCAACCCCGAGGAGAGCGCAGCCCTCAAGATGGCCATCGATAAGGCGGAGGAAACCGGCGCCGACATAGTCATAGGCACCGACCCCGATGCCGACAGGATGGGTATCGCAGTCCGCGACAATGACGGCAAGATAGTGCTCTTCAACGGCAACCAGACCGCATCTCTTCTTACCTACTACATCCTCAGCCGCCGCGCCGAGCTCGGCACCCTGGGGGAGGGCAAATATGTCGTCAAGACCATCGTTACGAGCGAACTGATCACCGATATATGCCGCGGCTTCGGCGTCCCAGTGTACAACGTCCTCACCGGCTTCAAATACATCGCAGAGGTCGTCAAGCGCAATGAGGGCAATGGCGAATTCGTCTGCGGAGGCGAGGAAAGCTACGGCTTCAACGTGGGCGAGTTCGTGCGCGACAAGGACGCCCAGGTCTCTGCAATGATGATAGCTGAGTGCGCCGCATGGGCAGCAGAGCGCGGCCTGACGCTCTATCTGCTCATGCAGGAAGTTTATGAGAAATTCGGCTACCGCAAGGAGGCCCTCGTGAACGTCGTTCGCAAGGGTATCAGCGGCAAGAAGGAAATCGACGCCATGATGGACGCCCTGCGCAGCAATCCTCCCAAGGAGCTCTGCGGCTCGGCTGTCACCAAGCTTATCGACTATCTTGACCCTGCTGCAACCGGTCAGCCCAAGTCCAATGTCCTGCAGTTCTTCGACGTCGACGGCGACGTAGTGTCGGTGCGTCCTTCAGGTACTGAGCCCAAGATCAAGTTCTACTTCGGCGCACGCGGCGCTGACGCAGACTCGAAGATTGCAGCCCTCAAGGCGCAGTTCGCTTAAAGACTCCGGAAATACTTGCAATATGCCGAGATGCCGCATTCGTGGCATTTCGGCTTTTTTGCGGTGCAGACGTAGCGGCCGTGGAGGATGAGCCAGTGATGGGCGCGGGGGCGCTCCTCAGCAGCGATGTGCCTCTCGAGGTCGGTCTCCACTGCGAAGGGGGTCTTGCCCGACGAAAGGCCTATGCGCTTGGCAACCCTGAAAACGTGGGTATCGACGGCTATGACCGGCTTGTCGTAAACTATTGAAGCAACGACGTTTGCCGTTTTGCGCCCGACGCCGGGGAGCGACATGAGTTCGTCTATATCGGCTGGGACTCCGCCCCCGAAACGCGCGAGAAGCATCTGCGCCATTTCGATGAGGTGGCGGGTCTTGCTGTTGGGGTAGGAAACGCTTTTGACGTAGGGGAAGACGTCCTCGAAAGATGCCGCGGCAAGGGCCTCAGGGGTGGGGTAGGCTTCGAAGAGGGCGGGTGTCACCATGTTGACCCTCTTGTCTGTGCACTGGGCCGAAAGGATCACGGCAACGATGAGCTGGAAGGGGTCCATGAACTTGAGCTCGCTGCTGGCAGCGGGCATATTGTCCCTGAACCAGGCGAGGCACTCGCTGTAGCGTTCTTTGAGCGTCATATAGTGATTGCGAGGTCGATTACGTCGTTGTCCTTGCGCTCCGAGCAGTGCTCGTCCTTGCAGACGAATACGCGCCCGGGGTATTTTTCGAAGATGGAGCGGTTGTGCGTTACCATTACGACTGAGGTGCCCTGGCTGCGGTTGATGCTTGTGAGGAGTTTCATTATGCCGTCGGCGGTCTCGTTGTCGAGGTTGCCCGTGGGCTCGTCGGCGATGATGACTTCGGGGGAGTTGAGTATGGCGCGGGCAATCGCGACCCTCTGCTGCTCGCCGCCGGAAAGCTGGTGAGGCATCTTGTGGGCCTTGGTCTGGAGGCCTACGGCCTTGAGGACCTCGGTCACGCGCGCTTCTACCTCGTCCGCGTTCTTCCAGCCGGTGGCCTTCAAGACGAAACTGAGGTTGTCCCGGACGCTACGGTCCATCAGCAACTGGAAATCCTGGAATACGACGCCCAGTTTGCGCCTCAGATATGGTATATCCTTCTCTTTCAGTCCGTTCAGGGGGTAGCCGCACACGCTGCCTTCGCCGCCGCCGAGAGGGTTCTCGGCTATCATGGTGCGGATGATGGAAGTTTTGCCCGTGCCGACCTTGCCGACTATGTAGACGAAGTCGCCGCGGAGTATTTCCATGTCGAGGCCGAAAATGACGGTCTGCTCGCCGTTCAGGATATCCGCCTTGCGGAAAGAAATCAGGCTTTCGCTCATAATTTATTGCACAATTTTTGACAAATATAAATTAAATTGAGTAAATTTGTAGATTATTGGAAATATTTGTGGACTAAAGAAACACTTCAAAATATGAACTTAAGAAAAGCTTTTGTGACCATGCTTCTCGTGGCTGCGCCCTTCTTTAGCGCCGCCGCTCTCCAGAGCCCTCCTCCGGCGAGTTTTGATGATGCAGTAAAGCTCTATCAAGCAGGGATTTATGATCGCGCACGCGAAATGTTCGAGCAGTTGGCCTCCCGGAGCGAAGACCCCATGAGTGAAGGCTATGCCATACTCTGCGCAGTCGCTTTGGACTCCGACGGCTACGAAGACGCCATAGAAGGCTACATTGCCAAATGGGGACGCACGCCCCTCGCTTCCAAGATTTACCTTGCCAACGGCTACAAACTCTTCGACCGCTCCGAGTGGGAGGCCGCTGCCTCTTCGCTCGGCAAGGTGTCCGAAAAGTCCCTGAGCGGCAAGGCTCTCACCGAGCTTATCTTCAAGAAGGCCTGGTGTGACTATTCTCTGGGGGAGACCACTCCTGCCCGCAAGGGTTTCGAAAAGGTTATCGCAGCCCCCGCCTCGTCTTTCACCGCCCCTTCGCACTACGCAATAGGCTACATGGACTACTCGATGAATTCCTTCGCCGACGCCTTCCCTCATTTCGAGGCTGCGGCCAAGGACCTTCGTTTCGGTCCCCAGGCGAGCTACTACCTTCTCGAGTGCAAATTCATGCTCAAGGACTACGAATATGTGGCTGCTAACGGTGAGAAGATGTTCCAGGGAGTGCCCGAGGAGCGCCGCCAGCGCCTCGCAAGGATACTTTCCGAGTCTTTCCTCGTCCTCGGCAACGCCGGCAAGGCCAAGAAATACTTCGACATAGCCGACGTCAACCGCTCTTCGATGGATACGGCCGACGCCTTCTACACCGGCTCCCTCCAGTACAGCCTCGGCAACTACGCAGAAGCCATCGAGGCCTTCAAGATGATGGACGGCACTTTGGACGCCAAGGCCCAGACCGCTGCATACCAGACCGGCTGGTCCTACATCCAGATTAAGGACAAGGTGTCCGCAATGAGCTCTTTCCGCAAGGCAGCCCAGATGGATTTCGATGCCCGCATCAAGGAGGACGCTTTCCTCAACTGGAGTAAGCTTGCCTTCGACCTCAATCATGACGCTTCTGTATTCAAGCAGTATCTGGCAGCCTATCCTGACAGCGGTCGTCACGACATGATATGGGACTACATCGCCGTTGCAAATCTCTTCAACCACGACTATGCAGGCGCCGTAGCGGCCTACGACAATATCGACTCCCTCACTCCCGAGATGAAGTCCAACTACCTCAAGGCCAATTACCTGCGTGCCCGCCAGATGGTCTCCAAAGGCTCCTGGCGCGATGCCGTTCCCTTCCTGCAGTCCGTTGCTTTCTTCACTCCCAGGCAGGACAACCTGAACAAACTGTCCCGCTACTGGCTTGCCGAGTGCAACTACAAGATGGGTAATCTGTCCGATGCCCGCAGCGCTCTCAGCGATCTCTACAACCAGTCCGCCCTCGACGGCAAGGAAGAAGGCGCAAGGATCCCTTACGACCTTGCATATTGCCACTTCCAGAGCGGCGAGTATTCCCAGGCCGCCCAGTGGTTCGACCGCTATATCGCCACCGGCAACTCCTCCTGCCGCGAAGACGCCTTCATTCGCCGCGCAGACTGCGACTTCCTCACTTCCGACTACAAGGAGGCCGTCAAGTCCTACGGCATGGCAGTCGCTGAGTTCCCCACTTCCGAGAATCTCTATCCCCTTTACCAGCAGGGTATTTCCTACGGTCTTCTCGGCAAGAAGGCTGAAAAGACCGCCACTCTTTCCAAGGTCTCCGATTATTCATCTTCCGCTCCTTTCTGGTCTGAAACCATGTATGAGCTCGGCCGCAGCTATGTCGCCGACGGCAAGAGCAACGAGGCCCGCAGCTGCTTCGAGACCCTCCTCCAGCGCTCCACCGACAGCACCTATCTTGCAAAGTCGCTAATAGAGCTCGGCATGATTGAGCGCAACGCTTCCCGCAACAACGCCGCCCTCGGCTACTACAAGCAGGTCGCCGAGCACTTCAAGTCCAGCCCCAGCGTAGCCGACGCCCTCCTCGCCATGCCCGGCCCGGATTGCGGCAATGCCGCGCCAGT
>CAMYVB010000032.1 GCA_947302175.1 uncultured Bacteroidales bacterium | reverse complement strand
GTCAGGCACAGGTCTGCAAAACCTGGTACAGCGGTTCGATTCCGCTTCGCACCTCTTAAACGCCTCTCAGAAGTCTCCGGGAGGCGTTTTTGATTTCTGAAGGGGGATTATTATATTTGTAAGAAACGTTAGAACCGGGTTTTATGAGAACTGAATTATACTTTTTGGCCGCCTGCAGCCTTGTCTTGGGCGCTGTTTCCTGCACTTCGAATAAGGAGTACTCAGGGAATTTGAAACTGTGGTACGACTCTCCTGCAGAGTATTTCGAGCAGGCTTTCCCCATGGGTAACGGGCGGCTCGGCGCCATGGTGTACGGTGGAGTGGAGGAGGAGCGCATTTCGCTTAACGACATAACGCTTTGGACGGGAGAGGGGGAGACTGTGACTAAGGATTACCCTTGCGGCAGCCCTGTGGGCAAATACGCCGACGGGCAGTGGATACCCGCCATACGCGAGGCTCTCGAAAAGGAGGATTACCGCCTTGCGGATGAGCTCCAGAAGAACGTGCAGGGCCATTTCAGCGAGAATTACCAGCCCCTGGGGACGCTGAGGATTGAATATCCCCAGTCCGATGGCTCATTTAACGGCTATCGCCGCGAGCTGAATTTGAGCGACGCCACGGCGTCAGTCAGCTATTTAGCCGGCCCTGAAGGCAAGAGCCGTTTCGAAAGAGAGTATTTTGTCTCCGCTCCGGACTCGGTTATCGTAGTTCATATTAAAAATGAACTCCCTATTGAGGCTCTGATTTCCCTTGAGTGTCAGCTTCCTAACGAGAGCGTCGCTGAGGGCGGCAGGATAGATCTTCGAGGCTACGCCGCATATCATTCATACCCCAGCTATCTGCAAGTTGATGGCGACCATTTCCTCTATGACCCGGAGAGGGGCATACATTTCAGGACTATCGTGAGCGTCATCCCGACTGACGGCGAGGTCGCTGCCAAGGAGGGCCGTATCAGGCTCAGCGGCTGCAGTGAGGCTCTTATCCTGATTTGCAACGCCACGAGTTTCAACGGTCCTTTCAAGGATCCCGCAAAGGAGGGAAAGGACTATGTGACTGAAGCCGAAAGGGTTATGGCTAAGGCAGAGGCCAAGAGTTTCGATGCAATCCTTAGCGACCACAAGGCGGATTACAAGACATTTTTCGACCGCGTGCAGCTGGATCTTGGCCGCACCGATGAGGCAATAGCATCGCTCCCCATTGACGCTCAGCTGCTTAGCTATGCTGACAACGGTGACCGTAACCCCGAGCTCGAGGTGCTCTATTTCCAGTATGGCCGCTATCTTCTGATCAGTTCTTCCCGCACTCCCGGTGTGCCTGCAAACCTGCAGGGACTCTGGAACGAAAAGATTCTTCCCCCGTGGAGCTGCAACTATACCGTAAACATCAATCTCGAAGAGAATTACTGGCCCGCAGAGGTCACGGCCCTTCCCGAGATGCACGAGTCTCTGATGTCATTCCTAGGCAATCTTTCGCAAAACGGCGTTGCTCCCGCGCGCTATTACTACGGCGTGCAGAGAGGATGGAACTGCGGCCACAACAGCGATATATGGGCAATGGCGAACCCTGTAGGCCAGGACGGGGGAGACCCGCGCTGGGCCAACTGGACCATGGGCGGCGCATGGCTATGCACCCACATTTGGGAGCACTACCTTTTCAGCCGCGACCGCAAGGCGCTCGAAAGGGATTATCCCGTTCTGAAGGGTGCCGCCGAGTTCTGCCTCGGCTACCTTATTGAGGACAATGGTGAGTTGATAACCTCTCCTTCGACTTCGCCCGAGAACAGTTTCATTGCCCCCGACGGCTACATCGCCCGCAGCACCAAGGGTGGCACTGCCGACCTTGCTATCATTCGCGAATGCGTCTCAGATGCAGCCGCTGCTGCGCGTGAGCTTGGCCTTGACGGTGACTTTGTCGCCGAGGCCGAGGATGCCCTCAGCCGCCTCCGTCCCTATCACGTGGGCGCCGACGGTGCATTGATGGAATGGTACTACGACTACGCAGACGACGCGCCCCAGCACCGCCACCAGAGTCACCTCATTGGTCTCTATCCCGGACACTCCGTCCAGAGCGAAGAATTGCTCAATGCTTGCGCCAAGACCCTTGAAATCAAGGGCTTTGAGACCACCGGCTGGAGCTGCGGCTGGCGCATAAACCTCTATGCCCGCCTCGGCGACGGCGCCAACGCTTATCGCATGCTTCGCAGGCAGCTGCGCTTTGTCAGCCCCGACAACTATCAGGGCGAAGATGCCAGGCGCGGCGGTGGCACCTATCCCAACCTTCTCGACGCCCATTCTCCCTTCCAGATTGACGGCAATTTCGGAGGCACTTCAGGTATTGCTGAAATGCTGATCAGCAGCGCTGCGGACGGCTCGTTCAAGGCCCTGCCGGCGCTTCCCGAAGCTTGGAGCACCGGCAGCGTAAAGGGCCTTCGCACGAGGGGCGGCAAAACAGTCGACATCGTGTGGAAGGACGGCAAGGTGGTAAAAGTGAAGGAGAGATGAGTCTGAAGGGCATATTAGCCGCATCGGCAGCGCTACTCGCTCTTGTAAACGCCTGCAGGCCTGCTTCTGAGGAGATTGTTGACCTCGGTAAAGATTATCGCGCTGAGGGCCTTCATGCGCCCTGGAGCGGGTGCGACAACGGCACGTCATTCAGGACTCACGCTGCTTCGGGCAGCTTCTTTTTCACGTTTGAAGCTGAGGACGGCACTCCCGCGTGCGCAGCTGAGTTTAAGGGCGAAAGGGACGTTGACCCCGGCGACAGGGTTGAGATTTTCTTTTCCCCGACAAAGGATTTGTCCCAGCCTTACTACTGCGCCGAAATTGACCGCGAGGGGCGCGTAATGGATTATAAAGCTGAGAGCTACCGAATTTTTGATTTTGGCTGGAATTTCCTGACTATGAAGACCTTCGCTTCGCAGAGTGACGGTCTCTACAGGGTCGGGGGCAGCGTTTCGCTTGAGGAGCTAAGGAGCCTCGGGCTTGACCTTGAGGGCGGCTTTTGGGTCGGTGTTTTCCAGGGAGATGCAGCCTCGTACGGAGCTGAGGTCACCTGGTATTCGCTCGTTCCCACGGCGGACGTCGAGCCTGATTTCCACAAGGAGGGGGTATTCTTCCCCTGCCGGATTACGCAGATGCAGCCTCGAAAGGGGGTTGTTGTGTATGCAGGCGATATAACTACTCTCGGCACGCAGGCCTGGGAGCAGAGGATTGACGCTGCTCATTTGGATTTTATTGCACTTCATGCCGCCACTTCCAACGACAGGGCAGATTCGCTGGAGCGCTTCGTTCGCAGCGATGCGGGAAGGGATTTTCTCGCTATGTGTCAGCGCAAGGGCGTTGGTGTTGAATATGAAATGCATGCGCTGGACCCTCTGCTGCCACGTTCGCTTTTCGATGAGCATCCCGAGTACTTCAGGATGGATTCGACGGGGGTGAGGGTTGCCGACTACAATATGTGTTTCAGCAATCCTGAGGCCGTTGAGGCCATGCGCCCCCAGCTTGAGAAGGCGCTGAAGTGGATGAAGCCCACGACGCACCGCTATTTCCTTTGGGGCGACGACAAGCAGTGGAAGTACTGCTACTGCGAGCACTGCCGCCACCTTTCGCCCTCGGAGCAGACGCTCCTTTATGAGAATGCGATCCTCGCCATGCTTAAGGAGTATGACCCCGAGGCTACGCTCGCGCATCTTGCTTACCACCAGACGCTTCCCGCGCCGCAAAAGGTCGCTCCCGCAGATGGTGTTTTCCTCGAGTTTGCGCCCATACTTCGCGACTACGCGTTCCCTTTGAGCGACGAGCAGCTCCAGGCCCTGAAGGAGAATCTTTTGGTCTTCCCGGCCGCCACGCAGCACATACTCGAGTATTGGCTCGACGAATCGATGAACGCCCGCTGGAAGCGCACTGAGCGCCCCGCACTTAGCATAGACGGTTCGCACATTGAGCGCGACATCCTTCTCTACCGCTCCCTCGGCGCATGCTCCGTCACCACCTTCGCCACCTGGCTCGACGGTCCCTACCAAACCCTCAACGGCTCCGCCCTCCCGCTCTTCGAATCTTACGCTACAGCGTTTGAGTAAATAAAGTCTGCTGCCAGCGCACATAAAGAGCAAGACAGCGGAGGACTGGCAGTTTCATGAGCGACCGTTCTTTTGGGAGCGAAGGAAAGCTGCCAGCCGCAGCGTACTATAACAATAGATTTTTTTGCATATAACGAGATTGATGAGTATTTTTGTACTCCGTATTCAAATCAGCTTCTAAGGTCATGAAATACGGATTCGACAACCAAAAGTACCTCAAAATCCAATCCGAACACATCAAGAGCCGCATCGCCCAATTCGGCGACAAACTCTACCTCGAATTCGGCGGCAAACTCTTCGACGACTACCACGCTAGCCGCGTCCTCCCCGGCTTCGAACCCGACAGCAAGCTCCAAATGCTGCTCCAAATGAAAGATGACGTTGAAATCATCATCGTCATCAGCGCCGTCGACATAGAGAAAAACAAAGTCCGTGAAGACATAGGCATAACCTACGACGCCGACCTGCTGCGCCTGCGCAAGGAATTCATGGACATAGGCCTTGAAGTCAGCGCCGTAGTCGTGACCCACTACAACGGCCAGTCCAGCGCCGACGCGTTCCGCAGCCGCCTTGAGCGCCTCGGCATCAGCGTCTACTACCACCATACCATAGAAGGCTATCCCCACAACGTCGCCCTCATCGACTCAGACGACGGTTTCGGCAAAAACGACTACGTCCCCACCACGAGGCCCCTCGTCGTAGTCACTGCTCCCGGCCCCGGCAGCGGCAAGATGGCCACCTGCCTGAGCCAGATCTACCAGGACAGCAAGAGGGGAGTGAAAGCGGGATACGCCAAGTTCGAGACCTTCCCCATCTGGAACCTCTCCCTCAAGCACCCCGTCAACCTCGCCTACGAAGCCGCCACGGCCGACCTGAACGACGTCAACATGATCGATCCCTTCCACTTGGAAGCTTACGGCAAAATGGCCGTCAACTACAACCGCGACATCGAGATTTTCCCCGTCCTGGACGCCCTCTTTAAAGGCATATACGGCGAAAACCCCTACAAGTCTCCCACCGACATGGGCGTCAACATGGCCGGCTTCTGCATCAATGACGAGCAGGTGTGCTGCGACGCGGCCCGAGACGAAATAATCCGCCGCTACTATAATGCAGTCTGCAAGCTCGCAGAAGGCCTTAGCAACGAGACTGAGGTTAGCAAAATCAAGCTCCTGATGCAGAATGCAGGTGTGACCACAGCCTTCCGCCGCTGCACCACCGCCGCCCTCGAGCGCCTCGAGGCCTCGGGTGTCGCCAGCGCCGCCATGGAGCTTTCCGACGGCAAAATAATCACCGCCCAGACCAGTCCGCTCCTCGGCCCCAGCGCCGCCCTCCTTCTGAACGCCATCAAGCATCTCGCCGGCATAGACCACTCGATCAAGCTCATACCCGAGTCTATGATTGAGCCCATACAAAAGACCAAAGTCACGTTCCTTCACGGCCACAATCCAAGGCTGCATACCGATGAAGTGCTGGTAGCCATCTCGATGCTCAGCCGCGAGGACGATAACTGCCGCCGCGCGCTCGAGACCCTTCCCCTTCTCAAGGGTTGCCAGATGCACTCCACGGTGCTCCTGAGCGAAGTGGACCGCAAGGTATTCAAAAAACTCGGTGTCGAGCTCACCTGCGACCCTCGCAGGAAAATCGCCGCCAAACAAGACTGATAACTATATTCTTACGCAATGAAAGTAGGTTATTTCATAGATACATGGTACCCGATGGTGGACGGCGTCATCAAGGTCGTTGACAATTACGCCAGCCGTCTTGCCAAATACTGCGACGTGGTCGTTTTCGCCCCTGAAACTCGCGGTTACACCGGCGAGATAGACGAGAACCGTCCTTATGAAGTGGTTCACTGCGCGTCAGTTCCCATCATCAAGAACGACTACGACATCCCGACCCCCATACTCGATCCTGTTTTCGACGCCCAGCTCATTAAGAGCAAGATAGACCTGGTGCACATCCATTCCCCGTTCTCCGTAGGTCTTGCGGGTGTGACTTACGGCAAGGTCCACCGCCTGCCCGTAATCGCCACGCTCCACAGCCAGTACCGCCAGGACTTTGAGATGAAGATTCCCCTCAAGTCTGTAGTCGACGTTATCATGAACACTGTCGTGATGCCCACTTTCAACTTCTGCGACGAATGCTGGGCGGTCAACGCTGCCATCAAGGAGCTTTATGAGAAAGACTACGGCCTCACGGCTCCTTGCCGCGTCCAACCTAACGCAACAGACCATCAGAGAGTCGCCGACCCCGCCGCAGCTGCCAAGGAGATTAATGAGCGCTACGGGATAGGGGAGGATGAGACTGTCTTCCTCTTCGTCGGCAGGATTAATTTCATTAAGAATATAGACCTCATCGTGCGCTCGCTCAAGATTGCTAAGGAGAAGGGACTCAGCAACTTCCGTATGCTCTTTGTCGGTCAGGGCCAAGACGAGGAAAAGCTCGCCGAGCTTGTAAAGGGCTGCGGCCTTGAAAAGGAAGTCATTATGTGCGGCCTCGTGTCGGGCAGGGAAGAGCTCGAGAAGTATTATTCCAGGGCTGATTTGTTCCTTTTCCCGTCGCTCTACGACGCCAATTCGCTGGTGCAGATTGAAGCGGCCTGCCAGGGCACGCCGACTGTGTTCCTCGAAGGCGCTCGTACAGGCGCTACAGTCACTCCCGGCGTCAACGGATATTTCTCCCCTCAGGGTGACGAAAACTACGCCAAGACCATCATCGATGCCATTTCCGACAAGGAGACTTACCGCCGCATTAGCGAGGCCGCGCGCCGCGACCTCTACCTCAGCTGGGACGACGTCGTCCGCGAGGCCTACGACCAGTACGAAGAGCACCTCTTCAAAAAGCCCATCCGGCTCATTTAGAAATACGTGCCATGAGTAAGTTGGTCGCTGGCATTAAGGGTTTGTTCGGGAAGTTCGTATCCGACATTAGGGAGTCCCCGTTGGAGACAGCCCTATGTCTAAGCTATTTTGCGATTTTTCTGCTGAGAGTCCGGATTGGGACATTGCTGGAAGGGGCTGGTTTTGATGCGGATGTCAATCAGCTCCCTTTGTGGTTTTTCCCTCAGCTTGTCCTGTGCTATACGCTTCATAAGTTCAAGGATAGAAGCAAGCTATTGGACTGCCTTTATTACTTGTCATGGTTCATTTGGATTCCTCTGCTTCTTTGGTCGACTAAACCTGTTGGCTGGAGCGTTGGGATATGCTATTTGCTGGCAGCTATAGCCCTATTTATCGGCACGGGAAGGATGGACAATATTGCGTTTGGGAAGAATGCCATATCCGTAGCCATCAAGCTCTGTGAAGGATTGCTTGTCGGGATGATCGTCTGGGCCATAATTTATGTCCTCGTCGCTTCTGTAGAATTCCTTTTCGACCTGACACTTAATAGCAATTGGTACAGTTACCCTTCAGTATTCAACTGGATGGTCTTCACGCCGCTGCTGTGCTGCAGTCTTTTGAGTTCCCCTGCCGACGTCGATAAAGGGAAAAAACTGCTTCACATCCTGATTGACAGAGTGCTGTCCATCTCGCTGATACTATACGCCGTTATCCTGTATTGCTACATCATTCGCATCCTTGTCAGGTGGGAGCTGCCTAGCGGCGGCGTAGCTTATATCGTGCTCTGTTTCCTGTGCGTTGCGCTCGTATGCTACCTGCTGAGATTGCAGTTTGATAACCGCCATTATGAGTGTTTTTTCAAAGCTTTCCCTGCGATTTCGGTCCCTGCGCTCGTGCTCCTTTGGGTGGCTACTGTCAGACGCATCGGCGAATATGGGCTTACGGAATCGCGCTTCTTTTTGCTTGCGCTGTCGGTTCTGGTGACGGTGTTTATCGCCATGCTAGTAAAAGAAAAGACAAGGCGCTTCCAATTAATGACAGTTATGCTAGCTGTATCGGCCATTATCTTTACCTTTATTCCCGGCATCAGTGCAAAAGATTTCGCGCTTAGGAGCCAAAAGGCGCGGCTTGAAAAATTGCTGCCTGACGTGCTCGAGAACGGTGTTTTCCCCAAGATTACCAATTATAATGAGCTCGTGGCCGACTCCCTGAGGTGCAAGAATGTGAAAGAATGCTATGGCGCGTGGAGTTACCTGAAATCCGAGATGGACTCGCTCTCTTTCGCCAATGCTTATGGAGCCTACGGGCCCTTTGACTTGAGCACTTGGGAAATGATAAAGGCGGAAATGAGCTCTTCGCAGGACAAGTCCGAGACTGCCGGGCAGAACGTGGAGCCACAACCGGTAACATGGTCTTTGAGCGAGGTCGTAGGCGACATTAACCTGGGTGACTACACGATATTGGTTAATGATTATTCCGTTACGGCTGATTCTTTGGGCATTGCTTTTCGTGACAAGGTTCATCCCGAAGATACGCTCATTTATTGCCCGGTTCGACAGCGCCTGGATGCGGCAGGCGACGACACTCCTGCTGAGGATGTCCTTGTCTATGAGAATGGCAGGTATAAGGCTATATTCTGTTATATCCAGGACACGCCGGGCGAGGGAAACGGCTTCCTGCCCGGCTCAAATAAGATTCTTCTCAGAAAGCCCTAGATACTATTTTTGAAGAACCGGCCCCCGGGCACAAAAACGGCCCTCTGCGTGCCCAAAAGCCACTTGGGACACCTCCCGGGCACAAATACGGCCCCCTGCGTGCCCGCAATGGGCAAGGGGCAGGGAGAGATTAAAGTGTTATTTTAAACGACGTAGTTTCTGGCTTCCTGGTCGGAGTGGATAAGGAGCTTCAAGGACGCGTCAATGGCTTCAGAGAGCTTTTCGGGGTCGGCTTCTTCAGGTCGGTCCATGTTTTACAGGAAATACTGGGCGGACTGATAGTTCTTCTCGAAATCGTCGCGTGAGTACTCAAGCGATTCGATGGTGGTATTGATATCGTGGATTACCATCATGGCCGTCTGCTTTTGGGCGGCTTTCTTCTTTTGAGCATTAATCAGTGCCGTTGTACCAAGGTAAGGGCTATGGAAATGGTCGTGCCAAGGATGCTCGTCAGGAACCCCTTCATCCACGGCGACAGCGCCGCCTTTTACTATTGTCGCTTATTTACTCGAATGGAATAATGTTAATATTAATTACTTCCAAATTGATTCTTTGTTCACTGAATCATAGCACCTCGGTCAGGGCGCCGGTCGTGGTCTCCATTATGAAACCGCGGACGACGACGGATGACGGGATGAGGGGATGATTTTTTACTGCGGCGACAGTTTTCCTGACTGAGGCCTCCGTGTCGTGGAAGCCTTCCAGCCAGGCGGCCACGCCGCGTTCTTCCCACGCTGAGAGCGTTTCGGCAGTGATGCCTTTTTCAAGCATCATTGGCTTGAAATGGGCGTAGCTCATGTGGCAGGCGCCGCAGTCGGTGTGGTGAATGACCATCACTTCCTCGGCGCCAAGCTCGTATATGGCCACGAGGAGTGAACGGATAGACGAATCTGTGTCTGACAGAACTGTGCCGCCGGCGTTGGTAATTATCTTGGCGTCGCCGCTTTTCAGCCCCAGGGCCTTTGGAAGAAGCTCCGTAAGGCGCGTATCCATGCAGGAAAGGATTGCAAGTTTCTTTGCGGGGAATTTGCTCGCCGCATACGGCTCATAGGCCTTTTCAGCCACGAATTGGCTGTTGTACTCCAGAATCCGGTCTATCATTGCTCTAACTATTTTAAACGCTAATAATATCTGAGTTAATTACTGACATCCAAAGATACTAATATCTTTTTTGAATTGTAGGGCGAAAGAATTATTTTTGCGTAGGGGCCCTTTGCCCTGTTACGGATATGGATTATTTGATTCGCAAAGCTGAGCCTCGGGATCTTGAGGCGGTGGGGAACTTGCTCAGGCAGGTTCTGAAACTGCATCACGACGGCAGGCCTGATCTCTTCAATGAGGAGGGAAAGAAATACACCGACGAGGAACTCCTCGCAATCTTTGCCAACCCTCTGACGCCGGTGTTCGTTTACGAAAAAGGCGGCGTCGTGCTTGGATATGTTTTCTGCGAGCTGCAGCACGTCTCAAGCGGCAGTTTGCGCACTCTTGACAGCTTGTACATTGATGACCTTTGTGTTGACAGCTCGGCCCGCGGGCGGCACATTGGCAAGGCTTTGTACGAATATGCGGTAGAGTTTGCAAAGCAGAATGGCTGCCACAACGTCACCCTGCACGTCTGGGAATGCAATTCCGGGGCAAAAGCCTTCTACGAGGCCATGGGCATGACCCCGCAGTACACCTCAATGGAAACCATATTATAACTATCATATGCTGAAAACCGGTATCAGGATATTATCTATAGCGGCAGTCTTTTTCGCCGCATGCGCCTGCTGCTCGACGACGCATAGCGAAGAAATGAACATAAAAGTAAACCGCATCTGGGATAGCGAGAAGCATTGCGCCTTCACGTCGCTGACCAAATTCAATGGCCGTTACTATGTGACATTCCGCGAAGGCGGAGGCCATATCTTCGAAGAGGATGGATCGGCACGGGGACGGATCAGAATACTCGAATCCCCCAACGGCAGGAAATGGAAGAGCGTTGCCTGCCTCGCCAAAGAGGGCTACGACCTTCGCGACCCTTCACTTTCCGTGACCCCTGACGGCCGCCTTCTCGTTTCGACAGGAGGATCGATATATGTAGACAAAAAACTCGTAGGCAGGGACCCTATGTATTCCGAAAGCCTGGACGGCCGCAATTTCAGCGACCCCGAGCTCATAGAGCTCAATTCCACAATTGCGACAGGGGAGGACTGGCTATGGAAAGTGGACTGGAAAGGAGATACCGGATATGGGGTAGTTTATTCCTCACTAGAAGAAGGGTCTGGGAACCAGACTATAGTATTCCTCGTCAAGACAAGCGACGGTATTCATTATGAGGACGTTGCGAAAATCGACGTCCCCGGTTTCCCCAACGAGGCAGCGGTTCATTTCCTGAACGACGGCCGCATGCTGATGCTCCTTCGCCAGGAAAGCCTTGACAGTCAGGCCATATGGGGCGTCAGCGAGCAGCCTTATACCGACTGGAAGCTCACCAAGACAGGATTCCAAGCGGGAGGTCCCAACTTCATCATCTTCGGCGACAGCACGATAGTCGCCGGCTCAAGGTCATATATGATTCCCGGGGCACCCAAAACCATGCTGCTGAAAGGCACCCTCGACGGCCGTTTTGAGCAGATCGCAGTCCTGCCCTCCGGCGGCGACACAAGCTATCCAGGGTTCCTCGTCGTAGGCGACGAGCTCTGGGTCAGCTACTACTCGACCCACCAAACCCGCAAGGCGGCGGTCTATCTCGCAAGAATACCTCTCAAGTGCCTCAATCTATAACATTCATAAACGAATAATATGCTTAAAATCGGAGACAAGATGCCGTCATTCGAGGTCATGGACCAGGACGGCAATATGGTGAAGTCCGAGGACTTCATCGGCAAAGGGAAAAAGACCATCATATACTTCTACCCCAAGGACAACACATCCGGCTGCACGGCTGAGGCCTGCTCTTTCAGGGACAACTACGCCGACCTGACCGCCGCCGGCTACAATGTCGTAGGCGTGAGCAAGGACAGCGCCAAATCGCACACCGGCTTTCGCGCCAAATATGAGCTGCCGTTCCGCCTGCTCGCCGACACCACCACTGAAATGCTTCAGTCTTTCGGCGCCTGGGGCGAAAAGAAACTGTACGGCAAAACCACGCTGGGGACGCTCAGGCGCACGTTTATCTTCGACGAAGCAGGCATCCTTGAGCGCATAATCGAGAAGGTGGACACCAAGAACGCCGCCTCCCAGATAATGGAGGGCTAAGGGTGTTCAAGGTTAGTGAATTAATGACAACGCCTCCCGCCGAGTTTAGCTCAGAGCTGCAGCGGAAGGTGTACGGGAGGTTCGCCGCTCTTGGCATACCTTTTGGCCGCGTCGATACGGACCCCGGCATCACGATGGAGGATTGCAAGAACATAAGCGCCAAGATAGGTGTTCCCATAGTCAAGACCATATTCCTTTGCAACAGGCAGCAGACTGAGTTCTATCTATATGTCACAACTGACGACAAGCCGTTCGTAACGCGGGAGTTCTGCGCCGCGCTAGGGATTCCCCGCGTCTCTTTCGCTTCGCCTGAGTTGCTCCGGGAGAAGACGGGCGTCCTGGTCGGCGCCACGACCATACTGAGCGCAGTCCTGCCCTCAGCCGAGGGAGTTCATCTAGTGATGGACAGTGTTGTTGCCGAGAGCGAATGGTTCGCCTGCACTGACGGCACGGCCACCTGCTTCGTAAAAATAAAGACACGCGATCTCCTGGACAAGTACCTCTCCGACAAACAGCTTAGACTCATTTAGGGTTTGTTCGAGTATAAATGAAATGGACGCAGATAGAATCATATTACGCCCTTGGCGCGAATCTGACGCGGAGACGCTCTACAAATATGCTTCCGACCCCGATGTCGGGACGCGTGCCGGCTGGCAGCCGCATAAATCCGTAGAGGAAAGCCTCGAAGTGATACGGAGCGTTTTTCACAATGACACCACCTGGGCCATTGAGTTCAAAGAAACCGGCGAAGCCATCGGCGCAATGGGATATCTGCCTTGTGAGGGCAACAATCTTCCCTCGCGCGAAGGTGAGCCGCTTGTGGGCTATTGGGTGGGAAAACCCTATTGGAACCAGGGCATATGCACGGAAGCCTTGCAACTGATGATTGATCACATCCGCCTGAAGACCGATATCAAGTCACTTATCAGCAGCCATTTCATCGACAATCCTGCCAGCGGACGGGTAATGGAAAAGTGCGGCTTTGTCCCCACCGGCGAAACCTGTATCGATGAATCCTTTGCAGGTTCCGACCGCCCCATGCGTATCCTGCGATTGGAAATCAAACGATAGTAAACGATTTTACCCGCTAGCGCGTTAGGAGCCCAAGGAGCGCAGCTGGGGTGGTGGCGAGGGAGTAGGCGTCGCTTTCGGGGAGGGCGCGGTAGCCCCAGGTGACGGCGATGGCGGCAATGCCGCCGTTTGCGGCGGTTTTCATATCGCTGCCGGAGTCGCCGACCATGACGGCCTCGGCGGGGGAGTCTCCGCTACTGCGCAGGATCTCTTCAACAATCGCCGGATCCGGCTTGAGGGGAAATCCTTCGCGGTTGCCAAGGATTGCAACGAAGCTGCAAGAAGGGAAAAACTCCCGCACGAGATGCTCGGTCCCCGACTGGAATTTGTTGGAGGCTACGGCAAGGTGCACACCCGCATCCTTAAGCGTTTCCAGGAGCTCCCGCATTCCGGGATAGGGGCGCGTAAAGACATCGATATGAGCCGTGTAGTATTCCTTAAAGTCCTTCAGTGCCGAGTCAATCAGAGCCTCGTCTCCCTGCATTTCCTCGGGAAGGGCGCGGGTGACGAGGTTCCTTACGCCGTGACCCACCATGAGGCGGTATTCCGAGACGGAATGGAGGGGTAGGCTCCTCAGGGCAAGGGCGTGGTTTACAGCCTCCGAGAGGTCGCCAATGGTGTCGAGCAAAGTGCCGTCGAGGTCGAATATTGCGGTCTTGTATTTCATCTTGCGCTTTTGCGAAAACTCGGCTGCAAATATAAGCATTTGGTTGCTTTTCCTTCGGAATTTGATTATATTTGCGCCGCCTCAAAGGCAAAAAACAAGATAAACGCTTTAAATCTTTAATAATTATGCAGATCGTATCAGTTTTCGGAAGGGAAATCCTTGATTCCCGCGGAAATCCCACCATTGAAGTTGAAGTTACCCTCGACACCGGTTTTGTCGGCGTTGCAGCAGTCCCCTCAGGCGCTTCCACCGGCGAGAACGAAGCTCTCGAGCTTCGTGACGGCGACCCCAAGCGCTACGGCGGCAAGGGCGTCCTCAAGGCAGTTGCCAATGTCAATGACATCATCGCTCCCGCTATCGTGGGCATGGACGCTTCCATGCAGAGGGCAATCGACCAGAAGATGATCGAGATGGACGGCACCCCCACCAAGAGCAATCTCGGTGCAAACGCCATCCTCGGCGTGTCGCTGGCAGTCGCCAAGGCCGCAGCAGCCGAGCTCCAGATACCCCTTTACCGCTACATCGGAGGCACCAACGCCTATGTCCTGCCCGTCCCCATGATGAACATCATCAACGGCGGCGCCCACTCCGATGCTCCCATCGCATTCCAGGAGTTCATGATCCGTCCCGTCGGCGCAAGCTGCGAGGCTGAGGCAGTGCGCATCGGCGCAGAAGTCTTCCACGCCCTCCAGAAGGTCCTCAAGGCCCGCGGCCTGAGCACCGCTGTCGGCGACGAAGGCGGCTTCGCTCCCGCCCTCAAGGGCATCGACGACGCTCTCGACTGCATCATCGCAGCCATCGAGAAGGCCGGCTACGTTCCCGGCAAGGACGTCACCATCGCAATGGACTGCGCCGCTTCCGAGTTCTGCTTCAAGGGCGAGGACGGCAAGTTCTACTATGACTACAAGCAGCTCAAGGATGGCAAGAAGAAGGATCCTCGCGGCCGCAAGCTCACTTCCGACCAGCAGGTCAACTACCTCAAGCAGCTCATCAGCAAGTATCCCATCGACTCCATCGAGGACGGCCTCAGCGAGGAAGACTGGGAAGGCTGGGTCAAGCTCACCAAGGCCATCGGCGACCGCTGCCAGCTCGTCGGCGACGACCTCTTCG
>CAMYVB010000031.1 GCA_947302175.1 uncultured Bacteroidales bacterium | reverse complement strand
CAGGCCGAGCTTGTTGACGATGCCTTCCACGTGGGCGACCATCTTATCGAGGGCAGCATAGCTGTCTTCGGGCTTTTCGACCCTCACGATTTCGACTTTGTCGAACTGGTGGAGACGGTTCAGACCCCTGACATCCTTGCCATAGGAGCCGGCTTCGCGGCGGAAGCAGGGAGTGTAGGCCGTGAGGGCCTGGGGAAACTGGTCGGGACCGAGGATGACGTCGCGGAAGATGTTGGTCACGGGGACTTCAGCGGTGGGGACCATGTAGAAGTCGTCGAGATTGGCGTGGTACATCTGTCCTTCCTTGTCGGGAAGCTGGCCCGTGCCGAAACCGGAAGCCTGGTTCACCATGACGGGAGGCTCGACTTCCTTGTAGCCTGCTGCGGTGTTGCAGTCGAGGAAGAAGTTGATAAGAGCCCTCTGGAGCTTGGCACCCTTGCCTTTATAGACAGGGAAACCGGCACCGGTAATCTTCACGCCGAGGTCAAAGTCGATGATGTCATACTTCTTGCAAAGCTCCCAGTGGGGAACTGCTCCCTCGGGGAGGTTGACCTCGGGACCGCCCATCTTGACGACCACGTTGTCTGCTGCATCCTTGCCTTCGGGGACGAGGTCGCAGGGAATATTGGGAAGCAGGACGAGGGTCGCTTCCATCTCTGCGGCAGCCTTTTCTCCGCGCTCGAGAAGCTCCGCGGACTCGGCTTTGAGCTCAGCTACCTTGGCCTTTGCGGCCTCGGCTTCGCCCCTGAGACCCTGCTTCATCAGGGCGCCAATATGGGCTGCTGCCTGCTTCTGCTCGGAGAGCAACGCGTCAGACTTGGTCTGGCAGTTACGGCGCTCGCTGTCAAGAGCGAGTATCTTCTCAACGAGAGCGGAAGCATCGAAATTCTTGACTTTCAATTTGTCGACGACGAACTGAGGGTCGTCACGAAGAAGCTTAAGGGTAAGCATATGATTGTTTTTAATGAAAAAAGGCCATACCTTGAATCCAAGGCAGGCCCTTTATCTGATACTGAAAACCCGGGACCGTTAGTTCTCGAAGGGGACTACGGACACATAGGATTTATCGGAACGCTTGCGGGAGAACTTGACAGTGCCATCCACGAGAGCGTAGAGCGTGTGGTCCTTACCCATACCGACGTTGCGGTCGGGATTGTGGACGGTGCCCCTCTGACGGACGATGATGTTGCCGGCTTTTACGGTTTCGCCGCCAAACTTCTTGAGGCCGAGACGCTTGCTATGGGATTCACGACCGTTCTTAGAACTGGATTGACCTTTCTTGTGTGCCATAATGATTCCTGTTTAAGCGATTGCGTTGATCTGGATCTTGGTGAGCTTCTGACGGTGACCGTTGAGCTTCTGGAAACCTTTGCGACGGATCTTCTTGAAAACGAGGACCTTGTCTGCGCGGGCAGAATCATCGAGGACGGTGGCCTTCACGACTGCACCCTCGACATAGGGGGCTCCTACCTTGACGGCCTCGCCGTCTGCTACGAGGAGAACCTTGGGGAACTCCACGGACTCGCCGTTCTTTGCTGCGAGGCGGTGGACAAAAATCTCATTGCCGGCTTCGACCTTAAACTGCTGGCCTGCAATGTCTACGATAGCGTACATATAAAACTAAAACTTTTAAAGTTTCGGCCGCAAGCGTCTGCCCTGAAGACAGCTCTTTATCAATGGCTTAACGGTCATATAATATTTGGGGACCGCAAAAATAGCATTTTTCATCCAATTCGCAAAAATATTTGACAAGTATTATTAATTTTGCATACAACATTTTTGTTATGGACTCAGCTTTCATCTACGGCCATTATGTCAGCGGCAAGAACTTCATCGGCCGCCACAAGGATGTCGACGCCCTGGTGAACCTCATCTCCTCGCGGGAAAACATTGCCCTTGTCAGCACTCCCAAGGGAGGCAAGACTTCCCTCCTCCAGCAGGCGTTCTTCAAAATCAAGACCACCGCTCCCAATTTCGCCGTCTGCGAAATCGACTTACGAAGCATCCGAGACCTCAAGGCCTTCCTGCGCATCTTCGGCGACGCCGTTATCCGCCAATTCGCCGGCACGCAGCCGGAATACAGGGAAATCGTGGGCAAATACCTCCAGGGAACCCATTTCGTATTCGACTCAAGGAGCTTCGCCGAGGACTCTCTGATCATTTCCCTAAACTGGGAGCCTGACGAAAAAGACATACGCACCCTGATGAATCTCCCCTACCTGCTTTCAGCCTCAGCCGAGAAACAGACCGTGATGGTGCTCAGGCAATTCCAGGACATACGCTTCATCGAAAAGTGGGAAGAGCTGTGCCACATTCTGGAGGACATCATCAAGGAGCAGGACTCAATGCTCGGGCGTCCCTACTTTTCCATAGTCGCTACCGGCTCCATGCCCAACGCGATGGACGAAATCTTCCGCCACCGCCGCTTTTTCTACCGCCAGTTCGAGCAGTTCACCCCCTCGTCCATAGACGAAAAGGACATTTGCGAAAGCATAGTGAAAGGCTTTCTCTCCAGCGGAAAAGTGATAGACAGGGGCCTCCTGCAGGGCGTCGTGCTGCGCCTTCAGGGCGACATGCACCACATCAACCATTTCTTCGCCATCTGCGACCAGATTTCCAAGGGATACATCAATGAAAACGTCCTCATCGACGCCCTGGAGAACCTGATCGCCATCCACGAAAGCTCCTTCAACTCCATAATGGAAGACCTGACCAACTACCAGGTCAACCTGCTGCGCGCAATTTGCGACGGCCACACCAAATTCAGCAGCGCCGAAGTCATACGCAGCTACAACCTCAGCTCGTCAGCCAACGTCAAGCGCCTCAAGGACGCCCTTGCGAAAAAGGAAATCATCATTTTCTCTGAAAATGACGACGCCCGCTTCGAAGATCCGCTGTTCGAATACTGGGTGAAAAAATATTTTTTCCGCACAAAGGGTGATTTTTGATTTTTTGTGCTATATTTGCGGCCGCTAAAGAAAAAAGGAGGTGATAAAAAGATGATCATAGTTCCCGTAAAAGAAGGTGAAAATATCGAGCGCGCCCTCAAAAAGTTCAAGAGGAAGTTCGAAAAGACCGGTGCCGTCCGCGAGATGCGTGCCAGGAAAAATTTCCAGAAGCCTTCTGAGATTAAGAGGAAGGCCATGCAGAAGGCCATCTATGTGCAGCACCTCCGTCTTGAAGACGAGCAGTAATCAGTACGACTGATGGCAGCCACATAAGGCCGGTTCCTGTTTCGGAACCGGCTTTTTTTATTATTTTTGTCTCATGAAAGACTTTTTCAAAAAATATGGCGCATACCTGGCCGCCGCGGTGCTTTTCGTCTCTGCCGCAATCATCTACTGTTTCCCCGAGTTCAAAGGCAAAGTCGTCTACGCAGGAGACAATCTCACCGCCTCAGGCGCCGTCCAGGAAGCAATCGAATATATAGAAGAGACCGGAGAGCACACCTGGTGGAACGGGTCGATGTTCAGCGGCATGCCTTCCTACCAGATTGGCGGAGGAGCATACCACGCCGACCAGTGGCTCACCCCCCTGAGAAGCATACTCCACAAAGGCCACGGCAGCGCGCATTGGGTCCTGATTATCTATTTGTTCTGTTTCTTCATACTGCTGCGGTCTTTCGACGTGGATAAGTGGACTGCAATCGCCGGCGCGTTTGCAGTAAGCCTTTCGTCCTATTTTCTAGTAATCATAGCGGCCGGGCATGGAGGAAAGACCTCGACCATTGCCCTTATGAGCGTGATGCTTGCCGGATTCCACCTCATTTTCAAGAAGAAATACGGCCTGGGCGCCATACTGGTGATGCTCTTCATCGCCGCCGGCTTCACGACCCACCCCCAGATGGCCTACTATATTTTCATGCTCACGGGTATGCTCTACCTCGCCGAGCTGTGGGTCCACATACGCGAAAAGAGGATGAAGGACTTCCTCATCGCCTCGGCCATCTTCTTTGCCTGCGTGGGCGTCGGTCTCGGCACTAACATGGCCAACATATTCGCCAACTCCGAGTACTCCTCCCAGACCATGAGGGGCGGGCACAGCGACATCGTCGCCGAAGCTGATGCCGAAAACGGGGAGAAACCCGCCAAGGGTCTTGACCTTGAATACGCCACGCAGTGGAGCTACGGCGCTCTCGAGTCTTTCTCATTCCTCATCCCCGGCGTCCAGGGAGGCGCTTCAGCCGTGGCGCTCGGGAACGACTCACACACCTACAAGACCCTCATTTCCAAAGGCGTGGACAAGCGCAGCGCTATGCGCTTCTGCCAGGGAGTCCCCCTCTACTGGGGCGACCAGCCCTTCACTGCCGGCAACGTATATATGGGAGCCATCGTGTGCTTCCTCTTCCTGCTAGGGCTTATCGTGGTGGACGGGCCCATGAAATGGGGGCTCCTTGCCGCCACCCTCTTCTCCGCCGCCCTCGCCCTCGGAAGCAATTTCATGCCTCTGACAAAGCTGTTTTTCAATTATTTCCCCCTCTACAACAAATTCAGGGCGGTGTCCTCTATCCTCATCGTCGCCGAAATAACCATGCCGCTGCTGGGATTCATGGCCCTTAGCCGCATACTCGGCGGCAAGGTGGACAAGCGCAAGGCGGCACAGGGAGTGCTGATTGCGGGAGGAGTCACCGTGGCCATCTGCGCATTCTTCGCCCTCCTCGGCCCCTCGCTGTTCAGCTTCACTTCCAGGTATGACGCCCAATTTGCAGGGTCCCTCCCCGGCTGGGCATATGACGCCATCATAGCCGACCGCAAACAGCTTCTCAGGAGCGACAGCCTCCGCTCAATGATGTTCATAGTGCTCGCTGCCATCCCGCTGCTGCTCTACTGCATGGACAAACTCAAGGCAAAGTGGGTGGTTGCCGCGCTGGGAGTGCTGGTCGTGCTGGATATGTGGCCCGTGGACAAGAGGTACTTCAACGACAACAATTTCGTCTCTCCCAAGGACAACTCTTCCTACTTCGCTATTCAGCCCTGGGAAAGCGCCATACTCCAGGATCCCGGGTACTTCAGGGTGTTCAACCTGACGGTCAATCCCTTCAGCGACTCCCGCACTTCGTACCGTCTCAAATCCATAGGCGGTTACAACGCCGCCAAACTCCGCCGCTACCAGGATCTCATAGACGAGCACCTCTCCAAGATGCATATGCCCGTGCTCAACATGCTCAACACCAAGTACTTCATCACCAGCGCCGAAAACGGATCCCCTGAAGTCACGGTCAATCCCAACGCTATGGGCAATGCATGGTTCGTCGAAAAGATAGTGGAAGTGGAAGGTGCGAAAAAGGAGAGTGACGCCCTCATGGCAGTTGACCTGAGTTCGACAGCCGTAATCGACAAGGAATTCGTTCCCATGGTCGCCAACATGGCTCCCGGCAGGGACCCTGAAGCGACAATAACCCTCACGGCGCAGACCCCCGACAGCAGGGATTATGAGTACGAAAGCTCCGTCCCCGGCTGCATGGTTTTTTCAGAGATTTACTATCCCTTCGGCTGGAAAGCCAGTATCGACGGTAAGGCTGCAGACCATTACCGCGTGAACTACATGCTAAGGGCAATGAACGTCCCCGCAGGACACCACACGATACACTTCGTGTTCGACCCAGACAGCGTGCGCAAAGGCGACAGCCTGGCGATGGTCTTCATCCTGATAATGTACCTGGTTACTTTAGGGCTTATCGCCCTGGGGGTTGTCAGATTGCTTAAGAAGCGCGCCTGACTTTACGCTTTAGATAACGCATGGCCGCCTTCGGGTGCTTGAAGAGATTCTTCACCTGGAGGCGCATGATTAGTTTTTTCTTCAGATAGGGGTTCTCCTCGTATTCAGGAACACGGTCCTTGAGCAGGCTGCAGAGCTCGGACAAGACTGCAGACTCGGGTTTAAGGACATTTCCTACATATATGCGGCAAGCCTTCAGGAAGCCTTCGCGGATAAAGAGGAAATCCGTCTCATTCTTGAAAGGCTCATACAGATCCTGCCTTCTGGCAAAAGAGAGGACTTCATCGAAAGAGGCGCTCTGCTGAAGATACTTATTGGGGTCTATCTTGACCGAGAGAGACCTGGGACGCCCCACATAGTGGTACAGGGGACGCTCCACGGTCGCTATGCGCTTTGCGGCAAGGAGGCACATCGCAACGAATGCCCCGTCCTCTCCGCATCTGGTGTCGGGGAAACGTATGGCTTTCTCCATTAGGAAGGCGCGGCGGCAGAGGAAAGTGGTCGCAACGGGAAGTTCCTTTGCGAGAAGGAAGGCCCTGCGCTTTTTCATGCTGAAGTCGCCCGACGTAATGCTGGGATAGGAAACTTCAGCGGAAGAAGAATCGCGGAGATTGTCTGATTTGTAGTGGCAGCAGGCTATGTCGGCATTCTTGCGGGAAGCCGCCTTGTAGAGGATTTCGCAGAAATCCCGCTCCACCCAGTCATCACTGTCCACAAAGGCCACATATTCGCCTTCGGCAAGGATGAGACCCACATTGCGAGCGACTCCCGGGCCGGAATTGGCCGAGGTCTCCGCAAAAAGGAAACGCTTCTTGCCGGAATAGCCTTCCGCGAGGTTCCGGACAGCCTGAACTGCATCGTCGGAGCCGTGGTCGTCGACTATGATTATATCAATATCTTCGAGAGTCTGGCCCAGCAGACTGTCGATGCAGGTGATTACATAATCCCTGGAATTGCAAACGGGAACGATGACTGATATCTTTGACATAGCGCAAATATAGTCATTTTTCGCTCACTAGTCGTCCCGGTATTCAAGAAGGTCGCCCGGCTGGCAGTCGAGGGCCTTGCAGAGGGCGCTCAGGGTCGAGAAGCGTACGGCCTTGGCCTTGCCCGTCTTAAGGATGGAAAGGTTGGCCGGCGAAATGCCCACCTTATCGGAAAGCTCCCCGGAGGACATTTTCCTCCGGGCGAGCATTACATCCACGTTTACTATGATAGACATTACTTCGCAGCTTCCTTTTCGTCAGCTGAGTTGTCCTCAGTTGCCTTGGCGGCGAGGTAGGAAGGAAGCTCGAGGCCAGCCATCTTGAAGAGGTCGGTCAGAGGGGGGACAGAGCCCATGAGGCCGGAGACGAAATTGGCGGTCGCGGTCTTGCCGTTCTCACCTTTGCCGCCGTCCCAGACGGTGACCTTGTCGATATTGATACCCTTCACGGCTTCGACCTGGGTCTTTACGAGCTCGGGGAGCTTGTCGGTGATGAGCATGGTGATGGCCTGAGAGGCGTCGCCTCCGGCGGCCTCGACGAGCTTTCTGAAACCTTCAGCCTGCTTGGAGAGGATTTCGAGGGTACCGCGGGCCTGGGCGTCCATCTTGGCGTAGATGGCGTCAGCTTCACCCTTTGCCTCGCGGCGGACCTTTTCGGCCTCAGCCTCAGCGGCGATGATGAGCTTTTCTTTCTCGATCTGGGCGGCAACGACGATATTTGCCTCCTGGGTGGCTTTCTCCCTTTCGGCACGGGCGAGCTCAGCGTCGCGCTCGGACTTGTAGGCCTCCTCGAGGGCCTTTGCGGCCTGGACCTTTTCTGCGGCAACGGCAAGGCGCTCTGCCTCAGCGGTCTTCTCACGGCGCAGGGCGTCGGAATTGGCAATGGCTATCTTGGAACTGTTTTCACCTTCGACTGCAAGGGCGTTGGCCTCGGCGGTCTTGATACGGGTGTCACGGCTTGTTTCGGCTATCCTGATGTCCTTGTCCCTGTCGGCCTCGGCCTTACCGATTTCACCATAACGGTTCTGCTCGGCAACGCTCTTCTTTGCATCGTTGATGGCCTTTGCGGCAGCTTCCTTACCGAGAGCCTCGATATAACCGGATTCGTCGCGTATATCGGTCACGTTGACGTTGATGAGCTTAAGACCTATCTTTCGGAGTTCGGCCTCGACGTTGGTGGAAACGTTGGCGAGGAACTTGTCGCGGTCGGCGTTGATTTCCTCGATGTCCATCGTGGCGATGACAAGACGCAGCTGACCGAAGAGTATATCGGTGGCGATGTTCTGGATGCTCTCTGAGCTCATGCCTAGGAGCCTCTCGGCAGCGTTGGTCATGACCTCGGGCTCGGTGCTTATACCGACCGTAAAGCGGCAGGGCACGTCCACCCTGATGTTCTGCTTCGAAAGGGCGTTGGTGAGGTTGCACTCGATCGAGATGGGTTTGAGGTCGAGGAATGCATAGCTCTGGAAAACGGGCCATATGAAGGATGCGCCGCCATGTATGCAGCGGGCAGAAGAGACTCCTCCTTCCTTGTTCCTGCCGGTCTTACCGTAGATGACAAGGATCTTGTCCGAAGGGCAGCGCCTGTAGCGCTTGAGAATGGCGGATAGGGTAACGAAAAGAAGGATTACCGCAACCAGAATGATATAAGTGGGACTCATCTTAAAGTGGTTTTATATGATCAGGGATTTCAGGGGTTCTACGAGGAGGGTGGAAGGGTTAATCACTTCGACGACCTTTATGGGCGTGCCGGTCGGGAGGGCGTCGCCGTCGGTGAGTGCGCCGTATTCGCGGACTGCGGAATTGATGGTAATCTGGACTTTACCTTCGCCTGTGCGCTCTGCGGGAATAGACAGATAGACCGTGCCGGTGCAGTCGACGGCCGACTTGTAGACATTGATGTTGCCGGACTGCTGCATGGAATAGAGCCACTTGAAAAGATACATCACCAGTGCGACGAAAACGCAGCCTATCAGGATGGCGATAATCAGCAGGAGAGCGCGCGACTTGATGGCGCCGTCAAAGAGCACCGCCGCCCAACCGAAACCAAGGAAGAAGTTCACGAAGTTGCGGAAGGTGTAGAGGTTCATGCCGGAAGTTCCGGCGGCGGCGTCGACGTCGGACATGTCGACATCAGCGTCGAACGAGGCGTCGAAGTCGGCGTCGCCGCCGGCATCGGCTCCGATGAAGGTGAGGATGGTCTGGATGATGAAAATCAGCGTGGAGACGGCTGTGATGCCCCACATGATCTTCATAAACAAGCTGAGTTCAGCCCAAGATTGCATAATCATAGCATTGATGTTTTCGCAAATATAATAAATATTTATCGAAAAACAATATTTATTTTACTTTTTTGCAGTTTTCCTCAAAAACTACATGAGATCGAGGGACTTCAGATACTTCGTGCTCTTCTCAATGCCCTCGAGGCGGGTCAGAGGTGCGTTGGGCTCGTCCTGCTCGACGCAGAGCCACTGGCTGCCGGCGGCGATTGCCGCCCTGATGACTGCGGGAATGTCCACAAGGCCATCGCCGAGGGGCCTGTACTCAAACCAGCCGCCTTCGTCCTTCATAGTATTGTCGGTGGAGATGCCGATAAGGGCGTAGGGTGCTTTGCTGAGCTTCCCTTCGAGGTAGTAGTCCTTCACGTGGACGACGGGGACGTTGCCTGAGTATTTAATAAGTACTTCGGCGGGATCGCAGCCTGCATAATGCGCCCAGGCGACGTCGAGCTCGTTCTGGAGGTTGGAGCGGTCGTTCGCTGAGAAGATATTGTCGTAGCCGACTGTGCCGTCCTCCATGGTCACGAATTCGAAATCGTGGTTGTGGTAGAGGAGCTGGAAGCCTGCGGCCTTGACTTTGGCGCCGATTTCACCGAGCTTCTGAACGGTCTTTTTGAACTGAACGGGATCCACGCCGGGACGGCTGGCCTCGTCCATATAGGGGAAGACGATGTACTGGACGCCGAGGATGGTGTTTTCGGCAATCACCTTATCGACGTCGTCTATCATCTGCTGGAAGGGGACGTGGTTGGAGAAGGGGATGAGGCCGAGCTCGGTGCACCAGGTCTTCACCTGGACGACGGAGTTGCCGTAGTATTCGCCGTAGAATTCGACGCCGGCATAGCCCATCTCGCGGACTTTCTTGAGCGTGCCGTAGAAGTCTTGCTCAAGGTCGGTGCGGACGCTGTAGAGCTGGACGCCTATGGGGAGTTTCTTTTCGAAGGCGCAGCACGAGGAACATTCCTTGCATGCGCTCTTGTCTTTGCATTTGCCGCAGTTGTTGCAGCCGCAGGAAACGAGCATGGTGGCGAGAGCCACGATGCCAAGCAGGGTGATGAGGGTCTTTTTCATATTGACAATTGCTTAAAGATTAATATCCTAGGGTTACTGTTTTCATGGTTGCGGGGACGCCCTTTTCCATCCACTCCGGCATGGGGGCGTCCTTGAGGTAGACGTCGAAGAACTGCTGCAGGCGTATGCTGAGGTCCTTGGCGTTGTGGCGGGCATTGAGGTTGTGAGCCTCGCCGTTGTACTGAAGCATCCATGCCGGCTTGCCGCAGCGCCTCAGGGCGTTGAAGAATTCTATGCCCTGATACCAGGGGACGGCGCCGTCAGCGTCGTTGTGCATGATGAGGATGGGAGTAGTGACATTGGGCACGAAGAAGAGGGGTGAATTGTCGTAGTAGAGCTCGTACCCGCTCCAGAGATCCTTGCCTATGCGGCTCTGCTGCTGCTCGTACTGGAAGGTGCGGGCCATGCCGCTCCCCCAGCGTATTCCGCCGTATGCGGAGGTCATGTTGGAAACGGGAGCGCCGGCGCCGGCAGCTGCAAAGCGGTCTGTCTGGGTCACTATGTAGGCTGTCTGGTAGCCTCCCCAGCTCTGGCCCTGGATGCCCATGTGCTTTTCGTCCGCCCAGGGGTTGAGGCAGACCTGGTCGGCGGCGCTGAGCACAGACTCAAGGCCGTCGCGGCCCGGGTGGCCGTCCATTTTGTAGAACATGTCAGGGACGCAGACCACGTAGCCGTTGCTGACGAAGTAGGGAATGTTCACGACCGACCTGCTGGGCGCGGGGTTGCGGGCGTCATACAGGGTCTGGGAGTTCTTCTCGTAGAAATAGAATATGACGGGGTATTTTTTTTCGGGGTCGAAATCCTCGGGCTTGAAGAGCAGGGCTTCGGCGTCGATGCCGTCGCTACGCTGCCACTTCATGAGCTCCACGGTGCCCCAGTTGAATTTTTCAATCTGGCGGCCCACTTCTGTCAGGCGCACTTCGGTCTTGAACAGGTCAGCGGTGGACCAAATATCGCGGCCTGTCTCGAAGGCTTCGCGTGTGAAGAACATCCTCTGAGGCTGCTTTTTGACCGCTTTCGAGAGGGCGAGGCCGTCATATTTGCAAGGACCTTCGGCGAGCGTCTTAAGCACAGGACGACGCTTCGACAGGTCTTTGACCGCCACTCCCCACTCCTTGCTGCCATAGTTCTGGGTCACGAAATAGAGGGGACGCGAAGGATCTATGCGGAAACCTCGGCCAAAGTAGTCGGGACTGTCGAGGGGGTTGTTGATATTGTAGGCGGTGCTATCGGCGCGGCCGCGGCCTTCCGTCAGCATGTAAGGAGCCTTGGCGCCGCTGAGGTCGAATACCCAGTAGTCGTAGCGGTCGCGTATGGCGACGTGGCGGGAGTCCTTGAACCAGGTGGCGCCGCTCGTGGGCGGCGGGAAGGAAGGATGGTCGTCCAGGACGTCGTGAAAGTCTATGCCGAGATTGGAAGTAAGGTCGGTGATTTCGCCTGATTCTATATCTACCATCAGCCAGGCGCGCTTGACCGCGTCGTAGACTACGCCCTTCAGGCCGTCCGGCGACTCAGAGAAGCGGGTCCAGGGCGCGGCCTCGGCAATGAGGGTGCGGCTGCCGTCTTCAAGATTGACAAGATAATAGTCGCTGCAGGGGTTCATGTCCCACTGCTGCTGCATGCGGTAGGGTTTATCGGTACCGGCGACGATCTTCGAGGCTATGCAGTCCACGCCTATGCGCATTTCAGGCACGTCCTCGTCCGCGAGCTGGAGCACTTTGCCGCTCTCGAGGTCGATGGTGGAGAGGTAGCTGCGGTTGGACTCGGCCTTGGCGCGCATTTTCTGGATAGGAGGGATGTATTCGGCGTTCCAGACCCAGATGTCGAGCTTGGGGCGCTCGAAATCTGCGTAGCTGGTATCTTTCTCCGGCGGGATGGGGCAGAGACCGAAGGTAAGGACACGGTCGGAGCTGCGGTAGCCTATGCCGCGCACGTCGCTGATTTTCCAGCCTTCCTTGATCGAAGGGTCCTCCTTGCCGAGAACCTTGCGCACCTCATTTCCGTCCCAGAGGTAGATGTCGTTCTTGCCTTTTGCGGCCTTGGAGGTGTCGGGATTGGCGAAGAAGGCGAAGCGCTCGCCGGTCTCGTTCCAGTAAACGTTGCCGACTGAGGCTTTTTTGTCAATCAGGAAAAGGCTGTCCACGCCGGAGGCGCTGTAAATGCAGAGGCCAGCGCGGCGCACGCTGTCCTTGGCTTCGGGCTTCACGGTGAAGGTGAAGCGGTCGCCCTTGGGGCTGAATTTGAGGTTCGAGGCGCTACGCAGGGTGTCCCTTTCCATGGTCTTGATATTGAGGACTATCTGGTCTCCTGCCTTGAGAAGGCTGTCCTTTTTCTCAAATTGCTTCGAATAGGCCACGATCTCGCCGAGGCTGAAGGGGACGGTCAGTGCCTTCAGGCCCGGTATCTTTTCTATTTCCCCTGTCCCCAGGTCCATTACTGCAAGGGTGTCGTGGGGCATCTGGTCCGGCTTTTTCTTTTTCACCTTGGCCTCGTGGGTCTCGGCATAGGTGGGCCTTAGCTTGAATACTACTTTCGAAGCGTCGGCGCTGAATTTAGGGTCGTATGCGCGGGGAATCTCATAAGAGGGACTGCCGGAAGCCTTTGCTATATGCAGGACGGCATCTCCCTGCTGCTCGGAAATGAAATAATACATCCACTCCCCTCCCGAGGGGACGAAAGCGCGACTGACGTTTTTCCAGCCGTCATAATCGTTGTGGGTGATAACGGGCTTCTGGGCCCAGGCGGGAATGACTGACAGAAGAAGCGCCATAAGACCCGCCACGGAGAAGATTTTTGCTTTGCGCATAAAAACGATGAATTAGGAAGGCAATTTAAGCATTTTCACCGTTTCGCGCAAATAAAACAAGGCTCCGCATTGGGAGCCTTGTGATGCTATCATGAGACAGTATTGTTTCAGCGCAATAAGGGACTAGCGCAGGGGGACCCAGACTTTCATTTTGCCCGGGCTGCGGTTGTCCCAGGCGTAGTAGGGGATGAATTTGACCTCTCCGCCGGGGTTAGAGGCGGTGATGCTGACTACTCCGCCAAGAAGATCGGGCTCGAACGAGGCGCTGAGGGCCTCGTCTTCGCTGACGCATATCTTATCGAAAGATTCGGGGTTGTCAGCTTCTTCAATGCAGTAGACCAGAGGGCCGCGCGTGAGCGCCCTGCAGCCTTCGTCCTCCTTAACCCTGGGGTCGGCGGCGACGAGCACGGGCTCCATTGCCATAGTAAGGGTGATAACGTCGCCGTCGCTCCATTTACCTTCCAGCACTGCGTAGCCCTTGTCGACAGCCGGGGAAATCTGTTCCCCGTTAACGGCGATGGTACAGTCTTCGCACCAGGAGGGGATGCGAACGCGGAGGGCGGCGCTGACGGGCTTGGGAGCGATGACCTTAATTGTTACTTCCCCGTTCCAGGGGTATGAGGTCTCCTGGGTGAGAGTGATAGTTTTGCGGCCCACTTTCATCGTTGCGCTACCGCCGATGAAGAGGTTAACCCATATGCTTTCAGGGGAAGTGCAATAGATATAGTTGCCTATCGAGGGGATGAAGCGGCAGATTTGCGAGGGGCAGCAGGCGCAGCCATACCAGGCCTGGCGATGGTGGTTGCCGAGAGACTCTAGCGGGTTGACATAGAAGAAACTTTCGCCGTCGAGCGATACGCCGGCAAGGGCACCGTTGTAGAGCGATTTTTCAAGAATGTCGATGTATTTCGAATCGCCGCTGAGGCGGTTCATGCGCCAGTTCCAGAGCACCATGCCCACGGACGCGCAGGTCTCGCAGTAAGCGCTGAGGTTGGGGAGACTGTAGTCCTCGGTGAAACCTTCGTTGCTCGAGCTCTGGCCTATGCCGCCGGTAATGTACATGTTGCGAAGGACGACGTCGTCCCAGAGGCGGTCGAGGGCGGCAATGTAGCCTTGGTCGAAAGTGAACGACGCTACGTCGGCCATGGCGCAGTAGAGGTACATGGAGCGCACGGCGTGGCCTGAGATGTCTGTCATATCGCGGACGGGCACGGCGTCCTGATAGTACTCGGGATTCCAGGGGTAGTGGGCCTCGGGACCTTTGCTGCCAAAGCCGTGACCGCGCTCTGAAAGCAGCCAGTCGGCGAATTCGAGATATTTCCTTTCGCCGGTAGTGGTGTAGAGCTTTACTAGGGCGAGCTCGATTTCCTCGTGCCCGGGCACCCAGTCGCGCTTTCCGGGACCGAAAACGCTCATCATGTAGTCAGCCATGCGTATTGCGACATCGAGAAGCTTGCGCTTGCCGGTGGCCTGGTAGTAGGCGATGGCGGCCTCGGTCATGTGACCTGCGCAATACATTTCGTGCCTGTCCATGTCGGTCCAGCGCTTGTTAAGGTCGGTGAGGGTGTAGTAGGTGTTGATGTAGCCGTCTTCGAGCTGGGCCGCGGCGATTATATCTATCCACTCGTCGCATTTGGCTTCCAGGGCGGCGTCTGGATGGTTCCGGAGGGTGTATGCCATGCCTTCGAGGGCTTTGTAGACGTCGGAGTCGTCAAAGAAGATGCCGGAATGCTGCCCCTGGCGGGCTGCGGCGTTCTCGAAGTTGCGTATGCGACCGGTTTGGTTTTCGATCTGGTCTATGCAGACACTGACGGTCGCGCTGTTGTGGGCCTCGAGCACGGGATTCCAGAACGGGCCGTCAATCTTTACCTGCGAGAAGGGAACGGGGTCCATCAGGGAAAGCGATTTGCCTGCAGGGTTTTCGCAAGAGACAACGGCGGCGCAAGCAGCGAGCGCCGCGGCTATGGCAAACAGGGGTTTCATTAGGCTATTAATCAGTGGTTTCGCTATTGCAGGAGAGGGTGACATTTTCGAGGGTCACAAGGCCGGGGACGGTCTCGTCGAGGCCTTTGCTCTCGTAGAAGATTGTGGAGTTGCGTATGGTGATGCCGTGTATGGTCTGGGGCGAGCCTTCAGCCTTGATTGCGGTGTCGCAGCCGCGGCAGGTGATGCGTTCGATGAGTATGTCGCAGAACTCGGGCACGAATTCGGCATTTTTGCCGGGCTCGAAACCGCTGCCGCCTGCATGACGGTCGGCGTAAGAGGTTTCGAATACGACTGCCTGGTCCTTGATGGCGGCCATCGTTATGTCGCTGATGCGAATGTTAATGGTCTTTCCGCCGCGGCCGGGGGCGCTTTTGAAGCGCAGGCCGGTGTCGGTGCCGTTGAAGCTATTGTGCCTTACGGTGATGTTTTCCATGCCGGCGGAGAACTCGGAACCAATGACAAAGCCGCCATGGGCGTGGAAGACGGTGTTGTGCTCTATGGTGATGTCGCGGCAGGGGCCGTCCTTCAGTGATTTGGCGCCCACGCCGCCCTTGAGGCATATGCCGTCGTCGCCTACATCGAGCGTGCAGCGAGTGACGAGCACCCTTTCGCACTGCATGATGTCTATCCCGTCGCCGTTCTGGGCGTTCCAGGGGCAGCGGACGCTGACGCCGTCGATGGTAACGTCTTTGCAACGCTGGGGGACAAGGTGAAATTTAGGTGAATTGCAAATAGTTACGCCTTCAACGAGTATGCGCTCGCAGTCGGTCAGGCGCACGAGATGGGTGCGCATTTTTTCCTGTTCCTGTGCAGTAGGAGCGATGTCGGGGTAGTCATTCAGGCCGAAAGGATACCAGAGGCTGCCGTCTTCGGTCACGGTGCCACCCATTCTGAGGAAGGCTTTCCATTCGGCGTCGGAGACTTTGCTGCGCTTGACGACGCGCCACCACTGCCCGTTGCCATCTATCATCCCCTCGCCGCTGATAGCGATGTCGTGGCGCTTCGATGCCGAGATGCAGGGGCGGACGGAGCCTTTGTCGAGGAAATCGCGCTTGTCGGGAGAGAAGATGATGATTGCGCCTTTCTCGAGGTGCAGGTCTATGCAGTCCTTCAGCACTATGGGGCCGGTGAGGTAGACGCCCTCGGGAACGGTGAGGTGTCCGCCGCCTTGCTTATTAAGCGCCGAAATGGCCTTGCTGAAAGCTTCGGTGTTGGAGCTGAGCCCGTCGGGAATGCCGCCAAAATCGCTGATACAGACGGTCCGCTCGGGGATTGCAGGCCTTGCGGGCATAACGACCTGGGCGCTCAGCGTGAGCGAAAATACGAGAGTGGAGAGTATTGTCAGAATCTGTTTCATATCAGTATGTTTCTGCCAAAGATAATGAAAGTGTCGTTTTTTTCCTATCTTTGCAGAGCGTCGCGGGCGTGTTGAAATGGTAGACAAGCCAGACTTAGGATCTGGTGCTTCACGGCGTGAGGGTTCGAGTCCCTCCGCCCGCACAAAAGCTTGCCTGGCTTAACGCCAGGCGCTTTTCGTTTTCGGGCGAAGGGACAAGT
>CAMYVB010000030.1 GCA_947302175.1 uncultured Bacteroidales bacterium | reverse complement strand
GCGACTACGGCCGCGCCCACGGCTTCAAGGGCACCTTCCTCATCGAGCCCAAGCCCATGGAACCCACCAAGCACCAGTACGACGCCGACACCGAGACCGTCATAGGTTTCCTGCGCGCCCACGGCCTTGACAAGGATTTCAAGGTCAATATCGAAGTTAACCACGCCACCCTCGCCGGCCACACCTTCGAGCATGAGCTCCAGTGCGCAGCAGACGCAGGTCTTCTCGGCTCTATCGACGCCAACCGCGGCGACGCCCAGAACGGCTGGGACACCGACCAGTTCCCCATCGACGTCTATGAGCTCACCCAGGCCATGATGGTCATCATGAAGGCCGGCGGCCTCGTCGGAGGCACCAACTTCGACGCCAAGACCCGCCGCAACTCCACAGACCTCGAGGACATCATCATCGCCCACGTTTCCGGCATGGACATCATGGCCCGCGCCCTTCTGGCCGCCGCCGACGTGCTCGAAAAGAGCGAGCTCCCCGCCATGCTCAAGGCCCGTTACGCTTCTTTCGACAGCGGAATTGGCAAGGACTTCGAGGACGGCAAACTCACGCTCGAGCAGGTCGTCGACTACGCCAAAACTAAAGGCGAGCCCGCCATGGTTTCCGGCAAGCAGGAGCTTCTGGAGACTATAGTCAATATGTATATCTAGCAAAGCACAGCCTTGGACGCACTTCTGCTAAGGATGCTTCGCATTTCTCTGGGAGGGAGCGGGTCTTTTGATTACGCTCCTTCAGTAGAGGAGTGGGAGACCCTTTTCGCAGAAGCGCGAAAGCACTCGGTCACTGCCTTCCTCAGCCGCGCCCTCGAGATACTGCCCGAGGAGCAGCTCCCTCCGCTCTCGCTCAGCAGCCGCTGGATGATGGAGCGGGGCAGGACGTCATCGCGCGGCGCTCTCGCAGACAAGCGGGCCGCTGAGCTAACGGCGATATTCCGCGAAGGCGGCCTGAAGTGCTGCGTACTCAAGGGCCAGGGCAACTCACGCTATTATCCAGACCCTTCAAGCCGCACTAGCGGCGACATCGACCTGTGGGTCCCGGGCCCCAGAGAAAAGACCCTCGCCTTCCTTGAGGGCAAATATCACGTCGGGTCTCAGGTATATATCCACGCAGACGTCGATTTCTTCGACGACATGCCCGTGGAGGTCCATTTCCACCCCTCGTTCTTTTTCAACATGGTTCGCAATGCGCGCCTGCAGAAATGGTTCGAGGCCGAGGCAAAGAAATGGGAGGTGGAGGAGTGCGCAGGCTTTTACCGCCCCAATGTGCTTTTTGCCGCAGTTTATTCACTCTCTCACATTCTAAAACACATTATCAATGAGGGGGTTGGCCTGAGGCAGGTGCTTGACCATCATTTTATCATGGCCGCCTTGCCCCCGGAGCGAAAGGAAGAGTTCCGCAAGGTGGCGACAGAGCTCGGACTCTCCCGAGTCGCAGCCGCCCTTGCATACGTGGAGCAGGAGGTCTTTGCCGACCTTGCCTCCGACTGCGTATTTGCTCCAGACCCTGTGAGGGGGCCGAAACTGCTCGATGACATTTGTCGTTCGGGCAATTTCAGCCATTACGCCACCGAAGGCGGCGGGCGGATTTCCCGTCTCGTGCGCTTCCTCCCCGATTACCCTTCGGAAGTCCTGTGGCTGCCCGTGCGTCAGGCATGGGAATGGTCATGGAGGCTGCTGAAGGGCTATGTTAAATTATCAGACTTGAAGAAATGAACGAGTTCGTAGTGTCGCTGATGCTCCTCGGAGCCTTGTCCACTTCCGGTTCCCTCCCTTACTGGGCGACCACCGGGCAGTGGGGCCTCATGCCCGAGAATAACGGCAGCCTGATGCTGCTGCAGGCTCATACTCAGTTCGACACGGCCAAGACCTTCCAGTGGCACTGGGGGGCGTCGCTTGCCGCAAATACCTATAATAATCCGCTTTCCGCGGCTTCTTCTCCGCTCAATTTCATGCTCGATGAGCTTTATGTGGGCGCAAGATGGAAGGTGCTGAGGCTTGATGCCGGCTGTTTCCACCGCGAGTTGGATTTCATGGGCGCCGATCCTTCGCTTGGCAGCCTGTCGGTGACCGGAGGACACCTGCTGGAGAGCGGCAATGCCCGCACCATGCCCGGCTATCTCGCCACCCTCGAGCCCCTTGCTGTGCCCTTCACGGGAGAGCATCTGTGGATTTACGGTGCTTGGGGCGACTTCAAGATGACCGACCTGCGCTACATAAACGGCCCCCTTGTCCACCGCACACGCGCCGGAATCAGGGGCGATATAGGCCGCCTGAGCCTATCCTTGACCCTCGACCATGCCGCCATGTGGGCGGGAGACCTGCCCGACGGCAGCATGCCCGTTACTCTGGATAATTATATCCGTGTGGTCACAGGCCGCTCAGCCTCGGCTTCCGGGTCCGGAGCTGACCAGCTCAACGTCATAGGCAACCAGTTGGGCAGCGAACTCTTCAAAGCCGAGTACAAGGGCGAAGGCTGGACGGCAGTCCTCCAGCACGACATACCCTATGACGACGGTTCCGGCATGGGTTTCCAGAACTTCCCCGACGGGGTGAACACCCTCGCATTTAGTTTCGACGACAAGGACCGCTTGGTCAGCGACATAGTTCTGGAATACCAATATTCCCTCTGGCAGTCAGGCACTTGCCACGATGTTCCTACGACCGAGGAGGAGAGGCAGCACCTCGATCCTTCCGACGAGTTACACTACTGGCAGCATATTTACGGAGGGGGCGATGACTATTTCAACCATGAGGTCGGCTATCTCTCAGGCTGGACGCATTACGGTCGCACTATAGGCAACCCCCTGTTCCTTCCCGCAGGCACAAGGGCAGGGACCTGGACTTGTGCCGCAGTCACCATGGGAATAGAGAGCAACAGGCTTTCAGCCTGGCATCTGGGTATTGGCGGCAAGCTTTTCCGCCGCCATCCCTACCGCCTGATGCTTACCCACAGCAGCAATTACGGAACCTACAAGGTTCCCTATGTTGGCGAATCTATTTGGGGCACACCTTACACCCGCAAGGGCATGGTGGAGGCTATGAAGGCTGCAGGCAACCTGCCTCTCAGGCAGTGGTGCGCCGCATTCAACGGCACTTTCACCGACCTCTTTTCAGTCCGCGGCCTCGATGCCGTCTATGGCCTCTACGTTGATGCCGGCTCCATTTTCCCCAACCGTTTCGGCGCTACTCTTGGCATAAAATACACTTTAGGAAGAAAATGAACATTGAACATCTAGACACTCTCATAAGCCGCTATCCCGGCCTCTCGGTTTGCAGGGATTCCATCGCGGCGGCATATTCACTTCTCGAGGAAAGTTTTGCCTCAGGCGGCAAGCTCCTCCTTTGCGGCAACGGTGGCTCAGCCTCCGACTGCGAGCACATCGCCGGTGAGCTGATGAAAGGGTTCAAAATGCCCCGTACGCTAAGCGGGGAGGCCAAGGCGGCTTTCGAAAAGCTGGACGCCCATGCCGGGCGCTCAGTTGCCCAGGCCCTTCAGGGGGCGCTACCATGCATAGCCCTCAGCGGCCATCCTGCGCTTTCCACCGCATTTGCCAACGACAGGGACCCTCTGATGGTCTTTGCCCAGCAGGTATGGGGCTACGGCGCCAAGGGAGATACCCTTCTTGCCATTTCCACCTCCGGCAGCAGCCGAAATGTCTATTACGCCGCCCTCGCCGCCAAGGTAAAGGGCATGAAGATAATAGCCCTCACCGGCGCTCGTGGGGGGAGTTTAAGCTCCATTGCGGACGCAACCATAGCCGTTCCAGAGGAAGAAACTTATCGCGCGCAGGAGCTCCATCTGCCTGTGTATCACTGTCTTTGCCTGATGCTCGAAGAGCGCTTCTTTTCCGTGGTTTGATTTTTGCAAAATTGCATGGGCAAGTAACACCCAAACAAATAATCGCGCCATGAGAAAGATCCTTAAAGTTTTGTGCATTGCGATGCTTGCTTCGGCCGTGTCGCTCCAGCCTTTGACCACATTCGCCCAGCGTCGCTCGGGCTCATCACATTCCACTTCTTCATCGTCCTCTTCTTCATCGAGCTCGTCGCGCTCGTCTTCGAGTTCTTCCAGGAGCAGCTCGTCATCTAGTTCTTCCAGGAGCAGTTCGTCTCCTTCGAGGAGCAGCGGCTCGTCCTCTTCGAGGTCGTATTCATCTCCTTCTAGGTCTTCCAGCCATTCCTCCGGCTCGTCTTCAAGCAGCTACGGTTCTTCCGACACCAGGCGCACCTATGACCCCAGCCGTCATTCATCCGGCAGCTATGGCTCTTCCGACACCAGGCGCTCCCATGATAGCGGCCGCCCTTCTTCCGGCAGCTCTTATCAGACTCAGGACAGGAGTTCCCGGAGGCAGGGCAGCTCTTCTGATCGCAGAGGCTATGGCACCCGTCATCCCGGAGAAGCTCCTTCCCAGGGTGTCAATCCTTCAGGCAGGAATAATCCTTCCCGCGGAGGAGATGCCGCCCGCAGGCAGAGTTCTCCCCATAGGGATAATCCTCCCGGAGGCGGACAAGGCGCCCGTCCCGCAGATGGCCGTCATGACAGAGGTCACGGCGCCGGTCCCGGCGATGGCCGTCATGATCGCGGTCCCGGTGCAGGTCCCGGCGATGGACGTCATGAACGTCGCCACGGCGCAGGTCCCGGTAGCGGTCCCAGACCTTCCGGTCCCCGTCACGACCACGGTCCCAGGGTACATCCCGGCCATCGCGATTTCATAGAGCACGGCCGTCCCGCGCACTTCTATCGCCACGACCGTCATTACTATGGCTACCGCATACACAGCCTGCCTGTCCACTATGTCCACCATCATTACTGGGGATGGGATTACTACCTCTGCGACGGCATCTATTACCGCTGGTACGACGGTTTCTACCACGTCTGCCGTCCGCCTTACGGACTCCTTCTGGACCGTGCCCTCTACGACCTCGAGCTCGCCGTCGTCAACATAGCTTACTACAGTACCCTTAACCGTACTTACAGCGCCATCAACGACAACTACCGCACCATCGAGGAGCAGAACCGCATCATAGCGCAGAACAATGCCGCTATCGCCAGCCAGAATTCCGCAGTCGCTTCCTCCGCAGTCGTCGCCGACGAATCCTACGCCCTTGCTCTGAGCCTCGGCCTCGTGCAGAGCTACGCAGATGCTTCCGTGCAGTACTATTATGATGACGGTGTGTTTTTCGTGAAGGACGCTGACGGTCAGTACAGGACCATAGTTCCTCCCGCAGGCGCCATCGTGGACTCCCTGCCTGACGACTATCAGACTGTCACCCTCGGCGGCGCGCAGTACTACCAGGTGGACGATACCATCTATCGCATGGTAATAATTGAAGGCAAGGCCTGCTTCGAAGTCCTCGGGCAGATACCTCAGTAGACACAATTCAGTTTTAACCTATGAAAAATACAAACAATGCTTCCAGGTCGGATAAGCGAACGATACTGAATGCTTCGGCAGTCACCTTCCTTATCCTTGCCCTTATAGAATTCCTTCCATTGGGGATACCGTTCAAAATGGTGTTCCCAATGGTTTCGTTATTCGTGTTCGGCTTTTTCCTCCAGTCCTGGCCCATTATCGTCGCGGCTTTTTTCAGCGCCGTGGGCGATACTTTCGGCTATCTTGACAATATGCCGCCTCAGATCGGGGCCTTCGCTGTCGCCCAGTGCTTCTACATTGGTTATTTCCTTTCAAGGGGCCTGAAGATGAAGAAGCAAGGGGGAGTGAAGGGCATTTGGTTCGCCTTCTGCACCTTGCTTGCCGTCGGCGTGTATTACATTTGCTGCGAGAAGGTGATACCTTTCGCTCCTGAAGGGGTTATACGCATCGGTTTCTATGTTTATGGCGGGCTCGTAATCACCATGATGTGGTCTGCCCTGATGCAGAAGGACTGGATGTGGGGCATCGGCGGCGTGCTTTTCGTGTTCTCGGACGCGATTATCGCCATCAATGCTTTCGTTACTCCAGTTCCTCATGAGGGCTTTGTCATCATGTCCACTTATTACGCCGCGCAGATCCTTATCTTCCTGCGCTGTGCCCTTGAGAAGGATCCCTCACTCCTGCCTGTAAAGAAATGAGAAAGCTGTTTATCGCGTTGCTGCTTTTTGCGGGTGTTGCTCTGAGCGCTCAGACAAGGCCTCCGTATGAGACTCATTTTGTCGTTTCTCGCGACACCTGCGACATCTTTTTGGACATTTATCCTCCCGCACCGGGCTCGCAGACCACCTTCGAAGGGATTCAGAAGCCATATATAATGTATGTTTTCGGCGGCGGCTTCATCATCGGAAGCAGGGACGACTCTTATATGTTCCCCTGGTTCGACCTGCTCACAAAGGAAGGCTACGGCGTCATTTCGGTCGATTATCGTCTCGGGCTCAAGGGCCGGAATATGAAGTTTGACCTTTTTCATCTTCTGGACGCTGCAGACAAGACCAAACATGCCGTAGATATTGGCGTGGAGGATGTTTTCGCCTGCGTCAGGTATGTCTGCGACCATGCAGAAGAGCTGGGAGTAGATCCTTCCAATATGGTGCTTTCCGGTAGCTCGGCGGGTGCCATGATTACGCTTTCCACCATACTGGAAACTTGCAGTCCCACCGTGCGCACGGCGGTGCTCCCCGAGGGCTTCCGGTTCAAGGGCGCCATGTCCTTTGCCGGAGCAATCATGTCGGATAGCGGCACTCCAAGCTACGAAGTGGCTCCTCCGCCGCAGCTCCTTTTCCACGGCTGCGAAGACGGCGCGGTAAATTGCTTCAAGCGCACTTTCGGCCGCTGGGGCTTCTGGGGCAGTTTCTCCCTTGTTGAAGATATTTATTCGAAGAAGGGTTATACCTACTCCCTGTATCGTTACGTTGGTCACAGTCACGACATCGCAGCCCATATGGTCGCAACTTGGAACGAGCAGAAACGCTTCCTCGAGGTCAATGTGATGAAGGGGCTGCCCCTTGTCATCGACTGCACCCTGGACGACCCCATGGTGCCGCGTCTGCAGTCGCTTACGCTGTCGCTCTCGGACATTTATCAATAGGGGGGGCGTCTTGTTTTATCCGCGAAGTTCTATAATTTTGTACCTATATAACAATTACTACTGAGAAATGACACTGAAAAAACTCATCAGTCCGCTGCTTATCGTCTTGTCCGCAGTGCTTATGAATTCCTGCCTTGCCGGTAAGTACATGTCCGATTTTGCCCTGACTCCCACGCCTCACGGCGTTGATGACATCGAGCGCACGCGCCACAAGGCCGATTCCCTTATGCCCGGCAGCACCGCCTGGTATGACGGCCTCAAGGCCGAGGGCATACTCAAGGATACCACCATCACCGGTTATCGCAATTTCAAGATCCACGCCTGCTACGTTCCCGCCAAGGATCCTGCCACGGCCAACGGCACAGCCATCGTAGTCCACGGCTACGGTGACAACCACTACGTTTTCCTCTATCTCGTGCGCATGTACCGCGACGAGTTCAACTACAACGTCCTCTTCCCCGATCTCCAGTATCACGGCTATTCCGAGGGTGACCACATCCAGATGGGCTGGTACGACCGTTTCGACGTTGAGCGCTGGATCACCGTTGCCCATGACGTATTCAACGACGACTTCATGGTGCTCCATGGCGTATCCATGGGCGCAGCCTGCGTCATGATGACCAGCGGCGACCCTCTTCCCGAGTATGTCCGCTGCTTCGTGGAAGATTGTGGCTACGCATCCGTAGTTGCGCAGTTCAACCATAACCGCAAGCAGAGCTTCGGCTTCATTCCTCCGGATGTCCTCCAGAGCGCAAGTCTCGTCACGAGGCACAGGCACGGCTGGGGCTTCTGGGAGGCTTCTTCGCTCGACCAGCTCGCCAATTGCGACCGTCCCATGCTCTTCATCCACGGCGATGCCGACGACTTCGTTCCCTTCAGCCACCTCCAGAGGAACTACAATGCCAAGATCAACGGCTATAAGGAGATGTGGGTCGCAGAGGGGGCCGTCCATGCCAACGCTTTCGCAAAGCACCCTGAGGAGTACAAGAAGCATGTCGCCGACTTCCTCGAGAAAGTCCACAACGGCACCGCAAAATAATCCTCTCCAGTATATAACGAAAACGGCCGGCAAGTGAATGCCGGCCGCTTTCGTCGATAATCCATACTGTTCGGGTTATTTTCCGCTGTATTTGCCGGCGAAAAGGATTGCTCCAGTGCTGGATTCGCATATGAGGTAGAGGAATGGATGGTCAGCGTGGAAGACAATATGCTTTCCCGGGGCGACTGATGTGGTTCCCATTCCTGCACTGGAGACTGCTGCAGCCTCAGTTCCTTCCTCGTCAAGCTTGATTATGGCATCTTGCTGGACAAAACTGAGACACATTGCGCTTTTCGACATAGCTTTGAAGTCTGCATTTACGCGGCTAAAAGCGGAAGGCATACCCATTGCAGAGAGAATCTCATTTAGCTCAATGTGGAATTTGGTTTCAAATTTGGGAAGCCATAGATCCACGTCGCAGGATACCATGCTCATGACAAATGCATCCCAGGTCTTGCCATTCAGGTAGTCCGTTACGTCGGCTATCGTTCTGCTCTCGACCGGAAGAATGACTGTCATATAGTAGGCCCCGTTGCCATACAGAAGGCGTACGGCGCGGAAAATGTCGTTCTCCCGATAGTGATAGCTCTTTTCGGTTTTCATTATCGCGACCTTTGTCTTTTTCCCGTCCTCTGTAGTAAATGACTCATTGGATGTATTTGCTTTGGGGAATTTCTGATACCATTCTCCCTTGAAATACAAAGCGTTCAAAAGGTAAGCGAGCATCTGCGGATCAACTTCCTTTATGATTTCCGTGATAAGCCCGTTTGTGTTCTCAGAGCACCATGAGTTAATCTTCCTTGTGGTTCCGGCATTGTCGTTGAAGTCCATATTGTCAACCTCCGCCCGGTAGTACTTCCCTACAGTTGTCTTGTAGCTATCCAGCAGGGGATATTTTTGGTTCACGATAATTGCATTGGCAATGGAGAGTTTGGTCTTCTTGTCTAAGCCGGGAAGTTGTTGCAGCATGGACTGGCAGTACTCGTTGACAGCACTTACTTCGCCCTCTCCGTATCCTAGTACGCTACATATTTCATCGGCAGTCTGTCCCTGGGCTCCGTCAAGAATCATTCCCAGCAGGAACTGCATGCTCAGCGGCGAGATGATAAAATTGCCTTTGGTAGCATAGTTTACCTTATCAATCATGTTGAAGGCGAAATCGTTGCCCTTCGCTGCATATTCCTCCGATTTAGTAGTCAGTTCAAGCATTTTGTAAGGATTGTCCTGGGTGGTATTGACTTCGGCTTTTTTGCAGGAGGTGCATCCGAAAAGCGTGGCAGCTATGACGGGAATAATTGCGAAAAGTTTCATAATGATATGTTTTGCCGAACAAAAGGACAAAACCCGCGTGTTTGATTGCTCTAGGACACAGGGGGGGACTTTGCAAAGGTACAATTATTTATTAATTTTGCGAAATATACCGACAGCTTGGAAAAGGACTCTGCAAATAAGCTCATCACCATACGAGGCGCCCGCGTCAACAACCTGAAAAACATATCGTTGGAGATTCCGCGCGGGCAATTCATCGTGGTCACTGGCGTATCCGGCTCGGGCAAATCGTCGCTGGCATTCGACACCCTTTTCGCCGAAGGCCAGAGAAGGTTCGCCGAAAGCCTGTCGTCCTACGCGCGCCAGTTCCTCGGCCGCATGAGCAAGCCCGACGTCGACTTCATCGACGGTATCCCGCCGGCAATAGCAATCGAGCAGAAGGTAACTATACGCAACCCCCGCTCCACAGTCGCCACCACGACCGAAGTCTATGATTTCCTGCGCCTGGTTTTCGCCCGAATAGGGCGCACCTTCTCCCCCGTCAGCGGCCGCGAAGTTAGGCGCGAGAGCGAAAACGACGTCCTCGACTACATACTCGAGGGCAAAGGCTCCACCGTCTATATCCTCTCCGACATAGGCTGGGATAGCCGCGACGACAAGGTGGAGCTAATGCTCTCCCTCAAGGAAAAGGGATACTCTCGCCTCTACGGTAGCGACCCTTACCGCATCGAAGAGATGATGCAGAGGGCACAGGCCGGCGATTACCCCGCAGGCCTTAAACTCCTCCACGACCGCGCGAGGACAGGCCCTGACAGCAGGAACGATGCTGACACGCTGACCCGCCTGCGCAGTTCTATCGCCGACGCCTTCGAAATGGGCGACGGCGTAATGGAAGTCGAAAAAGACGGGCAGAGGCGCGTTTTCAGCAAGCGCTTCGAACTCGACGGCATCAGTTTCATCCAGCCCGACGACTATCTTTTCAGCTTCAATTCGCCCCTTGGAGCCTGCCCCGTGTGCGGAGGCCTCGGCAAGACCACAGGCATAAGCGAAGACCTCGTCATCCCCGACAAGAGCAAAAGCATATACGACGGCGCCATAGCCCCCTGGCGCGGCGACAAGATGGGCTGGTTCCGCGAGCAGCTCATAAGAGTGTCCGAGCGCTACGGCATCCCCATCTTCGAGCCCTGGGCCAAGCTCTCCAAGAACGTCCGCGACAAGATTTGGAAGGGCGTCCCCGGCCCCACGGAGGAAGAGAGCCTGATAGGCATAGAGGAATTCTTCAGGTGGGTCGAGTCCAACCGCTACAAAGTCCAGTACAAATACATGCTGAGCCGCTTCAGCGGGCGTGCGACCTGCAGCGAATGCGGCGGCAGCCGCTTAAGGAAAGAAGCCTTGTGGGTAAAGGTTTGCGGCCGCAACATCCACGAGCTCCTCGAAATGACTGTGGACGAACTCTACGAGTTCTTCACCACCGCCCCTCTCTCCGAGCGCGAGCGAAAAATCGTCGAAGAGCCCCTCAAGGAAATCATCTTCCGCCTCGGCTGCATACGCGACCTGGGCCTTGGCTACCTTACGCTTTCTCGCAACTGCAACACCCTCTCCGGCGGCGAAAACCAGAGAATCAATCTCGTCACCGCCCTGGGATCGTCCCTGACCGGCTCGATGTACATCCTGGACGAGCCCAGCATAGGATTGCACCCTCGCGACACAGAGCGCCTGATAGCAGTCCTGAGGCGTCTTCGCGACCTTGGCAACACCGTCCTCGTAGTCGAGCACGACGAAGAAATCATCAAGGCGGCGGACATACTCATAGACCTAGGCCCCAGAGCCGGCAGCAACGGCGGGCAGCTGATGTTCATGGGTAAAGCCACGACAGACCCCACCCCCGAGGATATAGAGAAGTCCCTAACCCTGCAATACATAACGGGCGTGCGTCCCCGCCTCAGCCGCGAAAAGCGCAAGTCCAACTATTCCATCACCCTGAAGGGTGCAATGGAGCACAATCTAAAGGACATAGACGTTCGTTTCCCGCTGGGCGTCCTCACCGTCGTGACGGGCGTGAGCGGCAGCGGCAAGTCGTCCCTCGTGGGCGACATACTCTACCCTGCCCTTCGCCGGCGCCTGACAGAAACCGGCGACCTTCCCGGCACTTTCAAGGGCCTTAGCGGCAACCTCGACCGCATAGACCGCATCGAATACGTGGACCAGAACCCCATAGGCAAAAGCTCACGCTCGAACGCAGCCACATATCTCAAGGTTTACGACGACATACGCAAGCTCCTCGCCGACCAGCAATACGCCAAAATCAACGGTTTCACGCCCTCCTTCTTCTCTTTCAACCAGGAAGGCGGCCGCTGCCCCGAATGCCAGGGCGAGGGTGTAGTGCGCATCCCTATGCAATTCATGTCCGACGTCACAATGGTGTGCGAGGAATGCGGCGGCAAACGCTTCAAGGGCGACATACTCGAAGTCCGCTACAACGGCAAGAACGTTGACGACATCCTCAATATGAGCGTCGAGCAGGCCATAGCTTTCTTCTCCTCCTGCCCAGAGAGCGAAGCCGCAGCGGTAGTTCGCAAACTGCAGCACCTCGCCGACGTGGGCCTTGGCTACATACTCCTTGGCCAGAGCAGCAGCACCTTCAGCGGTGGCGAAAGCCAGAGGATCAAGCTAGCCTACTTCCTTGCAATGAGCGAGCGCGGCGGTCTAAACTCCCGCGAAAGGATAATGTTCATTTTCGACGAGCCCACGACAGGCCTGCACTTTTTCGACGTGGAAAAGCTCCTGAAGGCTTTCGACGCCCTGCTCGAGCGCGGGCATTCGCTCGTCGTCGTGGAGCACAATCCCGACGTCATACGCGCCGCCGACTGGGTGATTGACCTGGGCCCCGAAGCCGGCGAAAATGGCGGACGCATCGTTTTCGAAGGCACCCCCGAGGAACTCGTGCACTGCAAGGAAAGCTTCACTGCCAAATATACCGCCCCATGGACGCCGTAATCACCTACGTCGACGGCAGCGACCCTCTGTGGCAGCGTCAGTACGCCGAGAGTCAGGGCAGCAGTATAATCTCGAAGCGCTTCCGCGCCTGGGGAACTCTGAAGTATTTGTTTCGTGCCATCGAAAAGAACCTCCCGTTCATACGCACTGTCCATCTGGTCGTGAGCGCTCCAAGCCAGGTGCCCGACTGGGTGTCGCCCAAAGTCCATGTCGTCCTCCACAAGGACATCATCTCCTCGGAATTCCTCCCGACTTTCAGCAGCCGCACTATAGAGCTTTTCCTGCACAGGATACCGGGGCTCGACGAAGAGTATCTGTATTTCAACGACGACATGTTCCCCCTGCTTCCCTGCTCCCCGGAAGACTTTTTCGATAACGGGAAGATTTGCACGGGGTTCTCAAGGCATTTCCTCAGCCTCAGCCGCTACAAAAGGCAGATTAGAGAGTGTGACTCATTTGTCCGAAAAGTACTGAAAGAAAGCGGTGAAAGCACTTCCAAGACTTCCTGCGGCCTAAGTTATTTAAGGCCTTGCCACAGCGTATCGCCTATGCTTCGCAGCGTTTGTGAAGAGCTGCTGACGAAGGCCGGAAGTGAGATGACTTCAAGAATTACAGCCGTGCGCTCGGAAGGGAACCTCAGCCAATACGTATTCCCCATCTATGCCTACCTTAGCGGCAGGGCCCTGAACAGGCGCTTTTCAAGCAAACACCTCCCCCTCGCTTCTGCTACGCCAGCTTCCCTCAAGGCCTATCTTCTGAATCCTACTGCAAAGATAGTTTGCCTCAACGACGGAAACGTTTCCGAAAAGAGGGAAAGGCAATTGCGCCAGATTCTCTCGGACTCTTTCTCCATCCTTTTCCCCGACAAGTCGTCTTTTGAACTATAGGCAGCAAATATTTCGTTTTTTTTCGTTTCCCATACAACGAAACGACATCGAAATGCATCTATAGAGTGTTCACTTTGTATTGTAATATTATTAAAAGGCGGAAGTCGTGAGATTTCCGCCTTTTGACATCTAAAAACGCAAAAAAAGTTTGCAGATTAAAATAAAACGCCTATATTTGCATTCGCTTTCACGGAAAGCAAGTTCTTTACAAACCTGGTGCGGTAGTTCAGCTTGGTTAGAATGCCGGCCTGTCACGCCGGAGGTCGCGAGTTCGAGTCTCGTCCGCACCGCTTAAAACGCCTTTGCAGATTCCTGCGAGGCGTTTTTTTTCTAGTGCCCCAAATAATGCCCCATTTTTTTGTATAAAAAGTAATTCGCATACATCTGAATTCGTGTGCAGACTTCTGCTTTTTCAATGGTTCACCGCATAGTTTTACGGTGGATTAAAAGAAATAATCGTAAAATTACATATGAATAGTTGTATAGTTAAATAATTTAGCTATATTTGCAGAAAAACTACTCGGCTTATGAAACGTCTGACCAAGAAAGAGGAAATCATTATGGCGCATTTCTGGGAGAAAGGCCCGCTGTTTGTCAGGGAGTTACGGGAACTATACCCGGAGCCCAGGCCGCATTTCTCCACCCTGTCCACCCAGGTGCGGACGCTCCAGGAGGAAGGATTTATCGACCACAAGTCCTATGGCCCCACGTACCAGTATTTTGCCAAAGTGACCAAAGAGGAGTATAAGCAGCGCTCGCTGATAGGCCTTATCGACAAGTATTTCGACAATTCCTACTTAAGCGCTGTATCGGCTCTTGTGAAGGAGGAGAAAATTACCGTAGATGAACTGAAAGAACTTATCGACCTGGTTGAAAAAGGAGAACAGAAATGACGGAGTTCCTCATATATGATGGTAAAGTGGCGGTGGCGCTGCTGGTGTTCTACCTGTTCTACCGTTTCCTTTTAAAGAAAGAGACATTCCATCGCTTTAACCGGGTGGTGCTGGTGGGGACGGCGGTGCTTTCGTTCCTGCTGCCGCTGTGTATCATTACCATCCATGAGCCGATAGAGGTGGAACCCGTGGTTCCGGAACCCGCTGTTTTGGCAACGGAATTGCCTGCACAGGAGCTGGGACCGCTGGTGGAAACCGCCGTTCCCTGGTGGCCGATAGCCCTCATCATCCTGTTCTGGGCCGGCGTGGCCTTTGTGCTGGGAAGGGTATGCATTTCCATCCTTTCCATCGTTAGGATTATCCGCCGGGGGCAACTGGTAAGGGGAGAGGATGGCTGTCAGATCATCGTAACAGAGCGCGACATCGACCCGTTCAGTTGGATGAAGTTTATCGTTCTGTCCAGAAAGGATTGGGAGGCTCCGCATGAGTCCATCCTCGCGCACGAAAAATCGCACATCGGCCTGGGACATTCCGTTGAAGTGCTCCTGGTGGACGTCCTTTCGGCCCTGCAGTGGTTCAACCCTGCCATCTGGATGCTCCGCGCCGACCTTCAGGAACTGCACGAGTATGAGGCCGATGATGCGGTTCTGCGTGCCGGTACCAACATCAAAGAATATCAGTATCTATTAATAAGAAAAGCTGTCAGCAAGAGCGGCTACTCAGTTGCTAACAGCTTTAATCACAGTATCCTTAAAAATCGTATTACTATGATGTCAAAATCCAAATCGCCCCTCTCGCGGGGCTGGCGGGTGCTCTATCTGCTCCCGCTCGTGTGCTTAGGGCTGGGCCTGCAGGCCCGGACTGTCTATGTCCCCATCGACAAAGATAGTGAAAAAATCCCGGCCGAAGAACAATTCAACTACTTTCTTCCTGAAATAGTTGTGATGAAATATACCGATGCTTCCGTGAAACCCGAGGATGTGATTCACGTGAATCGGGTGAATGAAATCAAGCTGACAGCCGGAAAAAACTTTGATACGGAACCGGTGTGCAGCGAAAACTTTTCCCGCTGGCTCAATAGCCGCCTGCTCTATCCTGCTGGCTGCCTTTATGACGGCACCCTGGTAGCCATGTTCGTAGTGGGAGAAGACGGAAAGGTAGGAAACGTGGAGATTGTTTCCGGACTATGCGAAGAGCTTGACAAGTCCGTGGCAGATCTGATTGGCAAAGCTCCGGAATGGACTCCGGCTAAAAAGGACGGAAAGCCTGTTGCCACAGTGCTGTTTCAGCCGGTGATATTCAAGATTCGCACTGCCACTACAGCTAATTCGACTCAGACGTCGCCTGTGGTGTTGAATGTCCATGCTGATGGTGGCATTGAGGGCAAAGGTAATGTGGTACCGGGCGCTACGGTCATCATCAATGCGGAAGCAAACACGCCTATGGGAATTGTCAATGACTTGAAAGATTGGCTTCGGGAGGTAGGAGCGTTGAAGGTATATTATTCCAAGCAGTCGGAGACGGAATCTGTAATGCGTCATCTCGCTCCGTCCGTCACAAATAAAACGTTGAAAGTCCAGACATACGACGAAGCTTTGAAAGGAATAGACCGCAAGGATATCTGTGTGGCCCGTATCAACGCCCATGACAAAATCTTTTTTGAGAGCGGAGCCTATGATAATGATGTCGACATCTTGCGCGTTGGCAAGGCTTTTCTCAAAGCGCACGGAGCAAAGACGGTAATTACCCTTACTTACGACCGGGGTACCAGTTACGGCGTATATCAGAACCTTCAGGCTTTGTTGACGCAAATCTACAACGAAGTTCGGGATGAGAAAGCCCGGGAGGTATATGGCAAGTCCCTGGTTGATCTTTCGGAAGATCAGCGCGCTGCTATCCTTCGCCTTGTTCCTATGACTGTCCTTGAAACTGACATGAAAGGCTAATCATTTCTGGACAAGCTATAAATTATAGTTGCCGTCATCCTTTATGGGGTGGCGGCAGTTTGATACACAAGGGGGTTATCTCGTTATTCCACCGCTGCGGCCTCGATCAATTCTGTCGATTCTCCAGTCATACTCACCATCGGCAACATCGCTGACTTCCTTGTCCGCACGATAGAGTTCCCGGTCATTGAATTTATGTAGTATGTTGGCCAGCCATACAAGCCAGGAGCCGATTTCTTTAAGGGTAGCCTGAAGTGATGCGGCAAAAGATATCATCACATTTTTGATGGTGTATGCTTCCTCGTCCCAAAAGCCCGCCGAGTGATGACCACCACGACATCCGGTTCCGGAACATGCATAGTCCTTGATGGCATTGATGCAATATCCGATTCTCTTATCAGCTCTCATCAAGTTAGCGGAGAAACTAGCCAAGAGCGAGTCTTTCCAGCCATCACTGCCATCACTCCTGTCTGAGTACTTTTCCTTGCGTAGCACTGCTGTTTCCGTTACCAGCCCGTCAAGCATTGCCTCCTTGGCGGTGATCCTCTGGTCCAGCTTATCAATCTCACTCTGCTTCTCGGTAACCTTTGATTCGGCGCTGAAGAGTTCGGTCTTGGCTGACTGGGCTTTCTTTTCAGCCTCGTCCTTTTCCTCCACCGCCTTTTCCGCCTCTTCCTTGGCCTTCTTAGCCTTGTTCTCAGCCTTGGCCTTCTCGCTCTGGGCTATGTTGCACGGTTTGATATGGATGGATGCTGTTGGGTTTGTGTTCATGATGATTGTGTTTTACTTGTTAAACTTGATGAAGACCGGCGACGGGGTATCGGGGCGGCGCCCTGATCGGAGGGTGCATGGAGAGGCTCACTCCCTGCCCGGGGATCCAAGGGGCGGGTGTCCCTTCCCAAGCCCTCGGCAGAGCCCATAAACCGTGGAATCAGAACAGCCGGGTTCAACAGCCAGGGCATGAATTCCGAGGGCTTTCTGTCCAGCAGGTGTCTGGGAAGACCCTGCGTTCGGGGAAAGGGAGAGGGCATAATGTGTGAGTTGGCAGTATTCCTCTCCGGTCATCTGCCAAA
>CAMYVB010000029.1 GCA_947302175.1 uncultured Bacteroidales bacterium | reverse complement strand
CGAAGCCGGAGAACGGCTCGTCGAGGATCATCAGGGACGGCTTGTGGACCACGGTAGTGATGAACTGGAGCTTCTGGGCCATGCCCTTGGAGAGCTCCTCCACCTTCTTGCCCCACCAGTCCTGGATGCCGAAGAGCACGAACCATTTTTTCAGCTCGCGGGCTGCGTCACGGGTGCTCATGCCCTTGAGGCGCGCCAGGTACATGGCCTGCTCGCCGACTTTCATCTTGCGGTACAGGCCGCGCTCTTCGGGCATGTAGCCGATTTTCTCGACGTCCCGCTGCGTCAGGGGCCTGTCGTTGAAGAGGATTTCGCCGCTGTTGGGGATGGTGATGCGGTTAATGATGCGGATGAGGGTGGTCTTGCCGGCGCCGTTGGGACCGAGAAGGCCGAAGATGCGTCCTTCGCCTATGCCGAGGGTCACGTGGTCGAGGGCCACGTTCTCGCCGAAGGACTTGCAGACTTCATTTGCTTGTATAAGTGCCATTGTTTTTGAAGAATTGTCAAAGTGAGAGAAGTTTGGTCGTGAGCTCGGTGAGGAGCTCGCCCTGGGAAGTGTCGCCGCTCACTCCCCCGCCCTTGCCCTTGAAGTCGTATTCGAGGAGCAGGCTTATTGCGGCCATGCATTTGGGGAGAGGGTAGTTGGAGGCGGCTGCATCGTAGTCGCGGAAGAAAAACGGCGCGACACCGAGCACGCGCGTCTTTTCCTCCGGGGAGGGTGTGCCTTTGATGAGAAGGGCCTCATAGCGCAGGACGCGGTAGAAGTGCATGTAAAGGGCGCTGATGGCCGCGGGCATGGCGAATTTCGCTGCGTTGCCTATGTGGCCGGCGACCTTGATCGCAGTGCGGGCGTCGCGGTACGAAAGGGCCTTGGTCAGCTCGAAAACGCTGAAGACGCGACTCACGCCCACATTCTTTTCTATGTCTTCCACCGTTACGACTTTCGCTCCTTCGGGAAGGTTTCTAAGGAGTTTTTCGGTCTCGGAGACTATGGTCTGGAGCGAAGTGCCGGCCGATTCGCCGAGAAGGCGCGCAGCAGGCGGGTCTATGGAAAGGCCGCGGGAGGAGTAGTAGGAGCTTATCCAGCGCTCGATTTCGTAGTCGCGAATTGCGGGCGACTCGAGCACGACTCCGGCCTTGAGGGCGCTTTTGTAGAAGGCTTTGCGTTTATCGGCAGAGGCGCCGTGCATCAGTATCACGAGCACCGTGCTGTCCAGCGGATTGGCGCAGTAGAGGGCGAGCTGCTCGATGTCTTTGAGCATCTGGGCTTCCTTGACCACCACGAGCTGGCGGTCGGCCATCATGGGGAAGCGGCGGGCGGCGGTGATTATGTCTTCAGCCTTGACGTCGGCGCCGTAGGCTATGGTCTGGTTGAAGTCCTTTTCGTAGTCTTCCAGGCAGTTGTCGATGATGGCGTCGCAAACAAGCTCGGGATAGTAGGGCTCGTCGCCCATGAGAAGATACACGGGCTTGAATATCTTTTGCTTTATTTCAGACAGCAACTCCGCCGCCTGCGAGGCTGCGTCGGGTCCTTTTTTTGCCAAGTCTTTTCGCCTTTCAGGTTTATTTGTCAAATATACTCTTTTTCGGGTAATTTTTGTGCTATTTCAAAAAATGTTATATATTTGCAGTCCCAAGGAGAGATGCTCGAGTGGCTGAAGAGGCACGCCTGGAAAGCGTGTGTACCCCAAAAGGGTATCAGGAGTTCGAATCTCCTTCTCTCCGCTGAGAAAGGCCCCGCGACGGTTTCGTTGCGGGTTTTTTTTGTATTCTTCAGGATTTTATATTTTTGCAAAAAGCATTCATTATGGGCAACAAGGCAATGGACACCGCCCTGCTGGACAGGGCCATAGTTTTTGCGGTGAAGGCGCACGCCGGGACCGAAAGGCGCGGCAAGGGCTTCCCCTACATAGTGCATCCCATGGAGGCCATGGAGATAGTCGCCACGATGACTCCCGACCAGGAGCTGCTTGCTGCCGCTGCGCTCCACGACACTGTGGAGGATACCGACGTGACGATTGAGCAGATACGCGCCGAGTTTGGAGATCGCGTCGCCGATATCGTTAAGGACGAGAGCGACGTTTTCGTCGAAGGCGTGAGCGAGCAGGACAGCTGGCACGACCGCAAAAGAGCCGCAATAGAGCGCATCGCAAAGGCGCCGAGGGAGGCCAAGATGGTCGCCCTTGGCGACAAACTCTCCAACATGCGCGCCATTGCCCGCGACTACGCCATCAAAGGCGACGAACTCTGGAAAATCTTCCACGTCAAGGACCGCAAGGACCACGAGTGGCACTACCGCGGCCTTGCCGACTCCCTTCGTGACCTCTCCGACACCTTCGCCTTCCGGGAATTCGAATCCCTCATCAACCAGGTTTTTGGTAAATGACCATCGCTGCCTGCGGGGCAGTCGAAGGTAGGCAGTTTGCTGAGTGACCGTTCTGTTGGGAGTGAAGCATCCTTCGACAAGCTCAGGAACCGAAGCTGCCTGCCTGAGGTGCGGCGGCACAACGAAAAATCCCGCGCGAGCGCGGGATTTTTGTTTACCATATTGAAGCCTTCGAAGACTCTGCGGCATCCTGCAGCGTTTTCGGGACATTGGGGAAGAAGTCGAAACCCGCCCTCGCCTCAATATCATCGATAGTCGACAAGAACTGAGAATTGTTGTACTGCGTTCCTGAGTGAGCCTCGTTGGTATAAACGTAAGCTACGCCCTTCGCTGCAGTCATAGTGCCGTTAGTGTCGAAAGAGCACTTCATTAGGCACTTATAAAAGTGGCTCGGGATGGGTACGACATACTCGCCCGAAGTCTTTGTCTTAACAGTGCCTTCGTAAAGAACGCCCGTCACTACATACAATGTGTCCCTACCGGAGGGAGCGCTGCCCTTGATAGCCTGCTCCAGCTGGTTCCACACGCCGTCGTTGAACTGATTCTGGTACTGGGCAGCCTTGTTGGTATAGTAGAAGGTCTGCTGGTTCTGGTTCTTGGTACTCTGCCTGTCGTTCGACGCCACCATGTGGCCCTTGCTATAGCCGTCGACACTATCGTACTGATCAAGGTCGATAGCCGGATCAACTGCCCAACTGCCGGACCTTCCTGCGTTGTTGTCCGGGCACATGCCCGAGTGCATCACGCTTGCGACCCAGATGGGAGAATACTTGCTCTCGTCGTAGTAGACGATGAAGTTGCGCTCCGTCTTGCTGGTCGTAGGGTGCGTGAAAGTGTGCACTGCGACCTGGACTTTACTATCAGTAGTGTAATAGCGGGTCCACTTGTCGTCGCGGCCTGAATTGGTGCCGGTCGCCGTGCTTCCGTTCAGGGTCGGTATGGCGGGTACTTCGTTGCTTGCAAGCCAGCCGGTCCGGTAGCCGGAAGGCTGGTCGCCGCCTGAGCCGCCGCCCGAAAGGGTCGTGAACGTCTTGGTAGTGCCGTAGCGGGTCGAAGTGACGCCGCCCACAGACTCCTTGGCGTATGCGCGGTAGTAATAGGTCGTACTTGCGGTAAGGCCGGTCACTACAGCGCTGAAGGAGGCGCTGGTGGATCCGGAGGATACGGACCTCCCCAGTGAAGAGGAGGTGCCGTATTCGAATCCGGTTTCAGTTATTGTTCCTGTTTCTCCCGAATATGAGCCGCTGAGCGTCGCTTCGTCAGCTGCTACATCTTCGGTCCCCCCGGTAACCACCGTTGCGGTGGCCTGCGGGGTGTCTCCCCCTCAGTTGTTGTACGTTACGTCTATCTGATAAGCCTTAACACCTTTATCAATGCCTGTCACATTAATAGTAAGAACTGTGCCGACCTCAGTTGTTTTTGTGGCAGAAACAGTTACATCACTAGTAGCGTCAAGACTTCCGCTACCGACTACCGTATCGCCAACCTTTAGTGAAACGTTACCAGTAGTTCCACTAAAACCTCCAAATTTTGCGGAGAAACTCTTTATTGTAGCACTACTTGAAAGAGTTGTGGTGAATGTAATGCTTGTGACAGGTTTTTTCGATGAGCCTACCTGCGAGTAAGCAGCATTCTGCGTGAACGATTTAGCATTAGTTACGGTTGTAATAGTCCAGGTGTTACCTTGACTATCGTCACCCGTATCGGTATAAGTAAAGGGAGCTTCTGTTCCTGACTCAGTCGCACCTTCAATCTTGGTGCTTCCTTTAGCAGAGCCGAACTTGATGGTTGCTACATGATCCGAAGTGCCGCCGCCGGAAGCTGCAAGCTGAGAGACGGTGATTTCCTCTTCAACTTTGTCGGAACCTTTGGAAAGGGTGATCTTGATCCAGCCGCTGCGAGGAGAAGTTTCATTATTTTTAGAAACTGAGTAGGTCAGGGTGCTGCCATCAAGACTTAGACTTGCGTCGGTAACGACGGTTCCGTCAAAGGCGGGATCTTCAATAGTGTAATCGCCTAAATTACTAATCGTCACTGAGGAAGTAGCATCGGTAACGCCTTCGGCTGCAACGCCGGTGATGTCAGAGGCAGTGATGGAAGGCTCGACTACGGGAGGAGTGGAACCCTGCTTGACGATATCAGCTGCATTCCAGACTTTAATCTGCTCTGTAGTCTTGTACTTTGTGACGGTACCCGTCGCAGTAATGACGTCATCTTTCTCGCAGGGAGCAGTGGTGCCATTCATAAAAACAACATAAGTAGTGGCACCACTGGAAACGTTGATGGTAATCTGGTTGTTACTCGACCCACCTATGCTGACGCCTGTAACTAACAGGTCCGCAACCTTGACATACTCGCTCTCGTAATCATCATAATGTCCGACAAGATCGGCAAGAGTAACCGTAACGGGGCTTACGTCAGCGCCTTCGCCTTCGAATTCGTCGCCTTCAGCAGGGGTAATCGAGGTAATCTCACGAAGATTGTTGAAGAGTTTGGCCTCAACTGTAATGGAACCTGTGAATGTCTTGCCCTGCTTCAGGCCGTGATCGGATTTGTAGTAGAGGATGGATCCGGTAGCGTCTTTGAGGAATGCATTATTTTTATCGGCAACATAAGAAACGGTTACTCCGCTCAGGGTACCTTTCAGGGTAACATTGCCAGTAATCTTTGCCTTAAGCTCAGCAATAGAAGTAAAGTCGACGGCAGTAGCGGACTTGAAGGTAGCGGAGACGGTGACATTCTTTGCAGGCATGCTGAAAGTGTTGTTCACCACCGTGGCGGCGTCAGCACCGGCTTCATCCTTGACGCTCCATGCATCGAGCACATAGCCGTCAGCGGGAGTGGCGGTGAGGGTCACATTGGTTCCGGCCTGGACAGAGCCCTTAGGATCTGCATCAATAGTACCATTGACTGTGTTAGGGTCGACGGTAAGGGTGTAGGAAGCTGCTTCTCCGTACTGCTTGTAGATGGAAACAGGAGTACCCGTAATAGTATTATTGTTGCCATATGAATAGCACGAGAAGAGAGGATTGTTATTCTGCGTATTGGGATTGAATCTCAGGATATTTTTCGTATTAGTACCTTGGGCTATGACAGTAGCTTCGCCGCTGAGAACAGAAACAGTAAAGGATGCATTGTCGTCCTTGGTCTCCTGGGATTTGAGGTAGTTGGAGCTTGATGAGGCCGCAAAAATGTACTTACCAGTCTCTGCGCCATTGCTGCACTTGAATGCAAAACTTTCATCCTTGGCACCTGCCTCAAGAACGAAAATCTGGTAGTCAGAAGAGCTGGAAGTGAAAGTCTGATAGTCGCCGTCTGTGCCCTTAACAATGCTTACCGAGCCGCGGTTGTTGGTATTCTGGGTGGTAGACATGGCAAGTGACTCGTCAGGAGCGACGATTGCAACCTTGTCACCGGCCTTGAGCCAGGAAGCGTCTTCGACGCGGTACCAGCCGGTCTTGCTGACGGGCTCGGTGACTTTGTCATCAGCATTCTTGAGGGTGTAGCTGGCGGAGTTGTGGCTGCCGGCTGCGAAGCTAAGAGCGGAAACGGTATTGGTCTTGGTGTAGGTGTCGCTTGCGGTTGCCACCTGGAAGGTAACGTCGCCGCTGTAGTTGGTCAGGGGCAGAATCACGAAATAGACGTCGAGCGTACCTTCGGCGTTGATTGCGCCGTTGGAGATACTGACGGTTACTTCGTTGCCGCCGTTCTCGCTATAGGTAGCAACGGGGTCTGTGCCTTCGAAACTCACACTGTTCTTACCATAGAGAGGGGTGCCATCGGCTACGCTCATTGAGAAGCCGGTGACGGTGATGTCTGCGCCGGTCTGGTTCTTGAGGGTCACCTTCATAAGGGTATAAAGGTGCTTCATCTTAACGTTGGCAATGGGAGCGGGAGTCGTGACGGTGACCTTGCCGGCAAGAGCATCATAAGCCCTGAGACCTGCAGTGGGAGCAGTAGCGTCCATACTCTGATTACCATAGAGAGTATTAAATGTACTCTTCCCCCTGTGCCAGGACTTCTGATTATTGTTTGAATACATGAAAAGGAAGGTGTGCTCACCGTCGCTAATAGTGCTCTCGGTGGAGAACCAGCTTCCGTTGTATTCGAATTCGGCTACGGTAGCAGCCTTTTGGTCATCGTCATAGGGCAAGCCCCACTCTTCGTCAGTGGTGACGGCATAGATGATGTCGGCCTTTTCGTCGGGGCGCTGGGTTGCGCTTTCCCAAGAAACGTTCCAAGTGGTGGCGTCAAGGGCGGTACGGGTGGCGAATTCGTCGGCGGAAGCGGCGAGTTCGAAAGGAATGCTGCCGACTACGGTTTCGCCGTCGGCGGGATTGATGTTAATGTCCTGCTTGCAGGAAGCGAGTGCGAAAACTGCCAGTGTTGCACTCAGAATCATGGAAATCTTTTTCATCGTTTTCATTTTTCTTAGTTCAACATTGACTATTCATCGTCGTCCCACCAATCGTCATTACCTCCCGTCCATTGTCCGGGAGCTATGTCGCCTGAGACGGCCAAAAGGGCTTCTTCCGCTGCGAGAAGAAGGGTTTCCGCTTTAGGGGCGGAGTAGTGTTCTTTTTTGAGCATATGGTAATAGGTTGTATAATTTTCAATTAGTCTGCAAATATACTCATTATCCCTTGAATACATAATCTTTTTATTAACAGTTTATCAACAATTCGCTTTTCTTTTTACCTTTGCAAATATGAAAAAAATGATCATCACCCTTGTTATTGCAGCCGCGGCTCTTTGCAGCTGCGCCCAGAAAGGCACAAAAGTGCCCGCAATCGACCTTAACAACCTTGACACTTCCATCGCCCCGGGCGAAGACTTCTACGCCTACGCGACCCTCGGATGGCAGAAAAACCACCCTCTCAAGGCCGAGTACTCCCGCTACGGTTCTTTCGACATACTTGCCGAGAACAACGAAATCCGCCTCAACGACCTTTTCAAAGGCCTCGCGAAGAAAAAGACCGTCTTCGGCAGCGACGAGCAAAAGATAGCCGACCTCTACCTGCAGGGCCTCGACTCAGTGCGCCTCAACTCTGAAGGCGCGGCTCCCCTCGTTGCACTGCTCTCCGAGCTCGAGGGCATCACCGACCTTGAGACCTACGCAGCCATCGCCGGCAAGGCCGAAATAGACGGCGTGGGCGGCCTCTGGGGCGCATACGTGACCGCCGACATGATGGACAGCGACATGAACGTGCTCTATCTCTCCCCTTCCGGCCTTGCAATGCGCAACCGCGACTACTATCTCCTCCCCGAGCACGAAGGTCTGCGCGATGGCTACAAAGCCTTCCTCGAAAAGGTATTCACCCTCGCCGGAGTCGAGAACCCCGCAGCTGCGGCCGCCGATGCATACGGCATGGAGATGAAAGCCGCCGTTCCCTACCCTTCGATGATTGAACAAAGGGACGTTGCCGCCGCATACAACCCCATGAGCAGCGCCGAAATCTTCGCTGCATGGCCCAATCTCCACCTCGACAGATATTTCGAGGCCATGGGCATAGCTCCACAGCAGAAGGTCATAGTCGAGCGTCCTTCATACATGACTGCTCTCAACACCCTCTTCAAGAGCGAGTCCCCCGAGGCCCTGAAGCACTATCTCCAGGCTAGCCTGATACGTAGGTCCTGCTCGTTCCTCAGCGACGATTTCGTCTCCGCTTCCTTCGACTTCTTCCAGGCCCAAATGGCCGGCGTAAAGGAGCAGAAGCCTCGCTGGAAGAGGGCCATGAGCCTTCCCAACGGCGTGCTCGGCGAAGCCGTGGGCAAAATGTATGTCGCAAAATACTTCCCCGAGGAAGACAAAGTCTGGATGAAGGGCATGGTGGAGAACATCCAGAAATCACTCTCCGACCACATCGCCGCCCTCGACTGGATGAGCGACGAGACCAAGGCCAGGGCCCAGGAGAAGCTCTCCTCATTCACAGTCAAGATCGGCTACCCCGACAAGTGGAAGGACTACTCCTCTCTCGAAATCGACCCTTCACGCAGCTACCTTGAAAACGGCCGCGCCGCATCGCGCTGGTTCAGCCTCGACAACCTCTCCAAGCTCGGGCAGAAGGTGGACCGCGACGAGTGGGGCATGTCTCCCCAGACCGTCAACGCATACTACAATCCTTCCACCAACGAAATATGCTTCCCCGCCGGCATACTCCAGCCTCCGTTCTATAACCACGACGCTGACGATGCCGTGAACTACGGCGCAATCGGAGTCGTGATCAGCCACGAGATGACCCACGGTTTCGACGACCAGGGCCGCCTCTTCGACAAGGACGGCAATATGGTGAACTGGTGGACCGACGCCGATGCCAAGGCTTTCCAGGCCAAGGCAGACGTACTCGTGGAGCAGTTCAACGCTGTTGAGGTCCTGCCCGGCGTTTTCGCCAACGGCAAGGCAACCCTCGGCGAAAACATCGCCGACCACGGCGGTCTGCGCATCGCCTACTCCGCGATGGAGGATTCCTTCGAGAAGAACTCACGCCCCGAGCTTATCGACGGCTTCACCCCCGAGCAGCGCTTCTACCTGTCTTATGCCACCGTCTGGGCCCAGAACATCACCGACGAGGAGATTCAGCGAAGGACCCTTATCGACGTCCACTCCCTCGGCGAGAACCGCGTCAACGTGAGCGTGCGCAACCTGGACACCTTCTTCGAGGCCTTCGGCATCAAGGAGGGCGACAAGATGTTCCGTCCCGAGTCAGAGCGCGTCATCATCTGGTAATACCGCGCCTCCTTTGCGCGCACCCTATAGGCTTGATTCTAAGGCTCAAAATCCTCGGAATCAAGCCTTTTAGCATAGTCGACTATGCGGAGGAAGTAGTTGCCTGAGTATGAGTCGAAACTCCTGATATCGAATGATCCGCCGTCGGGAACTGATGCTCCGCCTGAAGGATTGCGAAGGGTCCAATATAGCTTCCCGTGATACCAGCGGGGAGTCGTGCCTTCCAGCGAGAGGTAAGGGTCACCCTCGAAGCAGTCTTCCCCAATCTCGTCCCAAAGCCAGTTTGTAAGGTCGGGGCAGCGGGCGAGGTTCGAGCGGTCCGAAAGAGGATAGCGGGGAGCCGAACGGCCGCCGTAAGTCTCGCTTAAATAGACAGTTGCGCCGTCAATATTTTCGCTGACCGGGATCCCTTGCAAGATATTTTTGGGGATATAGAAAGGAGGGTCGGCAAGGGTTGCAACGGCTCCCGCCGGAGAGCCGGCTTCAGACTCGCGCTGAGTCAGCATACCGCCGCTGAAACGCTCGTCGTAGAAGCATGGGACGAGGTAATAATGGTCCTCGCCATCGACTATGTCCCAGTCGCTGTCGCTGCTCCAGGCGTCGAGGCGGGAAGTGACGGCAAGACATAGCCAGCACTCCAAACTACCTATCTGGAAATCCGCCGTCTGCCCCGAGATGGAGTTCCTGAGGCGCGCCATCACCTTGTAGGCGCCGCCGCGAAGGTAGTATGCCCTTCCCAGATTATTAATTATGTCTGAATAATTGGGACTGAGCGTAATAGTGCCGCTCCCGGCCTCGAAGGGACAGGGCACGAAGCCGCTCCCCTGCCCATATGATGCCGTGGGAGGGCTGAGGCAAATCGAGAGATTGGACTTTGCGCCAAGGGTCACGCTTCCGCTTGAAAGGAGCTGTATCGCGTTAGAGGCATCAGGCATATAGTAACGGTTCTCGCCGGTGAAGGCGATTCCCGTCGAAACCGGCGCCCTGACAGTCACCGAGCGGGTGATGCATTCCCTGCCGTTCTTGTATATATTCGCCTCGGGGGTGACATAGAGCTCATATGTGCCGCACACGTTACTTATGCCGCCGCCTAAGTTCTTGACATACAGGCCGTTCTCATCGATTTGGAAGTTAGCTATTTCGTCCGCGCCGTTATTACGGTTAATCACGAAGCGGGGAGAGAGGAGCTCGCTGTAGAGCTCGTCGTCGAAGCTGCTGCGGGGGATGTTGTAGGACACCGACCACGGGGTGCTGCCCGACAGGCCCAAAGCATTCGCTCCCCCGTCTATGTAGGCTAGGTAGTTGGTTTCGGCGGTTTGCAGATATACCGGCCGGACTTCAATGTCGAGGCCGGCGCTGCGCGCCGACCCTCCCTCATTCGCAGTAACGGTGATAGTGGCGCTGCCTTCTTTTATTGCCTCGACCCTGATTGCGCCGCCGCTTTGCTTTACCCTTGCAACCTGCGTATCCGAAGACACTGCGCTGATGGAAGCGCCGCTAAGGGCGTTGCTGCAAGTTATCACTCCTGCCTGGGCGACATACTGCGGGCGATTTCCCTGCCACTCGATCCTCAGAGCCTCGTTAACGCTGCGCTCCATTTTCCAACTGTCACGCCAGGGGCCGGTGTCACTGACGGAAAGGATAAGGCTGTAGACGGTATTACGCTCTATGTCGAAATTGGTGGTGGCGTCTTCGCCAAGGTACATCCTGTAGGTATGGAGGGCGCTCAAGCTCCCGTCGGCGGCCTCATATCGTCCCTCGGCCTGGATGTAAGTACAAAGGTCGCGGACCGAGGAAAGGCCGGCGTTGAAATACTCTTTCTGCCAGGGGTCGGTATTGCCCTTTAGCAGGGTTCCCTGCATGTTTTCAGGGACATAGAAGCTAACAGACCCGCCTGCGTTGAGGCTCGACAGGTCAGTCTGGGAAGCGCTGTCGCCCCGGCCCACTTCCCCGGCTGCCATTGCGCGGCTACCTAGGCTGAACGCCCCCACCCGCCGCGAAGCCTGGCAGAGCCGCACCGAAGTCACGCTAAACGAGCCACCGGTCAGCGCGATTCTATCTATGGAAAAATCCACTCTCGCAAAGCTGCGAGTCAGTTCCAGCGTAATCCTCTCGGCTTTCGAGCCCTTTGGGATGGAGAAACTCCTTCCTCCGACAGTCGTCATCGGGATGAGTCCCCCGCTAAGGGGCTGGGCGTCAATTTGGAAGGTGAGCATGGCACTCTCCTGTGACGGAGCCTCCAGCTTTCCGGCGTTCGCAATGGCGTAGGCCGAATAGCTCTCCCCTTCCGAAAGGGGAACTGTAATGGGAGCAGAGCCGTCCTGGTAAAGCGCCCACTGAAGGGCCCCGTAGCGGTAGATAAAAAGGTTTACGTCCGACACTGCAGAAGGATTTGAAACGGTTGAACTCCTTAGCGGGAACTGCGCGGAGCCTTCCGAAAAATGGAAGCTGCATTGGACAGTCTTTTCCTCAAAAGGCCCCTCCGAAGGGCTGAGAGTAATATCCTCAGAGCAAGAAAAGAATAGCAGCAGGAAAAAGGCAAAAAGGAAAAGCCTCTGTTTACTTCGTATCATAAATATTCGTGGTAAGAATCGTGGTATTCGCTCCATGGAGCGACTTGGAAACTGAACTCCAGCGGCACAATTGCGGGATTGGACTCGGGGTCGTCCGAGCCGGGGCGCGTCAGGGTGACGCCGGAAAAAACGTATGAGTGGTTGGACTCAGTATCGGGGAGATCCAGCACATAGTAGCAGGTCCGTCCCTGGAAAAGGGCCTCGATCACCATCCTTGTGGCGCGGGGTGACCATGTCCCGCCTCTCACATCCTCGTCAGCGGAGTTGGGATAAACATAGAAGGAGTGCTGCACGGAGTAAGCGCCGTTAAGCTCAATACCCACCACATCGCAAAGCAGCGGGTCCCACTCGCCCCCGTATCCCATCTTGTTATACCACACTCCTGACATATCGCTCCCGTCGCCGGGAAGGTAATCCGCCGGGACGTTGGTCATAAATATGCGCTGCAAGGTCATGGATTCACTTCTCAGATAGTCTGAAGTCATGTCGATGCTAATACCCTTGAGCACCACCTTCGCGCAAAGTCTCGACACCGAAATAGTATCGGAATTGTGACCGGCAGTCACCGTGACCGCCTTGCATCCGGCCATCGCAAGGGACGAGGCGGTATTCGAGGAAAGGGGGATGGAAAAGTCTCTCATCGCCTGGAGGCTCTTGAGCCCCGAAGCGTCAGGCGAATTCACCAGCGCCCACACTTCCTTCTCCCCCAGACGGCACTTCAGCGTTATCTCGCCTCCCGAAGACCTGCCATAGGTCTCGAGTGTGCCGCCTTCGGCAAAAACCAGCACCTGGAGGTCGCGAACGGCGTTCTCCGCCTCGTCAGACGTGCCCGTGGCTCTGGACCCGGGAGGCACTTCCAGCCCAATGGTAAGAAGGATTCCGCCTTCCGTGGGCTCAGGAAGCGGGGCCGAACACGACAACTGCAGCAAAAGCAGGGAGTAAAGGGCAAAAGCGCTCAGTGCGAACCGTAAAGTCAAATTACTTCTCATCATATGGTTATCGGCGATTCAAAAGAGTTGTTCCATCCTTCGATGCTTATCGAGACCGAGACGCTCATCCTGTCTATGGTGACGCTGAGGTCCGTGAGCGACTCAGCCCCCCAGTCGTAGCCAGCCTCCTTAAGATATTTACCCAGAGGCAGGCTGCCTTCCGGCTGCCCGTCAGCCTCATACATGAGTATCGAGACCGAATCATCCCCCTGCCGGGGAAGGCGGAAGCGGTATGCCCCGTCCTCATCCTTTTCCAGGGGGAAACGCAGCTTCCCGGGGAGCGCACTGCAAGTGGTAAGGTCCAGGCCGGCGAACGGAGCCGCCACTACCAGCCTTGTATCGAGGCTGTCAAGTCCGAGCACCGTGACCCTTGCGAACTGCTTGAACATCCCGAGGGTCACGAGAGCCTCTTCGCCCGAGCAGTCCACACTGCGGCTGAAAGCAAACAGCGGGTCAGGATCTGCGCCCTCGGGGAGCATGTACCTCGAGCCACTCACCTGCCCCCTCTCCACACCCATGACGGCAAAGACCGTCGCTTCACCCCTGGAAACGGAGTATTCAAGCTCAAGCGGAACCTCTCCATATTTATAATCGCTGCCCGCGGCAAAGGACCCCTGCGTCAGGATGGAAAGCTTCAGGCCGTCGTTCCACAATGAAGGATGGGTCGTCTCCGTATCCAGGACCATCGACATATCCAGGACGAGATGGCAAGGGCATCCTCCCCTGTCCTCTTTCACCGTGCAGGAAAAGAGGAACAGGGCGGAGAATGCCGCGCAAAGACGGATCATTATTTGGAGAAGTCCGGACATGGAAATTAGTATGTTACAGTTTTTGAAAATCCTGTGGCCCAGTCGGTTACCTTCACAGTGAAGGAAATGCTGCCAAGATTGAGCTCATCGTCAGGGTCTTTCACCCCAAGGCCCGTGATAGTCAGCGATGTGACCGTGAAGGTGGAGTTGAGGGGCAGGACTCCGTTCGCGTCCACTATGTCGATGGGATAGTACCACGTATCGCTGCCAAGGGTGGTCTCGATGACAAGGCGCGTCCTTCTGGGCGACCAGCTGCCGCCATGAGTGTCGCTGCTCGTAAGGTTCTGGTAGCAGTAGAAATAGTGTTTGTCGGTGATGGGGTTTTTAACTCCCGCAGCAGTCTGGATCTCACGGGGCGTGGAAAACGCTTCATAGAGAAGGGCGTCGCAGCTGCCCTGCTCGTACTTCTTTTTATTCATCCACGCCGAGCCCGTTCCGCTCTGGCTGAAAGGAGCGCTGGTGCAGGCGTTAATAAGATAGATTGAATTGACTTTAAATGACTTAGTGGTGTGGGGAGCTTTCATGTCGGTGGTGATTCCGTCAATCTCCACCCTGGAGGCGAACCTTGTCACGGGCACTTCCACCGGCTGGTTCGCAGCGAATGTCACATTGTCTTTTCCTCCGAACATGGCAAGCGAGCCGGCATTATTGTCGGAAAGGTCGGACACCTGCGTAAGCAACTGCTCCTTGGTGAAGGAAGAGTAGTCTCCGCTTTTGTTTACTATGGCAAAGACGCTGTTGCCCGTTGTTCCCAGGGGAACGTTGAGAGAGAGCGAGTTGGCATTGGCCGAGCCATATGCGAGGGTATTACCGGAAGAGTTGTAAACTACGACCGTCAGTGAAGTGATAGCCGACTCGGAATAGATTGAAGAAGATCGCACGGAAAGCAAATCTTCTCCGTTACTCAGAGTAAAGGTCACCATGCCCCAGTCATCCTTATCGGAAATGTTCTCAGGCTTAATACCGTGGTTCAAATCGCAGGACTGCAGCAGCAAGCCTAGCGCAAGGGGGATAAAGAGAAACTTTTTCATTTTTTTGAAAATTTTTGATAATGAATTGATTGAGTAACTATTTTGATGATAGATGGTATTTTTCAATAAGTGCAGCGATTTCAGGGTCAAGGTTGCCTCGATGCACGAGCGAGGGGTCCTGCTCGCAGGATTTGAGGTAGAATTCCGCTGCCTGGCGTGGCCTTCCCATACGCGAATGCACTATGGCAAGGAGATAATTTACCCTGGAGCTGCGCTGAAGGCCTTCGAGTATGTCCAGGGCACTGGCATTATAGTCCATTGAGCAGAAAGCCAGGGCCGCGTTATAGTCCCTGTATGGGCGCAATATGGTCACGGCCGTCTGGTAGTCGCGGTCGCGTATGGCCTGGACTCCTCGCATATAGGCACTATCTATAACTGTGGTGTGGACGGTGTCCTGAATCATGCCTTTACGATGGAGGAAAAAGTCGAACTTGACGGTCCTGAGGCGCGGATAGAGCGACTCTCTGAAGTATTTGTAGCAAGGCAGAAGGCGCAGGCGTGACTCCCTCTCATCGGGGTCTTGAATCCCCGACAAGGAGAAATAAAGCTCTTTGTCAGACTTGGAAAGCATCCGGTCTGAGCGCACGATGGCGTCAAGCATGGTCCAGTTCTCCGCATTCGAGCGCGAGACAAAGTGAATAGGCTGAGCAACTATCTGTATATCACCCTCCTGCAGCTCCCCTATCGAATATCTGTTTTCAGCTGCAATGCTATCACGCACCTGGCCAACGTAATCGCTGAAGTACTTTACCACCGCCTGCGACCGTCTGGAGCTCAGGGCCTGATTCGCTTTATAAGCGCCCTCGGGCGAAGCCGAGGCAGTGACTATTACGGAATCTAAGTCGAATTCAAGGTTGCGCGCAAGGGAGGAAAGATTGCCTCGAATGCGGCCCATCTCTTCCTCGTTGGAGTCGAGCGTGGGATTGACTTCAGCCTTTCCTGCTTCGAATGCGATATAGCATGCCGTATTGGCTTCGACCCTTCGCTCGATAACGCGGCTAAGGAATCTTTCGCTCCCGTCCACGAGGCTCGACATGGAGGAGATGTAGAATGTAAGGGGCAGGGACTGAGGTACTTCGCTCACCTTTTTGTCGGCATCGAAGATTTCTCCCGACATGCCTATTTCGGCCTTGCGAAGGTCCGGACGCGTGTAGAGCGTCTGCACGTAATCATATATGAACTGCCCGCCTTCGGTGGTTAGGACCGTGTCCAGTCTGAGCCCTTCGGTGATTATGGGCGCCTTGACGTAGCGGTGAAACACCTTGTCGCTGCGCGAAATCTTGAGGTCGTTGTACCAAATCAGGAGCTTGCGCCTGTAGTGCTCCACGGCTTCCTGCTCGTCCACTCCGTAATATGAGAAGAAAAGGGAGTCGCTAACCAGCGTGGAGTCCTTCTTGAAGGCGTAGAGATCCGGAAGATTGCGTTTGAGAAAGATTTCGAGCTGCCCCATGTCCACGAGGAGCGAATCATTGCGTATGATTGAGCTTAGGAAACGCTCATATTGCTGGTAGCCACGCAGTTGCGCCTTGCGGTACTTGCTGCCGGTCACTATCACGGGGTCGAGCGACACGGTGTCTCCAAGCACGGTCATTTGGGGGTAGAGCCTTAGCTGCCATTTGCTTGAGTGCATTTCAGGCGGCACCATGATGCGGAAACGCAGATCCACTTTGCCGTGCCTTTCCGCTACGTTACGAAACCGGGCCTGAACCACCGCAGCCGTGATTACGTCAGTCGCAACCATTTCTCCGTCCTCGTCCTTGACGGCGTTCATAATAATAAGGTCTCCTTCGCCCCCGGCGTCTTCTGCGATGGGTTCATCAGGGATTGAGGGGAATGCGAAGCTGCTGTCGGGAGCCTCATAGGGCAGCGACAGGGAGGCCGGTGCCGGGGATTTGGCCTTTTTAGGTCCAAATCTTTCCAGCACGGCACAGCCTGTCGCCGCCGTCAAAAGCAGCAGCAAAAGCACGCAGGCAATGATTCCCGGCCTGTTCATCCCTGGAATTCGTACTGGAGGGACGCAGAGTCGTCGAGTACCTGCAGGGAATTGGCAGCCACTTCGAAGGAGTATCTTTCCACTCCCTCCGAGTCGGTGTAGCGCTGCCCGCGCAGTCGTCCCGTGACCTGGACCTTACTGCCTTTTTCCACTTTGTCTATGTCCTGGGTGGTGCGGCCTTCCCAGGCCGAGACGTTGTGCCAGGTGGTTTCGATGACAGGTTCGCCGGAGCGGTCCTTATAAACATAGTTGGTTGCGACGCTCAGGCGCGCCACCTTTCGGTTGTTGATGGTCTGCTTGCGGACGAATCCCACTGTCCCTCGCAGTTCGATACGGTTGATCTGTTCCATTTGCAATAGGTAAGCTTAAGTTTGACTTAGACGGTCGGTGCCGTCACCGTTGCAAAGGAATAGAGAATGAAATTGAGAATCCCGCGTTCGAAAAAAAGAGACGTTCGATTTTAAAGAATCTTTTTCCGTGTGGAAAATAGATGCATTTTCGAAAGCCGGCGGAGAATGAATCTTAAAGAAAAATAGCCGTTTGGCAGATTCTTTTGCATCAAAAGATTTCAGATGGTCTTTTAATCCATTTTAAGAAAGAGAAAAAGTGGAAGCGCAAATTTTATAATCGCTTGATTCTTCAAAATCCGCGAGCGATATTGCGACAAAGCTAAAACAACCAAAAAGAGTGAATGCTATGCAATACAATGAGGAGATTGATTCAGTCAAATGTCTGGAGTGCGGAAATAATATTAAGTATGGCCGCTCTGACAAGAAGTTTTGCTGCGAAGGGTGCAAGAACAAGTTCAATAACCGCCGCAAGTCGGTTATGATCAGATTGCAGTCCAGGGTGATTCATTCCCTGGACAAGAATTATCAGATATTGGATAAGCTACTGAGAAGCGGCGCTGACAGCGTAATGCTGCCTGATGCCCTGCAGTGGGGCTTCAATCCTGAATACATGACAAGCTGCACCCGCAGCCGCATGCGCACCATCTACCGCTGCTACGACATCAAATACTGCAAGTCCGACACCCGCCTCTTCAACATCTCCCGCATCCCATCAGCGCCTGTCGCTGACAAACGCAGTCAGTAATAGCGTCGGTCAAAAAAGCGATTCACGAGCGAAGCGAGCGCAGGGGGTTTGGGGGGTACGCCCCCCAATGAATGGCAGCGGAGCTGGCGTTCTTCGAAAAA
>CAMYVB010000028.1 GCA_947302175.1 uncultured Bacteroidales bacterium | reverse complement strand
CTTTGACATAACAAAACCCCGAAAGTTTTTTGTCTAACTTTCGGGGTTCATGTCACGGGCCGGGGATGATAAACAAACTACTCCCACCCAGGGGTTTTGCTATTCGGTCTTCTTCCTGTTCTGCAGCTCCCTGGCAATCATGATGGAACGGTTCATTTTGTCTATAAACCATTGTTTCTCCGGCAGGACGGTGAGATATTGGGCCACCTTGATGTTCTGCTCATCCAGCATCAGGAGTTCTATGTGCTCCGTGTTACCTTCACTGCATAGTAGCAGGCCTATGGGCTCTTCCTCGCCGGGTTGCATCTCATACTTCTTGAGGTACTTGAGGTAGAGCTCCATCTGGCCCTTATATTCAGGCTTGAATTTACCCAATTTAAGGTCGATGGCCAGTAGCCTGTGAAGGCGACGGTGGTAGAAGAGAAGATCCAACTTGTAGTCTATTGAATCTACCGGAATCTTCTTCTGGCGCTCCAGGAATGCGAAGTCCTGACCGAGTTCCATGATGAATTTTTCCAGCTGCTCCACTACGGCATCTTCCAGTTCTTCCTCTGAGAATCCGCGTTTAAGGCCCAGGAAATCAACCACGTAGCTGCTCTTGAGGATGACGTCGGGCGTGATGTCTCCATCGGCAACGGTGGTGAGCACTTTCACCTGTTCGTCCTCCGGCTTGGCGGCTATGAGTGAGCGTTCATAGAACATTTTGTCTTCCTGGTCACGCAACTGGCGCACACTCCAGTGATAGAGGATGGACATCTGCTGGTAGAAGAGGCGTTTGGTGGGGTCGGAGACTTCGGCCAGCTCGATGAAGTGACTCCATGTCAATTGTCGCGACAGTGTCGCGACTATCTCTGCTTCTGGAAATGCCCGAGCGACCTTTACCATACGAAAGATCCCAGCTCTGGTATAGCCTTTACCAAACTGTTCCGTCAATTGTTGCGACACTGTCGCGACAATCATGGAACCATACTTCTCTTCACCGATGGCATCTAGCTCTCCAGCGATATACTTGCCTATCTTCCAATAGGTCATGGAGACTTCGCTGTTGAGGTAAACGGCAATGGTTCGCTTGGATTGCTCAATAATGTTGCCTACGCCGTCGGTTATACGGGTGCTTATCTGCTGCAACTCATTTGGGGTGATATCTTTGATGAGGTCGTTCATGGCGGGTCTCTATTTATCAAGTTTCAAATTTAAGTATTTAGCGGCAGATTCGCCAATTCTTTACAAGCTTACTATTTCTCGGCTAGTTGCAGACATAGTATAAAAAACGCTCACCGGGGTGAGCGTTATGTGTTAGAAGTTTAGTTTCAGCGAGAGTCCGGCGGCTGGTTGTAAGACATTGGATGCCGCAGGCGCGAAAGTGAAGTATGGCTCAATGTTGAAGTCGAAGGAGGCTCTCTGATTTCTGAGGTCTTGATTGTACATATTCTTCGCCTTAGCAACTTTAACGGCATCGCAAATACTATAGATATTCATGCCTACCCGGGCTGCCCAGAACGCCCAGTACAAGCCGGTGCGCTCTATGCTATAGCCAGTTGATGTCTCAACGATACCGGTCTGTGTCCAGCAAAGGGCTTCGAGACCCAGATTTGCGAAAAAGAAACACGCAGCGCGGCCCCATTCGCCGGTGATGGCGTTACCAAGACCAGGGATAACGAAATCACCGAAGCCAACCCAGAAAGGAGAATAGGGATCGCCCGGCATTCTCACATAATCGCGAGTGTTATAGTAATCCTTGTAATCCTTATACTTCATTCCCGGGACAATGTAACTGTCTGAATACTGGTCTTCAGGCGTCTGGCTTTCAGTGAAAACCTCGTTTTCGCCATTCATATAACGCACAATCAGAATGTCTGATTTCGGGATCGTGTAAACAGGGCCCTCGAGGTTGCTGTACTTTTTGTACTTGACGTCGGAGGTCGTGACCTCAAGGATTTTGGCCTGAATATCAGTACCGTCTTTCTTAGTAATAATGTCCTGAGCAAGCGCAGAATAGCCAGCTAAGAGCAAGGAAGCGATTAGGAAGAAACGTTTCATAGAGTTTTAATTGTGATTTGATACAAATATACACTATTTGGAGGAGATTTGCATATAAGCCGGAATTTTCGTACCTTGAAACAAATAATGGCAAAAGACGGCGTTCAACATTATCAGGGATATTATGCGCGTAGTTATTCAGAGAGTTTCTTCGGCTTCGGTCACTATTTATGGAGAGGTCAAGTCGTCTATCGGGGCAGGCCTCCTTATTTTGCTTGGCGTCGGAGACGAGGATGATGAGGCTGACATTGATTATTTGGTGAAGAAAACGGCAGCGCTGCGCATCTTCAACGATGAGGAAGGCGTAATGAACCGCAGCGTCATGGACACGGGCGGCGACGTGATTGTGGTGAGTCAGTTTACGCTGATGGCGGCCACGAAAAAGGGCAACAGGCCGTCGTATGTAGAGGCTGCAGGCCACGAGAAGGCCATTCCTATGTATGAAGAGTTCTGCCGCCGCTTGTCGGCTGCCATCGGCAAACCGGTCGGGACAGGCGAGTTCGGCGCCGACATGAAAGTGGCGCTGGTGAACGACGGGCCTGTGACGATTTGCATCGACTCAAAGAACAAGTAAGCCGCCCGTCCAAACAGTTTAATGACATGAAAACCATTGAGGTCGTAGCGGCCATAATACGAAAAGACGATAAGATATTCGCCACCCAGCGGGGTTATGGCGAATGGAAAGACTGGTGGGAATTCCCGGGCGGCAAAATGGAAGAAGGTGAATATCCCGAAGAAGCCCTGAAACGGGAGATTAATGAGGAACTCTCGACGTCCATCAGCATTGACAAACTTCTCTACACGGTCGATTACGATTACCCCAAGTTCCACCTCACGATGCACTGCTACATGTGCTCGCTGCTGAATGACGCCCTGCATCTCAACGAGCACGAAGCCGCAAAATGGCTTAGTCGAGAAGACATTCACAGCGTCAAATGGCTCCCCGCCGACGACATCCTCCTCCCGATGATCATCAACGAACTGAATAAAAATGAATAGGAGCGGAGCTCTCCGCAAAAAAGGCCACTGACGACTGTCAGCGGCCTTTTTTGTGGAGATGGGCGGAGTCGAACCGCCGTCCAAACAACGCACCGGGTGGTTTTCTACATACTTATCTTTCCTTTGGCGGTCGTCCCGGGGATGCGGGAAAGCGCGCTTGCCCCGGGCTTATCCCCTGAGACTTGACGGGATGTAGGGGAGTCGTCCCGCGCATCCGGTCTGAATGATACCCCGTATGCCGCACATGACCGGCCTGAAGCGCGGCGGGATACTCGTCGGCGAAGCAGCCTTGGCTCCGCGGATTAAGTTAACCTACCTGGTAGATTAAGCAGCGAGTGCGTAAGTGTTGTTGCCAACTAATTGTTTGCGAGAGTGGGATTAACGGGCCACCCGATCGCGACGCCCGGCATGCTTGCCATCCGACATCGATGCTGTCAAAACCAATACATCCCCGTCGAAAGTGCTGCAAAAGTACGAAAAAATCCTTACATTTATACGCTTTATGGACTACGTGAGCGTCATACTTCCCCTCAAACTCGCCTGGGTGCCCGTGTACGAGGTTCCCGAGGCGCTTCGCGGCGTTATTTCTCGGGGCGACAGGGTGAAGGTGCCGCTCGCAGGCAGGACGGAGGACGGAGTGGTGCTGGACGAAGAGAAGGCCCCCGCCGACCCGGCGCGCATAAAAAGCCTGATCGGCCTCGTCCCCGGCCTCGAGCGCATTTCCCCCGAAGAGCTGGAGCTCTGGCGCTTCGTTGCCGAGTACTACATGTGCTCCATTGGCGAGGTGCTCAAATGCGCCTACCCGTCAGGCAGGGTAAAAAGCGAAGAAAAGGGCACGGGCAAAAGGGCGCGCAAGACTGTGAGCCTTTCCCCCGAGCTCACGAAGGAAGCATTCGCCCCCTCGCAGGAGGACTCCCCCGCCATAGGGAAATTCGGCGCGGCGCTCAAAAAGAGCGGCACTGTGCTACTGAGAGGAGCCGCAGATGAGCGATACCCCATTTACCGCTCCCTAATCAGGAAAGCCCTTTCGCAAGGGGGGAGCGTGCTTCTCCTCGTGCCTGAAGTCGCCATGGGCAAGGACCTTGCAAAAAAGATGGAGAAGGAGTTCAGCGGCTGCGTCCTGCAGTTCAGTTCCTCGACGACAGTGGCACAAAAAAGGGACATGGCCGCCCTCGCAAGGAAAGGCGGTCCGCTGCTGATCGTGGGCACGCGCTCGTCCATATTCCTGCCCTTCAAGGATTTGAGCCTTATCATCGTGGACTCCGAGCAGGACCGCTCCTACAAGCAGGACTCCCCCGCCCCGCGATATAACGCCCGTGACTGCGCTTCCGTGCTCGGGCGCATACACTCCTGCCCCGTGCTCCTGGGCTCTGACTGTCCCTCACTTGAGACCATATACAACTGCACCACAGGGCGTTACGCTTCAATGGGGCAAGAGGAGCTCTCCCCCGTCCGGGATTCGCGCCTTCGCATCATCGACACGGCTCAGGAGCGCCGCAAAAACGGCATGCGCGGCCAGCTCTCAATCAAGCTGGAAGAGATGATCAGCGAGACCCTCGCGGATGGGAACGCAGTGTGCCTGCTGCGCATATGGGGCGACGTCGCCCCGACGGTGGAGGAAGTCGCCGGACGCTTCCCGGACGTGGAAGTGAGCGCGCTGGAGACGAGCACCAAGTCGCTTGAGGGCGGGCGCATTTACGTAGGCAACATCGCCATGACGCGCAGCCTCAGTTTCCCCGAAGGGACGCTGCTAGCCATGCTCCAGGCCGACCCCATGTTCGGCATGGGCGACTATCGCGCCGACGAGCGCTCGCTCCAGATGCTGAGGCGCTACCTTTCGCACTGCCGCGAAGGCCTTTTCGTGATTCAGACCTCCCGCTCAGAGCATCCCCTGTTCGAGAGCCTCCAAAAGGGCGAAGACCCCTCGACCGGCATGCTGGAAGAAAGGAAAATATTCGCCTATCCGCCATATACGCGCATAATCGACCTCGTCCTAAAAGATCCAAGCGAAAAGCGGCGCTCGTTCCTTGCCGAAGAGTTGTACCGCGGCCTCTCGGCGCCCGGGCGCTCTAAGGGCATAGTCTCCATCTCGGCGCCCTCCCACGACGGTCAGGACGAGACAGCGATTCGCCTGATAATTGAAAAAGGAAAGGGCGCAACTCAACTTAAACACCAGCTTTACGCCGCCGTCCTGGACTTCGAGCGCACGAGGAAATACCCAGGCCACATCAAAATTGACGTAGACCCCGACTAACCACTTAACACACTGATATGAAAAGATTTGCAATCATTCCCCTGATTCTTGCGCTCTGCGCGGGCCCTATCCTTAAAGCCCAGGAACAGCCCTATGTCCCCTCAGCGGAAAACCTTGCCGCCCGTGAGGCATTCAAGGACGCCCGTTTCGGCATCTTCATCCACTGGGGCATATACTCCATGATGGGCGATGGCGAATGGGTGATGGAGCGCCAGCAAATCCCTTATGACGAGTACAAGAGGCTCGCAGCAGGCTTCTATCCTTCGAAGTTCGATGCCCGCGAGTGGACAAGCGTCTTCAAGCAAGCCGGCGCAAAGTACATCACCTTCACTTCCCGCCACCACGACGGCTTCTCGATGTTCGCGACCAAGGTTTCCGACTACAACATAATGGACGCCAGCCCCTTCAAGCGCGACATCGTGGGCGAACTCGCCAAAGCCTGCGCCGAGGACGGGCTGAAGCTCCATCTCTACTACTCCCACCTCGACTGGGGCCGCAATGACTACTACCCTCTCGGCACCACCGGCCATAGTGCAGGCCGTCCCGAAGGCGACGACACCTGCTGGGGGCACTACATGGAATTCATCAACGCCCAGCTCACCGAGCTCCTTACCAACTACGGCCCCATAGGCTGCATATGGTTCGACGGCATCTGGGACAGGATGAAAGCCCAGAAAGGCCAGGACAAGCTCTGGAACCTCCGCGCCCAGTACGACCTCATCCACTCCCTGCAGAGCGGCTGCCTCGTGGGCAACAACCACCATCTCCCCATCTTCGAGGGTGAGGATATACAGATATTCGAAAAGGACGTCCCCGGCAAGAACACCGCCGGCTTCTCCGGCACCTCCAAGATTTCGGCGGGAGTCCCTCTCGAGACCTGCCAGACCATATACCACAACTGGGGCTACAACATCAACGACTACGAATACAAGAGCCCCGAGACCCTCATACGTTTCCTCGTCCAGACCGCCGGCAAGGGCGCCAATCTGCTCCTGAACGTGGGTCCCCGCCCCGACGGCACTCTCCCCGAAGAGTCCGTGAACCGCCTGCTGGCCATGGGTAAATGGCTTGAGAAATACGGCGAAACCATCTACGGCACCGAGGGCGGTTGCGTCCCCGAGCAGAGCTGGGGAGTCACCACCCAGAAGGACAATATCCTCTACGTCCACGTGCTCAACCATGCCGAGGCCATACTCGTGCCCGTCAAGGGCAACAAGCTCCTTTCGGCAGTCAGCTTTGAAAACGGAGAAAAAGTGCCTTTCAGCCAGGTGGGCGAAGGGATAGTCCTGAGCCTTCCCGAGATGGCGGAGGGATGCCCCGACCAGATCGTCACCCTGAAGTTCAAGAATAGTCTTCCCGTGGACTAGCGCTCGGGAATGATTATCTCGTAGCGCCTGTGGGTGGAATTATTGAGTTTTGATTCCCTCAGCCACAGGTTAGCCTTTTTCAAGGCATAGAAACTGACCCCTTTCGACGCGGCGAATGCAGCCAGGTCCGGAATGGGGTCAGTTGTCGTAACTACCTCCTTGATCTGGGGATAGGTGTAATACTCTGAAGGATCTATCTCTATTCCGAACGCTAAGGGATCCTCGAAGAAGAGCTTTGCAGTAAGGACGCGGAACATGTAGCGGGAGGTTTCCGCAGGGACCCAGAGCTCCATGGCATCGTCGCTGAGCTGAGTTTCCATGCGAGAAGCTATGCCAGCTGGGCCTGAATTGTAGCATGCCGCGACGGCCATCCAGTCGCCGAAGCGGTCATACAGAGCCTTCAGATACTTACAGGCAGCCTCCGTTGACTTGCGTATATTGTATCTCTCATCGACGTTGGCATTTACCTCCAAACCGTACTCCCTGCCTGATGTCTGCATGAACTGCCAAAGGCCGGCCGCACCCGCAGGAGAATGGGCCTGAGGGTCGAGATTGCTTTCGATGACCATGAGATACTTCAGGTCCTCAGGTATGGAATAGCGCCTCAGGATGGGCACCACTATATCGAACACCCTTTTCGAGCGCTTCAGCATCTGGGTGGACGTGGAGTGCATATAGCAGAACGCGAGGATTTCCTTGTCCATCCTTTCCTGCCTATCGGGAGAGTCGAGCATGACCCGCTGCCCGGCGAAGTCGACATAAGTTGGTACCTTGGGCGGACGGGCCTGAATTGAGACTAAGGCAATGAAAAGAAAGGCGTATGCAAGGAAAAATTTCTTCATGTCGGCAAATTTTACCGCAATTTATTATAAAACTCTTAATCTTTGAAGAAATTTTTGGTTTTTATCGCAATAATTACTATTTTGCTTGCGAAGTTTTTCATAGTTTAAGTTTAGGTTTAAGTAGCGGGCTTTACGCAGGGATGCGCAAAGCCCGCGAAGTTTTTGCTCAGGCTCAAACGTTTGCGCTCACGAGAGCTATTTTGCACACGGATGTTTGTATGATTTTGAAGAGGGGATACGCTTCGATTGACTATCTTCACCGCCGGACTTAAACTACCATAAAGCGATGAAAAACAAATTGATTTTATGCGCGGTCCTCCCCGCGCTCCTTCTCGCCCCCTCGTGCGACAAGGTCTTTTCGGGAGGCGACGGCTACATCGAAACGGCCTTTCTTGAAGATGTCTACATGCGCACCCGCGCAGTCAGCGGCAATCTTCCCGACACCAACAGTTTCATCCTCGACGTGCGCGACGCCAAAGGAAACACCGTCTACAGCGGAGCGTACGGCTCGGCCCCGAAGAGCATACTCACTTCCGAGGGCTCCTACACCGTATGCGCAAAGTCGCGGGAATTCTCTTCTCCCGAGTTTGACGCCCCTCAGTACGGCGACAGCCAGATCGTGGACGTCAGGGCAAATGAAACTACCCTCGTCACCCTGCTTTGCCACCAGTTGAATGCCGGAATCATGCTCAAAATCCCGTCATCATTCCTTACCGCCTACCCCTCAGGCTCTCTCCACCTGCGTTCATCAAACGGCAAGCTGCTCTACGGATACTCCGAAAAACGCTTCGCCTACTTCCCTCCCGGGCCGGTATCTCTCGTCCTGAGCGACTCGGGGACGGACACTCCCCTTCTGACGCGCAACCTCGCGGAACGCGATATGCTGACTCTCAACTTGTCTGTATCCAAAAGCAGTCAGAACAGCAGCGGCATCAGCATAGGGATTGATACTACGCTCAACCGCAGCAGCGAGAATTTCACAATTGGTGGAAGCAGCGGCTCCGCAGACAAAGGCGAAGGCATGGACACAGCCTTCGGCGTAGGAGAAGCCAAGGCCCACGTCGGGGAAAAGGACGTGTGGGTATATGGTTATATTGTAGGCGGCGATATGACTTCGAGCAAGGTCTCTTTTACCAAGCCGTTCACTTCGAGGACCAATATGGCTATTGCCGCAAAATCGTCTGCCAAGGACAGGAGCGAGTGCCTGGGGGTGCAGCTCGCAAAAGGGGACGCACGCGACGCCCTCAATCTCGTCGACCATCCGTCGAACCTTGGTCGCACCGTTTACCTTAAAGGAACCATAGTAAGCTCCTACTACGGCATCCCCGGCATCCAGGACATCACCGAATTCGTCCTTCAGTAACAAAGCGGCGGTCCTTCGACAAGCTCAGTAACAAAGCGGCGGTCCTTCGACAAGCTCAGGAACCGCCGCAAAGCGAAGGCAGGCAGTTTCGGTTCCTGAGCTTGTCGAAGGACCGAGGCTGCCTGCCTTAGCTATGATTTAGAGACTAGTATCCGAAGATATCTTCGAGGGAAACGGTCTCGACGGGACCTATGGTCCTGAGGAAGGCGGTATCGAGATCCTTGATGTCACCAAGGATGGCGTAGCAGTAGTTGCGACCTGCAACCCACTGCTGCTGAGCGGCCTTCACGTCTTCGAGAGTCATATCCTGCACCTTGGCGAAGAGCTCCTTGTCAAGAGGCTCCCCGATACCGAGCCTTTCGCAGCTCTCGTAGGAATAGAGGACGGAAACGCCGGTGGTGCGCTGGGTGCGCAGACGGGAAATCATGCCCTCCTTGGCGATATCGAACGCAGCCTGGGACTCAGGCATATTGTTGATGATGTCGGCGAAAGCCTCGACGGCCTGGCGCATCTTGTCGTTCTGGGTGGCGATGAAAGCGGTGAAAGGATAGCTTGCAGCCTTGTGGGAAGGAGTGCCGAGCCAGGCCGATGCGGAATAAGCAAGGCCGCGGGCTTCCCTCATCTCCTGGAAGACTATGGAATTCATGCCACCGCCGAAATACTCGTTATAGAGGGAAATGCCGGGGTTGAACGAAGGATCGAAGGCCTCTCCCCTGTTGGAATACTGGAGGTAGTAGAGCTGCTTGGCGTCGTACTGGGCCATCACGACACGGTTCTCGGGAGTGAGAGCCTGGACGGGATAAACCTCCTCGAGGGGATTGAGAGTCTCATAGACGGCATGGTTGGAAAGGACCACCTGCGAAAGGGTCTTCTCGGAAGCGGGACCGTAGTAAAGGACTCTCTGCTCGTTGCCGAAGAAGAGGTCGCGGACCTTGGAAAGAAGGTCTTCGGAAGTAAGGGCAAGCATTTCCTCGTTGGAAAGGGTGACCTTCTTGATATACTCGGGGCCGTAGGTGATGTAACTCATCAGAGCCGAGAAGCAGGCCCTCTGGTTGGTCTTGGTGTCGGAGCGGGATTTGAGCATGTCCATCTTGAGGTTCTGAAGTATATCCTCGTCGGGGACGGCGTTCATCATGAGGTCTTCTATCACGCGAAGGGCCTCTTCCATATTCTCGCCGAGACCGCTCAGACGGGCGGTGGCGGTGTTGGTGCCTGCAGAGAAATCGAAGCTGCAAGCAAGGTCGTACATCTTGGCTGCGATCTCCTCAGCGCTCATTGAAGGAGTGCCGAGATACTGGATGTAGTCGAATGCAAAGCCGAGGGCGGGATCGTTCTCGCTTCCTTCCTTGACTTCGAACCTGAGGTTGAAGATGTCGTTGAGAGTGTTCTCCTTATAGAGGGCGCTGATGCCGGGAGCGATGTCGAACTTGGACATATCCTTGGAGAAATCCACGAAGCGGGGCTCGATGGGCTTCACCACGGAGTTCTGGATCTCGACGAGGAAGTCACTCTGCTTGTCACGGTTGGTGACGATGGGAGTAATCTTGGGGGCGGAGATCTTCTTGACGGTATTATCCTCACCCTTAAGCTTGTAGACTATGGCATAGCCGTTCTCGGGAAGGAATTCCTGAGCCCATGCGACTATGTCTTCCTTGGTCACTGCAGCGAGGCGGTCGAGGTCGGTGGCGGCGTCTTTCCAGTCAATGCCGTTGATGAAGGCGTCGACATACTTGACCGCGCGGGATGAATTGTGCTCGAGCTCGCGCATCTTGTCGAGGCGCATGTTGTTAACAGTGGCGGTGATGAGGGACTCATCGAACTCGCCGCTCCTGAGGAGTGCGATCTGGCCGAGCATGAGGTCACGCACTTCTTCGAGGCTCTGGCCTTCCTTGGGCATACCCATTACGAGGAAAGTGCTGTGGTCGGGCTGGAGCTGGGCGCCGGCGGCGGCGCCGAGGACCTTCTGCTGCTGGTTGAGGTTGAGGTCGATAAGACCGGCGGTACCATTGTTGAGGACGGCGCCGGCGATCTCGGCTATAGCGCTGTTCTTGAGGTCTTTAGCCTGAGGAAGAGGCCATCCTGCGATGACCCTTTCTGCCTCGAGGCCGTAGACTTCCCTGACTATGGGCTCAGTGATGGGGGCCTCTTCTACGATCTCCAGCCTGGGGACGCTCTGAGTGGGCTCCCAGTCGCCGAAGTACTTCTCGATGACGCGGACCATCTCCTTGGGGTTGAAATCACCGGCGAGACAAATCGCTATGTTGTTGGGAACATAGTAGGTGTCGTGGTATTTCTTGACATTGGTGATGGAGGGGTTCTTGAGGTGCTCCTGGGTGCCGAGGACGGTCTGGGTGCCGTAGGGGTGGTGGGGATAGAGGGCTGCGTCGAGGGCTTCCCACATCTTGCGGCTGTCCTGGGTGAGGGACATGTTCTTTTCCTCGTAGATGGTCTCAAGCTCGGTGTGGAAGCCCCGGATCACGGTATTGCGGAAGCGGTCAGCCTGGATGCGGGCCCAGTTCTCAATCTGGTTGGAGGGGATGTCCTCGGTATAGACGGTCTCGTCGTGGGAGGTCCATGCGTTGGTGCCCTCGGCGCCAATCATTGCCATGAGCTTGTCGTACTCGTTGGGGATGGCGATTTTCGAAGCCTCGTAGCTGATGGAATCGATGCGGGCGTAGATGGCGGTGCGCTCAGCGGGGTCGGTGGTGGCCCTGTAGGTCTCGAAAAGAGCTTCGATTTCGTCGAGCAGGGGCTTCTCAGCCTCGTAGTCGGAGGTGCCGAAATGGGTGGTGCCCTTGAACATCAGGTGCTCGAAGTAGTGGGCGAGGCCGGTGGTCTCGGAGGGGTCGTTCTTAGCTCCGACGTTGACCGCAATGTAGGTCTGGATGCGGGGCTCTTCCTTGTTTACCGACATGTAGACCTTGAGGCCGTTGTCGAGGGTGTAGATCTTGGTCTTGAGAGGGTCGTTCTTGACGGTCTCATACCGGCAGCAGGACGCGGCTGCTATGAGCATGGCTGCTGCAAAGATGAATTTAGTTAAGTTTTTCATTTTTATATAAATGGTTACTTGGTTTCAAAGCGCATTTTGGCGTACTTGAGGAGGATGAGCTTTTCGCCGTACTCGTCGAAAACGATGCGGGCCTTGAGCTCGGGAATGGTGCCTGTGATTTCCTTGATGAGGCCGCCGCCGAAACGGTTGTGCTCAATCCGCTGCCCCACCTTGAAGGCGGATATGGGAAGCGGAGTAAACTCAGAATCAGGCACTTTGGGCGGCAGGGGACGCTGCAGCACGGAGGCCTTGCCCTGGAAAGCGGGCCTCGAGGGGGGCTCACTCACGCTCGGGCGGTCGCGTCTCGGCGCAGGTCCTGCGAAGGGGTCGGACGAGCTCGCCGTGGAAGCCCTGCGGATGAAGGTGACGGGGCCGGACATGCTGTTCCTCGGGCCTGCAGGCAGCGACCAGGGATTGGAAATGAATTCCGAGCTGATTTCGCCGAGGAAGCGGCTGGGAGGGTTGGAATCGCGGTTGCCGTTGCGCATGCGGGTGGAGGCCCAGCTCAGCGCCAGGTCTCTCCCGGCCCTTGTCATGGCCACGTAGAAGAGGCGCCGCTCCTCCTCTATGTCGCGTTTGGAGGAGAGCATGCTGCCGGAGGGGAAAAGGTTCTCCTCGAGGCCGCTCACGAACACGTGGGGGAATTCGAGGCCCTTCGCGGAATGGGCGGTCATGAGGGCGATCTTGTTGGAGGCGTCCTCGTCGTCGGCGTTGTCTATGTTGGAAAGGAGCGAGACGTTCTCGAGGTAGTCGCCTATGGTGACCAGTATCTCATCAGGCGCCTCGTCACCCATATCGGCTATTATGTCGTTGGTCCTTTCTTCCACGAACTCCTTGACGCTGCCGAGGAGCTCGTCAACGTTGGCAAACCTCGAGAGGCCTTCAATCGAGGTGTCGGCTTTGTAGAAATCGTAAAGGCCTGATATGTTGGCGGTTTTGAGCGCAAGCTCGTATGCGTCGGTGCTTGGAGCAAGCTCGCGCAGGCTCTTTATCATGGAGATGAAGGCGCTGATTTTGAGGACGGCCGCTCCCCTGATGCCGGACTGCTGCTCGAGATCGGGCAGGGACGCGGCCGCGAAGAGGGTCATGCGCTTCGAGGCGGCGAACTGCTCGAGGGCGGTCATGGTGGTGCCGCCTATGCCGCGGGCGGGCTTGTTGACTATGCGCTTGAAGGACTCGTCGTCGCCGGGGTTCTCCACCAGCTTGAAATAGGCCATCAGGTCGCGCACCTCCGCCCTGTCGAAGAAGGCGTTGCCCGAGTAGATGAAGTACGGCAGGTTGCGGCGGCGAAGGGCCTCTTCGAGCGCCCTGGACTGCGCGTTGGTGCGGTAAAGGATTGCGAAATCGCTGTAGCGTGACTTGTCCGCCTGCATGCGGTCTATGATGGACGAGGCGATTATTGAGGCCTCCTCCATCTCGCTGCCGCAGGGGATGAGCCTTATCTTTTCGCCCTTCTCCCCCTTGGAATAGCATTCCTTGGGGATGCGGCCCTCGTTGTGCGAGATAAGGGAATTGGCGGCGCCGACTATGACCTGAGTGGAGCGGTAGTTGCGCTCGAGGCGGAAGGTGCGGCACTCGGGGTAGTCCTTCTTGAAATTGAGGATGTTCTGGATCTCGGCGCCGCGGAAGGCATAGATGGACTGGGAGTCGTCGCCGACGACGCACAGGTTGTGGTGCTCATAGGCGAGGCTGCGCAGGATCTCGTACTGGCTGTGGTTGGTGTCCTGGTACTCGTCCACGAGGATGTGGGTGAAGCGGGACCTGATCGACTTTCGGGCCTCCTCGTTCTTGGCAAGGAGGAAGTTCATGTTCAGGAGGATGTCGTCGAAGTCCATGACGCCGCTCTGGAGGCACTTGCGCCTGTAGAGCGTATATATCTCGCATATCCGGGGGCGCCTGGAGCGGCGGTCGTCTTCGAGCAGCGCAGGACTTTCCCTGTAGCGCACGTCGGTGATCATGGCGTTCTTCGCCATGGAGATGCGGGAAAGGACTTCGCGGGGCTTGTAGGTCTTGTCATCGAGGCCGAGCTCCTTGATGCAGGCCTTGATGGCCGAGGTGGAGTCGGACTGGTCGAGTATGGTGAAGCTCTCGGGATAGCCGATGGCGGAGGAGAACTCGCGAAGGAAACGCACGAAGACGGAGTGGAAGGTGCCCATCCTGAGCTGGCGGGCGCGCGAGGAGCCCACCATCGCTCCCACCCTTTCCTTCATTTCCTCGGCGGCCTTGCGCGTGAAGGTGAGAGCCATTATGCGGGACGGATCCGCCCCTTTTTCAAGCAGATACGCTATACGGCAGGTCAGCACGCGGGTCTTTCCCGAGCCGGCGCCGGCCACTATAAGTACGGGGCCGTCCGTGCAGAGGACGGCATCTCTTTGCTCATCGTTCAGTCCCTCCAGAATCGCACTTACTTTGTTTTCCATAATGCTGCAAAACTACTAAAAAATTAAGTATATTTGCACGCTTAAAAAGCAATTTATCTAACCACCACTATATGTCAAACAGCATCAATCTGAAGAAAGGCCTTGACATCCCCATCAGCGGGGCTCCCAAGGCCCAGGTTTCTTTCAAATGTGCCCTTGACGTAGTAGCCGTCTTCCCTTCCGATTTCAAGGGTCTCACCCCGAGGCTCCTGGTCAAGGAAGGCGATGCGGTAAAGGCAGGTTCCCCCGTGATGGCGGACAAAGTCCATCCCGAGATACTCCTGACCTCCCCCGTCAGCGGCACCGTCAAGGAGATTGTACGCGGAGAAAAGCGCAAGCTTCTCGCAGTCCTGGTTGAGAGTTCCCAGAAGCAGGAGTATGTCGATTTCGGCAGCACCCGCCCCGAGAACCTCTCCGCCGAGCAGATTCGCAAGACGCTCCTCGAGAGCGGTCTCTGGGCAGCCATCATCCAAAGGCCCTACGGCATCATCGCCGATCCCGCCCTCAAGCCCAAAGCGATTTTCATCTCCTCGTTCAGCACCGCCCCTCTCGCAGGCGACACCGCATTCACCCTCGCCCCCGAGTTTGAATTCATCCAGGCCGGCGTGACCGCCCTTTCGAAAATCACCGACGGCGGCGTCCATGTCTCCATCAAGGACGACGAATTCTCCGGCAGCGCATTCCACAGGCTCGAGAACGCCATTCTCCACAGCGTCAAAGGCAAGCACCCCGCCGGCAACGTCGGCGTCCAGATCAGCCACATCTCCCCCATCCTGAAGGGCGAGACAGTCTGGACCGTCCCCGTTTTCCTCGTCAGCGCAATAGGCAAGCTCTTCCTCAAGGGCAAATATGACCTGACCCGCAAGGTCGCCGTCGGCGGCCCCGAGGCCAATGATCCCGCATACGCCGAGGCCCTTCCCGGCACTCCGATGAAAGCATTCTCCGCATTCTGGGGCAGCGCCGAAGGCCTGCGCATCGTCAGCGGCGACGTCCTCACCGGCAAGGCAGTCGGCGAAAACGGCTACCTCGGCTTCTTCGACGACCAGGTGACCGTCCTGAAGGAAGGCACAGAGCCCGAGCTCTTCGGCTGGGCCAAACCTTTCAGGTTCAACCAGTTCAGCTCCACCAGGTCCTACTTCTCCCGTCTCTGCGGCAAGAAGCGCTACAACATGGACACCAACCTGCACGGCGGTCCCAGGGCCTTCGTCATGTCCGACTCCTACTACAGCGCCGTCCTTCCCATGGACATCTATCCCCTCTACCTTGTCAAGGCCTGCCTCGCAGGCGACATAGACAAGATGGAGCAGTTCGGTATCTACGAAGTCCTTCCCGAGGATCTCGCCCTCTGCGAATTCACCGATCCCTCGAAGAACGACATCCAGGACATCGTCCGCAGCGGCATCGACATCATGATTAAAGAAATGGCCTGACGATATGAACAAGATTTTTGAAAAAGGCGGAAAACTCTACTTCCTCCATTCGACCGTCGACGCATTCGAGACTTTCCTCCATGTCCCCGGCACCGTGACCCGCAAGGGCTCCCACGTCAGGGATTCGGTCGACCTCAAGCGCATCATGATCATCGCCGTGCTCAGCGTCGTCCCCGCCGCACTCTTCGGCATGTGGAACGTCGGTTACCAGCACGCCCTCGCCGTTTCCGGCCCCGGTGCCCCCATCGACATACTCGGCAACTTCTGGTACGGTTTCCTCAAGGTCCTTCCCCTCTATCTGGTAGCCTACATCGTCGGCCTCGCCATAGAGTTCGCCTCCTCCCAGATACGCCACGAGGAAGTCAACGAAGGCTACCTGATGTCCGGTATGCTCATCCCTCTCATAGTCCCCGTAGACGTCCCCCTCTGGATGCTCGCGGTGGCAGTAGCCTTCGCCGTCATTTTCGGCAAGGAAGTCTTCGGCGGCACAGGCATGAACATCTGGAACCCCGCCCTCCTCACCAGGGCCTTCCTCTTCTTCTCCTACCCCAACCACATGTCCGGTTCCCAGAGCTGGATCGCCCTTCGCAAGGGTGAGGCCCTGCTCGACGGTGCCACCGGCGCCACTCCCCTCTCCATGATAGGTGACGGCGCAGACGCCCTCGCCAACGCAGGCGTCCAGTACGGCACTTCGCTCGCCGACATGTTCATAGGCACTATTCCCGGCTCCGTGGGCGAGACCTCCGTCATCGCCATCCTGATCGGCGCCTTCATCCTCCTCTACACCGGAGTCGCCAGCTGGAAGATCATGGTTTCCTCCGTTATCGGCGCATCCCTCGTAGCATGGCTGGGCAACGTTTCCGGAGTATCCGACATCCCCGTCCTCATGCACCTGTGCCTCGGCGGCTTCGCCTTCGGTACCGTCTTCATGGCCACCGACCCCGTCACCTCCGCACAGACCGAGACCGGCAAGTGGATATACGGTTTCCTCGTAGGCGCCATCTGCATCATCGTCCGCCTCTTCAATCCCGGCTACGCCGAGGGTATGATGCTCGCAATCCTGCTGGGCAACACCTTCGCTCCGCTGATTGACTGGTGCGTCGTGAGCCGCCACACCGCCCGCCGCAACAAGAAAGTCAAAGTCGCTTAATGCTTTTTCGCCATGAACACAAACAGCAACACCTATACAGTCATCTACACGACACTTGTCTGTGTGCTCGTCGCGGCTATCCTCGCTTTCGTCTCCCAGTCCCTGAAGCCCAAGCAGGAAGCTAACGAAAAGGCCGAGACCATCAGCCAGATCCTCACCGCCGCCGGTTTTGCCGACAAGGCAAAATGGCAGGAGATCGGCAATGCCAAGACCATAGAATACTATAAGGACAACATCGAGGCCTCCTTCACCATCAACGGCGAAGGCGAGAAAGTCGACTATCTCGACAAAGAAAGCGCCACCGTGTTCTCCACTTCCGAGCTCAAGGTCCAGAACAGGGACGTCAAGAAGGGCGAGGAAGTCACTCTCCCCGTCTATGTTTTCTCCAACGGAGTGACCGTATTTCCCATCTACGGCGCAGGCCTCTGGGGCCCCGTCTGGGGATACATTTCCTTCGACGAGTCCCTCGAAAAGATAGTCGGAGCCTACTTCGATCACGAAAGCGAGACTCCCGGTCTCGGCGGCAAGATCAAGGACGACCCTTCGTTCCGCGCATCCCTCGCGGGCAAGAGCGTCGATTTTGACGACGTCAAGCCCTTCCACATCGTAAAGGGCGGCGCTCCCGAAGGCAAGGCCAACGCCATCGACGCCATCACCGGCGCCACCATGACCTCCAAGGGTCTCGGCGAAGCCGTCAACGTATGGCTCGAAGCATACAAGCCTTATTTCGAAGCTTCCAAGTGCAAGTGCTGCCCTTCCGAGTCTGAGAAAGAGCCCTGCTGCGAGGAAGCTCCCGCAACCCAAACCAATGAATAAGGAGGACAGGATATGAATTCAAAACTTAAGGAAACCATCCTCAACCCCATACTCAAGGGCAACCCCATCACCGTCCTCGTCCTCGGTATCTGCTCTTCGCTTGCAGTCACCGTCGAAATGAAGGGCGCCCTCGTGATGGCTCTCTCCGTCACCATCGTAACGGGCCTTTCGAGCCTCATTTGCTCGCTCCTGAGGAAGACCATCCCCAACCGCGTGCGCATCATCATCCAGCTCGTCGTCGTGGCCCTCATGGTCATACTCGTGGACCAGCTCCTCAAGTCCTTCGAAGGCACCTATCCCATCGACAAGCAGCTCTCGGTCTACATCGGCCTCATTATCACGAACTGCATCGTGATGGGCCGCATCGAGGCTTTCGCCCTCGGCAACAAGCCCATCCCCTCGCTGCTTGACGGTCTTGCCAACGGCGTTGGCTACGGCCTCATCCTCCTGGTCGTCGCCTTCGTGCGCGAGCTCTTCGGTTCAGGCACCCTGTTCGGCCTGCCCGTGCTCTCCGCCCTCGGCTATGTCAACAACGGCCTCGTGATCCTGCCTCCCATGGCCCTGATCATCCTCGGCTGCATCATCTGGATCCAAAGGTCCATTCAGAAAGACCTTCAGGAGAAATAATACAACACATTATCGATTATGGAATATATCAGCTTGTTCGTAAAGTCAATCTTCGTTGACAATATGATTTTTGCATACTTCCTCGGTATGTGTTCCTACCTGGCAGTATCCAAAAACGTCAAGACGGCCAACGGTCTCGGCATCGCTGTCATCGCAGTGCTGATGATCACCATTCCCGTCAACTATCTCCTCAATAAGTTCGTCCTTCAGCCCGGCGCCCTGAGCTGGCTCGGCGAGAGCTTCGCTTCGGTAGACCTGAGCTTCCTTAGCTTCATACTCTTCATCGCGGTCATCGCCGCCATCGTCCAGGTGGTCGAGATGGTCGTGGAGAAATTCCTCCCTTCGCTCTACTCTTCCCTCGGCATCTACCTTCCCCTTATCGCAGTGAACTGCGCCATACTTGGCGGCGCCCTGTTCATGCAGCAGAGGGAGTTCGGCAGCGTGGGTGAGAGCGCAGTTTACGCCCTCGGTTCCGGCATAGGCTGGTACCTTGCCATCGTGGCTCTCGCCGCAATACGCGAGAAGCTCTCATACAGCAACGTCCCCGCCGGCCTCAAGGGCATAGGCATCACCTTCATCACCGTCGGCCTGATGGGCATAGCCTTCATGGCCTTCATGGGTATATCACTTTAATGGAAGGAGGATTGAAACTATGACTAGTACTATTATTTCAGCAATGGTCATCATGGTGGTGGTTATCATCATCCTCGTGGCCGTACTCCTTTTCGTCAAGATTTCCCTCACTCCTTCCGGCACCGTCCAGATCGACGTGAACAACGGCAAGAAGACCCTCGACGTCACTCCCGGCGGCAACCTGATGGGCACCCTTGCCGAGCAGAAGATCTTCCTCCCCTCCGCCTGCGGCGGCAAGGCCAACTGCGGCCAGTGCAAGGTGCAGGTGCTCGAGGGCGGCGGTGAGATACTCCCCACTGAAGTCGGCTTCTTCAACCGCAAGCAGATAAAGGATGGCTGGCGCCTCGGCTGCCAGGTCAAGGTCAAGGACAACCTCAAGATCCAGGTCGCA
>CAMYVB010000027.1 GCA_947302175.1 uncultured Bacteroidales bacterium | reverse complement strand
TTGGAGAAGCGGTGGGTGCCGGGGCCGGCGGAGATTGCTTCGGTTTCGCCGGGGAGGAAGACCGAGGCGCGGGAACCTTTGGGAACGGTGACTTTGAGGATGAAGCGATTGCCGCGCTTATCCCAGCGGACGGAGGCCTTGCCCTGCGGAGTCTCGGTTTCGTAGGAAGCATAGGTGAGGTCGCCCATCGGTGTGGGACGGACGACAATGTGCTTGTAGCCCGGCTCGTTTTCATCTATCTGCAAGCCTGCAACGCGGGTGTAGAGCCAAGTCAGGCCGCCGCCGAACATGGGATGGTTGCGGGAATGATCACCGTTCCAGTATTCCCACATGGTGTCTGCGCCCTGCTCCACCCACCAGCCGTAGCCGGGGCATTCCTTTTGGGTCATGACGCTGTATGCAAGCTCTGGCAGGCCGTTCTCGCACAGGACGTCAAAGAAAATCTGGGTGCCGAATATTCCGGTGTTGATGTGGCCGCCGTTCGCTTCTATCTCGTTTCTCAGCGACTCGACTACAGCAGGGCGGTTTTCTTCAGGCACGCCCATGCGCAGGGCGAAGACGTTGGAGCCGTCGTTGCTGCCGTATGAAGCGGTGGCGGGGTCGTAGAAGACCTTGTGGAATGATTGGCGTACATCTTCTGCGAGGGCGTAAAAATACGAGGCTTCGTCGCTCTTCCCGAGGGCCTCTGCGGCACGGGCGGTGTAGAGAGCGCATTTCCAGAGAAAATAAGTGTGCACGAGCTTGTCATCAGGCAGCGAGTAGGCCGGGCACCAGTCGCCCAGGTTGAGCCAGTAGATGGGCTTTTCAGCGCCGCGTGGCATTTGCATATTCATAATTCCCTCCTCCGTTCGCCAGCTTTCCATGAACCTTAGCTGCCCGCACATGGCGTCGTAGTGCTCCTCGAGGACGGAGATGTCGCCGTAGTGGAGATAGTGCTCCCAGGGGATGATGCACATGGCTGCTCCCCAGCCTACACCGCCGCCGCAGCCGGGATGCCACGGCGCCCCGTTGGGCACGTAGCCGGTTATGGGGTCCTGGCAGTCGGACATGTCGCGCAGCCACTTGCGATAAAAGGCGTTTGCGTCGAAATTATGCATTACCGCGACGCAGGATACCTGCCCGTCGCCTGTGTAGGCGCCCTTCTCGCGATGCGGGCAATCTGAGGCCACGCCCATGTGCATATTGTCGGTCTGGGAGCGCCAGTACAGATGGTTTATGCGGTTAATCAGGGGGTTTGAGCATTCGAAGCGGCCGGTGGTGCGAATGTCGGTATAGATGGCTTCCGCCCTCAAGTTTGAGGGGACGAGCTCTCCCTGCCAGCCTTTAACTATGACCTTGCGGAAGGTGTACCAGTTGAACGAGGGGGCATAGCTCTCGTTGCCGCTGCCATTGCAAATATATTTATAGTCGCCGTTCCAGGCACGTTTCACCCAGCTTTCGTCGTCCTCGGGGGAGATGGGGTGAAGAAGCTCTATCAGCGTTCCTTCGGGGGCATTGATTCCATAAAGATGGACGCGGCCGGAGATGTAGTCACCGAAATCGACCTCCCAGGAGCCGTCTTCCAGCTTGGCTATGGACTGGGGCTGGAGGACCTCCATGATGCGGTCCTGCAGGCCTCTCTGGCGCTCAAGCTTGCCTTTGGGAGCATTGCGCTTAACCGCCCTCTGATAGTCTTTGACGGCTTCGAGTCGGGCGTCATAGACTTCGCCGGCGTATATGTCGTTATAGACGATGGGACTCTTGCGCACCTGCCAGCTCTCATCGGTGCAGACGCTCAGGGTGCTGCCGTCCTTCATAGTGATTTCTATCTGGCACAGGAGGCGGGGCGTGCCGAAGGGTGAAATCCAGCCGCGGCGGTAGGCGGAGTACCAGCCGTTGCCGAGCACGACGCTGACGGTGTTCTCGCCCTTGGCAAGAAGGTCGGTGATATCGTAGGCAAGGTACATCACGCGGAAGTTCTTGAAGGTGGAATCATCGACCTTGATTGTATAATCGTAACCCGGCTCACGGGTGCCGTACATGGTTTCGCCGGGCACGTAGTAGTCCTGCCCCACGCGGCTGCCGTTCACTGCCGCCTCGAACATGCCGAGGCCGCAGATATACATGGTGGCGCATTGAAGTTTAGATGCAAGACTTATCGTTTTGAAGAATTCGGGCGCGGGGTGCTCGGCCTCGGGGTCGAAGCTCTCCCCTTCCCAAGGCGCGCCTATCCATTCCGCCTGCCAGTCCACGATGTCGGGGATGGCGGGAGTAACTGTTTTACACGCGATTACAGTGGTCAGAAGCAGTGCTATTACGGCGGCTCTTTTAATCATGACGGTAAGTTTTTCGAATGACTTGTTAAAGATACAAGGAAAAATGTTATATTTGTGGGAAAATTCACACAAGTATAACGATTATGCAAGAAAAGGACGGCAAATACATCTTCGGAGTAGTGAAGGTGGGCGAAAAAGGGCAGGTCGTGATTCCGCGCGATGCCCGCAAAGTTTATGACATCAAGCCCGGTGATGCTCTCCTGGTTTTGGGAGACCAGAAAGGAATGGCTCTCATGAAGACAGAGATATTTCAGGATGCAGTCGATCAAATGATGGGAGGAATAGTGAAATGAGAAAGCATTGGATAGACAATCTGCGCTGGGTTACCGTACTTCTGGTACTATTCTATCACGTCATCTACTTTTATAATAACAAGGGAGTTTTCGGAGGCATAGGCGGCTTCGGCCCCTACCCGGAGTATCCCCAGTATCAGGATGTGGTAATGTACATCCTCTACCCCTGGTTCATGCCGATGCTCTTCCTTCTTGCCGGCATAAGCGCCCGGTATGCGCTGGAGAAGTACCCGTCAAAAGATTGGTTCAAAGCCCGCACGCGCAAGCTGCTCGTCCCGGCGACCATAGGCCTGCTGGTGTTCCAATGGATGACAGGCTACTTCAATACCGCGGTCGCTGCCCAGGAAGGGACATTCGACGGCGTGAGCGGGCCTGCGAAGTATTTCATGTGGGCTATCAGCGGCACTGGGCCGCTCTGGTTCGTCCAGGATCTGTGGCTGTTTTCCCTGTTGCTGCTCATAATTCGCAAGCTTGACGCAAAGAACCGCTTCCAGGCATGGTGCGGCCGGATTTTCGGCGGGAAATACGGAATCGTTTGGACTATCCTGCTGGGCATACTGTTCTGGGCAGGACAGCATACACTCATAGCAAATCCCCGCCCCGAATCCGCTGACGGGCTTTACAACCTTTACAAGCCTCTTTTCTACCTGATTATCTTCCTGATGGGATACTTCATTTTCTGCAACGACGGCGTGCAGGAAAAGCTAAAGGAAGCATGGAAGCCGCTGCTACTGTGCGCCTCGGTCGCGGGCATCGTCCTGACAGTGACCACATTCGGTCAGGACAATACCACGCCCCAATATCTTGGCAGCCCGCTTAACTGCCTGTACGGATACCTGATGTGCCTTGCGATGATGGCCCTTTTCGAGGCCGGGTTCGACAAGACATCAGCCTTTGCAAGCTACATGAGAGGCTGCAGCTATGGGCTCTATATCGTGCACTATCTCGTGATTGCAAGCATCGGTTATATGATGAAGATGTACACCGGGCTGTCGCCGCTTGCAATGTACCTTATTCTCGGAGTTGCGACCTTCACCCTGAGCCCGCTCATATACGAGATACTCAGGAGAATCCCGTTCATACGCTGGTGCGTTTTCGGCGATAAAAAGCGTAACTAGGAGTTGAGGGAAAGGAGCTCATCCAGGTACTTTCTGGAGGAAGAGAGGCGGGGAATCTTGTGCTGGCCGCCCAGCCTTCCCTTGGAGTCGAGCCAGTCGTAGAAGAGCCCCGGGCGGGCCTTGATTAGGTGGAGCATGCGGCCGCCGGTGCGCTCGCGGAAGTGCTCATAGTCGAGGTTTTCCTCTTCGAGGCATTCGTCCAGGGTTTTTCTGAATTCCTCCATGTCTGCGGGTTCCTTGGTGAACTCCACGAGCCACTCGTGGTAGCCGCTGCTCGTTTCGTCTTCCAAAAAGACGGGTGCGACAGAGAATTCAAGGACCTTGGCTCCGCACTTGCGGCAGGCGTCCGCCATTGCCTTTTCTGCCTGCTGGACCGAAAGGTCCTCGCCCCAGAGATTGATGTTCTGGTGGGTCCTGCCGACGATGACGAAGCGCCACGGGTCTTTGTGGGTGAAACGCACGACGTCGCCCATATCGTAGCGCCAAAGGCCGGAGGATGTGGTGACAAGCATGGCGTATTCGACGCCCGGCTCTATCCCCCACACTGGGACAGCCTTTGCGCCGGGCTTCCAGTACTGACTCATCGGCACGAATTCGTAGAAATTCTCATAGTCGAGCATCAGGGTCATGGCGGGGTCGGCAATATCGGTCTGGACGCCGAAAAAGCCTTCTGAAGCATTGTAGTTCTCTATGTAATGCAGCTTGCCTGAGGGGAAGAGGGCCTCGAGCTTATGCCTGTAGGGGACGAGGCTCATACCGCCGTGGGCGAAGAGTTCCATCCCCGGCCAGAGCTGCTCTGCGTTCTCCACCCCGGCCTTCGCAATGGCCATTTCGAGGATCATGATGTTCCAGGTGGGCTGGCCGCTGAAGGATAAGAGCTTCTTCTTGGAGATGAAGTCGGTTATGATGTCGTACTTCTCGTGTATGTCTTCCATTTGGGAGACTTTCAGGGAAGGAACGATGTGGAGCAGGGAACGGTAGAAGGAGGGGGCTGCGGCGGCCATGATGGCGCTTATGTCGCCCACCTTTATTTTGCTTGTCGTGTATTTAGGGTTGAAGCCACCGGATAGTATCATGGAGTAGCCGCGCGCTACACGGGAATCGCGGTTGGCGTCGAGATAGCTCGCAGTCACGTCCCTTCCGCCCCTCAAGTGGCTCTTTTTCAAGCCTCTGGAGGAAACGGGTATAAATTTCACTACGTCGCTCGTCGTGCCGGAAGATGTAGCGTATTTGGTTATGGCGCCCTTCCAGAGGACATTCCTCTCCCCTTCCATCATGCGCAGGATGTAGGGTTTGTGCGAGGCGTAGTTGCCTATAGGGACTTTGGCGGCGAAGTCTTCATAGCTGCGTATTGAGCCGAAGTCATGCTCGCGGCCCCAGACGGTGTCTTTTGCCTCCCTGACAAGCATTTCAAGGGTGCGGCGCTGGATGGCGTCGCCTTCTGTGGAATATTGCCTGATGGCGCGTACGCGGCCCTTAAGGAGCAAACGGATGCACGAAGTAAGGAAATCCATTGCTTATTTGAAGTACAGGGGCCAGCGCTCGGGGTTGATGTCGGGCATGTGGAGCTTTATGGCCATTTCGACTACGTTGCCGAATTCGTCGTTGAGGGCGGCGCCGTAGTATTTGAGCGTCGCGGTGAGGTTCATGTAGGACTTGAGGATGGGAGGTAGGTACATGCCGCGCGATAGGAGTGCTTTGTTGAGCTCCCTGAAGTCCGCCTTGTAGTCGTCGTGGGTGAATAACTGCTCCGCCCGGGGGGCTTCTGCGGTAGGGTATTCATTGATGGCGGAAACCGCCGGGCCGCCGTCGCAGTGCTTTTTCATGAATGCGGTCAGAAGAGCGAAGGCCTCAGCGGGGTAGTCGGGGTAGAAGGTGACTTTACCGAAAATGTTCTCTATGCCGCCATCCCTGGTGACTATGCTGATGCCCTTGAAGAGGCAGTCCAGGATGAATATGCTCTTGCGTGCATCGTCGCTGACCCTCTGGTGCTGCTCCACTATGTAGGAGCGGCTCAGCTCCATGGTGACGGGCATCTCTTCCTTCATGAAAGCCGGGGAGAAGCGGAAAATGTGGGCTGAAGGGATGTCGGGCTGGCCGTCTTCTTTGAGGAGGATGTCGCGCCCATAGACGAAGCGGTAGCCGCCCGCTATTGCCTCATCGTCCGCGTCCCAGACTACCAGCTGCTTGAACTTGAAGGCGGGGTCGGTGTCGTATTTATCGAGATCAAGCTCCATGCCGGTGCCGCCTCCGCCTGCGCGGAAGGCAATTTCCCTGAGACGCCCGGTCTGACGCAGTATGGCGGGAAAAGAGGCGTCGACGCAGAATACTTTTATATTGCCTCTGGAGGCATCTTCGAGCTCCGTGGCGCGGCCGAATTCTTCCCTGAGGAGAGATTTTTCGACAGGAGCGATTATTTCTTTCATGGTTTAGTCTTGTTTTAGCGCGTAAACTTGCTCGCGCACGTATTCTGCCCATTCGAGGTCTTTCTTATCGGGAGTGAAAGTCTGCCAGGGGATGGGCTTGCCTATCACCATCTTGAAATGCTGCCCGCGGTAACCGAACAACTCGTCGGGAAGGGTGAGCATTTCGAGATTTAGCTTGATTTTGAATATCTTGCGGAACTTGGCTAAGCGATAGAAGCGTTTTGAATTGTGACCGGAGAACCAGACGGGGATGATATCCCTGTGGGTAAGACGGCTCTTGGTGATGAAGGTCTTTTTCCAGGGGAGGTCAGTGATTACTCCGTCTATCTTGCGAGAGCACAGGCCTGCGGGGAAAAAGAGCATCTGGGAGTTACTCTTGAAAGCTTCGTCAAGAAGGGTGGCGAGCTCTTTGGCCTGGCCGCCCATTTTGTTCACGGGGATGAGATAGGAGGCTATCTGCTTGAGGTGCAGGAGGAAGCTATTGGCAGGGGTGATGACCTTGTCGTTGTATTTACGGGCCAGGAAACCGAGCTCCATACCTGCGTCCGCTCCTCCGAGAGGATGGTTGGAAGCAAAGGTGAAAAGGCCTTCGGCGGGGATGTTCTTCTCTCCTATGACTTCCACCTTGACATCCAGGTCGTTGAAGAAGTCTTCGAGGAATTCGTACCCCACCTTACCCTTCCTAAAATTGCGGTTGAAGTCTTCTTCGTGGATGAGCTTGCGGATGAAATTCATTACGGGCCGCGGAAACAGCTTCCCGTGGTTCACTTTCATCACAACCTTGTCGGTGTCGATGAGAATAGACTCGTTTTTCGGCATGTCCATGATACGGAAGCAGGGCTAGAGACCGAGAGTCAGGCCGAAGGAAAGGACGCCGGCGTCGCTGACTGTCCTGCTGAGGACGGGAGTGAAGCTGTAGCTGGCGAAGACGCCTATGCCGCCGTATGCGAACCCGACTTCGGCATTGGCCTTGAAACGGTTGAAAAGGTCGTTAGCTTCGCTCTTGACCTTGGGGCTCTTGTACTTGGTGGAAGCGCTGAACATGTAGTCGGCGCCGGCACCGGCGAAGAACTTGGCATGACCAACATTGTAGTAGAGGCGGACGGGCACTCCTACATAGTCGGACTGTATCTTTGACATCTTACGGTCATACTTGGATTCCACAGAGCTGATGGAATAGGCCTCCCACTTCTTGGAAGCGGAGTCATAGCGGTATGACTGGTCGGGATTCTGCATATAGAAATCCATGAACGTCATTCTTACGCCGATGCTTGCGGCCCATGGGCTGCTTTCAGAAGAGAGGTAGATGGAAGCTATATCAAGGGAATAGTAGAAATTATGCTTTAAACTGGTCTTGGGGAAAGACTCCACGTCGCCGCCAAGAGGGACGAGAGTGCCGAAACACATGGGGAAGGCGACTCTCAGGCGGGCGCTTACATTACCCTTTTCAGCAATCTGGAAACCGTTTTCATCGTAATTCCTGTCATGACGGGGGGAACGGGGGCCGGGCCTCTGGGCGTCGGCGGCAGAAATGGCGAGGGCCAAGACCGCAAGAGTTAGCATTAACTTTTTCATAATTAATCAGTTAGATTTAGAAAATGCCCCAATCCTCCCCTCTTCCGGGTTCTATATTACCCGAGCCGAAACTGGTCTCACAGATACCGGCATCTGAAAAGAGCTGCATAACCGAGCAGTCCGGTGCAAGATACTCTTCTAAAGCTATTTCAGGAAAAAAGGACATGGTATGGGTGTATGCTTAAACTTAGCAAAGATATACAAATTCGTAAAAAATGCCAATAGCAGGAGCATTACACAATAATTATTAAATTTTTTCAAAAAACGTCCTTTTCGGGCACAATCATCCAAATATAATTGTACCTTTGCGGCCGAAATGTTAAGCTTACTCACAAACAGAGATACAGCCAGCGCGATTTTCATCCTGGCCATCGTAATAGGCTCCGGCCTCTTCCTCGGTAAATTCAAGGTCAAGGGTGTATCCCTCGGCACCACGTGGATCCTTTTCATGGGCATCCTTCTCGGCCATCTCGGCTTGAGGGTTCACCCCATAATGCTTTCATTCATAAAGGATTTCGGCCTTATACTCTTCGTCTTCGCCATTGGCCTCCAGGTGGGCCCCGGCTTTTTCCAGTCCTTCCGCAAGGACGGTCTTCCGATGAACCTCTGCGCACTGCTCCTTGTTCTCCTCGCAGTCGGCACCAGCTACATCCTCCACGTCATCACCGGCGAGAACATGGGCATCATGACCGGCATCATGTCGGGCGCCGTGACCAACACCCCCGGCCTCGGTGCAGCCCAGCAGACCCTCTCTGGCGCAACCGGAGCCTCCCCCGAGGTCGCATCCGCCGCTTCCGGAATCGCTTCCGCGTATGCCGTGGCATACCCTCTGGGCGTACTTGGAGCAATAGCCGTCATCCTGCTCTCCAAAGCTCTATTCAAGGTCGATATCAAGAAAGAAAAAGAGATCGCCGAGCACTCGGAGGACGATTCCCACAATGCGTTCCGCATGGCCTGCAAGGTCGAGAACCCCGCCCTCTTCGGTAAGAGCCTCCGCAGCATTGCCTCTGATGAAGACTCCGAGCACATAGTCATCACACGCATGATGCGCAACGGCGAAGCGTTCTTCCCCGACCCCGAGCTACCCCTCGAGAAGGATGACAAGCTGCTCATCGTCACCGACAATCTCCATAAAGACAAGGTGGGCATCATATTCGGCGGCGAGATTCCCGTGGACATGAATGAATGGAAGGCCGCCAACACCACGCTGATCTCTTCACGCCTTTCCGTCACCAAATCATCGATGACAGGCAAGAGCCTTCGCCGCCTCGACATACGCCGCAAATACGGAGTCACCGTGACCCGCATCGTGCGCGCCGGCGTAGACCTCCAGGCCACTCCCGAGCTGATACTCCAGGTCGGCGACAGCATGAAGGTCGTAGGTGTCCAGGAAGGAATAGAAAGGGTGGCAAAACTCGTAGGCAACGAGCCCGAGTCCCTCCACAAGCCCAATCTCATCCCCATCTTCTTCGGCATCGCCCTAGGCGTGGCGCTGGGCATGCTGCCCATACACTTCCCCTCGATGCCCCAGCCCCTGAAGCTCGGACTCGCAGGCGGTCCGCTCATCGTGGCCATACTCCTCGGCTACTTCGGGCCCAAACTCCGCATCACGACCTACACCGCCCTCAGCGCCAATCTCATGATAAGGGAAATGGGCATCTCGCTCTTCATGTGCGCAGTGGGCCTGGGAGCCGGCAAGACCTTCGTATCCAGCCTCGTGTCTGGCGGCTACATGTGGGTGCTCTACGGCGCCATCATCACCCTGGTGCCCATGCTGCTGGTTTCGCTCTTCGCAAGGATAGTCCTCAAGATGGACTTCTTCAAGATATGCGGCATGCTCTCGGGCGGCACGACCGACCCCGCGCTCCTGTCCTTCTCCGAGCAGATGTACGGCAGCGGACGCATCGCCGTCAACTACGCCACAGTCTACCCCCTGACCATGTTCCTCAGGGTCGTGGCGGCACAAGTCATGATTATGATAATGTTATAGCAATATGAAAAAATTACTCATCCCTGCGGCAATCCTTCTCCTCGCCGCAATATCATGCAACGAAAGCCCCAGGTCTGCTTTCAACCGCAAAGTGGCCGACTACGCAGTAGTGACCATCGATGCCCCCGACCTCAGCGGCATCACCGACAACGGCAAAGAGGTCCTTAATCTCTACCGTTTCGCCGCCGACCAGATAGACTCCATCTACTGGAAGCAGTACTTCGGCGACCGCGAGACCCTTCTCGGCTCAATCGAAGATCCCGCACAGAAGACCTTCGCCGAAATCAACTACGGCCCCTGGGACCGCTTCAACGGCCGCTCTTTCGTCGAAGGATGGTCTGACCGTCCTCTCGGCGCAGGCTTCTACCCCGCCGATATGAGCGTCTCCGAGTTCGAAGAGTGGAACTGCGCTGAAAAGAGCAGCCCCTACACCCTCATCCGCCGCGACGAAAACGGTGCCCTCAAGACCGTCTGGTACCACGACGAGTACAAGGAGAACCTTGAAAAGATAGCCAGCTATCTCAAGGCCGCAGCCGACATCACCATCAAGCCCAGCGTCAAGAACTATCTCCTCAAGAAGGCCGACGCCCTCCTGAGCGACAACTACTACGACAGCTCCATCGCATGGCTCGAAATGAACGACAGCAAGATGGACCTCGTGATTGGCCCTGACGAAGTCACCGACGACCAGCTCCTCGGCATCAAGCGCTCCTACGAAGCTTTCGTATTCCTGAAGAACCAGGCCAGGACCGATGAGCTCACGCAGTATGTAAGCTCCCTCCCCTCCTTCCAGGAAGAGCTCCCCGGCGACCCCGCCTACAAGGCATTCCAGCCCGGTGCAGGCTCCAACATCTTCTCCTGCGACGCCCTCTATTATGCAGGCAAGGCCAACGCAGGCGTGAAGGTCATCGCCATCAACCGTCCCGTCGACGCCGACGTCCAGGCCGACATGGGCACCCGCACCATACTCATCGAGAACATCATCAAGGCCAAGTACAACTATATCGTTTCCCCCATGGGCGAGCTCCTGCTCGACCCCGCATTCTCTGCACACCTCTCCTACGAGGCATTCTTCTGGAATATCGTATTCCGTGAGGTTGCCCACGGCCTCGGTGTCAAGCAGACCCTGGACGGCAAGGGCAGCGTCATCGAGGCCCTTGGCAAGACCGCTCCCACCATGGAGACCATCAAGGCCAATACCGCAGGCGTACTCCTCGTCTGCAGCCTCCAGAACCACTATGACATCCACCACATCTTCACCAAGGAAGACGCTCTGACCACCTTCTTCGCCTCTATCCTGCGCTCCGTGCGCTTCGGCGAAGGCTCCACCCTCGGCCGCAGCAACTTCATCATCTACAACTACCTCGGAGAAAAGGGCGCATATCAGAGGAAGGCTTCCGGCCAGTACACCCTCGACCTTGCCAAGATGGAAGAGGCCTTGTCGGAACTCACCGCCACCGTCCTGAAGATCCAGGCCACCGGCGACTTTGACGCCGCCCTCGAGTTCGAGAACAACTACTCCAAGAAGGGCGCGAACAACGACGCTGACGTCCTCGCCGCCGGCCTCGAGAAAATCCCTGCCGACATTCGTTTCAACTTCGTCCGCTAGAATCCGGACAGTAAGATAAAAACAGCCTGAAGGCGCTTGCTTTCAGGCTGTTTTTGTTATGAGCAAATCTCTCAGTCCTTTTCGAAATCGCGTATGCGCTGCTCCTCGCTCAAGGGGCAGATAAGCAGGCGGCCTCCGCGCTCGGCGACGATGTAGCCGTCCAGACCGCAAATAGTGGCAACAGACAAGTCTGAGACGTGGACTATCGAGTCCATGCAGTCATAGAGATGAACGCCATGGCCAACGGAAGCGTTGCCATCGGAGTCCTTGCCCATATTCTGAAGGAGCGAGCCCCATGTGCCAAGGTCGGACCAGCCGAAGTCGCCGGGGATGGTGAAAATATTGGAAGCCTTTTCCATCACTGCGTAGTCAATGCTTATCTTCTCGCATTCGGGGAAGAGTTTTTCGACCGCATCCTTTTCCACTTCTGTATAGAACGAGGGGGCCAGGCTGTCCATTACCGCGGCGATTTGCGGGGCATGACGGCGCATAGATGAGACGAGGGTGGAAACGTTCCAGACGAAGATGCCGGCGTTCCAGAAATAGTTCCCGGCGGCAAGATACTGCCGGGCAACTTCCAGGGAGGGTTTTTCCTTGAACGAATCCACCGCAAGGACGGCGCCGGCGGCGGGAGCACCGCTGCAAATATAGCCGTAGCCGGTCTCGGGGCGGGTGGGTTTGATGCCGACAGTCACGATTGTCTCGCCGCCCCTGACCGTGAAGTCCAGGGCCTCGGAAATGACCTTCCTGTACTCCTCCGCGTCCAGCACGAGAGCATCGGACGGAGTGACTACTATGTTTGCGTCGGGGTCTCTGGCGGCTATCTTCCATCCGGCCCAAGCTATGCATGGGGCGGTGTTGCGGGCGCAAGGCTCGCCGAGGATATTCTGAGCCGGCAGTTCCGGAAGCTGGGAGCGCACTATACTCTCATATGCCGCGGATGTGACCACCCAAATGTTCCCTGGCGGGCATAGGGGCAGGAAGCGCTCGAAGGTGAGGCGCAGCAAGCTCTTGCCGCAGCCCAGGACATCGATGAACTGCTTGGGATATTCAGGGGTGCTCATGGGCCAGAAGCGTGAGCCCACGCCTCCGGCCATGATTACTACGTGGGTCTCCATACTGCTACTGCTCGTCATTGCCGCCGAAGAGCTCCTTCCAGCCGGGGATGACGTTGCCCAGCCCGTGATGCAGGTTCTTTTTGTCCTGCACCATGCTGAGCACCTCGCCCTCGGGGGTGATGGCGGCGTACCAGTCCTTGAGCACGAGGGCGCCTTCATCAGTCATGCAGGAAGCGCTGAAACGGTAGTCGCGATAGACCACCTTGCCCAGCTCGTCGGATAAGGCCTCCGCTATGGAATCGAGGGCGAAGAGGCGGACGAGGTCCTTCCTTGCGGACTCTTGTTTCAGGGCTGCGTTTGTGGGCAGATTCTTGCCTTTATATTTTTCGCCCAGCTCGGAGTCTTTCTTGTGCTTGAGCTCGAAATTGTCGCGGCGTATGCCTATCTCCTCGCCGAGAGTGACTTCACGGAGCATCTCGATGTCTGTCAGGGCAAACTGGGTGACGGGACCCTTCTGCTCCTCTATCTTTGCCTTAATGGCCTTCTCTTCGAGCGAAGGCTCGTATTTGCAGGAAACTGCGAGCAGCGCGGCTGCGGCGACGAAGGCCGCGAGTATAATTTTCTTCATAATCAAAACTGACTTTTCTATAATCAACAAGTGCGAAGATAGCAAAAATTCCCTTCGGAATTGTTATCTTCGCCGCCTAAAGCTAAACTTATAGTTTGAAATGGCACTGATTCCCATCAACTGGTGGAACAAGGAAGTCCACAACTTCAGGATTTCCCAGGACAAATTCAGAAAGCAGCCCTGGGCCAACGGAGTGATTCTTCTGGGATGCGTGGTCATAGCCATGCTTCTTGCCAATCTTCCTTTTACCAAAGAACTCTACAGGAGTTTCCTGGAGACTGAGCTAACCATACACGTCGCCTCTCCCGACGGTTTTGTGGACTGGTTCTTCCCCCGCGGGATGACCATGGAAAAGTTCATCAACGACTTTCTGATGGTCATTTTCTTCTTCACGGTGGGTCTCGAAATCAAGCGCGAGATAGTGTGCGGAGAGCTTTCTTCCCCCAAGAAGGCCATACTCCCCGTCATCGCCGCCTTCGGCGGAGTCGTTACTCCCGCCCTCGTTTTCACTCTCGTGAACCACGGCACGGCAGCCGCATCCGGCTGGGGCATTCCCACGGCTACGGACATAGCCTTCGCCATAGGAATCATGTCCGTCCTCGGAGATAAAGTGCCCATATCGCTGAAGGTCTTCCTTACGGCCCTTGCCATCGCCGACGACCTCATTGCCATCCTTATCGTGGCCATTTTCTACGGAGGCAAGATTAATCTCGTGCTCCTTGGCATCGCGCTGGTGGTGGTATTTTTCGTCTTCCTGATGAAGAAGCTCGGCGAAAAGAGGGTGGGATTCTATTTCGTGCCCGCCATCATAGTCTGGTTCCTCTTCTATTACAGCGGCATACACGCCACGATGACCGGCGTCGTCATGGCAATGTTCATCCCTATGGAAGCCAGGTACAACAAGGCCAAGTTCCACCGCAGGGCCCGCATACTCTACGAAGGGCTCGTGGAGGCCGAGGCCATTCACACTTCCGAGGCATTCCCCAACGGCCCCGAGCGCTATTACCTGCGCCGTCTCAGCGGCCTGACGAAGCGCAGCATTCCCCCGTCGTACAGGCTTGAGCACAAGCTCAATCCCATAGTCAACTTCTTGATTATGCCCATCTTTGCGCTTGCTAACGCCGGCGTGGAGATTACGGACCCTTCCTATTTCAACGTGTTCAAGGCCATCGATCCCGTGATGGGCAGCGTATCGCTAGGCATTTTCCTCGGCCTGGTTCTGGGTAAGCCCCTCGGCATCACGGCCGCTTCCTGGATTGCCATCAAGTGCAAGTTGGGAGAGATGCCTTCCAAGGCCACATGGCCCATGCTGTTTGCAGTCGCCTGCCTTGGCGGTATAGGGTTTACGATGAGTATTTTCGTTGATACTCTTTCTTTCGGCGGTCTGGATCCGGCAGTCACGGCTCATCTTCGCGATGCAGGTAAGATTGCAGTCCTGATGGGGTCGCTTTGCGCCGGCATCCTCGGCACCGTCCTCATCAACATCGTCTCCTCCCTCCAGAAAAAGAAAGCATAGGAACGAAAAAAGGCAACGCAAAATGCGTTGCCTTTTTTCGTGCTCCCCAAGGGGCTCGAACCCTTGACACCCTGATTAAGAGTCAGGTGCTCTACCAACTGAGCTAGGGAAGCGTTATTTCAATACTCGTGACCCGTTCGGGGCTCGAACCCGAGACCCCCACATTAAAAGTGTGATGCTCTACCAACTGAGCTAACGAGTCTTTCCAACCTCATCGGGAGGGGTTCCTCCGAATCGGGAGTGCAAAGGTATTCCATTGTTTTGAAAAAAGCAAGTTATTTTGAAAAAAAGTTTGAAAAGGATTAAATTTGTCAAAATGACCAACAAGACAGACAAAATGAAGATTGGAGTAATCGTCGCAATGGATTCCGAGTATGAGCGCCTCTCTTCCCTGCTGGGAGAGACCGGCCGCCTTGGAGACAATGAAATAGTTTTGCGCAGATGCGGAATAGGCAAAGTCAATTCTGCTCTCGGCGCCGACGCCCTCATTAGGGAAGAGCATCCCGACTGCATTATATCTTCCGGCGTGGCGGGAGGCCTTGCACCCCAGGTCAAGACCCTCGACGTCGTTGCTGCGACAAGCACGGTCTATCACGACGTCTGGTGCAGCATGGGCTGCGAATGGGGCCAGGTCCAGGGCCTGCCCACTATTTTCAAGTGCGCTCCTGAGCTCGTGGAGAAGGTAACAAAGGCCTCCAGAGTGCTCACGGGCACGGACGTCCATTTCGGGCTTATTTGCAGCGGCGACCAGTTCATCGAGTCCCACGAAGAAGGGAGAAGGATACTCTCCCGCTTCCCGGAGGGTCTTGCGGTGGATATGGAATCCTGCTCCATAGCCCAGACATGCTACCTTCGCGGTGTTCCTTTCATCAGCATTCGCATAATCAGCGACTCTGCTTCCGACAGCCATTTCGAGGAGTATGACAATTTCTGGGGCACGCTTGCCGAGAAGTCGTTCGGCTGCCTGAAAACCATACTTGAACAATTCTAAGAAGCATGTCTGAAGAACTGAGCCTCGTAACCGAGCTGGCGATAATCCTCATCGCCGCCGGAGTCTTTACCGTCATATCCCGCGCTCTCAAGCAGCCCCTCATCCTGGGCTACATCATAGCCGGTTTCCTCGTAGGTCCCCACCTCGGGCTTTTCCCACAGTTCTCGACGGAATCGGTGCACCAGTGGTCGGAAATAGGCATCATCTTCATGCTGTTTTCCCTCGGCCTGGAGTTCAGCTTCAAGAAGCTTCTCAAGATAGGCAGCAGCGCGCTGATTACTGCGGGCACCATATGTGCCGGCATGATGATGACGGGCTTTCTTGCAGGCACTGCAATGGGCTGGAGCACGATGGAGGGCATATTCCTTGGCGGCATGCTGTCCATGAGCTCGACTACCATCATTTTAAAGGCCTACGACGACATGGGCCTGAAGAACAAGCCCTACGCAGAGCTTATTTTCGGCAGTCTCGTCTTTGAAGACCTCATCGCCGTGCTGCTCATGGTCGTGCTTTCCACCATGGCGGTCTCCAACCGGTTTTCCGGCTCGGAGATGCTGCTCGCGCTCGGGAAGCTCGGATTTTTCCTTGTCCTTTGGTTCCTCGTGGGCATTTACGTCATCCCGACGCTCCTCAGGAAACTCAGCCGCTTCATTTCTGACGAAATCCTTCTCATAGTGAGCATAGGCCTTTGCTTCGGCATGGTCGTCCTGGCAAACTCCGTGGGCTTTTCCTCGGCTCTGGGCGCTTTCGTGATGGGTTCCATACTTGCGGAGACAATTGAAGGAGAGCGCATACACAGGCTTACAGGCAGCATCAAGGACCTTTTCGGGGCCATTTTCTTCGTCTCAGTGGGCATGATGGTGGATCCCGCCATCATTGCTCAGCACTGGGCCACAATCCTTGTCATTACGCTCGTTGCGATGACGGGCATACTCATATTCGCAAGCTCGGGCGCCCTGCTCGCGGGCAAGGGGCTCGACACCGCCGTCCATACCGGCTTCACCCTCGCCCAGCTCGGCGAATTCGGCTTTATCATTGCCAGCGTGGGCTGCTCGCTCGGCGTGCTGCGCGGCTTCATCTACCCTGTCATCATCTCGGTGTCGGTCATCACCGCCTTCACGACTCCCTACATGATACGCGCCGCAGACCCTGCCCTGAAGCTCCTACGCAAGAATCTCCCCGCCAAGACGCTCGCAAGACTCGAAGCCACTACGGACGTCAAGCCCGGGAGCCGCGCTGAAAAGAGCGAATGGAAGCATCTGCTTAAGAGCTATTTCCTTCGCGTCGGGCTCTATAGCGTGATCCTGATCGCACTTTTGGTGGCCTCGCGCATATGGCTCAATCCCCTCGCCGAGTCGCTTTTCGACAGCTGGACTCCCACGTGGCGCGGCGTCCTGGTCACCGCTGTGACCATACTTCTCATGTCCCCCTTCCTCTACGGCCTTGCCGTCACCTCCGGGTCCATACGCAAGCCTGCCGTCAAGCTCCTCAAAGAAAAGGAGGCGAACCGCTGGCCCATACTTGCCATGATGCTCCTGCGCATATTCCTTGGCATCGCGTTCGTAATGATAGTTATCGTGGACCACTTCGACCTGGCCGGCTGGACCATATTGCTCCTTATCGTCTCTGTTTTTGCATTCTTCTGGATAGCAAAGACTTCCATGAAGCACATAGGCGGCCTGGAAGAGCGCTTCTTCGCCAATTTCAACGCCCGCGAGGAAGAGCAGAAGCGCCTCAAACCCGTCACCTCGCGCCTCACCGAGGCCATGGCGGGCTATGACGTAAAACTGCATTCCGCCATCATTTCCCCCGAGTACGGATACATAGGCAAGACCCTGAGGGAGCTCCCCTTCCGCCACACTTCCGGAGTCAACATAGTCAAGATAATACGTGGCACGCGCAGCATACTCATCCCTTCAGGCGACGAGCGCGTCTATCCCGGCGACACGCTGCTTGCCGTGGGCACTGCCGGGCAGCTGCAGGCATTCGCGGAAAGCATCAAGGCCGACACAAAGCAGAGCGAAGTGGCAAATGACGAGTTCGAAATCAAAACCACCGAACTCAGCGCCGAGTCCTACCTCACAGGCAAGATGCTGCGCCAAACCGACATGCGCGCCTCCGGCTGCATGGTCGTGAGCGTCATGCGCGACGGAGCGCTAATCACCAATCCCAAACCCGAGTTCGTCTTCGAAGAAGGCGACATAGTCTGGATAGCCGGCGAAAAATCCTCCGTCGAGTGGTTCGCCTAAGCATTTGCACCTATGACGCCACTGGAGATACTGGAAAGATACTGGGGACACAGCTCGTTCCGCCCGATGCAGGAGGAAATCATCTCCGCCGCACTCGAAGGAAAGGACGTCCTCGCCCTGCTGCCCACCGGCGGCGGCAAATCAGTATGCTTTCAGGTGCCTGCAATGGCAAAAGATGGCCTCGCACTCGTCATCACGCCGCTGATCGCCCTGATGAAGGACCAGGTGCAGAACCTCGAGGCACGAGGCATCAAGGCCCTTGCCATACACGCAGGCATGACGCACCACGAAGTGTCCCTGGCCCTTAACAATGCCGCATACGGCGACTTCAAATTCCTATACGTCTCGCCCGAAAGGCTCTCAACCGCGCTATTCCGTTCCTTCCTCGACATACTTCCCATTAACTTCATAGTGGTGGACGAGGCGCACTGCATCTCCCAGTGGGGCTACGACTTCCGCCCCGACTACCTGAGAATCGGAGAGTTGCGAAAGCTCGTCGGGGCCCCGGTAATCGCGCTCACCGCCACCGCCACGCCGCGGGTGTGCAGCGACATAATGGAAAAGCTCGCCTTCAGGGAGCCGCTGCTGCTGAAGAGTTCCTTCGCCCGCCCCAACATTTCATACATCGCAAGGAAGGTGGAAGACAAGCTGGGGCAGCTGCTGGGAATCCTGAGCGCCGTGCGGGGCAGCGGCATAGTGTATATGCGCAATCGCGCGCGCTGCGAGGAGATTGCCTCATTCCTCTCACAAAACGGCATCAGCGCCGAATGCTACCATGCCGGCCTTCCCGCTTCCCTGCGCTCTGAAAGGCAGGAAAGGTGGAAAAAGGGCGAAACGGCGGTGATGGTTTGCACCAACGCTTTCGGTATGGGCATAGATAAGCCTGACGTCAGGGTCGTGGTGCACATGGACCTTCCCGACAGCCCCGAGGCCTATTTCCAGGAAGCGGGAAGGGCGGGGCGCGACGGTCTGCGCTCGTGGGCGGTGCTGCTTTGGAATGGCAGCGATCTGAGCCGCATCTCCCAGATTGAGAAGAGCTCGTTCCCGCCGCAGGAATTCATCGCAGACGTCTACCAGAAGCTCCACCAGTTCTATCAGATTATCTACGAGACCGGCATGGGCCGCGAGTTGCGCTTCGACCTTGACGAGTTCTGCCGCCACTTTTCGCTGATGCGCGCAAAGGTGCGCTACGCCCTGACCTACCTCGAGCGCACGGACCACATCAGCTACTGCGAAGACGTGGACATACGCACGAGGGTGAAGATAGTCGTGGACAGGAACGCCCTCTACGAAGTGGACCTGCCCGAAAGGGGTATGGCCGAGGTGCTCGAGCAGCTGATGCGCTCGTGCCCGGGAGTGTTTTCCTACCCGGTGCCCGTTGATGAGGACTGGTTCTCCGCCAAGTTGGGAATAGGCGTGCCTGCGCTCAGGCAGCTTCTCTACCAGCTTTCCCTTCAGCACCTCATACGCTACGTTCCCGGCGAAAAGTCGTCTGTCGTCATGCTCCACCACGACCGCCTGCGTCCCGGCAACCTTAACCTGCGCCCCGAGCTCTACGATATGCTTTTCAACTCATGGAAGGAGCGCTCGGACTCAATGGTGGAATACGCCTCGATGGAGGAAGGGTGCCGTTCAAAGGCGCTCCTGGAGTATTTCGGAGAATCAGATGCGCCCGAATGCGGCAGCTGCGACCTCTGCAGGGCCAGGAAAAAGGCATCTGCATCCGAAGTCAAAGACGCCGACACGGCCACAGCGCTCAAGGCTTTCGTCGCCTCGAAGGGCGGCTCATACAGCATGGACGAGCTGCGCGCTTACCTTGCCGACCCCCGCAATCCGCTCGACTCTTCCGCCCTTGAAACCCTTCGCTCGCTAATCGATGCGGGGGAAGTCCCGCATCCCCGGGGAAATTGATTTTTTCGCCCTTTTTCTGGCCCTCATTTGTTGGCGTTTTCTCTTATTATTTATAAATTTGCGGTTCGATTGAAACATTTTGATATCAATTAACAAACACATAACAATGTACAACATCGATCTTTCCAAGTACGGCATCAAGAACGTCGCCGAAATTGTGTACAACCCCACTTATGAAGTCCTTTTCAACGAAGAGACCAAGCCCGGCCTCGAAGGCTTTGAGAAAGCCCAGGAGACCGAGCTCGGAGCGCTCAACGTCATGACCGGCATCTACACCGGCCGCTCCCCCAAGGACAAATACATCGTCATGGACGAGAACTCCAAGGACACCGTATGGTGGGATTCCGAGGAGTACCACAACGACAACCACGCAATGAGCCAGCCCGTCTGGGCCGAGGTCAAGAAGCAGGCCATAGACCAGCTTTGCGGCAAGAAGCTCTATGTCGTCGACGGCTTCTGCGGCACCAACGAAGACACCCGCATGAAGGTCCGCTTCATCATGGAGGTCGCATGGCAGGCCCATTTCGTGACCAACATGTTCATCCGTCCCAAGAACCAGAAGGAGTTTGACCAGGAGC
>CAMYVB010000026.1 GCA_947302175.1 uncultured Bacteroidales bacterium | reverse complement strand
TTTTTCGAAGAACGCCAGCTCCGCTGCCATTCATTGGGGGGCGTACCCCCCAAACGACGCAAGCGTCGTTGCTTTATCAATTATTGGGGGACTATCGCCCCCCAAACCCCCGGGCGCGCGCTTCGCTCGTGAATCGCTTTTGCTACCATCGCAGACGGTGTGGCTAAAGGGAGTGGTCGAGGGCGGCTTTTACGAAGGCTGTGAAAATGGGCTGGGGATTCTCGGGCGTGCTTTTGAATTCGGGGTGGAACTGTGTGCCGATGAAGAAAGGATGGTCTTTGAGCTCGACGATTTCCACAAGACCGGTATCGGGATTGGTCCCCGAAACCACCAGGCCGGCGTCTTCCATCTCTTTGCGGTACGCATCATTAAACTCATAACGGTGCCTATGGCGTTCGTAAATGATGTCCTGGTGGCCGTAGATGCGGGATGCCAGTGAGCCTGGAACGAGTTTGCATGCATAAGCGCCGAGACGCATGGTGCCTCCCTTGATGGTGGTGCTTTTCTGCTCCTCCATGAGGTTGATAACAGGATGGGTGGTCTCGGGAGTAACTTCAACAGAGGCGGCATCTGCGTATTCCAGAACGTCGCGCGCAAACTCCACGACCGCCATCTGCATTCCCAGACAGATGCCGAAGAAGGGGATGCCTTTCTCCCTGGCGTAACGGACGGCGGCAATTTTGCCGGGGATTCCGCGCTCGCCGAAGCCGGGCGCCACCAATATGCCGTCCATGCCGGCAAGCACTTCGGCGGCGTTATTATCGTCAATATGCTCTGAGTGTATGGTTTTTACGTTGACTTTGCACTCATTGGCCGCACCTGCGTGGACGAATGATTCCCGTATGGATTTATAGGCGTCCTGGAGCTCAACGTACTTGCCCACCATGGCTATGTTCACTTCCCGCTTGGGGTTCTGCAGGCGCTTCAGGAAGGACTTCAAGGCAGAGAGATCAGGCTCGGGAGCACAATCCGTGATTTCCAGTTTGTTTACCACGAGGGTGTCCAGCTGCTCCTCCTCCATGTTCAGCGGAACCTGATAGATGCTCCAGGCGTCGATAGACTGAATCACATGGCCGGGGCGGACGTTGCAGAAGAGGGCTATTTTCTTTCGCATTTCCGGCGAAAGTGGTTTCTCCGTGCGGCAGACTATGATGTCAGGGTGTACGCCGGCGCTCTGCAACTCTTGCACTGAGTGCTGCGTAGGCTTGGTTTTTAGCTCCTGAGCAGCCTTGAGGTAGGGAACCAAGGTCAGGTGGATGCTTAAGAAATCCTCTTCCGGCAACTCCCACTGAAGTTGGCGCATGGCTTCCACAAAGGGCTGCGATTCCATATCGCCGACGGTACCGCCGACTTCCGTGATTATCACGTCGAAGCGGCCGGTTTTGCCCAGCAGGAGCATCCTGCGCTTGATTTCGTCCGTAATATGCGGGACAATCTGGACAGTCTTTCCAAGATACGCGCCTTCGCGCTCCTTGGTGATGACCGTATGGTAAATTTTTCCTGTGGTTACGTTATTGGCCTTGGACATGTGCACGCCCAGAAAGCGCTCATAGTGACCCAGATCCAGGTCGGTCTCCGCGCCGTCTTCCGTCACATAACACTCCCCGTGCTCGTAAGGATTGAGCGTTCCGGGGTCGATATTGATATAGGGGTCGAATTTTTGAATGGTGACACGGAGGCCTCTGGCTTGGAGAAGTTTTGCCAGGGATGCCGCTATGATGCCCTTTCCAAGGGATGATGCCACCCCGCCCGTTACAAATACGTACTTGGTTTGCATATGACAGTCGTTTTAATAACGGGACACAAATCTAACACTTTTTTCAGAACGATATTCCAGTTTCTGCCCTTCACTGCGAACAAAGAGAAGAATCTTCGGGAATTCAAATAAAAGTTGTATCTTTGCCGTTGAATTAATTCAAATAAGACATGAATCTTAGAGACATCAAAAAAGACATTGAGTACGTGGTCAGCGCTTTCATCGATGACTGCTATCTCGTCGCTACAGTCAACCCCAAAGTCTCCGATGACTCCCTTGCTGCCCTTCTCGATGAGGCCGTAGACCTCTTCAACGACATGAGGGACAAGGCCGTCGCAAAAGTCGAAGGCCCCAAGAAGGCATACTACGACGACATCCGTCGCAACCTTCTCGATTCAACGGATGCCCTTTACGAGAAGCTCAGCGCCATCGTCAAGGACAGCGCCAAGGCCTAAGGAACTGACTGCCGAAGTCATTGAGGGCGCCCTCGCGGGGCCCTTTTTTCGTTTGTAAGCCTATGAAACGTTTAGCCGCCGTCTTATTTACCGTCGCATTGTTTTTCGCCCCCGTGAGGGGCGCAACTCCCGCAGCCCTGCGTCAGGCACTCGACCGTTTCACGTCCTCCAAGGCTCTGGAAGGCGCTTCCGTAGGCTTTGCGGCAGTAACTCTCGGCGGCGATACGCTCGCGCTGCTTAACGGCGGGACACGCATGGTACCGGCGTCAAATGTGAAAGTTATCACTTGCGGAGCGGCCCTTCGCACGCTTGGGACCGATTATCGTTTCAAAACGGAACTCGCTTACAGCGGCAGAATTGCTGACGGCATCCTTCACGGTGACTTGTATATTATCGGCGGCGGCGACCCGACTACAGGCTCAAAATACGAAGGGCTTTCGCCCGCCGACAGTTTATTTGCCCTCTGGAAGGGAATGCTGGACAAGGCCGGCATACGCGCAATAGACGGTACCGTCATCGGCGACACGCGTGAGCGAAACGGCTCTGCAGCAATCGCAGCCCCCGACAGCAGCGTCTTTGCGCCGGCTTTAAGCGATGAGGGTCGCGTGGCGCCGCGGGACTGGGGCGCCGAGGACATGGGTTTTTACTACGGCGCCGTCCCGGGAGCCCTGAATTTCTTTGGCAATGCGCTGAATATCAGCGTCGCCCCTGGCGAGGCAGTAGGAACTCCCGTCAAATGCAGGGTCGATTACCCCGAGGCACCGTGGATGGTGTTCTCCTCTTCCGCCGTCACAGGGCAACGAGGCACGGGAGACCGCCTGCGCTACGATGCTCCCGCCGAGGCTCCTTTCGGCCGTTTCAGCGGCTCGTATGCCATCGACAGGAGCGAGAGGATTGAGGAGTGCGTAAACCGTTTCCCCGAATACACTCTTGCCTGGTATTTTCATAACTATTTGCAAAATAACGGCATACGCGTCAGCAATGCTTTCGCCGAAGTTAGCCCTTCAGGGCGAGTACGCCGAGACCCGCTTGTCTATGACGACGGCGAGGCTGCGGTCGAGGTCTCAACGCTGACTTTACTCGGGGAGACCTTTTCTCCCCAACTGAGCGACATTGCCGCCATCGCGCTTCAAAAGAGCGATAATTTCCTTACCGAAGCCATTCTGAAAGCCTTGGGGCGCGAAAGTGGCTCAGGCTCTTCGACCGACTCGTCTCTTGTCGCCCTTCGCAAGATCCTTTCAGGCATAGATTCACCATCGGGGGGCAAACTGCCCACGGATCACGTAATCCAGCTACGCGACGGCAGCGGCCTTTCGCGCACCAACTATGTCTCCCCCGTCTGGTATACTGATTTCCTGCGGGCAATGGCCTATGAGCCCTGTTTCAACACTTATTGGGCATGTTTCCCGCGCCCCGGCGAGGGGACGCTCATCGGCAGGATGCAGAATGCAGGTTTCAACGTGCGGCGCCGCGTCTATATGAAAAGCGGCTCTATGAACGGCATTCGCTGCTTCACAGGCTATATCTTCCCCGAATCATGGTCGGCTTACAAAGCTGCAGCGCAGGCTCCCGGGACTGAGCCCGACAGCAAAATCATCGTCTTTTCCCTGATGATTAACAACGCAAGCTCTACCCAGTCCGAACTCTGCGCAGCCACCGACTCCCTCCTCATCACCCTCGCCACCCTCTAGAAGCATTGCTTCACATAGTTAGTTTTCTGTCAAAAACCATAGCAAAGCGATTCTTATGCGATTCACTCTAAGACTGTTGGCGCCTGTGGTGGGCGTGTTATTTTGCGCGGCTCCCTTTGCGCTGGCAGGGCCGTCCGTTCCTATCGCCCCCGACCGGGAGACAATGACCGCCCCGTTCAGCCCCGCTGACGAAGCGGCCTTCAAGAATCCGGACAAGCTGTTCTTCCCTGAGACATGGTTCCATTTCATAGGCGGGAATGTCTCGAAGGAAGGGATCGACGCCGACCTGCAGGCCATTTCGGACGCCGGAATCTCCGGAGTCCAGTGGTTCCACGGTTATTTCGGCGGTCCCTGGCCAGGGACCGGGCACCAGCTGACGACCCTGAGCTCCGAGTGGGAGGATATGGTGGGCTATCTTGGGCGCAAGGCGGACAGTCTGGGTTTGCGCTTGACGGTACAGACCTGCCCCGGATGGTCCATGGCAGGAGGTCCCTGGATTAAGCCCGAGAATGCCATGAGGCAGCTGGTGTGGTCCAGGACTGACGTCCCTATAGGGAAAAGCCCCAAGGCCTCTCTTCCCAAAGGACAGCCTTCAGATGAAGATTGGAGGGATTATCGCGACATTCGCGTCGTAGCCTTCCCGACGCCCCTCGGAGATACCGGAGAGGCGCTTCAGCCGGCAGCCACTCAGGGAGACGAGCCTTGGAAAGCCCTGATAGAAGGTAAAAACGAGGGCGCGCTAAGTCTGGAAGCAGGCTCGTCAAATATGGTCACATTCTCCCTTCCGAAGGGCTCCGTAATCCGCACCTTAGAGCTCCCTCCAGTGGGGCATTTTTCTCACAATTTCTGCTATGACCCCGGCATACACGTACTCCTGAAGGCAAAAACCGCCGAAGGGGAGAAAACCCTGCTGGACGCCAATCTACCCATGAGCAACTGGCAGGATGGGGGAGTGAATAATATGGTGTTCGCCTGCAATGAAGAGGAAAACGCAGACTCTTACACCTTTATTATCGAAAATGCCCACCCCGCGAGCGTAGGTTTCGTCCGTTTCTACTCCGGCGCCCGTAAGAACAGCTGGAGAGGTGAGGCGGGATGGACTTTAATCGCAAAAGAGCCCTTCCAGCAGCATACGAATCAAAACCCTCTGGCGTTCGTCAAGGCAGATGACATCATAGACATAACGGACAAGATGCGTCCCGGCGGGAAGCTGGATTGGACAGCCCCCGAAGGAGACTGGCCTGAGGGCAAATGGACGGTGATACGCTTCGGTCATGTGAATTTAGGGAAGAAAAACGGTCCCGCTCCGCCTGAGGCTACAGGCTGGGAATGCAGCAAGCTCGACCCCAAGGGTGCCGAGATACAGTTCTCCAACTATGTAGGTTATCTTCAGGACGGGCCCCTTCAAGGAGGGGCAGACGGGATGCTGATGGATAGCTGGGAGTGCAACACTCAGACCTGGTCTGACACGATGGACGAGGATTTCAAGGCTGCAGCCGGGTATGAGCTCTGGCAAAGACTGCCGGCTCTCATGGGGTATGTCATTGACAGCCAGGAAGAAACCAGCCGGTTCTTAATCGACTGGAGGCGCACCGTCAATGGATTGTACGTCGAGAACTTCTTCGGGACAATGGCGGGCCTTGCCCGCTCCAAGGGAATGGATGTGCAGTTCGAGACAGCCGGGTCTGACGTAGTTACGATGGACCCGTTGGAGTACTTTAAGTATGCCGACGTGCCCATGTGCGAGTTCTGGCAGCCTTTCAGTGAGGGCTATGTCGGCGACCTGGACTTTAAGCCCATACACCCCACGGCATCCGCAGCCCACATTTACGGCAAGACTCGCGTAGCCTCCGAAAGCTTCACCAGTTTCTCCCTCACCTGGGACGAGCACTGGCAGATGCTCAAGGAGGTAGCCAACTTCAATATGGCGGAAGGTGTGACCCACAATGTGTTCCATACCTATACCCACATTCCTCAGGTGGGCTTCCTCCCGCCCGGAACTAGCTTCGGAAGCGCCATAGGTACTCCTTTCCTCAGAGGCCAGACATGGTGGAAATACATGCAGTATTTCACCGCCTATCTTGCCAGGACAAGCTATCTTCTCGAGCGCGGGCGCCCTGTTCAGGACGTGCTGTGGTATCTTGGAGATGAAGTCGGCCACAAGCCCCACCAATACACCGGCTCGGGCAGGCGGCAAAGCGGCGACATCCGCTTCCCGGAAGGATTCCGTTACGATTACTGCAACCCGGACGTGCTCCTTAACCGCCTGAGTGTTAAGAATGGTCGTGTCGTCACCCCTGAAGGGATTGAATATGAGGTACTTTGGATTCCGGAGAACGAAAGGATGCTCCCCGAAACCATAACCAAAATCGGAGAACTCATAAAAGCCGGAGCGAAGGTAGTAGCCAACGCTCCCGTGGCCCCCGCCACCCTCAACGAAGCCCGGGCTGCCAGATTTGATGAGGCAGTGGAAGCCGTCTGGGGAGAAACCCGGAAAGGAATCAACAAGATAGGGCAGGGTCGCCTTGCAGTCGCGATGACGCTGGATGACGCCCTGAAGGCCTTCGGATTCAATCCTCATATCGAAGACGGCGGGGCCGGGATACTCTGGCAGGAAAGAGAGATTGACGGAGCCCGATGGTACTATATATGCGCTCCCGTTGGGGAGTCTTTCCACGGTACCATACGCCTTGAAGGCAGGGGCAGAGCAGAATGGTGGAACCCCATGGACGGCAGTGTCAAAAGGCTCAAAACCAAAGGCCTGGGCCGTATGAAAAAGATACGTCTCGATCTCGAAAACGCCGGCAGCGGCTTCGTGGTCTTCAGAAAGGGGAAGTCTTCTCCGAGCGCAAAGACCAGGGCCTTCGGTTATAAGGCACCTTCCGGTCAAATCGCAGTCGAAAACTGGACCGTGCAGTTCCCGCAGGGTTGGGGCGCCCCGACAGAGCCTATTGAGATTGCCGAACTGAAGCCCTGGAAGGAGCTCGAAATAAGTGACGAGGGCAAGGCCTTCTCTGGAACGGCCACATATCAGGCCAGTTTCACTGTAGACAAATCCCGCATTGGAAAGCCCCTGACCCTGAATCTCGGCAGAGTGGATTTCATCGCCGACGTGAAGGTGAACGGGGAGAGCGCAGGAGTCCTGTGGACGGAGCCCTATCGCCTGGACATCAGCGATTTGGCAAAGGAGGGCGAGAACACGTTGACAGTCGAAGTGACAGGCACGTGGTACAACCGTCTTGCGTACGACGCAGCCCTTCCCGAGGCCGCGAGAAAGACCTGGACCATCGCCGGTCCCAAGGCTGGCAGTCCTCTTCGCGATTCCGGTCTGATGGGTCCTGTGACGGTCGAATTTTAGGCGGGGAAAGATTGCGCGGGCTTTGACTCATTTTGAATTTGAAGAGTCCGGAAAATTCGTTAGATTTGCAAGGATAGGGAGGACCGTGCGTTGTCCCCTTCGGCAAAGCCCCGCAAACTCAAATGAGGAAAAAAGATAAATACTGGCTCATAGGACTGACGGCATTCGTGCTTGGAGTCTCCCTCATGATGCTCATAGGTCATCTGATGGACTCGACCTCCACCAACGAGTACTGCATGTCCTGCCATGTGCACGAGGAGGCTGACGCCTCATGGAAAAAGTCTAACCACGTGCTCAACGCGAGCGGCACCACCACCGACTGCGCCGCCTGCCATCTTCCTCCTAAGGGCTGCAAGGGCTACTATAGGGCCAAGATAAGCACCGGCCTCAAGGACCTTTGGTCTTTTTACACGAAGAAAAACTTTGATTTCGAAAGCCGCAAGGGCCTGGAGCACGCCTCCAAATACGTCTATAACGAGTCCTGCCTGAAGTGCCACGCCGATCTCTTCCCCCAGGGCATCACGGACGAGGGCGTCATAGCCCACCTGCATTACCAGAGCAACGCCGAAAAACTTGATCTCCAGTGCATTTCCTGCCACCTCGACGCCGGCCACTACAATCCTTCCTACATGCACTCAAGGATGGTCGGAGTCCCTGTAGTCAAGGCTGCGAGCGACAAAATCTACACCTCCGCCGCCCAAATCAAAGATTTCGGGAGCTTCACCGAGACCATCCCCGGCACAAGCGTATCCATCAGCATGGTAGCAGTCCCCGGCGGCAGCTTCACCCTCGGCAGCCCCAAGGATGAGCCTCTTCGCAGCGACAACGAAGGCCCCGGGCGCAAAGTCACAGTCTCCTCCTTCTTCATGGCCGAGACCGAAATCACCTGGGACCAGTACTGGGCCTTCTATGGCGAAACCATGAGCGAAGGCCGCACAGCCCCCGCGACTGTTTATGAGCAAAACTCCAAGGGCACCCTCGATGCCATAACGGGCCCCACGCCGCCCTTCGGCAACCCCGATCAGGGCTGGGGAATGGGTGAGCGTCCCGCCATCACCATGACCCACTATGCCGCGACCGTCTTCTGCCAGTGGCTTTCCCTCAAGACAGGCAAGACCTACCGTCTCCCCACCGAAGCCGAGTGGGAGTACGCAGCCCGCGGCGGCACCGATACACCCTACTTTTTCGAGGGCAACCCCAGGGCTTTCAGCTCCCGAAAGAGCTTCCGGCACTTCTCCAAGCCCGACACTGCCGTTATAGCGAGCAGTATCATATATGCCCTCAGCAGCCGCGGCCGCACCGCGGAGCCGTCCAGCGTGCGCGCCAACCCCTTCGGCCTGAGGAACATGACCGGCAACGTAATGGAATACTGCTCAGACTGGTATGCCCCCGATTACAGCGCCATCCAGGACGGCGCCACAGACCCTAAGGGCCCCGAAAAAGGCAAGGAAAGAGTCGTTCGCGGCGGCATGTACTCCGACGACGCGGCCGACGTGCGCAGCGCCTCCCGCCGTCCCACCGAGCACGACGAGTGGCTGCGCACCGACCCCCAGAATCCCAAGAGCATCTGGTGGTACTCGGACATCAAGGGCATAGGTTTCCGCGTGGTATGCGAAATCCCCGACGAGATAAAAGAAAAACTAAATAACTGACTATATGAGCGACAATAAAATGGGCAGGAGGGACTTCCTCTCCTATTCAGCGGCCCTCGGCGCCCTCGGCGTCCTCGGCGTTTCTTCTTGCGCAAAGCGCGACAAAATGGTACCCCTACGTGCCGCCGGCACCTACTATGTCCCCGAGCTTCCCGACAAGGCACCCGAAGGCCGTGAACTCAAGGTCGGTCTCGTCGGCTGCGGCGGCCGCGGCAACGGCGCCCTCCAGAACCTTCTCGAAGCAGCCGACGGCATCGTAGTGACAGCTCTTGGCGACGTATTCCCCGATCGCATCGACGCAGTCCGCGGCTCCCTGTCCGAGCTCGGCATCAGCGTCCCCGACGAGAACTGCTTCGTGGGCTTCGACGCCTACAAGAAGGTCATCGACATGGTGGACATGGTAATCCTCACCACTCCTCCCGTCTTCCGCCCCGACCAGTTCAAGTATGCCGTCGAGAAGGGCGTACACTCCTTCATCGAGAAGCCCATATGCGTTGACCCCAAGGGCTACCGCACCTGCATCGCCGCCGCCAAGCAGGCTGAGGCGAAGGGTCTGTGCGTAGTGACCGGCACCCAGCGCCACCACCAGCGCTGCTATGTCGAGGCCTACAAAAAGGTTTCCGAAGGTTTGATAGGCGAAATCGTCAGCGGCAACGTCTACTGGAACCAGGGCATGCTCTGGTTCCGCGAGCGCCAGAAAGGCTGGTCCGACATGGAATGGATGATACGCGACTGGGTCAACTGGAAGTGGCTCTCCGGCGACTGCATAGTGGAGCAGCATGTCCACAACATCGACGTATTCATGTGGATGGCAGGCCTCAAGCCCACCCGCGCCCACGGCGTCGGCTCCCGCATGCGCCGCGTCACCGGCGACCAGTACGACCAGTTCAGCATTGACTTCAACTTCGGCAACGGCATCCACCTCCACAGCATGAGCCGCCAGATAGACGGCTGCACCACCGTCATTCGCGAGGAGGTCCACGGCACCAAAGGCTACTGGCGCAGCGACAAGAACGCCATCTACGACTACCAGGGCAACACCCTCTGGGAGTACGATTTCGAGGCCGAGAAGGCCAACTTCGCCCAGAACAACCCCTACGTCCTCGAGCACGTCGACTGGGTAAGCCATATTCGCAAGGGCGAGACCCACGTGGAGGCCGAGGAGACCGCCAACTCCTGTCTTGCAGGCATCATGGGCCGCGAGGCCGCCTACACAGGCGAGAACATTCTTTGGGACGACATCGTCGCCTCTCCCATAGATTACATGCCCGAAAAGCTCGTCATGGGCAAGATGGACATGAGCAAATACACCGTGCCCGTTCCGGGCAAGGTCAAAGAAGGCAAATAATATGGACCGCAGATCATTTTTCAAGACCACCGCTTTGGGCGCCGGTGCGCTCGCAGCTTCGTCCCTGCCCCTCGGCCTGGTGACTTCCTGCACCACCGCCCCCGCTCCGAAGCTCCACCTTTCGTTCCAGCACGGCACCCCTCCCGGCGAGACTCTCGCCGAAAAGCTTGACTACATGGAAAAGCTGGGCATCGAGGGCTATGAGCCCGGCGGCAAGGCCCTACTGAGGGATTTCGCTGCAATTGACGCCGAGCTGCGCGCCCGTAATATCAAGCTCTCCGCCATATGCGCCGGTTTCGACGGCTTCATCCTTGCCGAAGATCCCGCAGTCAAGGCAGAGTTCGATACTTCGATGCGCGAAATCGTGGAGGCGGCCGGCAAGCTCGGCTCTCCCGGCGTCATCATGGTCCCGGCTTTCAACGCCCAGACCCCCTGCAAGCCCCATACTCTCGAGACACGCGATTATCTCTGCGCGGAGCTTCATGAACTGGGCGAATTCGCCCTCAAGTGCGGCACGACCGTGATCCTTGAGCCTCTCAACCGCCGCGAGGCCTTCTATCTGCGCCTTGTAGGCGATGCCGCGGCAATAGCCCGCGACTCCGAGAGCGCCGGCGTGAAGTGCATGGGCGATTTCTGGCACATGCAGGAGGAGGTCTCCGACTACGGCGCCTTCATGTCCGCCGGCAAGGAGTACCTGCAGCACGTCCACATTGCATCCAAGGGCGACCGCAAGATGCCTGGCGAGCACCCGGAGGCGGACGACTACACCGACGGCTTCCGCGCCCTCAAGCAGATGGGCTACGAAGGCTTCGTCAGCTTTGAATGCGGCTGCGGAGGTGAGCGTGAGATACTCGTTCCCGCCGCCGTCGAGCTCCTTCGCGAGCAATGGGCAAAAGCTTAAAACGTCACTGAGATGGGACTGTTCAACTTCTTCGGCGATCATGAGCACAAGGTGTTCGACTACAAGCCGATATACTACGACAAGGAAAAAGAGGAGCGCAAGCGCATGTTCGGCGACGTTGACGGCTCCCGCGAGAAGGAAATGGAGGAAGCCAAGGAAAAAGGCACCTATGTCCCCGGTTCATACATCAAGGGCGCCCTTCGCGACGGCAACTACCAGCGCACCCGCTCTTCATCCACGAAAGCCCAGAACATAATAGGACTTGTAGGCCTTGTCCTCATTTTCGTGGTGCTCTTCTACATCGCCAAATTCTATCAGCTGCTCTAGCAGGATGGGCGCTCTGAAGATACTCCCTGGCAATATTGCCAACATGATAGCCGCCGGCGAAGTCGTCCAGCGGCCCGCTTCTGTCGTCAAGGAACTCGTGGAGAACTCCATGGACGCCGGCGCCACCAGCGTCGAAGTCGTAGTGACCGACGCAGGCAGGACGCTTATCCAGGTCATAGACGACGGTTGCGGCATGTCGCCGTCAGACGCTGTCCTCTGCTTCGAGCGCCATGCCACCTCCAAAATCGCCTCGGAGAGCGACCTTGGAGCCATACTGACCTATGGTTTCCGCGGCGAGGCGCTGCCGTCCATCGCCTCGGTTTCGGACGTGACCTTGAGGACTCGCCGCGAGGGCGACGAAGTGGCCACGCAGGTGAAGATAGGCTCCTACAACCACGTCGAGACCTCCAGCGTCTCGGGCCCTGTCGGTACGAGCATCTCAGTGCGCAACCTCTTCTACAACACTCCCGCCCGCAGGAAGTTCCTCAAAAGCGACAACGTGGAGCTCAGGCACATCGTGGAGGAGTTCTCCCGTATAGCCCTAACGCGCCCCGACGTGGCTTTCACCCTTAGGAGCAACGGCAAGGACCTCTACATACTGAAAAAAGCGAAGTCGCTGAAATTCAGGGCTCAGGACTTGCTGGGCCCTGGCGTAGTCTCCGAGCTCGTGGATATCGAGTCCCAGACCTCGATGCTGCGCCTGAGCGGTTTTCTCGGCCGCCCCGACGCCGCCCGCAAGTCGCAGACCAACCAGTATTTCTTTGTCAACGGCCGCTATTTCCGCAGCTCCTACCTCCACAAGGCGGTGCTGAAGGCCTACGAAGATTTCGTCCCCGACGGCAGCGCGCCTGCCTATTTTCTCTACATCGACATAGACCCTTCGAGCGTGGATGTCAACGTCCATCCCGCCAAGACCGAAATCAAGTTCGAGGATGAACCCATGGTCTTTCAGATCATCTATGCCGCTGTGAAGGAAACTCTCGGTCGCAATTCCTTCGGCTCCGGGATAGACTTTGACGCCGAGGGTGCAGTGGATCTGCCTGTTTTCGGCCGCAATTTCGACCAGTACCACCCTGTGAGCTCGCCGGAGATTAATTTCGACCCTTCGTACAATCCCTTCGAGCAGTCAGGGCCGGCCCCCGAAATCCCCAAATTTCCCAAGATAGCGGATGCGGATTACGGCTCCTACAAGCCGGTAACGGAAAAGAAGCAGGACTACAGCGTCCTGTTCGACGGCGGCGCCCCCGCCACACGCGTCCTTTCCATTCATGGTAAATACATACTCACGCCCGTCAAATCCGGCGTCATGGCAGTGAACGTGCGTCGCGCTTGGGAAAGAGTCCTTTACGACCGCTTCCTTGCCATTTTTGCGCAGGGCGGCCGCGCTATGCAAAGCACCGTCTTCCCAGAGCACGTGGAGGTGGGCGCAGAAGCAAGGATGCTCCTGGAGGAGAATGAAGGGCTCCTTCGCTCCCTCGGTTTTGAAATCACTCCCTTCGGCCGCGACACAGTCCAGGTGTCCGGCGTCCCTGAAGGCTTCTCCGTAGAGGGCGGCAAGGTGGAGGCCATGGTTTATGACCTTCTCCTGGTCTTGAGGGAAGAGACAGGCGGCGTAAAGGAGGTGCTGGACAGCGCCCTTGCCGAGAAATTCGCCCGCCTGGGCGCGGCCTCGGCAAAAGTAATAACTACCGACTCGGAGGCCCAGGCCCTGGTCGATAGCCTTCTTGGCTGCGAGAATGCCGAATATACGGCCTCCGGCCGCAAGATTATTTCTATCATCAGTTCCGACGAACTGGAAAAACGATTCTAAAAGCAAATGCTTGACAACGTCCCGAAAGTAACGAAGAACCTTCTTGTCATCAACATTCTCGTCTTTATCGCAACGATATTCGGCGAGGAGCCGATGACCAGGGTATTCGCTCTCTTCTATCCCGCCTCTCCCTATTTCCACTGGTGGCAGTACATCACCCACATGTTCATGCACGGAGGATTCTGGCACATATTCTTCAATATGTACACGCTCTTTATCTTCGGCTCCGTCGTGGAGAGGATAATAGGGGACAGGAAGTTCCTCATACTGTATTTCGTTTGCGGACTTGGCGCCGCCGCGCTCCATACGGGCGTGGAGTGGCTCCAGGCCCAGAGCTATATCGACGGCATCGCCAAAGGGTCGCAAAAGGCCATGCAGGCATATTCAATGCTCAAGATGACGCCCACCGTGGGCGCCTCCGGCGCCATCTACGGTCTTCTCATTGCATACGCCATGCTCTTCCCCAATGCCAAGCTCACCCTGATTTTCCCTCCCATAACGCTCAGCGCCAAGTGGTGGGTGATTATCTTCGCAGTCATTGAGCTTGTTACTGGCGTTACCGGCATGCAGGCTGGCGTGGCTCATTTTGCCCATCTCGGAGGTATGCTCTTCGGCTTCCTGCTCATACGCTACTGGCGCCGCAAGGGCACACTGTTTCCCAATACATACACTTATTGAAATGAAAACAGATGAAGTTTTCGCCGCGGCGCTCAAAGTCCTTCGCGAAGGCGGAGTGATACTCTATCCCACGGACACCGTCTGGGGCCTCGGGTGCGACGCCACGCGTCCCGATGCCGTGGCCCGCATTTTCGATATTAAGCGTCGTCCTGACAGCAAGTCGCTCGTGCTCCTCGCGTCCGACCTCGATATGGTCGCCCGCTATGTCAAGGCCGTCCCCGGCATAGCAGTTGACCTGGTGGAGGTCAATGACGCCCCGATGACCATCATTTATCCCGGCGTAATCGCGGGTGACGCTCCCGCCGATGGAGATGCTTCTTCCGACAAGGGAGACAAGCATCTGCTGGCTTGGAATGCAGTCGCCGCTGACGGAACCGTGGGCATTCGCGTGCCGCTTCACGATTTCTGCAAGGAACTGGTGCGCAAGCTCGGGCGCCCTCTGGTGTCCACTTCAGCCAATATTTCAGGCGAGCCTTCGCCCGTTTCCCGCAGTGAGATTGCTCCCGAGATCGTGGAGGCGGTGGATTATGTTGTGCCCGCTCCGCTGGAGAAGGGTGCAACGGGCAAGCCTTCGCAGATTATCAAGGTGGGGCTTGACGCCCAGGTCGAGATTATCAGGAAGTAAGAAGCGATGGAAGTTTTCTTTTCGCGTGACATTCGCTTTGGGCGCTGCACCCTCGATGAAGGGGAGTCGGCGCACTGCTTGCGCGTCATGCGTCACAGGCAGGGCGACGAGATATTCGTTATTGACGGCGAGGGGACGCTCTACACCTGCCGCATAGAAGACGCTTCCCCGCACGCCGTGGAGGCCGTCGTGTTGAAGGAAGAGCCCGACTGGGGCGCTCATCCTTATTTTTTGCAGATGGCTGTGTGTCCCACAAAGAATTCCGACCGTTACGAGTGGTTTGCCGAAAAGGCTACGGAGCTCGGTCTGGACGTGATTGTGCCGGTCATAGGCGAGCGTTCGGAGCGCAGGGTGTTCAAGCCTGAAAGACTGGAAAGGATATTGCTTTCCGCTTCGAAACAGTCGCTGAAAGGGGCCGTGCCTTTTGTTGCAGCTCCCGTGTCGGTAAAGGATTTTATACTTTCCTGCGATGCATCGCTCAAGATGATTTGCTGCTGCTTCGAAGGGGAGACTCCCCGGCGTCCGGTTTCGGACGTGCTTCGAGAGAGCGGCACTCCCGGGACTTCTATTGCCATCCTGATTGGTCCTGAGGGCGATTTTTCAAGGCAGGAGGCTGCGCTCGCCCTTGAAAATGGTTTTGTCCCCGTGCATCTCGGGCCTTCACGGCTGCGTACGGAGACCGCGGCGCTCACGGCAGTCGAAGCTGTTTATCTTCATTATTGCCTCTGATGCTGATAGGGCTCATTTCGGATACGCACGGCGTTTTCACGAGCGAGGTCAGGGATTTCCTTGAGCCTTGCGACCAGGTTTGGCATGCCGGAGACTTCGGCGGCGGGCTGTCGACGGCAAGGGAGATAGCTTCCTTCAAGCCCCTGGAGGGGGTGTACGGCAATTGCGACGACTTCGACCTCCGCTATGAGTATCCCGAGTTCAAGGTTTTTGAGTGCGAAGGGATGAAAGTGCTGATGATTCACATAGGCGGTTACCCCGGGCGCTACAGCCCGCGCGCAAGGCAGCTCATATATCAGCACAAGCCTTCGCTTTTCGTTTGCGGGCATTCGCATATCCTGAGGGTCGAGTACGACCATCTTTATGAAATGATGACGCTCAATCCTGGCGCCTGCGGTTTCCAGGGATGGCAAACTTATCGCACCGCCCTGCGATTCAAAATCGAAGACGGTGCGTTAAGTGATATGGAGCTGCTGAAGCTCCCGAGGTAGGGCGATTATTTCTTTTCGGACTCTCCGCGTTTGTCGATAACCTTGGCCGAGGCAAAGCGCTCGGGGTGGTAGGTGACGTCTTCGTCGGACACTTCGAAACTCATGTTTTTCATCACGAGACCCACGCCGTTCAGTTTGGCGCTGAGGCTGGCGGGCATATAGTCGGCCTTACGGACGACCAGGTCCATGGTCTTGGGGTCGTCCTTCTCGGTGTTGTCGCTCCTCTTTTTGCACTTGATGTACCAGGCGTCAGCGGTTTCCTTCTGTATGGATACGTTATAGCCGTCGGTGATGCCGTCGAGCATCTTGCGGTTCTCGTCGGCACTGCTGCCTTTACTGTTGTCGGATTTTTTGTCGTCGGTGATGGTGAGCTCGTTCTTGCTGGGGGCGTAAGACCATTCGGTTACGCCGTCAGACCAGGAGAGTATGTTCTCGCCCATCATCTTGGCTTCTATATACATTTTTTCGCCTTTCATCCAGGCTTTTGAAGACATGGTGCCGATGATGGGCATCTTGATGTCCATTTCCATATAGAAGGCGTCGCCGGCTGCTGTCGAAGCGGCATCGACTGCGGCGTCCATCTTCGCGAGGATTTCTTCGGCGCTCTGGGCAAAGCTTGTGAAGCTCAGTATCAGGGCCGGTATAAGTGCAAGGATTTTTTTCATTGTGTCAGTTCTGTTATAAGCTTGATTCGGTACTATTCAAGTACGAGGTCGCCGCGGAAGCTGATGGAGTCGCGGATGCGGCTGTCCACGTGGATGTCGGCGGTGCCGTTGTTGAAGACCTTGATGGTGTATACGAGATGGTCTTCTCCGTTGTCGACGGTGACGGTAATGGTGCGGCAGCCTTTAGTGAAGCCGGAATCGTTGTAGGCGCTGATTTCTGCCTCAAAGTTGAGCCCGGTGCCACCGCCGAAGGGGATGTTGTAGCCACGGCCCACATATGGAAGGGCCGAAACAATCTTGTCGCCGTCGATAGTGAGAGAGTAGCTGTCATTGATTGGCTTTCCACCGGCCCTCATGGGATTCATGTATCGGACGTCGATGGTGAATTGCTTTGCATCAAGGGCGCTGGAGACCTGCTGGGAGACCTTCTCCTGCTCGGCTTCCTGTTCGGGGGTCAGTTTGGGGGTGCCGCAGCTTGCAAGGACTGCAAGGCAGAAGGCGGCGATAATTCCGATGTGTTTCATAATATGATAAGTTAACGACTGCTAAGATAACAAAAATCGGCCCAATGTGTCCGCATGTCATTATTTGCCATCCGGAGTTTGCCTGAAAGAGAATTCGCAACCGCAGTAAAGTTGGTTGTAGAAATTCTCCTCCTTTATGATTTGATTGCGGCGCTCCTGCAGGCCGCCTTTGCGCCAGTTGCGGTCCCACCAAGTCACCCCTTCCACCTGGCTGCAGGCCCAGTGACCGGCCTCGTCCACCTGCTCGAGACTCTTCCAGCGGGAGGAGGCGAGGGTGGTGGAAAGGACAGTGAATCCATGAGAGGAGGCGTAGCGTGCTGCGCTCAGGAGGCGGAATGTGAAACATTCGAGGCAGCGCTTGCCCCGCTCGCGCTCGTTTTCCAGCCCCTTGGCGCAAGTGTCGCGCCAAGAATCGTGGTCGTAGCTGTCTTCGACCAATCGTATGCCCCATTTGTCGGCGTAGCGCTTGCACTCTTCGAGACGGTGGGTATACTCTGAGGCGGGGAAGATATTGGAGTTGGAATAGAAAATGACGGGCTCTATGCCATTGTGCATGAGGTATTCTACTATCGCCGAAGAGCAGGGGGCACAGCATGCGTGCAGCAGCACTTTACGGGCGCCTCCCGGGACTTCGCAGATTGTAGGATTTTCTTTCATCGCAGCAAATTTAATATTATATTTGTGCAAAGACAAAGCTAGTAACTATGCAAAAGAAAGATGATCTGGAGGTTTGGTGGGCGTCCCTGACCGTTGCGCAGAAGGAGCGCATTGCCATGAAAGGTCTCAAAAAAGCCGACCCCGAAAGAAGAATAGACGAGTCTGAAGTGACATATCCCGCTTGCTCCGTCTGGTGGACCACACTTGCGCCCGACACCAAGCAGTGGATTCACGACCACTGCACCGGCGCCCACGGCTACGTTCTCCAGGACTGGAACGACGCCAATCCCTACGGCGACTAAGCCTCTCCGCTACTCGGCGGCTTCCTTAAGGATTTCCTTGCAGTAATTGTAGCCCGCGATATCCAGGATGGGGAATTCGTGGGTGATTACCGTCTGCCTGAAGCGCTCGAAGTTCCTTAGCTCGGGAGCGCACCAGCCCACTTCGCTGATAGCCAGCAAGCGGGGGAGAAGCATATACTCAAGCTGCTGGTCTGAAAGGATATACTCGGTCCAAAGATTGACCTGCGCGCCGAGAATATGGTACTGCATGTCGGGATTGATCTTGTCCACAGGGTTGAAGCTATAGACTTTTTCCACGGGCACGTAGCCGTCGAATGCGAGGGGCTCATGCTCCCTGTCCTTGGCCTGATAGTAGTCTATGTAGCAGTGGCTGGTGGGGGTCATGATGACATCGAATCCTGCATTGGCGGCAGTAATTCCGCCCTCTGCTCCGCGCCAGGACATGACTGTGGCTCCGCTTTGCAGCTCGCCTTCGAGAATCTCGTCCCAGCCTATGATTTTCTTGCCCTTGCTCTCGAGGAATTTCTGCATCCTCAGGGTCACATAGTTCTGTAGTTTCTGCTCTGCAGTGCCTTTCTCATCGTCCTTGAGACCGAGTTCACGGATCTTGGCCTGGCAGTCAGGGTTTTCCTTCCATTCTTTCTTGGGGCATTCGTCGCCGCCGATGTGGATGTATTCGGAGGGGAAGATTTCAGCCACTTCGCCGAGCACGTTCTCGAGGAATACCATGACCTCTTCGCGGCCGACGTTCAGCACCTGGTCGGACACGCCCCAGCGCTTCCAGACCTCATAGGGGCCCGTGCCGCAACCCAGCTCAGGGTAGGTCGCAAGGGCGGCGAGCATGTGACCGGGAAGGTCCACTTCGGGGATGATGGTGATGCCGCGCTCCCGGGCAAAGCGTATGACGTCGTTAATCTGGGCGCGGGTGTAATAACCGCCATAGCGTATGCCGTCGTCGCTGTCGAAGTCCCTGGCGACCATGGTGCCGTTGCGGAATGCACCGACAAGCGTGAGCTCGGGATATCTCTGGAGCTCTATCCTCCAGCCCTGGTCGTCGGTGAGATGCCAGTGGAGGCGGTTTAGCTTGTAGAAGGACATGACGTCTATGTAGCGCTTGACTTCGTCTACGCTGAAGAAATGGCGCACGCAGTCGAGATGCGCTCCGCGGTATGGGAAGCGGGGGGCGTCCTTAATCTCCATGCAAGGGATTCTCCAGTTGGTGTTGTCGGGGGCTGCGCCGCGCCCGTATATTTCAGCGGGTAGGAGCTGTTTGATGGTCTGGACGGCATAAATGAATCCATTAGCATCTGATGCGCTCACGATCACGGCCTTGGGCGTGATGGAGAGGGTGTACTCTTCGCTGCCGAGGGCGGGGTCCACGTAGAAGGCGAAGCCCTTCACTTTGCCCTCACGCGCGTTTTTGGCTATGCCGACCGGGGAGGCGAGGGTGCAAGTCTTGCCGCATGCCTTTGAGAGGCGGATTGCGAATGTGCTCACGGCCTTGCGGCTGAGTTCGTCCATCGCCGCGTCGCAGTTGAACTGGGCGCCGCGGGCGCTGAAGCTGCCTTTCGTAATCTCTACGCTGCTGGGGTAGGGGATTACGTTGATGGTCGTGGTTTTCTCTTTTGCGAGTGAGGCGGGGGCGAGGAGCGCTGACACTGCCAGAATGCTTGCTATGGTTTTAATGGTATTCATATCCGTTATTTTGCTCAAAGATATAAAAAACGCTCAAAAAAGAAAGAGCCCGAGGATGGCGGCGCCGAAAAGCACCGCAACGGGATCAACTTTTTTATTCAGGGAAACGCAGAACGCAACACCGAAGAGCATCCAGCTCTTCCAGTCGGGAAAGTTCTCGGTTATGAGCGAAGCGCTGAAGCCCTGCAGCGGGGAGCTGATGCGCCAGATCATCACCACTGCAGCGGCGCCGATAAGACCGGCGACGGCGGGACGCAGCGCGCTCATGGCGCCCTTGAACAGAGTGTTTTCGTGGAACTTGGAGTATGCGCGCGCAATTGCGAGCACTATCATGAACGAGGGCAGCACTATGGCAATCGAGGCCACCAGCGAGCCCAGAGTCCCCATTGCGTGGCCGTATCCTGCCGCCTGCATCACCTCGTAACCCACATAGGTGGAACAGTTCAGCCCGACGGGGCCAGGAGTCATCTGAGAAATGGCCACGATGTCGACGAAAGTCTCCTCCGTGATCCACGCCTTGCCGAACACCACCTGCGACTGAATCAGTGACATAATTGCGTATCCGCCGCCGAAGGTAAAAAGACCTATTATGAAAAAGGTCCAGAAAAGCTCAAGAATCAGCAAACCCGTATCCATCAGCGCTCCCTCCTTTCCCGCCAGGCGGTGATTGCCACGGCAAATATTATAAGCGTTAGCAGAATGTAAATGGGAGAAAGCTTGAGCAGCGCGACTGCTGCGAGCGTGCCTATGGCAATGACCCACTGCCACCATTTCTTGCAGTTCCTGCGCGAAAGCTTGACGGTGTACGCCGCGATAATGGCGACAGAAGCAGGACGCACCCCGTGCAGTATCTTCTGCACTATAACGTTGTCCTGAAAGTTGGCGGCGAGCATCGCCAGAGCGAGTATGATAAAAAATGGCGCCGCGATGCTCCCAAGCGTTGCGACTATGCTTCCCGGGACGCCGCGGAGTCTGTATCCGGCAAAAATGGCCATGTTGACCGTCAGGAGCCCTGGAGCGCCCTGTGCGATGGCAACGATGTCGGGAAGCTCTTCGTCGGAAATCCAGCCCCTGCTCCTCATCTCACTTTCTATGGCGGGGATCATCATATAACCTCCGCCTATTGTGAAAGCGCCTATTTTGGCGAACGCGCCGAATATCCGGCCCAGTGAAATCTGCTCTTCCATAGTCTTGAAACACAAAAATAATTATTTCACGAAAAAAAATCACGAAAAGTTTGCGCTAAAAGAAAAAGTTCTTATCTTTGCAGCCCGTTTCGAAATGAGCGGACAAGATCATTGAAAATATTGAAGGAAAGTACAAGCAAGTACCGAAAAATTGTAATAGATTCGAGAGCGTTGAT
>CAMYVB010000025.1 GCA_947302175.1 uncultured Bacteroidales bacterium | reverse complement strand
CCAGCGGCGCCCCCTTCCCGATGACCTCCAACCCGTTCTGGCCCTTAATCATACCAGGCGTCTTGGACAGTACGTCTTTGGCCGTGCCGGCGTTTTCCAGCACAGAGCCACGGACGTTGGTCTGAAGGCCTTCGCCGGTAAGTTTGGTTTTGGGCATCACGGCCGATATAGCCGCACCCTCCAGCATGTCGGTGTCCATGCCCAGGGTAATCACTGCATCGTTGGACGGGGTAAGATAAACCGTCTTGTAACCAAGTAGCGCCACCATCATGATGCCGCCTGTCTTGGTGGTTACGATATTAAAGGAACCATCATCTTGTGTAACCACCCCACAGACTACTGAAGAGTCTGCTTGGGAAAGAATTGCCACGTTTGCATAAGCCAAGGGCTCCCCGTTTTCATCAACCACCTTTCCTTTCCAGTCGCCTTTGGCAAAAGAGGGAATACCTATAATAACAACTGTAAGAATTGCAATCAGTCTTTTCATGGTCTGTCCATATTTTTCTGAGTGCAAAGTTAGCGCATATACCGTTCCGAAATAAAAAACAATATGGACAATGAAGTGGACAATTACGGGGTTCCACCCCTGAAAGACTTGGACATAACTTCCGTTTTATCTACTTTTGTATGCGACTATTTCGGAACATAAACTATGGCAAGACCTGCAAGCATCACCAAAGAAAAAATCCTTGCGGCAGCCCTATATATCGTGCGCACGGGCGGAGCATCGGCCCTTACGGCCAGAAGCCTTTGCGGGATTCTTGGCTGCGGCGCCAACGCTGTTTTTTCCTCCTTCGGCTCCATCCAAGGCGTACGGGATGCCGTAAAGGAAGAAGCCCAAAAACTCTACAGGAAGCGCGTAGGGGCCGGTTTCTCCCTAAATCCGCCATTCAAAGGGTTCGGTATAGCATTACTATGGTTCGCAATAGATGAGCCCCGGCTGTTCTCACTAATCATGGACGCTGACACTCCGGCATCTTCCTATAAGGATTATATCGATACTCACGTGGGGTTTAAGGAGGAATGCATTGCGGCAATCAGGGCCTCCTTCTCCCTTGAGAATCCGGATGCGGAACTGCTTTATTACCAGATGGTTCTGGTAGCTCTTGGACTGGCGCAGACATGCACCAGGGGCGGTAACACGCTAAGCATACCGCAGGCCTCAGAGATTCTGGGGAAAAACGTCCGGGCATTCCTGATGGTTATCCGCGCCGGGGCCGATGACAGGGAAAAATTCATTCCAGGAGCGGGCGCGGGCCCTGTTGGAGACGTGGACTCCTATGCAATATTGCACACCCTGACCGGTCAGAACCATCTCCTTCAGCAACTCCACACTGTCCCCCGCTATATCCAGGACGAAGAATGGGCAGAATTGGAACGGGTGTTCCGTAATTCCTCCAACAATACACCGGAAACCCTCCGGGAAACCTACCCCGGACTCACCAAGGGCGACATCCGCATCTACATCCTCTCTCACTTCCAGTTCCCCGTGTCGGAGCAGGCCATCCTGCTTGGGATTTCGCCCACCTCCGTTACTAAAGCCCGCCAGCGACTGAAGGCAAAACTTCAATAATAGGGAGTTTACGTGTATTTTAGAAAAATACAGGACCTTGCCGCTAAGAGTTTTTTATTAACTTTGTAGGAGTAATATGAAACGGATGGCAAGGCGAATCTTTATGATTTCCGGCATCCAGCAAGTGGGCGTCGGTACCGAGAATTTCAGGAAATCCTGGGACTGGTTTATCGAAATGTTCGGGGCGGATGTCCGGATACTGGAAGACGACACGGTGGCGGAGAGGATGCTGCCCTACACGGGCGGCCAGCCGCAAAAGCGGCACGCCTGTATAGCCGTGAACCTGCAGGGCGGCGGCGGTCTTGAAATCTGGCAGTACTCGGAAAGGACGCCGCAAGCTGTGGGCTTTGAAGTGGCGGTGGGCGATCTGGGTATTTTCGCCGCAAAAGTCAACTGCCGCAACGTAGCGGCCTGCTGGAAGGCCTTGTCAGCCAAATGGAAAGATGTAAGCGCCGTTTCCGCGCTCCCCGACGGTACCCCCTGTTTCTATGTTAAAGACCTGTATGGCAACTACTTCCAGTTGGTGCAGACGGATTATGTCTATATCGACGAAGGAAAACTGACCGGCGGTATTGCCGGTGCGGTGGTGGGTGTCACGGATATGGAGAAATCCATGACCTTCTACCGTGAAATCCTCGGCTATGACACAGTGAAATATGATCAATGCGGCGTATTCGAAGACTGGTCTTCCATGCCGGGATATGGCGAGCGCTTCCGCCGTGTACTGATGACGCCGTCAAAGCCCCGTCAAGGGGCCTTCTCCGGCCTGATTGGCCCGGACTGTATCGAACTGGTTCAAGCCCTGGACCGCACACCACGAAAGATTTATGAAGGACGCTACTGGGGTGACCCCGGCTTTATCCAGATATGCTACGACGTCACCGGAATGCTGGAACTGGAGAAATTCTGCGCCAAGAAAGGACATCCCTTCACCGTGGACAGCTGCCCCGGCGGCATCACCTTCGACATGGGTGACGCCTCCGGTCATTTCACCTATATCGAGGATCCTGACGGCACGCTCATCGAGTTCGTCGAGACACACAGGATCCCTGTGGTCAAAAAGCTTGGTTGGTACATCGACATGAAAAAGCGGAATCCGGGAAAACCCCTCCCGAAATTCCTGTTCAAGATGATGGGCCTCGTGTCCCGTGAAAAAGTAAAATATTAAACCATCATAATTAGCATGCAGACTGACATTTTCGAAAAAATACGCCGTTCCGCCGGCGGCCCGCTCGGACAGTACCGCGAAAAGGCAGACGGATATTTCGCATTCCCTAAACTGGAAGGCGAACTGGGTCCTCATATGCGCTTTGCCGGCAACGAGGTGCTGTGCTGGAGCCTTAACAATTACCTGGGCCTTGCGAACCATCCTGAAATACGGAAAATCGACGCCGAAGCCGCAGCCCGATGGGGCATGGCATACCCGATGGGTAGCCGCATGATGACAGGTCAGACAGCCCTCCACGAGAAATTGGAGCGCATGCTTGCCGACTTCGAAAAGAAGGAGGCCGCCTTCCTGTTCAATTTCGGTTATCAGGGAATCCTTTCCACTATTGATTCCCTGGTGGGCCGGCACGACGTCATCGTGTACGACGCCGAATGCCACGCCTGCCTTCTGGACGGCATACGTCTTCACATCGGCTCCAAATACAAGTTCCGCCACAACGACGCAAAGGATTGCGACCGTGTCCTCGCCCGAGCCACCAAGGAGGTCGAGGAGAGCGGTGGCGGCATCCTCGTGATTACCGAGGGCGTATTCGGCATGACCGGCGCCCTGGGCATCCTGGACCAGATTGTCGCCTTGAAGCAGAAATATAACTTCCGTTTTCTGATTGACGACGCTCACGGCTTCGGCGTAATGGGGCCCCACGGCCGCGGCACCTCCGAACATTTCGGTGTGATGGACGGCGTGGACCTGTACATAGGCGCATATGCAAAGTCCATGGCTACAATCGGCGGCTTCGTGGCTTCCGACAAGGACATCATCGACTTCCTGCGCTACAATATGCGCTCGCAAATCTATGCGAAATCCCTGCCCATGCCCATCGTCGAAGGATGCATCAAGCGACTGGAAATCATCAACAGCCCCGAGGGCGACGAGCGCCGTGCGCAGCTGTGGAAGGTTACGCGCCGGCTGCAGGAAGGATTCCGCGAGATGGGCTTCGAAATCGGCCCTGCGGAGGCCTGCGTGACCCCGGTCCACGTGAAAGCCGGCGTGGATCAGGCCACGAACATTGCAGTGGACCTCCGTCAGAACTACCGCATCTTCTGCTCGGTAGTCATCTATCCTGTCATACCTCCCGGCATGGTCATTTTCCGCATTATTCCTACGGCAGCCCATTCTATGGAGGACGTGGAGCGTACGCTCGCCGCTTTCAAGGACATCAAAGCACGTCTGGACCGCGGCGAATACGACAAGCCATTCCCTGACATGTCCCAGTACAAGTAAATGGAGACGGTTTGGATTACAGGGGCTTCCTCAGGCATAGGGGAAGCCTGTGCCTACCGCTGGGCGGAGGGAGGAGCACGTCTCGTGCTCTCTGCAACCACCGCAAAAAAACTGGCCCCTGTCGCGGCCAAATGCAGGGAGAAAGGGGCCCCCGATGTGGCCGTCCTTCCCTATGACCTAAGCCATCCGGACGGCATCCCGGCTTTGGCCCGAGATGCCTGGGAGGCCTTCGGGGACCTAAGCATCATCTTCCTGAATGCGGGAATCAGCCAGCGCACGTCAGTTGAGGATACATCCATGGAAATGGTCCGCACGCTGATGGAGATAGACTACTTTGCCCCGACCGCCATAGCCAGGGAAATCCTGCCGCGAATAGTCGCCCGCGGCGGCGGCCACATTGCCGTGACAACCTCCATTGCAGGTCGTTTCGGTTTCCCGCTCCGCAGCGGCTACTGCTCCGCCAAATCCGCGTTGTACGGTTTCTTTGAGAGCCTGCAGGCAGAATACTATGACAAAGGCATACGGGTGACGCTCGTCTGCCCGGGCCGCGTACGCACGAATATTTCCCTCCGGGCCCTGGACAAGGGCGGAAAGCCCCACGGAAAAATGGACCCCGGCCAGGCCGGAGGCATTACCACTGAAAAGGCGGCCAGGATTATCGTCTCAGCCATCCGTAAAAGCCGGCGCGAGGTCCTCGTTGGCGGAAAGGAACTGATTATGGTGTACATAAAACGTTTCTTCCCCGGGTTGTGCGCCCGTCTTTCCCGGAAAATCAAGCCCATGTAGGATTCTTTTCGAACCTACGACGTATCAGTTGAAAAACATTTGAGAAAAGCGGCTATTCGAGGTCGCGGTTTTCCCATTCCCAGCCGGGGGCGTGAGGGATTATGGCTTCGTAGCCGGCGCTATTTCGAATGGCGGGGTTTAGCCAGATTACGCCTTCTTGAGCGACGTTAGACGCCCAAACAAGAGCCCCATGTCTCTCTCCATGGCTGATCTTTGGCTTTATGGTAGTGAATGCCATCATGGTTCTTTACCCTATCACTGTGATAAATAACGACTGGCTCACGCGGCGAAGGGCGTTTTTCTACTTCCTGCCCATTGCGGTATTCTTCCTTGTTTTCATGGGCTTTTCCGCAGCCGGAGCATGGACGCCCATTAATTCTCCGGAAGAAGTGTGGGACAATCTGGGGCATATAGATGTGCTGGTCAGGCTCGCCGTCCTGATTGCCATGATTCCATACTGCGTTATCATCCTATTTCTTCCATACAATTACCGGCACAGCAGCGCTTCTTCCCAGTGGATTCTGTACTACTGTGTGGGGCTCACAATCCTTTACACCGCGCATGTCGTTCATGCCCTTACCAACTGGGGCGTTCTCGTCGTCGTCATTCCGATTCTTGCCGCCCTTTTCTTCCTGCACTCGGCGGCGTATGAGCTTGAACACCGCATGACTCCCAAGGAAGAGGATGGTGCGGAGGACTCATTAGACATGGTAGAGGAAAAGGCGGAACCTTCTTTGGGAGAGCTTGGAATCTGGGAGAGAATTTGCGTCATAATGGACACGGAGCAGGCCTGGAGGGATCCTAACCTGTCCCTAAGCGCACTTGCCCGGAAATGCGCCACGAACATCACCTACCTCAACCGGGAAATCAAAGATAATACCGGCGGCAGCTTCAAGGAGTTGCTGAATGCAAAAAGAGTGGACTATATCGTAAAAGAGCTGCGCAGAGACCCTTACACTGATCTCCAAACAGTTTTCTTCAATGCAGGATTCCGCTCCCGCGCCACCGCCTGGCGCAACTTTAAGACGCTTATGGGCGTTTCGCCGGCAGATTTCTGCCGGTCTCTAAAGCATTAGCCCCCCCTATTCCCGCACTACCTTGCAGGGCCTGCGGAGAGACAAGACCACTTCGACAGAATCGGAAGCCTCGACCCTCTCCAGGCGCACGAGAGTCGTATCGTACTGCATCCCCGGCGCATCAATTGCGTTCAGGAGCCTGATCTGGCTGGTGCCTATGCGGGAATCGCGCACAATGATGCTGTCTACGGGCGTACGGCTCTGAATGAGGCAGGGGATTTCGTTCTCTACGAACACCCTCTCGAAAACTATGTTGCTCTGGACCGGAATCTCCGCATAGGGGTAGTAGCTGCGCGAATACTGGTCGTGGTCGAAATGGAGGCACAGGGCCACGTGGCGCTTCTTGGCAAGATGTATGTCACGGAATACGACGTTGCGCACCCCACAGCTGTGGCAAATGTCCCTGTCCTGCGACATGGTCCAGGTGATGCCGTCAGGGTAGGTCAGCGTGCCCTCCTCGTGGGTCGGGCGCACCGTGGAAATGTAATTCAGCTTGACTTTGGGGCCGTTGGAGCGGTATATGCGCCCCTCGGAGACGACAGCGTCGCCAGAAGACTGAATCTCCATGCCTTCCTCCCAGTCCCGCCAGCCGCCGGCGAGTATGCGCGCGAAGAATCCGGTCGTGCCGTGCTCGGGGTCGTCGAGGTCGATGCAGTCCTCAATGAGACCGTCCTCTATCCATCCCAGCTCGGGGTTGCTGGTCGTGTAGTCGTGGGCGTTGAGCGCAATGGGGTCGTCGAAGGTCTTGAAAACTCCGCGGCGCACGACAAAGTCCCTTCCCGGCCCGAAATGGACGGCGTCCTTCATGCCTTCTATGTGGACATCCTCCACTACTACGTTCTCAAACGAGCAAATCTGCAGCGCGAAATCATGCGGCGGCAGGTCCATAATCGTAAGATGATCGACGCGCAGGTCACGTATGTGGAAAAAACCTATCTGGCAGCACATGCCCACGATTCCCGGGATGTCCTGCCCCCTATCAAGGCCGTTGCAGCGAAGGTTCAGGCCGCTGAGGCGAATGTCGCAGCTGGTTTCGCGCGTAAGCGCGCCGCGATTCAGGAACACAAAACGCGCACCCACGCTGTCCGGCCCCGGAGCCTTGCTGAGGACCACTCCCTCCTCGAACGAAACGGTCGTGCAATTGTCCAGCAGCAGGGTGCGGCACACCTCATACTCGCCCGGCACTCGCACGATCACATGACCGCCACCGTCAAGGCAGCGCTGCAGGGCCTCGGAATTGGCGAGGGCGTCGTTCCCGGGGAGGAAGCCGAAGCGGTCGGCATATTTGACAGGCTGGCAGGCGATGACGCCGAGCAGCAGCGCGGACGCCAGGACAAGGGATCGGAAGTTATTCATTATCTGCAAGTTGTTTTTCGTTCTGAGCGCCGCCCCGAGAAGATGCGCTGCGGCAGTTCCATGGCGAGGATTATGCCAAGGACAATGGAAATGGCGATTTTGACCGCAGTGAAGCCGCCCAGGAGCGAAAGGTGGAACTGCGCGGTGGAAAGATAATAGGTGAACCAGAATATGCCGGCGCCCGGAATAAGCGGGAAGAGCCCGCAAAGCAGGAATACCTGCGCAGGACTGCGCATAGGGACGGCCATAGCGCGCGACAATACGCACACCAGCACGGCGGAAGCAAGCGTGGCAAGCGAAGCGCCCGCACCCGCATAGCGCAGGAGCACCAGATACAGGAGCCACCCGAGAGCGCCGATTGCCCCCGCTACTGCGTAATGCCCCCTCTCCATCCCGAAGAGTATGGCAAAGGCGAAGGTGCCCACGAACGCGGCCGCAAACTGACAGACAAGCCCCGCAGTCTGCGCGCTTTGAGTCATGCCGCCGAGGGCAATCATTCCCCCGAACGCCGCCCCATCCATAGTGAACGCGACGATTACGCCCAGTGCAATGCAGAAAAACGAGAGCATCGCGTCCGTCAGCCTTGTAAGGCCTGCGATGTAGTCGGAATTGGCGAGGTCCCTCACTCCGTTGACAAAGGGCACTCCGGGGATGAGCGGCATCACCGCGCCTATAATGATATTCGAAAGGCTCTCTCCAAAGCCAAGCCTCCACATGGCGATGCAAAGCAACGTCACGAGCACCGCATTGCATATGCCTCCCACTATTTTTGAAAGGTACCGGCCGCTGACTAGGAGTATGAACAGTTCAAGCAGCGCACCGGCCACCAGGGCAGCGGCGCAGTCGAGCAGCGAACCTCCGAACACTGCGCAGAAACCCGCGGCTCCGAGCGCCGAACCTGCGATGCTCTCCAAGGCGGGCTTGGAAGGAGACGCCTTGATGGCGGCGAGCCTTTCTCGCGCCTCGACGAGCGTGCAGCGGTTGCCGGCGATATCGTAACTCAAGCGGTTGACAGCGACCACTTTGGAAAGATTGATGCTCCTTATGGGAATAAACTCCACATTGGCGTAGGTCGAAGCCTGACCGCCCGCTTTCGAAATCTTTTCGCCGCTGCCGGTCGTGAAAATGCCGTTCGACAAGACGAAGAAATTGCCCGTGTGCACCCCGAAATGGGTGGCGATGCGGCCCATGATGTCCTCGACGCGCGAGATTTCCGCGCCGTTCTCGAGAAGGATGTGCCCCGCCTGCGCGGCCACTTCCAGGACCTCGTTCAGTTCTTCCTTCATGGCCTAGAGGTAAACTATGATATAGTACATCATCAGCCCCGAGCAAATGAGCTTCAGGCCAGTGCCGAAGATAAAGCCGAGAAACGCGCCTATGGAAGACTTGAACGAAGCCCAAACTCCCTGATTCTCAAGCAGGAGCTCCGCAAGGAACGCGCCCAGCAGGCTGCCGAATATCATACCTACCGGAGGAATGACGGCGCCGGCAATGAGCCCCACGATGGCGCCCACGCCGGCACTCTTGTGCCCGCCGGTAAGGCGCGTGAACATCGAAGGCACGACGTAATCCATCACGGTCACCAGGATAGTAATCCCCAGCCAGACCAGAAGGAAAGTCATGCTCATCGGGTCGCCCGAGCCGTTGAGCCCACGCCCGAAATAGGCGAGCAAAATCCCTATCCAGCTGATGGGAGGCCCGGGGAGCCCGGGAACGATGCTTCCAATGATGCCCACGACGCCGCAAATCACGGCCAAAACGCCTAGAAGAGTCATAGTATCGCTAAATTTGGCACCAATTTACGAAGAAAAATCTTACCTTTAAAGCCGCGAAACCAACACAGTTCAAAATATGAAAAAAATCCTCCTCACCATCGCAGCCCTTGCTGCAATCATCCCCGTTTTCAGCTCCTGCCGGAAGGAGAGCAAGGAAACCATAAAGGTGATGTCCTACAACATCCGCCTTGGCGTAGCCAACGACGGCGAAAACTCCTGGGAAAACCGCAAGGAAGCCACTCCCGCCATGCTCAACGACAAGGATCCCCTCGTCTTCGGCGTCCAGGAAGCCTATAAATTCCAGGTCGATTACATCCTTGAGCAGTGCCCCCGCTACGCCAGCGTAGGCGTGGGCCGCACCGACGGCATCGAGAGCGGCGAACACATGTCCATCTTCTACAACCAGGAGAAGGTAGAGCTCGAGAACTGGGGCACCTACTGGCTGAGCGAGACCCCCGACGTCCCTTCAAAGGGCTGGGATGCGGCCTGCTTCCGCACCGCCACCTGGGCACTTCTCAAGATCAAGGAGACCGGCCGCGAATTCTTCTTTGTCAACACCCATCTCGACCACGTGGGCGTCGAGGCCAGGATGAAAGGCCTCGCCCTGATAGTCAATAACATAGGTGATATGAACCCCGACGGCATCCCCATGGTGCTCACCGGCGACTTCAATGTCAAGGCCGACGATCCCACCCTCGTGGAGCTCGACAAGGTCATGCTGAGCGCCCGCGTCACCGCCAAGGATTCCGATGAGAGCACTTCGTTCAACGGCTGGGGCCGCAGCTCCCAGGCCATCGACTACATCTACTATTCGGCATTCAGCGGCTGCGACGACTTCAAGGTCGTTAACGAGACATACGCAGAAAAGCCCTATATCTCCGACCACTATCCCGTCATCGCGACCCTGGTATTCTAGGGCCCCACATACGACATCGTTGCTACAGAGATGCGCACTCCCGGCGTGGGGTACGCATCTCTGAGCGCTTTATGGCAGGCGGCCAGCGTTGAGCCGCTCGTAAAAGTGTCGTCAACGAGGAGTATGTGCCTTGCGGGCGGTATTTTGACCGAGACGAAGGCTCCTTCGACGTTGGAAGCCTTTTTCTCGAGGGAGACGGAAGTCTGGGAAACGGAAAATCGCGTGCGGCGAAGGCACTCCGCGCAGAGCGGCACCCCAAGCTTGCGCGCCACTTCCGATGCAATGATTTCAGCCTGATTGTACCCTCTTTTGAGGCGCCGTTTCCAGTGCACGGGAACGGGCACCACAAGGTCGACAGTCGGGGCCCAGGAACTCAGAAGCAGCTTTTCGCCTAGCAGTGCTGCGAAATACCGCCCCTGCGAGATTTTGCGCTCATATTTAAGCGCCTGAGGTATGCGCTTGTAGGGCGAATCTTCGCTGTAATAGAGCAGCGCGGCTGCGAAGGCGTACGCCTCCTCCACGGCGTCGGGGATGTGAGCAGATATGCGCTCGTTGTATTTGTCCGCCATTGGGTTATGCTCCCGTTCCCAGAAGCGGGTGAAAGGGAGGTCGCAGGCGCATTCGAGGCAGATGTGCCGCTCTTCAAGGGTCAGGTCGCGCCCGCAGACTACGCAGGTGCGGGGAAGCACCATGTCCGCAAGCGAGCTAAGGCACTTTCGTAAAGAAGTATTTTCCAGCACTTTATCCATCCCCTCGAAAGCTGCGCTTAACGCTTATTTCGCCATTGCAGCTTCGACGTCGTCGGGGGCGATGGGCAGGCGGCGCGAACCTAGCCTCCTGGCGCCGTCGGGGGTTACGAGAACGTCGTCTTCGAGGCGTATGCCGCCGAAGTCGTAGTAGCTTTCGAGCTTGGAGAAATTGACAAATTGGGCATTGGTGCCCTCGCTCTTCCATTTTTCGATGAGGGCGGGGATGAAGTAGATGCCGGGTTCGTCGGTGATTACGTTGCCGGGGCGCAGGCGGCGCGCCATCCTGAGGCTTCCGAGGCCGAGCTGAGGGGAGCGCTTCTGGTCGTCATCATAGCCCACGTAGTTTTCGCCCAGCTCCTCCATGTCGTGGACGTCGAGGCCCATGTTGTGGCCGAGGCCGTGGGGCATGAAGAGGCCTGCGACTCCCGCCGCCACCATTTCATCAACGTCGCCCTTTACAAGGCCCAGGGCCTTGAGGCTTTCAAGCATCTTGCGGGCGGTCATAAGGTGCACCTCGCGGTATGCCATGCCGGGACGTATCATTGAGAAGGCAGCCTCGTTGCACTCGTAAACTATTGAGTATATGTCCCTTTGCTTCTGCGTAAAGCGTCCGCCGGTGGGGTAGGTGCGCGTGAAGTCGGAAGCGTAGTGCTCGTTGCTTTCGACGCCGGCGTCTATGACAAGGAGTTTGCCTTCCTGGATCTTGCCGGCATGGGAATGATTGTGGAATATTTCGCCGTGCTGGGTGAGGATGGTGGCAAAGGATACGCCCCAGCCCTTCGCGAGGGAGTAGCCTTCCATCTGCCCCACTATGTCCTGCTCCACGACTCCGGGAGCTATGGCGTCGCGGCCGATTTCGTGCATCCTGATGCCAAGGTCGCAGACCGCGTCGAGAAGCTCGATCTCTTCTGGACCCTTGACAAGGCGCATCTGCACGACGGCGCGGATAAGGTCGAGCGAAGGCTCACAGAGGCCCATGCGCTCAATGAGGCGCTCGTTGTAGTAGCGCGCCTGGGGCAGGAAGTGGACGCGGCGGCCTGCGCTTTTGGCGGCCTCCACCGCTGCCGCTAATGCTGCGTAGGGGGCAGTTTGCTCCACGCCCGACAGGGCGGCAAGCGAAGCGACCGAAGGCATGGGGCCGGTCCAGATGATGTCGTCAATGTCGAAATCATCGGCGAAAATGGTCTCCGCTCCGCTATCGAGGTCCATTATTGCGGCGAAGCGGGGCTCGTCGAGGCCGAAATAATAGAGCCAGGAACTGTCCTGACGGAACTTGTATGCATTGTTCTTGTACTGCGCAGGAGCATCGACGTTGCCGAGGAAAAGGGCTATGCCGCGGGCTCCCTCGGGAGCGCAGGACGACATTAAGAATGAGAGCTTTTGACGGCGCGAAATATAAATTTCTTTACTAAACATGTCTTATTTTCGTTTTTCTGGAACAAACTTACGAATTTTTTCGTGCAAAATCTATGATTTTTGAGTCCAAATCGCTATTTTCGTGGGATAGAGAACATATAACCACACAAATATAAGCTTATGTCTAACGAGATCTCAAGAAGAACCTTCATCAAGACCGGCACTGCGGCCGCCATCGGCCTGAGCGTAGCCGCCGACAAAGTCATGGCAAAAGCCAAGAAGACCAAAGTCGCTCCCAGTGACAAGCTCAACATCATAGGCGTTGGTATCGGCGGCCGTGGCGCAGCCGACCTCCGCGGAATGGAGAGCCAGAACATCATCGCCCTGTGCGATACCGACTGGAAATACGCCGCCAAGGTGTTTGACCGCTATCCCGAGGCTGCCAGGTACAACGACTTCCGCGTCTGCTTCGACGAAAAGCTCAAAGACGCCGACGCAGTCATGGTCGCCACCGCAGACCACACCCACGCCATCATCGCCGCTACGGCAATCGCCCAGGGTAAGCATGTATACGTGGAGAAGCCCCTCACCCACACCGTGTATGAGTCCAGGCTCCTGACCAAGCTCGCCGCAAAGTACAAAGTGGCCACCCAGATGGGTAACCAGGGCGCTTCCAACGAGGGCGTCCGCAAGACCTGCTCATGGATTTGGAACGGTGTCATCGGCGAAGTCACCAAAGTAGAAGCTTTCACGGACCGTCCCATCTGGCCCCAGGGCCTCGACCGTCCCGAGGAAGTACACGAGATCCCCGACACACTCAACTGGGACGGCTTCATCGGTCCCGCCCAGTTCCGTCCTTACAACAGCATCTACACCCCTTGGAACTTCCGTGGCTGGTGGGATTTCGGCACCGGCGCCCTCGGCGACATGGCCTGCCACATCCTGCATCCCGTCTTCAAGGCCCTCAAGCTCGGTTATCCCACCCGTGTTCAGGGTAGCTCCACCGCTCTGCTGACCGAATCCTGCCCTAACGCCCAGATCGTCAAGCTCGTCTTCCCCGCCCGCGAGAACCTGCCCAAGGTCGCCATGCCCGAAGTCGAAGTATGGTGGTACGACGGCGGCCTCAAGCCTCCCCGTCCGGAAGGCCTGCCTGCCGGCAAGAACCTCAACGTCCAGGGTGGCGGCGTGATTTTCCACGGTACCAAGGACACCCTCATCTGCGGCTGCTACGGCGCCAAGCCCTACCTCCTATCCGGTCGTGAGCCCGATACGCCCGAAGTTCTCCGCGTCATCGAAGAAAGCCACCAGATGGACTGGGTGCGCGCTTGCAAAGAGTCTCCCGAGACCCGCGTCCCCTCCGCTTCCGACTTCGCCGAGGCCGGTCCCTTCAACGAAATGGTCGTGATGGGCGTGCTGGCAGTCCGCCTCCAGAGCCTCAACCGCGAGCTCGAGTGGGATGGTCCCAACATGCGCTTCACCAACATTCCCGAGGGTACGATGATCAAGACCATGATCCACGACGGCTTCTCCGTCAAGGACGGTCACCCCACCTTCAAAAAGACTTTCACCGATCCCGTCGACGCCAACGCCTACGCAGCCGAGCTGATTAAGCACACCTACCGCGACGGCTGGGTTCTCCCCGACATGCCCGAATAACCGAAATCTTAACAAGCAATACAATGAAAAAAGCATTCATGGCAGTTGCGGCCTTCGCAACCATTTTCCTTCTCGCTTCCTGCGGCGGCGAGAAAAAGACCTCCTGCGCTGAGGAAATCGTAGTCCCCGCGCACGACGACGTCCCCGAATACATCATCGTCAACAACCCTGAGGTCGACCTCGCCGAGTTCCAGGTGGACGAGGACGGCTACTATGTCATCTTCGACGGCACTTCCTTCAAGGGCTGGAGGGGCTATGGCAAAGACCACGTCCCCACCCGCTGGTCCATCGAGGACGGCTGCCTCAAATTCAACGGCAAGGGCGGCGGCGAAGCCCAGCAGGGCGACGGCGGCGACATCATCTTCGAAAAGAAGTTCAAGAATTTCGAGCTCCTCTTCGACTGGAAGGTCACCCGCAGGGCCAACTCCGGCGTGTTCCTCCTCGGCCGCGAAATCAAGAAATTCAACGAGAAGGACAGTGTCTGGAAGTTCGCTCCCATCTACATCTCCGCTCCCGAGTATCAGATTCTCGACAATGAGAACCATCCCGACGCCCAGATGGGCAAGGTCATCGGCATACGCCAGTCCGCTTCCCTCTACGACATGATTGTCGCCGAGCCCCAGAACGCCAATCCTTACGACGAGTGGAACACCGGCAAGATCATGGTCTACGAAGGCACAGTCGTGCACGGACAGAACGGCCAGAACGTCGTTGAATACCATCTGTGGACCCAGGATTGGGAAGACCTCCTGAACACCTCCAAGTTCTCCAAGGAGAAGAACCCTCTCGCATTCGAGCTCCTCAACAACGTTGGTGGCGACGAGCACGAGGGCTATATCGGCTTCCAGGACCACGGCGACGTTGTCTACTACCGCAACATCCGCATCAAGATCCTCGACTAATGAAAAAACTCCTCATCATAGCGGGCGCCTTTTTGGCGCTCGCTTCTTGTGCAGCAAAGCCCGAGAAGAAAGAAATAGGCATTCAGCTCTACTCCGTGCGCGAGCTCATCGGCAGCAAGGATAAGTTTGATGCCAATCACGAGTCCGTATTCGCCAAGCTCGCCGAGCAGGGCTACTCCACCGTCGAACTATGCTGGTACGACGGCAACGGTTTCTTCGGCCTCACCCCCGAAGAGATGACCGCAGAACTCGCAAAGGCTGGCCTTAAGCCCATCTCGTCCCACGTCGGCAACGCCCTCACTCCCGAAGAAATCGAGAGCGGCGACTTCTCCGCCAAGGAAGAATGGTGGAAAAAGTGCATAGCCGACCATAAGTCCATGGGCTGCGAGTATCTTGTCACCGCATGGTTCAAGGTCCCCGACACCCTCGCAGGCCTGAAGGTCTGGTGCGATTACTTCAACTGGATTGGCGCCCTCTGCAAGGAGGAAGGCCTCAAGTTCGGCTACCACAACCACGCCCATGAGTTCAAGAAGCTGGAAGACGTAGTCATCTACGACTTCATCGCCGAGAACACCGACCCCGCCCTCGTCGTCCTCGAAATGGACGTCTACTGGGCCGTCGTCGGCAAGGCAGCACCCGTGGAATACTTCAAGAAGTATCCCGGCCGCTTCGAGCTTCTCCACATCAAGGACGTCGCCGAAGTGGGTCAGAGCGGATTCGTGGGCTTCGACGCCATCTTCAACAATGCTGAGCTTGCCGGCATGCGCCGCTACATTGTAGAGATGGAAAAGAGCCTCGTCGGAGACATACTTGAAACCACCCGAATCAGCGCCGATTACCTCAAGGAAGCTCCTTTTGTCAAAGCCACCTACGCTGAATAGTAATTGCCATGGCAACTGCAAAGAAGAAAAAAGTCGCCCCGAGCGACAAGCTTAATATCATAGGTATAGGTATAGGCGGCAAGGGTGCATCCGACCTTCGCGCCGTCGAGAGCCAGAACATCATCGCCCTGTGCGACGTGGACTGGAAATATGCCGCCCACATTTTCGACCGCTACCCCGACGCCAAGCGCTACAACGACTACCGCGTCTGCTATCGCGAGTGCCTCAAGGACGCCGACGCAGTCGTAGTCGCAACGGCCGACCACACCCACGCCATCATCGCCGCTGACGCCATCACCGAAGGCAAGCACGCCTTCGTCCAGAAGCCCCTCACCCACACCGTGTATGAGTCCAGGCTCCTGACGAAGCTCGCCGCGAAGTACAAGGTGGCCACTCAGATGGGTAATCAGGGCTCTTCGTGGGAAGGCGTACGCAAGACCGTCTCCTGGATTTGGAACGGTGAAATCGGCGAAGTGACCAAGGTCGAGGCCTGCACCAACCGTCCTATATGGCCCCAGGGTCTCCCCCGTCCCAAAGAGGAAATGCCCGTTCCGAGCACCCTCAACTGGGATGCCTTCATAGGTCCCGCCCCCTATCGTCCCTACAACAGCATCTACACCCCCTGGAACTTCCGCGGCTGGTGGGATTTCGGCACCGGCGCCCTCGGCGACATGGCCTGCCACGTCCTGCACCCTGTGTTCAAGGCCCTCAAGCTCGGTTATCCCACCCGCGTTCAGGGCAGCTCCACGGCCCTTCTGACCGACTCCTGCCCCAGCGCCCAGGTCGTCAAGCTCGTTTTCCCCGCCAGGGAGAACCTGCCCAAGGTCGCGATGCCCGAGGTGGAAGTATGGTGGTACGACGGCGGCCTGATGCCTCCCCGTCCCGCCGGCATGCCCGAAGGCAAGGCTTTCGACTCCAGCGGCACCGTCATCTTCCACGGCACGAAGGATACGCTCATCTGCGGCTGCTACGGCCGTGACCCTTATCTCCTTTCCGGCCGTGAGCCCCAGTGCCCCGAGGTCCTGCGCGTTGTCACCGAGAGCCACCAGATGGACTGGGTGCGCGCCTGCAAGGAGTCTCCCGAGACCCGCGTCCCCTCTGCCTCCGACTTCTCCGAGGCCGGCCCCTTCAACGAAATGGTCGTGATGGGCGTGCTGGCAGTCCGCCTCCAAAGCCTCAACCGCGAGCTCGAATGGGACGGTCCCAACATGCGCTTCACCAACATCCCCGAAGGCGCCACGATTAGGACCATGATTGAAGACGGCTTCTCAGTCACCGACGGTCACCCCACCTTCAAGAAGACCTACACCGACCCCGTGGATGCCAACGCCTACGCAGCTGAGCTGATTAAGCACACCTACCGCGAAGGCTGGTCCCTCCCTCCCATGCCCGAGGATTAAGAGTCGCTCCCCTGATATCAAAAATGGCCGGATCGTTTATGACCCGGCCATTTTTGTGTCTCTGCGATATTTAGTCCTCCTCAGGCGGAGCTTTCTTTACAATCAATATTGAGAGCTCGTAAAGCAGATAGAGCGGCATGAACACGACCGACAGGGTGAAAGGATCGCCCGAAGGAGTGATGACGGCCGCGAGCACGAGCAGCACCACTACGGCGTATTTCCTGCCGTCCTTGAGAAGCTGCTTGTGAATGATACCCAGGGACGAGAGGAGCCACGCGAGTATGGGCATCTCGAAGACCAATCCCATGATGAAGATAATCGTCAGGAAATTGGTCATGTAGGAGTTCAGCGAAATCTGGTTCACTATGGTCTCTCCCACGTGGTACTGGGTCAGGAAGCGGAAAGTCAGCGGGAAAACTATGCAATAGCCCACGGCGCAACCGACATAGAAAAGCGTGCTGCCTGCAAGGAAAGCAGTCTTGACGCCTTTCTTCTCCTCGGGGAACAGGGCGGGACGGACGAACTTCCATATCTCATACATAAGATAGGGGAAGACTATCACCAGGGAGAACCACAGGGAGGTGGTTATGTGCGTGAGGAACTGGGTGGCGACGTTGATGTTGATGATGTCCACGTGGAACTGATTGTCGCTGAAGTCGGGCACCATCATGCCTCCGCCCTTGCCGAACGAGCCGAACCACTTGTAGAGGAAGAAACTCGAATCCGTGGGTCCGAGGACAAACGAGTCGAATATGTGGGGCATTGCGATGAAACACCCCACAAGGACTATGAAAAGGGCGACTACTACGCGGAACAGGACCCACCTCAAAGCCTCGAGGTGGTCCCAGAATGACATTTCGCCCGAAGGATTATCCTTTTCGGAAGACATTAGTCTTTCTTCTCAGCCTCAGGGGCTTTCTTCTCAGTACCTGCCTTCTTGACGTCCTCGTCTATTAAATCGATTTCCTTCTCGATATTGTTGACGCCTTCCTTGAAGCTGCGCACGCCCTTGCCAATACCCTTCATGAGCTCGGGAATCTTCTTGCCGCCGAAGAGTAGCAGCACGACGAGAGCTATGATGATGATTTCGGGCGCACCGATATTCTGGAGAAACAAAATGCTTTTCATTGCTGTCTTTATTTTTTAGCAATCGTAAAGATAGTTATTTTTGCCTTTCGTACAACCAACTTTTTTTCTAATCAGGCTTTTTATTATATTTACCATCCTTATTGACTATTTATCCGCTTCAACCATATGAGAAAAGCAATATTCACTACCGCAGTACTTTGTCTCGCGCTTTCGCTTAGTTGCACCAAGTCTTCCAAGGAAAGCATCCCCCTTCCCGAGCATCCGCGTCCCGACTTCCAGAGAGCCGAATGGATCAATCTCAACGGTTATTGGGACTTCACCTTCGACGAGGCTGTTGCCGACTCCTGCATGGCCGCTAGCGCGACTCAGGGCATGGACAAGAAGATTCTCGTTCCCTTCCCCTGGGGTTCCCCGCTTTCAGAGGTTGAAAACGAGGGCGACGTTGCCTGGTACTCCCGCGAAATAAGTGTCCCCGTCGAGTGGGCGGGCAAGAGGGTTTTTCTCGTGGTAGGAGCTTCGGACTTCGAGACTTCCTGCATTTTCGAAGGCGAGGAACTCGGCACCCACAGGGGAGGCTACACTCCCTTCGAGTTCGAGCTCACCGACCTTGTGAAGTTCGGCCTTCCCCAGAGAGTCTTCATCAAGGCTGACGACACAAAAGACGACACGCACCTCTATGGTAAGCAGGGCTATGGCGACGCCCGCGGCATATGGCAGACCGTCTATCTCGAGGCTCGCGGCAGCAATTACATCCGCAGCATCCATTTCTCCCCTGACATTGACGCCTCGTATGTGCGCGTCGCCGTCAATCTCGCCGAGCCGGCCGCGAACGGCGAAGTGTTCTCCCTTAAATTCAAGGACGGTTCTCAGGAGGAGTTCATCGCCGATATGTCCGGCCGCGACAAGGCCAGCTTCATAGTCCAGATCAAGGACCAGCACCTCTGGAGCCTCGACGACCCCTATCTCTACGAAGTAACTGCGACCCTGAGGTCCGGCGAAAAAGTATCCGACGAGGTCGGGACCTACTTCGGGCAGCGCAAAATCAGCATCATGCCCTTCCCGGGCGCCGATTTCAACTATATCGCCCTCAACAACAAGCCCATCTACCTCCAGCTCTGCCTCGACCAGAGCTACCACCCGGAAGGCTACTACACCTTCCCGAGTGACGAGTTCATGCGCGAGGAAATAATGATTTCCAAGCGCCTCGGCCTTAACGGCAACCGCATCCACATCAAGGTGGAAGTCCCCCGCAAGCTCTACTGGGCCGACAAGCTGGGCCTCCTGATCATGGCCGACACCCCCAACTTCTGGGGCGAGCCCGTACCCGAGGCCCGCGGGAACTGGGAGGAATGCCTGAGGGCTCAGGTGGACCGCGATTACAACCACCCTTCCATCTTCGCCTGGGTCAACTTCAACGAGACCTGGGGCCTCATGACGGGCGGCAAGTATCGCCCTGAGACCCAGGACTGGGTGCGCGCCATGTACCATCTCACCAAGAGGCTCGATCCCACCCGCCTCGTGGAAGACAACTCCGCCTGCAACTTCGACCACGTCCAGACCGACATCAACTCCTGGCACGCATACAAGCGCGGCCGCCTCTGGGAGCCCACTCTCGAAGAGGCCGACCAGAAGACCTTCAAGGAGAGCGGCTGGAACTACATAGGCGGCAACATGCAGATGGGAGAGCCCATGATGAACAGCGAATGCGGCAATGTCTGGGGCTACAACGGCAGCGCAGGCGACTGCGACTACACCTGGGACTACCATATCATGATAAACAGCTTCCGCCGCCATCCCAAGTGCTGCGGCTGGCTCTACACCGAGCACCACGACGTCATCAACGAATGGAACGGCTACGTCAAATACGACCGCTCAGCCAAGATCGACGGCCTCGACTTTCTCATGCCCGGCATGACCATAGCGGACTTCCAGAGCCTCTACTACATCGCTCCCGAGTGCTACCTCATCACCTATCCCAAAGGCGGTGAGGACGTGACCATCCCCTTCTACGCGTCATTCATGACCGACAACGACCCGGGAGCCCTGAAGGTCGAGACCGAGCTCGTGGGCTGGAACCAGCTGGGCGAGTTCGCCAAGTTCTCCGGCAGCAGCCAGAGCATAGATTTCGAGCCCTACATGAGCCGCACCGCGGGCAGCTTCAGTTTCACTATGCCCCAGGAGAAAGGCCTCTACATCCTTCGCATCACCCTCAAAAACGAAAAGCAGGAGGTTCTCCACCGCAATTTCACCTGCCTGCGAGTCAACGAAGGTAAGGACGTAGTCAAAGAGGACGAGGTCCTCGTGCCCTTCGCTCCCGCTTCATTCACTGCCCAGCAGTGGTCAGACAAGCAGACTGCCGTCTATGACGGCCTCAAGGAGAACGGTTTCGGCCACGGTTATTTCGAATATGAGGTGGTCCTTCCCGAGGGAAGTGATTTGAGCAAGCTCTCGTCCGCCCGCCTCGTGTTCGAGGCTTCTGCCAAGGAGTGGTTCGGCAAGGACCGTGAGGGCGACGAAATCGCCGGCGACTATATGCTCGGCAAGGGTACTTTCGACCATTGCAAGTCCCTCAATTCCTACGCTATGACGGATAACGTCCTCTGGCCTTCCAAGGTTGAGGTTACTGTCAACGGCAAGAAAGTCGCGACGCTCGACCTCAAGGACGATCCCGCAGACCATCGCGGCATTCTTTCCTGGGCTTCCCAGACTCCCGAACGCTGGATGCGTGAGGCCGGCTCGTACGGCTATCTGTTCGACGTTGAAGTGCCTGTTTCGGTTCTCGTCAAGGACGCCCCTCAGATCATTCGCTTCACCGTTCCCGAGAGCGAGCCCCAGGGCGGTCTCGCCCTCTACGGCAAGGACTTCGGCCGCTATCCCCTCGACCCCACCCTCATCCTCAAATACTAATCAGTATTGGTCATGGACCAACAAAAAAAATGAATAATTGGCCGGGGGCCACAAAACAAAAAGCAGCCAAGCGGCTGCTTTTGTTTTGTGGTCCCTAACAGACCACAACATAGGGCTGCCACATCTACCTTTCTATCAAGTGCCTGGAAGGGGGTTTTCTATCTTTCCTACGATCTCTCTACGATCATTGAGATAGATAGAAAACTATCCCCAGAAGGCCTGTTATCGGGAGTAAATTGGCAAATTACTTCCCAGAGAGAAGCTCTATCAGTTCTTCAGGGGAGAATCCCAGTTTCTGTATCTGCTTGATTATCCTTTTCTTCTCCTTGTTCCTGCGGGCGTTATCCAGATATATCACCTTCATAGCGGCATCTTCTCCGCTACTGTCCAGTTTCTTCATATAGACTTCCGTAGTGTTAAGGGAAGAGTGCTTCAGAATGCGCTGCAAGGTAGTGTTATCCACATCAGCCTCCTTGGCTCTCAAAGCGAAGGTGTGTCTGGCGGTATGAAAGGTCAGGTGCGGTATCCCAGCCAGGATTCTTATCTCTCTCAACATCCTACCTATCCTGGCTTCCCTGGCATTTATGGTGTCAAAGTATTTCCTGCTCACATCCTGGGGCATCTTCTGTCTATCTTCATAGTCCAGATATTCAGCGTATTCAGCGTCACTATCAAGATATGGGAAGATATAGTGCGCCGGTCTCTGTCCCGGTCTTGTGTAGAGTTTAAGAATCTTCTCCGCTTCCTGAACCAGAATCATATTCACCTGCTTACCGTTCTTGGTCATAGTGTAGATGAGCCTGTCTTCCACGATATTTCTCCAGCGCAACTGAATGGCGTCCCCTATCCTTATACCCCCTTCGTACATAGCGAAAAGAAAGATATTCCTGGCGTTCCACCTGTCCGTGTTCTCCTTGATAGGCAGGGTGATGAGTCTGGTCAACTCCTGGTCTTGGAGTCCAGTTATGGCGGGTGTTGTTTCTTTAACGGTGATAAGCTTCCTTGGTATGTCATCCGTGTGTATTATCCCGTCATCCACAGCCCGGTTAAGGATTGCTCTCAAGACCTTAAGGTGCTTTGCTATGGAGTTAGGAGAGAGGGTTGTCCCAGGGGTTCTCTGGTTTGGTAGAGATTGCAGATAGGCGGTGAATCCTTCGACAAAGGCGGGGGTTATGTCCCTGAAGTCCATATCCTGCACCCCCAGAGCCTGTATATGGTCTGTCAGTTTCCTTATGGTGTCATTGTATTTCTTGTATGTCCCCCACTGCTTTCCCTGTTCCAGGACATCCTTTGTGTGCTGCGCATAGGAGAGGAACTTATAGGACTGTTCTATCCCCCGGAATCTATCAAGGAATTTCAGCATAGTGAGCCTGTCCTGGGCGGTGAGTTCCCTTTCCACTGTCCTTGCCCTGTCCAGGAGTCTCTGGAGTTCTTCGTTGTCCTGCTTGGAGGTAGGGCAGGTTTTCCTTACCCTTTCCCTGGAGGAGTCCCAGCACTTGATAGGGATGCAGATGGAGGTCTTGATTCTCTTTCTTTCCCCGGAATGGTTGATTGATAGATAGATTGTGTAGTTCCCCTGTTTGTTGGGATGGCTACCTGATTCGAAATGGAAGGTCATAACGGCAGTAAATTGATGGTTAATTTTGGCGACACATAGGTGACAGAATTTGCCAATTTACTCCCGATAACAGGCCTTCTGGGGATAGTTTTCTATCTATCTCAATGATCGTAGAGAGATCGTAGGAAAGATAGAAAACCCCCTTCCAGGCACTTGGAAAGGGGATTTTGATAGATCTAAAAGAAATCGCCCAACCTAATTTGCTTAGATCGGGCAATTCCCTGGGTGGTCCCTGTAGGGCATGATCCTACGACCCTCTGATTATGAGTCAGATGCTCTAACCAACTGAGCTAAGGGACCCTTTATTTGCGGAGCCGGCCCTACGAAAGGAACGGCACCGCAAATATACAAATTTTTTCTAATCTCAGACCTTGATTTCGACCTCGACGCCGGAAGGCAGCTCGAGCTTCATCAGGGAATCCACGGTTTTGGCGTTGGAATCCTCGATATCGAGAAGCCTGCAATAAGAATCGAGTTCGAACTGCTCGCGGGACTTCTTGTTGACGAAGGTCGAACGGTTGACAGTGAAGATCTTCTTATTGGTAGGAAGGGGGATGGGGCCGTTGACGCGGGCACCGGTAGCCTTCACCGTATCGACGATCTTTGCAGCCGACTTGTCGACGAGCATGTGGTCGAATGATTTGAGCTTAATTCTGATTTTCTGACTCATATCGATTGAAAAATTTAACTATTCTTGGATGAATCTGTATCCGCTTTTTTCGACTATGTCCTTGGCCATCGTGGCGGGAACTTCGCTGTAATGATGGAAAGACATCGTGCTGTTTGCACGGCCGGAAGAAAGCGTCCTGAGGACTGTTACATAACCAAACTGCTCAGCAAGGGGAACATAAGCCTTGATAATCCTGGCTCCCGTTGCGTCGGAATCCATGGAAACGATCTGACCGCGGCGGCGGTTGAGGTCGCCGACGATGTCGCCCATGTATTCCTCGGGAGTAACTACCTCCAGGCTCATGATGGGCTCAAGAAGTATGGGCTTTGCTTTGCGGCAGGCGGTGCGGAAAGCCATCCTCGCTGCAAGTTCGAACGACAGGGCGTCGGAATCCACGGGGTGGAAGCTGCCGTCGAGCAGCGTGACCTTGAGCGACTGCATCTCGTAGCCTGCGAGAACGCCGCTGGAAAGGGACGCCTCGAAGCCCTTCTGCACGCACGGGATGAATTCCTTGGGGACGTTGCCCCCTTTGACCTTGTCGACGAACTCGAGACCGGAGAGGCCTTCGGAGGCGGGACCGATCTCCACGACGATGTCTGCAAATTTGCCGCGGCCGCCGGTCTGCTTCTTGAAGACTTCCCGGTGCTGAACGGTGGTTGTGATTGCTTCTTTGTAGTTGACTTGAGGGGCACCCTGGTTGATCTCTACCCCGAATTCCCTGCGCAGGCGGTCGATGATGATATCCAGATGGAGCTCACCCATGCCGCTGATAACTGTCTGGCCGGTCTCCACATCGGACTTCACCGTGAAGGTGGGGTCCTCTTCGGAGAGCTTCGACAGGGCGAGTGCAAGCTTGTCGATGTCCTGCTGGGTCTTGGGCTCCACCGCGATACCGATGACGGGATCGGGGAAAGTCATGGACTCGAGGGCTATGGGCTTGTTCTCGTCGCAAATGGTATCGCCGGTGCGAAGGTCCTTGAATCCCACTGCTGCGCAGATGTCTCCGGCCTCCACGAATTCGATGGGATTCTGGTGGTTGGAGTGCATCTGGAACAGGCGGGACACCCTTTCCCTGCGTGCGGTCCTTATATTATATACATAGGAACCTGAGTCCAGGCGACCCGAGTAGACCCTGATGAATGCGAGGCGGCCCATGAAGGGGTCGGTCGCAATCTTGAACACGAGGCCGCAGAACGGCTGCTCGGCGTCGGGCTCGCGGGAGGTTTCCTGGTTGTTGCGGGGATTGGTGCCTTTGACGGCGCCCTTGTCAAGGGGCGAAGGCAGATAGCGGACGATCGCGTCAAGAAGGAACTGGGTTCCCTTGTTCTTGAACGAAGATCCGCAGCAGGCGGGGACGATGGCGCGCTCGAGAGTGCCCTTGCGCAAGGCGGCGATGATTTCCTCTTCGGTGATCGAATCGGGATCGTCGAAGAATTTCTCCATCAGGGCCTCATCGCATTCGCTGGCTACCTCGACGAGGTTCTCGCGCCATTTGGCGACGTCTTCCTCCATGTCGGCAGGCACGGGCTTGATCTCGTAGTTGACCAGTTCGTCTCCGGGAAGGTAGTAAATCGCCTTGCGGGAGATAAGATCAACTATGCCAAGGAACTTGTCCTCGGCGCCTATAGGCAGGCATACGGGCACGGCGGTGGCACCGAGCTTGGTCTTGATCTCGGCGAGGCAGGCGAGGAAGTCCGCACCGACCCTGTCCATCTTGTTGACATAGGCGAGCTTGGGGACTCCGTATTTGTCTGCCTGGCGCCAGACCGTTTCGCTCTGGGGCTGAACGCGGCCCACGGCGCAGAACGTTGCGACGGCACCGTCCAGGACCCTGAGCGAGCGCTCCACTTCCACGGTGAAATCAACGTGTCCGGGAGTGTCGATAAGGTTTATCTGATAGATGCTGCCGTTGTAATGCCAGAAAGCGGTGGTTGCAGCAGAAGTGATGGTGATACCTCTCTCCTGCTCCTGGACCATCCAGTCCATTGTGGCTCCGCCTTCGTGGACTTCGCCGATCTTGTGGGTCTTGCCCGTGTAGTACAGGATGCGCTCGGACGTAGTCGTCTTACCGGCATCGATGTGAGCCATGATGCCGATGTTACGAGTGAATCCGAGGTCCCTTTTTGCCATCTTCTTGTCGAATTAGAAGCGGAAGTGTGCAAACGCCTTGTTGGCCTCAGCCATCCTGTGCATGTCTTCCTTCCTCTTGAAGGCACCACCTTCATTGTTGTAGGCGGCGATGATTTCTGCACAGAGTTTTTCTGCCATAGAGTGGCCGGAGCGTTTGCGGGCGAAGGATATCATGTTCTTCATGGAGACCGAAATCTTCCTTTCCGGGCGCATCTCTGTAGGCACCTGGAAGTTGGCTCCACCGATGCGGCGAGATTTCACCTCGATCTGAGGGGTGACGTTCTCAAGAGCCTTCCTCCAAATATCTAGAGGAGCCTTGTCAGAATCTTTCATCTTCTCGCCTA
>CAMYVB010000024.1 GCA_947302175.1 uncultured Bacteroidales bacterium | reverse complement strand
TAAACGAACATGGGTAACTCTTGTTTGTGAGTCAACCTTTTTCAGTTAAAGACACGGTGTGCCCGAAAGGTGTTTTAAAGACTGATCGGGCACAAAAACCCCTCATTCCGTGCCCGAAGGCGGGCCCTTCGGCAGGCTCGGGGACCGCACTCGGCAGGCTCCGGGATCGCACTCGACAAGTTCAGGGACCACTCATGGGTGGGGTAAAACAAAGACGGGCGGCAATGCTGCCGTCCGTCTTGCTCCCCTCAAAGTCGAATTAAAGAACCTGTGGTGGGACTTCCGTAAGGTGGTGGATTATATCCAGCGAAACGAAAAGTGGCTGCTTAACGGTTATTTACAATAATTCTTGCGGTTGATGTTGATAATGGGATCCAAATCTTCATCGCTGATTTTTTCGGCTAGTTCATCAAGCGAATGCTCGAGTTTGAATTCCATCTCCTCATTATAAAGGGGATAAATTTGGTAGAAATTCACAGTTTTGCCAAACAGCCCCAGTTTAAGAGGATCAACACCTTGATTATTTTTGCCGATAGAGCCCATTAGCACGCAAGAATTAAATCCGGTATTCCCTGCAACAGGACTTGCGTCTTCGTTCATTTGAACCGTATGTCCATACGTGAGCCAGCTATCTGTATAGAGGGGAAGTCGGGCTACATCTTTCAACATTCTGATTGGCCAGTAATCCTCCTCCTTATTTGATTTAATGTCCCAGTCTTTGGGCAAGAATATGACATATTCGGCTCGTTCAAGCTTATACGGCTTGTATTCTCTCGGCACATTCATTTTATAAGCGCCGGCTCCCATAGTCACTAACTTGTAGTACGGTCGTTCGTCGGTTGGAGGAACCAAAGCGACATCCAAATGAATGTCGAGAGAAACCAACTCATGCATCACTTCATCATAAGCGCCATATTGTTGCTCAATGAACGCTGAAACCTTATTCAGCTCTCTCTCTGTGTAAAAGAATTGTGGGTGGCTTTCGTTGTTTTGTGCTTCCATATGAGTTGTGTTATTTTGACATAATACAAAAAGTGCCGAAAAAGCAAGTGTAATAATAATGTAGGTATAACGCTTCATCGATATTGGTAGTTGAACACTCAAAGTTAATCATTTATAGAGGAATAACAAAGATTGTCTTTCTACATTGCCCTACCCTACCATTAAGATACAAAGTCCCCCTCATCCCTGTGGGTTTAGCGTTGCGACCAGTGTATGCTGCCCGCCAAATTGAGATACGGGCATGTGTGGTAAGTGGGGGCATTGGGGCGAGAGTGTCTGCTCCAAGTGGTTTTCTGGCAACAAATCTCTACCACGCCTTCAACTTTTTCGACGCTTCCCATATTTATTATGAGGAGGGGGCAAACTAACGCCCTGAATATAACTATGATAAACTTCAAACGCCAATGGATAGAATTGAGCGATGAGCACAAACAGAAAATTCGCCAGTCTGCAGAAGGTAAGCCAAAGTCTGCGGAGCACCGGGAGCACATCAGCCAAGGGCTCAAGGATTACTGGGCCGGGGTTCCGCATAAGCCTGGCTATGACACCCTGACAATGGACGATTATCTTGGAATCAGTCCCGACACCAGCGACGAGGATGGAGAAAATAATTAAGTTCGGGACACCTGTAATTGACGCGTTGAGGCTCTGCTATGTGGCGGAGTCAAAAGCCGTAAATGGAGAATAGAAAACGGCTTTCCAACGCACCAAGACGGTGCATACACGTCCGTCAGGTTCAATGCTTCGGAAGTGGAGGAATGGCTGTCAAAGAAGAAAATGTTATAGGTTTTGTTGTGGGTAACAAAAGAAACAAGCACCTACGAGAACTCGTAAGTTCTTGATTTTTTGTGCTCCCCTAAGAGTCGAATTTAAGAACCTATGGCGGGACTTCCGTAAGGTGGTGGATTATATCCAGCGGAACGAGAAGTGGCTGCTTCCCATGTTTGAATAAAAACCGAGGGGATAGAGTAGCGGAGCCTTTCGGCTTCAGGTTGACTTCAGCTTCAGAAGATACCTCTAATACCTTCTGTAGTGAGCCCTTACCTTTTCAACCTTGCCATTGCGAACCCGCTCATGCGCCTTCACTCTGACAAGTTTCACCACCTCCACTCTAATGGAGATTTGCACATCTTGGCTTTCTGTTCTCTTTTTCATTTCGTATTATACTTATAGCTGTAGAACAAAGCCCTCGTGTAGCAGCACCTCCCCTCGGTATGGGTCCAGAGAGAAAAGAAACAGGCACCCACTTAGAGGATGGATGCCCGTTCATAGTTTGCTATAAGTCATCCGAAATGACATCACAAAGGTAATCATATTTTCCAATCCAACAAAAGATATTTCAAATAATTCAAAGTCCCCCTCATCCTTGCAGGGTTAGCGTTGCTATCAGTGTACGCTGCCCCAATAATTGGGCTATCGGCATATGTGGTAAGTGGGGGCATTGGGGCGAGAGTGTCTGCTCCAAGTAGTTGTCTGGCAACAAATCTCTACCACGCCTTCAACTTTTTCGACGCTTCCCATATTTATTATGAGGAGGGGGCAAACTAACGCCCTGAATATAACTATGATAAACTTCAAACGCCAATGGATAGAATTGAGCGATGAGCACAAACAGAAAATTCGCCAGTCTGCAGAAGGTAAGCCAAAGTCTGCGGAGCACCGGGAGCACATCAGCCAAGGGCTCAAGGATTACTGGGCCGGGGTTCCGCATAAGCCTGGCTATGACACCCTGACAATGGACGATTATCTTGGAATCAGTCCCGACACCAGCGACGAGGATGGAGAAAATAATTAAGTTCGGGACACCTGTAATTGACGCGTTGAGGCTCTGCTATGTGGCGGAGTCAAAAGCCGTAAATGGAGAATAGAAAACGGCTTTCCAACGCACCAAGACGGTGCATACACGTCCGTCAGGTTCAATGCTTCGGAAGTGGAGGAATGGCTGTCAAAGAAGAAAATGTTATAGGTTTTGTTATGGGTAACACAAGAAACAAGCACCTACGAGAACTCGTAAGTGCTTGATTTTTTGGCTCCCCCTCGGGGACTTGAACCCAGGACCCCCTGATTAACAGTCAGGTGCTCTAACCAACTGAGCTAAGGAGGAATGTTTCCTTTTGGGACCACAAAGGTACTACATTTTTTTATTATTCCAAAAATTGTTCATCTTTTTTTTGTTTTCGCAGGAAGAGGAAAAAGTGCTATATTTGGGCTTGAATCACATTTGGAGCCTGAATGAATATAGACCTTTTGTCCAAAATGATTGCGGAACTGATTCTGGATCACGACGAAGTGAGCCTCCCCGGAATCGGCACCTTCATCGCGGAATATACGGGCGCAAGCTTCTCCGACAAGGGATTCACGATCAATCCCCCCTACCGCAAACTTTCCTTCAGGTCGCGGGAAAAGTCCTCCGACCTCCTTGTAGATTTTTATTCCTCCTCCAACGGCATAGAAAAGTCAGAAGCCAGGAAGGTAATCACGTCCTTCGTCGCTGAAATGAAGGACATACTTCTCAAGAAGAAAGTCATGGTCTTCCCTGGCCTGGGACGCCTCAGGGCCACGAAAGAGAACATTCTCTTCTTCGTCCCCGACGAAGAGCTCGACATCTATCCTGAAGGATTCGGCCTGACTCCAGTCTCCCTCAAGCGCCACGGCGAGGAGACAGTGGACGAGAAGCACCTCCCCGAAGAAATACTCTCCGCCCCCGTCCTCAAAAATGAGCCCGCCCCCGAGGCGAAAGTCTCCGCGACAAAGGCCCCAGAGACAAAGGCCCCCGAAACAAAGGCCCCCGAATCCAAACCTGCTACGCCAGCAAGGCCCTCAACTCACACCAGTAATTCCGGGCATCACAGGCACCACAAAAAATCCGCCATGCCGGCCGCATTCAAAGTTTTCCTTTTCACGGCAGCAGCGGTAGCCCTGATGCTCGGTGCACTGGCCCTGATGGGCCGCTACGCCCCCGAATGGGCCGATAAAATACTCTACACTCCTGAGGAAAGGGAGCTCCTTTATCGCAGATAGAATGCAGGACATAATATACAGCGAGGAAAACGACTTGGCCGTGTACGGCCCTGCGACAGGCGCGGACGAAGAAATGCTTCCCGTGGTCGACGAGCACGGAGTAGTCCTAGGCCAGATACCCCGCAGCTATGCCCATTCCGGCGCGAAGCCCCTCCACCCTGTGGTTCACCTCCACATAATCGACAGGCAGGGCCGTGTCTTCCTGCAGAAGCGCTCCATGAGCCGCAGCCTCTGGCCCGGCCGTTGGGACACCGCCGTAGGAGGCCATGTAAGCTTCGGCGAAAGAATCCTCGAAGCCCTCTGCCGCGAAGCCTCCGAAGAGCTCGGCCTCCACGACTTCAACCCCAGCTGGATAGACACCTACGTCTATGAGTCCCGCACCGAAAGGGAGCTGGTCTTCGTCTTCGCAATAATAGGGGATTACTCCCTTAACCCGTCGAACGCGGAAGTGACCGAAGGGCGCTATTGGACTGAAGACCAGATACAGAGCCCCTCATGCAGGTCCAAAATTACCCCCAACTTCCTAAGCGAATACAAGCGATTATCCAAAGCCATGCAGGCGCTGCTGTAATGATTGAAATCCCCATAAACAAATTCGTCACCGACCAGCTCTCCACCTGGCCCCTTGCGGCAGCCTCCTTCCGCTCCCTCAAGGCCGCCGCCGTGAAGGAAATGGTGGTTGGCGGCATCCCGGTCAAGGCCCAGTGCAACCCCGAGCGCCTGAGGTCCACCATGGCCGGCCTCGAAGGCTCCTACGACGAGAGCGGCGGCTGCTTCCTCTGCGAAAAGTACCGCCCCGCCGAGCAGGCCCACCTGCGATACGAAGGCCGCAAAGGCCGCCTCTACAACATCCAGGTCAACCCTTACCCCATCTTCCCCGGCCACATAGTCGTGGCCCGCACCATCCACACCGACCAGTCGATTTGGCGCTGTTTCGTGGATATGCTGGACCTCTCGCGCGACATCCCCGGCTACACCATCTTCTACAACGGCCCCAAAAGCGGTGCCTCGAAGCCCGACCACATGCACTTCCAGGGCTGCCCCTCGGGCCTGTTGCCCCTCGAAAAATCAATCAGCGGCGAAATCGCAGCGCGCTCCAAGTCGCTCGAGCATATCTGCAACGTTCAGGACGCTCATCTCTACCACTATCACAAATACACCCGCGGCGTATTCCTTATCCGCGCCGCCACGGCCAAATCGGCCGCCAAACTCTTCTACAGGCTCCTCGACTGCGTACCCGCGGTAAGCGGGGAAAAGGAGCCGCGCTTCAATCTCTTCTCCTGGTACGAAAACGGAGAATACCGCACAATCGTCATCTTCCGCGCCGATCTGCGCCCCCACCACTTCACTGCGAGCGGTGAGGAGCATTTCACAATGAGCCCTGGCGCGGCAGACATGGGCGGCATGTTCGTAGTCCCCGTGGAGGAAGAATTCGAGCGCGTAAACCCCAAAGTCATCGAGGCCATGCTCGACGAAGTCTCCATGAGCGCCGAGGCTGAAACAAGGGCAATTTGGAGGCTGACCCGCACCCAGAGAACCATAGACGTCGGCATAATGAGCGCCGACGAAATACGCTTCGAAATCATCTCCGACGGCGCCGGCACCCAGGTCGTGCGCGCATCCCAGGGGCGAATAGACTACAACGGCGTGCTCTACGACGAGCTGATGTTCGACGCAGTCACCCCCTCCTCCCTTTTCGCCGAGCCCAGCTTCATACTCCACGGTGTCACAATTGGCGTCGATTTCCACTGGGAGCGCAAGCAAGTCCAGAAATTCGCCGGCTCACTGCGTTTCATAGTGGAAAACGGCAAAGTGACCGCCATCAACAGGGTCGGCGTCGAGGACTACCTCCTCAGCGTCATCTCCTCCGAAATGAAAGGCTCGGCCTCCGAGGAATTCCTCAAGGCCCACGCCGTAATCTCAAGGTCCTGGGTGATGTCAAAAATTGGCCGAAGGGCTGAAGAGAGCGAAGGCGAAACTGCCCAAGCGGACACCGGCGACGAATTGATAACCTGGCGCGATCACGAGGACCATAGGAGCTACGATGTCTGCGCCGATGACCATTGCCAGCGCTACCAGGGCCTTGGCGGCACTGTTTCGCGCAACGCAAGAAGGGCCGTGGACCAGACCTGGGGCGAAGTGCTCTGCTGCGACGGCGAACTGTGTGACACGCGCTTCTCCAAATGCTGCGGCGGAGTGACTGAACTCTTCAGCACCTGCTGGGAAGATAAGGATTTCCCCTACCTCAAATCAGTCCCTGACACCCCCGAAGAAGGCGGCGACGCGTTCTGCAATACTGAAAACAAGGAAATACTCTCCCAGGTCCTCAACGACTACGACCTCGAGACAAGGGACTTCTACCGCTGGAAGGTGAAATATTCCAGGGAGGAACTCTCGGCTCTTGTCGCCCGCCGCTCAGGCATAGACTTCGGCGACATAGAGAGTCTCCAGCCCATAGAAAGGGGCCCTTCGGGCCGCATCAAACGCCTGCTGATTCAGGGCTCCAAGCGCACGATGACCGTCGGCAAGGAGCTGACCATCAGGCGCTTCCTCAGCGAGAGCCATCTCAAGAGCTCGGCATTCGACATAGAGTGCAAAGGCGACAATTTCATCCTAAACGGCAAGGGATGGGGCCACGGAGTCGGGCTCTGCCAGATAGGCGCCGCCGTGATGGCATCCCGCGGATACGACTACAAACAGATCCTGGAGCACTACTATCCCGGATCGCAGCTTAAGAGAAGATGAGTTCCAAAAGCAGAAACCCCTGGCTGTGGATACCCACGCTCTATTTTGCGGAAGGTCTTCCATACTTTATCGTCAACACTATCTCCGTCGTCATATTCAAGGACCTCGGGATGGACAACGGCACGCTGGCGCTGCTGACGAGCCTAATCGGCCTGCCCTGGCTCCTCAAGCCCCTCTGGAGCCCCTTTGTGGACATTTTCCGCAGCAAGCGCTGGTGGATACTGACCATGCAGGTCTGCATGGCGCTCTCGGTCGCGGTCCTTGCGCTGACGCTCCCGGCCACCTCTCCTTTCACTTTTTCGCTTATCCTTTTTGCCATAACGGGCTTTGCGTCCGCCTCGCACGACATTTCCGCCGACGGATTCTATATGATTGCCCTCGACGAGAAGCGGCAGTCCGCATTTGTCGGCATCAGGAACACTTTCTACCGCATCGCCATGGTCTTCGGGCAAGGGGTGCTGGTGGTGATTGCAGGCCTGCTCGAGCTGCGCTGCGGCTCGGTCTGCCCCGCATGGCAGATGACGCTCGGCTTTGCCTCCATGACACTCGCGCTGATTGCGTGTTATCACTTTTTCACCCTTCCCAAGCCTGAGGGAGACATAGTCCAAAGCAAAAAGGGAGCAGGCGAAGTCGCCGCCGAATTCGGCAGGGCCTTCGCAAGCTTTTTCACTAAGAAAGGCGTCTGGCTTGCCATAGCGTTCATGCTCCTCTACAGGCTTCCCGAGGCATTCTCGGTTAAGATGCTTTACCCCTTCTTCAGCGATTCTCCCGAGATTGGTGGTCTTGGCTTTGACAAGGCGGCCTTCGGGCTCGTGTACGGCACGGCGGGGGTGGTTGCGCTTCTAGCAGGAGGCATACTTGGCGGCCTCGACATTGCCCGGAGGGGCCTCAGGCGCTGCATGATTCCCATGGCGCTGAGCCTAGCGCTTCCCTGTGCGGTGTATCTTTTCATGGCTGTGGTGCAGCCTTCGTCAATATGGACGGTCGGGGCCTGCGTCGTTTTCGACCAGTTCGGCTACGGCTACGGTTTCACTGCCTTCACGGTTTTTATGATGCGTTTTGCCGACGGGCCGCTCAAGACCTCGCACTACGCCATCTGCACGGGCTTTATGGCCCTTTCCATGATTCTTCCCGGCGCGGTTGCGGGTTACCTGCAGCAGTGGCTCGGCTACACAGGTTTTTTCATAATGGTGATGCTATGCTGTTTCGCAACAATATTCGTTACGCTCGCCGCGCGGCGGCGCTTGCGCTGAGCGTTTTTGCCTTCCTGACCTCCGCCTTCGCCCAGAGTGCGGTCAAGCCCGGTATCGAGGTGCTAAGGGACCATGGGTTCGACGTTTTGAAGGGTAAAAAGATTGGTTTGCTGACCAACCCCAGCGGGGTGGACAGGAACCTTAAGTCCACCATTGACATACTGCACGAGGCTCCCGGAGTGGAGCTGGTGCGGCTTTTCGGCCCCGAGCACGGGGTTAGGGGAGACGCGCACGCAGGCGACCACACCGCCGACTTCAAGGACCCGGTCACAGGATTGCAGGTCTATTCGCTCTACGGCAAGTACCGCCAGCCCACGCACGAGATGCTCGAGGGGCTCGACGCCGTCGTGTACGATATCCAGGACGTCGGAGTGCGCTCCTACACCTTCATCAGCTCGCTCGGGCTCATGATGCGCTCCTGCGCCGAGATGGGCATAGAAGTAATCGTGCTTGACCGCCCCAACCCGCTCGGCGGGCTGAAAGTGGAAGGCTCGTACGTGACGCAAGGCTTCTATTCCTTTGTTGGTCAGTATAAGATACCCTACGTTTACGGGCTCACGCCGGGCGAAGTGGCGCTCCTGATTAACGGTGAAGGGCTTAACCGCGGCCAGAAGGGCGACCTTGCTCCGCTTCGCTGTAAGCTGTCAGTCGTGCCCATGGAAGGATGGACGCGCGATATGCTCTATGCGGACACGGGCCTTCCCTGGGTGCAGCCTTCGCCCCAGATTCCCTACGCCGAATCGGCGATTTGCTACCCCTCGGCCGGTCTTGCAGGCGAGTGCGGCTACATCAACATAGGCGTCGGCTACACCATACCCTTCGGGGCTTTCGGCGCCGAGTGGATTGATGCGCATGCGCTGAAAACGCGCCTCGAAAGCTACGCCCTGCCCGGAGTGGTCTTCCGCGAGATACATTACAAGCCTTTCTTCGGCTCGGCCGCGGGCAAGCAGCTCCACGGTGTGCAGTACCATTACAGCGACTACGAGGCCGCGTCTCTGACGCTCCTGCAATTCTATGTGATGCAGGCCCTGAAAGAGCTCTATCCCGAGCGTGACCCGCTCTCGAGCGGCAGTTTTGCCATGTTCGACAAGGTCTGCGGCACGGATTATGTGAGGAATGCCTTCAAGAAGCGCTACAAAGTCGCTGATATCCTCGATTACTGGACCAAGGATGTCGATGATTTCAAGCGCGTATCCTCGAAATATTACTTATATTAGCATCAGAAAAACTTGACAGCTATGAAACAGATAATCAAGATCCTCGCGGCGGCAACGCTCTCAGCGGCGCTCGTCCTGCCTTCAGGCGACGCCTTCGCCCAGGCAAGGCGCAGCGGCACCGGCAGCAGCTCCTCCTCGACTTCAGCTTCCACTTCCACTTCGACGCAGCAGAGCAGCTCCACTCCGACTTCAACGCGTCAGAGCGGCTCTTCCGCCCGCCGTTCCTCCGGCACTGCTGCGAGCAGCTCGTCCTCTTCGGCCTCCCAGACTCCTGCAGCCTCTTCGTCGTCCTCTTCGGCCTCGCAGACCAGCCGCCAGTCAGTCCCCGCCAATACCCAGAGCAGCTCCCGGAGCGCAGCGAGCTCTTCATCGAGCAGCTCCCGCCGCTCTTCCGCTGCCAGCAGTAGCAACAGCAGCAGCACTAACAGTAGCACCAGTAGCAGCAGAAGGTCTTCTTCTACCACTCAGAGGCAAACCGCCACTTCTTCTTCACAGACAGTCCCTTCGACATCCACTCAGGATCCCCAGACCCAGGCTTCTCCCACCAGCAGGCGTTCTTCCACCACCCAGAGGCAGACTACGCCCAGCGCCACCCAGACCACTCCGTCCACTTCGCAGAGTGTCCCTTCTGCTTCCCAGGCCTCTCAGAGCCAGAATGATCCTCAGGTGACCACCACTCAGTCCAGGGCCTCCACTTCCAGGCGCAGCGGCACGTCCGTGACCGGCAAGGGTCTTGGCACCGTCACTGAAGCTCCCACCCAGAGCCAGTCTCACGCCCAGGCGCCCCAGCAGCATGGGGATTATCAGCCCTCCGAGCCTTCCCGTCCCGCCTCTTCCAGGCTCGACAACCACGAAGTGCTCCGCATCCCTCCCCGCGAAAGGGAAAGGAAGATGGATTACGACGCTCCCGCTCGCTTCTATCACAATGAGCCTCACTACTTCGGCTACAGGGTCAACACCCCTCCTCCCCGTCCCCACAAGATGACTTCCTGGGGCAGGACCTACTATTACTACAACAACATCTACTACCGTCTCTGGAACAATACCTACATCGTGAGCCGTCCTCCTTTCGGCATTTGCATAGAGCGTTCGCTCGGTCACGACGCCCTGAGGAGCCTGCGCTTCGCCTATTACCACGACGCCTATCACGCATACCGCGAAATCGACGGCAACTTCCGCATCATTGATGAGCAGAACCGCACCATCGCCCGCAATAATGCCCTCCTGGCTGCCCAGAACGCTGCCCTGGCCCTCAATTCCCGCCGAGCCTATTCTTCATGGGAACTCGCCGACAAACTCGGCCTCGTCCAGAGCTATGCCCATGTCAATGAGGTCTACTACTACGAAGACGGCGTATTCTTCAGGATCAACCGCTACGGCCAGTTCGAGGTCATAGTGCCTCCTGCAGGCGCCCTTGTGGACGAGCTTCCCGACGACTATGACACCATAGCTATGGAAGGCATGGAGTTCTACAAGGTTGATGACACGGTCTATCGCCTGACCCTCGTAGACGGCACGCCCTACCTCGAGGTGCTGGGACAGATTCCCTACAACACCTACAAGCGTTACGGCTTCAATTACTGGTAGTCGGTTCTAGAGGGTGGAATAAACCTTCAGAAGAGTATCTTCAGGACCGGAGGAACGCAGGATCGTTTCTCCGGTTTTGTTTTGCCCGCACCGGGCTATGCCTTCTTCGTCCATGACCTTGAGCAGCTGCCTTGCGACGGCAGGTGCGGGGTCGATGAGGCTGACGCGGGGGAGTCCGCGCTCCGTAGTGAAACGGTCTGCGACTTTCTGTATGGTCGCGCTGAGGAAAGGGTAGTGGGTGCAGCCGAGGACCACTATGTCCGCGCCCGCCTCAAGCAGGGGCAGGAGGCTGCGGGAGACAGTTTCTTCCGCCTTCGGACCTTCGGTCACCCCGCTTTCCACAAGCTCGACAAAGCCCTGCCCGACGTGCTCTTCAATTAGGATTTCGTCCTCGTACTTCTCTTTATTGGCAAGGTACTTGGCTCCCGCAAGGGTCCCGGCGGTGGCAAGAACGCCTATGACGCCGGTCTTGGTGCCGAGGGCGGCGGGTTTGACGGCGGGTTCCATGCCTATGAAGCGTATCCTGCTCAGGCGCCCGCCCGACGCTTCTTTGAGCGCGGGACTGTCGGAAAAAGAGAATTCCTTGCGCAGGGAGGCGATGGCGGCGCCAGTGGCGGTGTTGCAGGCGACGACTATGATGTCGGCCCCCTCTCTCACGAGCTCCAGGGTGATTTCCCGCGCACGCTCGCAAATGAATGCTTGCGTCTTCTCGCCGTAGGGGCAGAAGGCGTTGTCTGCAAAGTAGATAAGCCTCTCCCCGGGGAGAAGCTTGCGTATCTCCCTGAGGACCGAGAGCCCTCCCACGCCTGAATCGAATATGCCAATAGTTGCCATCAATGCAAATATATTAATTTTGACTAGGAAATAGGTAGTATTTATTGAATTAATCATAAACCATATTATTGTCGCATCAGTATTGTTTTGTTTCCACTTATTTGCTATTATTGCAAAAATAACCTGTTATGAAAAGGTGGTTTTTATTACCATTATTATTTCTTTTTTTCTCATGTAGCCAGTTTTTGACTCAAGAGAAGTATTCTATTGAAATTCCAATAATAGAAGTAGAGAATAATAATTCAGTTGTTATTGATAATGTACGGACATTTGTAACAGAAATAACAGGTCAAAAACCAAGTACACGATTGTCTGGTAGTACTGAATTGTCTATAGAGCCTTTGGTGGATATCTTTGGCGATACAATTTTGTTTGTTGCAAATTTGCATCCAGGCTGGATGTTGATTTCTTCCGACACAAGGACGCCTGCTATACTTGCAGAAAGTCCTGTGGGTCATTTTGACTTGTCTGAATTGACGGAGGCGGAAGCGGAATGGTTGGAGGTCTTGGCCGAAGATGTCAGGAGTGTAAAATTGAGTGAAGTGGAAGAACCGGGGTGTATTATTTCTGGCGACGAGTTGAATAACTCCGAGTTTTGGTTTTCAATTTGTGATCCCGAAGCTTTTGCTTCGCAAAGATTTCCCTCTACCAGATCCGACGAAGGTTATTACTTGATTTCCACTCATGTCGAAGAAGAAATTGTTCAGGAAGTTCCTCATTTGATGCAAACGACATGGTTCCAGCAATCACCCTTCAATGCATATACTCCATATCGAACTGATACCACTTTGGTTCGTGCTCCCGCTGGGTGTGTTGCTGTGGCTGGTGCCCAAATGCTGTATTATCTTCATGGAAAAATTAACAGGCCATTGGTGGCGCCTACGCAAGGGTATTGTAATGGTGTTATCGGCAGTTATAGTCAAGGGTTCTCTGGTTTTTCCAGTTCGGCATTCGATAATATGCTGGTAGATGATGATTTGGCGGCCTTATTAATTGGGTGGGTCGGGCAGAATTTGGATGTGCAATATGGAAATGAACAATCCTCAGCTTCTACGAGTGATTTGGTAGATGTTTTTGAGGATTTGGGAATTTCATGTCAGTACGGGGCGTATGATACTTCCGTTGTGGCGTCTCATTTAATGGATGAAATGCCAGTTATTGTCCGCGCAGATGGCACGTGTCATACGATCCTGGGCATCCCCTTCTATCATGATGGTCATTCTTTTGTTGTGGACGGATTTCGAAAAAAACGTTATAAGTATACTAGGACATATGTGTGGTCATGGCTATCTGACGAGCCTGATTCTTTGGGTATTCGAGAGTTTGATTTTGATGATAGCTATATAGACATCTCGTATTCTTCTCCCTTCATTACACAAGTGAAAATTAATTGGGGATGGTGTATTAGTCAACTACCATATTATTTCCCTACAGCATCATATTATACATGGTATACACTTTCGGGTAATTGGCATATTCAAGGTAGCAATCCACAGTTAAACTTTGATTATCGTCGTAAAATGCTATACAATTTCTCGGTATTATGAAACGGATGGCTTTTGTTTTGATATTGTCTTTGCTTGTATTGAGCAGTTGCAAACAACTTCGAGAAGATGATGGTTTTGTTATTGATGGCTGCGGGATATCTCCGTCTGAGTATATTTCTTCTGACTTGATAGTCAAAGCATATGGAATAGTTGATGTAAATGGGGTGAAGTGCCAAGGCAGCGAAGGTGCATATTCTAATACAAAAGACATGATAGTTCAGATATCGCTGAAGCCGTCTCGAAATCGTTGGAATATGTCAGAAGAAGAGATAAGGCAGATGGATGTTTTTATAGAGTATATGAAAGAAACATGTAACCGATTGCTTCAAGAAAGGCGGATGTCGTGTACATATTCCACATCATTTGTTTCAAGTACAGTTTCAATAACATCCGATGTGAGTCTTTTCGGTGAAAACCCTGGTGAAGATATTTCTCAGCACTTCAAAATGTTAGGAGGTGACGTTTTGGCGGATAATGACGGTGCATATATGTTGAAATCCGATGATTATATAACCGTTTATGCCTCATCTATGCCGGGCAATCGCCCGTCTGAATTAGTGGATTTCTTCTTTGAAGGGCTTGTTTTGGTTCCCGGTACGATACATGGTTGTTATCCAATTTGTTTTAAGGACACACCGACTGTCACTCAAAAAAAAGTCACATTAACGGTAAGTATTCCTGTTAGAGAAAAACTGATGTTGTCGGCTTGTCATCTGGATGGTTCGTTCCATCCAGAAGAAATCGAGTGGCGCGAGAGAATCTTAAGTGGTTCGACTACTTTATTTTTAGATTGATCATCAGAGGATTTGTTCGACACCTTCAGAAGTCTTTCTGGAGGTTTTTTTGTATATTTGCGGTATGAAAAGAAAACACCTTATCTGCGCGCTTGCTACCTTGTTTTGTGCGATTTCACTCAACGCACAAGACAAGGTGTTCAGGGTGAGTCCCGACGGGAGTAACGATGCCTCAGGCACGCCTGATGCCCCTTGGCGCACCCCGAAGCGCGCCGTCTGCGGCGTCCAGCGTTGGATGAGCGCAAACCCCGGGAAGTCCGTGCGTCTTGAGTTCGCCCCCGGCACTTATTTCCTCGAAATGACTATGGAGTTCAGTGACCTTCAAGGCCCTCTTACTATTGTTGGCGAAGGAGAGGTGATTTTCAGCGGAGAAAAGGTCCTGACTGGCTGGGAGAAGTCCTCCCTTGCCGGCGGCAAGGCCCTCGTCTGCGACCTTAAGAAGAACGGAGTCGAAGACCTCGGTGAGCCCGTTTCCCGCAGCAACAGGGTCGATTTCTATTGCAACGGACGCCGACAGACCCTCGCCCGCTGGCCGAATACCGGTTTCACGCACGCTGGAAACGCAGTCGGCGCGACCACCCTCCCCGACACCTGGCTGCACATCCACGGCACACAGGAAGGAGTGCTTGAGTACATCGACAGCCGCATTGAAGGCTGGAAAGCAGAGAAAGACCCCGTCCTCTCCGGCTACTGGTATTGGGACTGGTCCGACAAATACCACCGTCTCGCTTCCGTCGATACTCAGAAGCGGACCTTTACCGTGGATGAGCCCTGGAGCCACTACGGCTACCGCGACAGCTGCCGCTTCTACGGCCTCAACCTCCTTTGCGAGCTCGACGCTCCCGGCGAATATTACATAGATCGCGAGAACTTCCTTCTCTATTGGATCCCTTCAGTGGATGAGCCCGCTGAAACGACAATTTCCGTCTTCAACTCCGCATATATGCTCTCCGCCAAGAATTGCAGCAATCTCACTCTGGAGTCGCTTTGCTTCGAGGGCGGAAGGGCCGGCGCCGTTATTATCAGCGGCGGAGAAGGCAACAAAGTGAAAGACTGCCTCTTCACCCGCTTTGGCGAGACTGCGCTCTTCGTTGCCGGCGGCAAGGGCCACAGCGTCGAAGGCTGCTACCTGCATGAGTTGGGCTGCGGCGGCATAGCCATGAACGGCGGCGACCGTAAGAGCCTCGAAAGCGCTGAATTCAGCGTAAGCGACAACATAGTGGAGAACTTCTCCCTCTACCAGCGCACCTACGAGCCTGCCGTTTTCTTCCACGGCGTGGGCCTCAACGTTGCGCACAACCTTTTCCGCCACTCATCCTCTTCAGCCCTTCGTCTCGAAGGCAATGAGATCACGGTGGAATACAACCAGTGCTTCAATCTCGTCGAGGAAAGCGACGATCAGGGCGGATTCGACGTGTTCTACGACTACACTTTCCGAGGCCTGGTCCTTCGCTACAACCATTGGCGCGACATTAGCGGCGGACTTTATGCCGGCGCCGCGGGCATACGCCTCGACGACATCATCTCCGGAGCAGAGATTCGTGGCAACGTGTTCGAGCGCTGCGGAGGCGGCCCCGAAGGCGAAGGTTTCGGCGGCGTCCAGATAAACGGCGGCCGCGACAACCTCATCTACAACAATCTCTTCTACGACTGCCGCTATGCCGTCTCCGGCAAGGCCCTGACCGGCGAGCGCTGGCTCAACGCCGTACTGACCGGCAGGGGAGCGGAATGCCTCGAGGAGGTAGATGCCCTTGGCGAAGTCTATACCGCCCGCTACCCCCTCCTCTCGAAGCACCTGAAGGAGGAGAGCGGCGTCAACTATGTCAATTGCAACCTTGCCGTCAATGCGGTGTCCCTTATCCGCGAGGATGAGAATTTTGTCCACGGCGGCAACGGCGCAATACTCAGCACCCTCCCTCTCGAAGCCTTCCTCGAGCCCACGCTGATGCGCAACTATGGCCTCGAGCCCATCCCCTTCGCCAAGATCGGCCCCCTGAACAACAGGTGGAAGGACGCCGTCAGATAAGCCCCTCCCAAGATGACCAGCCAAGAACAGATAAAAGACCTTAGGAGCCGCGTCAGCGAGCTTGAGAACTATCTCGACATAGCCGGGAAACGCGCGACCGTCGCCGAGCGCGAGCTCAAGGCCCAGGAGCCCGGCTTTTGGGACAACCCCAAGGCCGCCGAGGCCTTCATGAAGGAGACGAGCTCCGTCAAATCGTGGATAATCGCCTTCGACCGCGCCTCGAGAGCCGTGGACGATGCCGAGGTCCTCTATGACTTCGCCGCCGAGGCTGCCCAGGTCGACCCCGAGCAGGCCGATTCCCTTGCCGAAGTGGTCGAGCTGGACGCAGCATTCAAGGCTGCCGTCTCGGAAGTAGAGTCTCTCGAGCTTCGCAATATGCTTGGCGGCGAGGGCGACAACCTCGGCGCCGTGCTGACCATCAATTCCGGCGCCGGCGGCACCGAGTCCAACGACTGGTCCTCGATGCTCATGCGCATGTACATGCGCTGGGGCGAGCGCAACGGCTACAAAATGACCATTACCGAGCTCCAGGAGGGCGATGAGGCCGGCATCAAGTCCACGACCATCGAGGTCGAGGGCGACTACGCCTACGGCTATCTCAAAGCCGAGAGCGGCGTCCACCGACTCGTGCGAATCTCTCCCTTCAACGCCCAGGGTAAACGCCAGACCACCTTTTCCTCCGTCTTCGTCTATCCCCTCGTCGACGACACTATCAACATCGAAATCAAGGACTCTGACCTTGAGTGGGACACCTTCCGCAGCGGCGGCCACGGCGGCCAGAACGTCAATAAGGTGGAGACCGGCGTGCGCGTGCGCCACATTCCCAGCGGTATAGTGGTCGAAAACACCGAGACCCGCACTCAGATAGGCAACAAGGAGAACGCCCTGAGGATTCTCAAATCCCGCCTCTACGACCTCGAGCTCAAGAAGCGCCAGGAAAAGCAGGCCGAGCTCGAAGGCACCAAGCGCAAGATCGAGTGGGGCTCCCAGATACGCTCCTACGTCCTCCATCCCTACCGTATGGTCAAGGACCTGCGCACCGGCTACGAGACCGCCGACACCCAGGGCGTGCTCGACGGTGACATCAACGAATTCATGAAAAAATATTTAATGGAAAACTAGCAATATGACTTCTTTCAAGTATGCGCCCATGTTCCAGCTGGGCCCCGACACCACAGAGTACTACAAGATTCCCGGGTCTGAGAAATTGGTGAAGACCTCCAAGTTCGGAGGCCATTGCGGCTGCGGCGGCAAGACCATCCTCGAAGTTTCGCCCGAGGCGCTCACGCTCGTTGCCCAGCAGTCTTTCCACGACTGCCAGTTCATGCTGCGCCGCGCCCACAACGAGCAGGTGGCCGCCATCCTGAAGGACCCCGAGGCCTCTGACAACGACAAGTACGTGGCCCTGCAGTTCCTGCGCAATGCCGAGACCGCCGCAAAGGGCGTGCTTCCTTTCTGCCAGGACACCGGCACGGCAATCATCCACGGCGAGAAGGGCCAGAGGGTCTGGACCGACTTCGAGGACGAAGAAGCCCTGAGCCTTGGCGTATTCAACACCTACACCAAGGAGAATCTCCGCTACAGCCAGAACGCTCCCCTGGACATGTACAATGAGGTCAACACCAAGTGCAACCTCCCTGCCCAGATCGATATCGAGGCCACTCAGGGCGATGAATACCGCTTCATCATGGTCGCAAAGGGCGGCGGCAGCGCCAACAAGACCTACTTCTATCCCATGACCAAGGCCACCATCCAGAACGAAGGCACCCTCATCCCCTTCCTCGTGGAGAAGATGCGCTCCCTGGGCACGGCGGCCTGCCCTCCCTACCACATCGCTTTCGTCATAGGCGGCACATCGGCAGAGAAGAACCTCCTCACCGTCAAGCTTGCTTCCATCAAGTTCTACGACACCCTCCCCACCACTGGAGACGAGACAGGCCGCGCCTTCCGCGACGTCGACCTTGAGGAAAAGCTCCTGAAGGAAGCGCAGAAGATAGGCCTCGGCGCCCAGTTCGGCGGCAAGTACCTTGCCCACGACATACGCGTCATCCGTCTTCCCAGGCACGGTGCCAGCTGCCCCATCGGCATGGGCGTCAGCTGCAGCGCGGACCGCAACATCAAGTCCAAGATCAACGCCGACGGCGTTTGGATTGAAAAGATGGACTCCAACCCCTCCGAGCTCATCCCCGAGGAGCTGCGCCGTCCCGGCGAAGGCCCCAAGGGCATAGAGATAGACCTTGACAAGGGCATAGACGCCGTACGCGCCGAGCTCAGCAAATATACCGTCGGTACACGCGTTAACCTCAAGGGCACCATCATCGTGGCCCGCGACATAGCCCACGCAAAGCTCAAGGCCCGCCTCGATGCAGGCGAAGGCATGCCCGCATACTTCAAGGACCATCCCATACTCTACGCCGGCCCCGCCAAGACCCCGGAAGGCTATCCCTGCGGCTCCATGGGCCCCACCACGGCCAACCGCATGGATCCTTATGTGGATGAATTCCAGGACAATGGCGCATCCCTCGTGATGATAGCTAAGGGCAACCGTTCCAAGGTGGTCACGGACGCCTGCCTCAAGCACGGCGGCTTCTACCTCGGCACCATAGGCGGCGTCGCCGCAGTGCTCTCCCAGAGCAGCATACGCAGCATTGAATGCGTTGAGTACCCCGAGCTCGGTATGGAGGCTATTTGGAAGATCACGGTTGAGGACTTCCCCGCATTCATACTCGTGGACGACAAGGGCAACGACTTCTTCAAGACCATAGGCCTTTAGAATCATCTCATGAGACGGGGCGGTAATCGTGCGCTCAAAACTGCAGGGTTCCTTTTCGGGACCCTGCCGGGCTTTTTGCTGAGTGTCCTTATCGTGCTCGTCCTGCTGCTTATAGTAGGGTTCAACATCCTTTTCAACACCCCCGTGCTGGATAAAGTGGCCCTGAAAGCCCTCGCCGGGATGGTGGACGGAGAAGTGAAGTTCTCGGACGTGGAGCTGGACCTGGTGAAGGATTTCCCCGTGGTGTCCCTCTCGGCCGACAGTTTGCTTATCACCTATCCTCACGATACCTACCCTCTCGCTTCAGAGCTGGAAGAGGGCAGGGGAGAGGAGATGGACACCCTGCTTAGCGCCGCGCGCCTTAGGGCACGTTTCAATGTCAATTCCTTCCTCAAAGGACATAATTTCATAGCCGACAGCGTCTTGCTTGACAGCCCCAGGGCTTTCATCCGCGTCTATCCCGACAGCCTCAAGAACCTCTATGTCATCAAGAGCATGCGGCCCAAAGACAAGAAGTCTTCGTTCCAGCTCGGCGACATAAGTATAGGGAGCCTCGGCATTTCTTCGCCGAGGGTGGTTTATTCGGATTCACTCTCCGGCAAAATTGCAACCCTCGACTGGCAGGGGATGCAGGGAGGCGGAAGCTTCTACAAGGGGGAAGAAACTTGCGAGATAGATGCTCTCGTGTCGTTCGAAGGGCTCAATCTCGGAGAGCTGGTGTCCACCCTTGGCCGCAGCATAGTGCCTTCCCTTGCCGCTCTCGGCACTGATGCCATGGTTTCGCTTGATCTTACGACTAAGGGTAAGATACGCCCCGATTCGCTTTCAAAGCTCCCTCCCGCCACGCTCCGCCTCGCAGTTCCCGAGTCCAACTGGTCGTGGAAAGGTGTGCTGCAGGATGCAGGCATGAGCTTTGTCGCAGTGCTGGAGAATAGCGAGTCGAATGTCAAGGACCTCAAGATTGAGGAGCTGCTGATGAAGATGGACGGAGTCAACCTAAAGGCGTCCGCAGACGTTGCAGACTTGCTGGGCGGCGACCCCGCCATCAAGATTGATGCCCGCGGCAGGGCCGTGCTACAGAAGGCCCGGCAGCATCTGCCCCGCAGCCTGCGCTCGCGTATTCGCGCTTCGGGCGCGGTCAACCTCAAGCTCGACGGCACGGCGCGCCCTTCGCAGCTGCGTCTCGACAGGATTGCGAAAGCAGATCTTAGCGCCCATCTTGACGGAGGGGAGGTGAAATTCGCCGTGAGCGGGTCAGACATCGACCTCTATATGCTCAGGCCGGTTGTGAACCTCAACACCATGAATAGCTCAGTCGCCAAGAAGGACAGGGCCATAGCGCTTACTTCGACGGCCGACAGCGTGGATTTCGACCTTGGCGAAGATCTTTTTGTCAAGGGCAGGAAGGTGCTGGTCTTTGCCCAGAATTCCGCTAGGGCTATTGCCGACTCTTCGATATGGCATCCGCTGCTTGGCAAGATCTCCGCTGAATCGCTTGTGTTGCGAACTGATGATTCGCTCGTGACCGGCATGAGGCGCGCGGAGAATAAGTTCACCGTGACCAGCATTTCGCGTGGAGGAAAGGATGTTCCCTATCTGAAGCTGGACAATAAGAGCGGAAGCTTGTTCTTCCGTAATTCTTCCGCCATGATTGGAGCATTCAATGCTTCGGTAACCGCTTCGGCGCGTATGAACGTCGAAACCGATACTATGCGGCGCACCCGTCTGAGGAGTAGCGTTTCATCCTTGGATTCCATCGCTATTCCTGACTATTTGAAAGAGAAGGACTTCCGCACTTCCGACATACGATTCAAAACTCTCGGCGGCTCGATAGGGAAGTTCCTGAAGAGCTGGAATCCTGCTATTGACATTTCCGCCGACGCTGGTTTCCTGGCTTCCCCGGCCTTCCCGCTGAGGACGCGTTTCACCGGCCTGGACGCCTATCTTAAGGACGACAAGATTGTGATTGACAGCCTGCACCTCGTCTCCGGCACTTCCGACCTGTCGCTTTACGGCAGCGTCGAAGGACTGAAAAGGGGCCTCACCAGGGGCAGGAGTATGATTAGGTTCGACGCTGAGATTGAGGCCGGAAGGCTCAATATAGACGAGATACTCGCTGCCCTGGATAAGGGAAAGGGCGAAAAGGTCGTCGCTCAGGAGGGTGAAGATATAGGAAGCATTGATGCGGAAGGCTACGAAGAGTCTGTGGTGCAGGATTCCATAGCGACAGATGGCACGGGCCGCAGTTATTCCCTGTTTGTCGTCCCCGCCAACCTCAAGGCTGATATTTGCGCTGCTGCCGACAGGATAGACGTGGCTGGAATAGAGTTCGATGATTTCCACTCCGATATGCTCATCAGGCAGCGCTGCGTGAGCCTGCAGGATGCCCATGCCTCTACCGCAATGGGTAAATTCGCCCTGGATGCATTTTATTCCACGGTGGCTAAGGACAATCTGAATGCCGGCTTCGATCTCAAGCTCTCCGAGGTCACTGCCGCGGATGTAATCGCCCTCTTCCCCGGCGTTGGAAAGACCATTCCCATGCTGGGCTCTTTCAAGGGGCTTCTGGACTGCGAGATGTCCGCCACGAGCCAGCTAGACACCAATATGAATATACTGCCGCCTACCCTCAATGGCATGTTCAAGATTCACGGCAAGGACCTCGTGCTGGAAAACCTGGAGAGCATAAGGAAGGTGACAAAGCTCCTCATGTTCAAGGACAAGACGAGCGGCAGGGTGGACAGCATGAGCGTCAACGGCATCATTTCGGACAATTCTCTCGAGATTTTCCCCTTCATCCTCGATGTAGACCGCTACACAGTCGCCCTCCAGGGCGTGCAGAGTCTTTCCGGCGGCTTCGACTATCACGCTTCTTTCATCCGGTCGCCGCTGCCCTTCAAGGTGGGCGTCAATTTCTTCGGCCCGTCATTCAAGGAGTGGCGCTTCCGCATAGGTAGCCCTAAGTACAGGAGCGTCAAGCTGCCGCTCTATACCAATGAGCTCGATGACATGCAGCTCAACCTGGTCACTTCGATCAAGGAGGTGCTCTCAAGGGGTGTGGACAGGGTGATGCAGGACAGCCGTGATGTCCAGGCCAATATTTCGCGCCGCAAGGAGAAACTTGGCGAGTCGTCTTCGGAGCTTCTCACTCCCCAGGAGCAGTATGAGCTCGAATCTGTGCTCATCGAAAGGGAGGTAGAAGAAGAGACGGCCGCACTTTCCGAAGAAATCGACCGTCTCATAGGAGAATTGCTGTAATCTACTTTGAGGAGGCTTCGATGTATTTCATTATGACATCGACGGCCTCGTCGGGAGTGATGTCATCCACGTTCAGCACTAGGTCGTAGTTGCGCGCATCGTAGCGGCTGATGCCGGTGAAGCGTTTGATATAGTTCTCGCGTGCCTTATCCACGCTCTCGATGATCTCGGCGGCCTCATCGCGGCTCACGCCCTGCCTTGCCATAACCCTCTCTATCCTCGTGGGCAGCGAAGCGCGGATGAAGATGTCGAACTTGTTGGGGCAGTCCTTGAGGATGAAAAAGCCGGAGCGGCCGGCGATGACGCAGGAGCCTTCGGAAGCGAGCTGCCTGAGGACCTCAGTCTCGACGTTGAACACGTCGTCGGTCGTGATGCCGGGATTGTACTCCCTGCCGCTCATGATGACGGGGCCGGAATAAGGGTCGGGAGTGAAGCTGCGCAGGGCTTCGAGTATGGTGTTTTTCTTCTGACCCTTGATTTTCTCTATGCTGCCGGCCGAGATGCCGAATTTTTCCATGAGGGACTTGATGAGCTGCTTGTCGCAGTAGCGCACGCCCAGCCTTTCGGCAAGTTTGCTTCCTATGGTCCTGCCGCCGGAACCGACTTCGCGGCTGATGGTTATTACGAATTGCTCCTTGGTATTCATTGTTATTCGATTTTTAGCAAATATAGTCTTTTTCGCTGATAAATGTCACCTGGATTCAACGAGGAGTCTGACTGTGAGCCTGTCTGTCGCTCCTGAAGGGCCGTGGGCGGAGGAGTGGAATTCGCTTGCGCCCGTGACGCTTTCCAGCTTTGCGATGTTGGAGGGGCGAACGCCTGCGCCTGGCATGATGACTATTCTGCCGGCTGCCTTGCGCACAAGCTGCGCGATGAGATCCGCTCCCTCAGGGGCGTTTGGGGCCTGGCCGGAGGTGAGTATGCGATCGAATCCCAGGGCTATTATCTCTTCGAGGGCCTTGAATGGGTCGCGACACTCGTCGAAAGCCCTGTGAAAGGTGGTGGAAAGAGGTTTTGCCGCCGCGATTAGCTCGCGCATCAGAGGGATGTCGATATCGCCTTCAGGCGTGAGGGCGCCGATTACTACTCCGTTCACGCCAAGGGACTTGCAAAGGCGTATGCTTTGAAGCATAGCTTCCTTTTCAGCCTCATTGTAGACGAAATCTCCGCCTCGGGGGCGTATCAGCACATTGACGGGAAGGCTGCATTTTTGGAGCGTTTCGCGAAGGGTCCTTTCGCGCGGCGTGACGCCGCCGACTTGCAGCTCTTCGCATAGCTCCACCCTCGAAGCGCCACCCGCAGCTGCTTCCGCCGCCTCCACAGCGCTAGTGCAGCAGCACTCTATGAATCTCTCTCTATCAGACATGGCATCTCTTTTTTACAAAAATAGCAGAAGAAACTTGCATAGTCAAGTGATTACAAGCTTGTAATTGATCTGAAACAAAACAAGGCTCCGCATTGGGAGCCTTGTGATGCTATCATGAGACAGTATTGTTTCAGTGCAAGAAGCGAAAGCAACAAGTCCTGCTGCCAAAATGTGTGATTTCTATAGTTTTTGTGCGGGGTCGTTAACAAATTTCTAACCAATTTTGATGACTTCATAGCCGTGTATCTATTTGGTATTCAGATGGATATAAATTAGTATCCAGGATGGAGTTTCCAAGATTAAATGAAGTTTGTTCTTTCAACGAACCGGGAACTAGTTGATTGCTTCAACTTTTCTTGATTGAGCGGAAGAGGTAAAGCACCGGAAATATCTCCAGTCGTCCGATGAGCATCTCTATCATTCCGGTAAACTTTAGAATGGCCGGGAAATCTGAATAATTAGACATGGATCCAACGTCGCCGAAACCTGGGCCGACGTTGCCGATGCAGGCTATGGAAGCAGTGACGCCAGTAGTAAAGTCCTCTCCGAATGCGATGTTGACGGCAGCGAAAACGACCATCAGGATGAGGTAGCAGAAAATATAGCCATAGGCATCGCTTATCTGTTCTTCTGAACGTGCCCTGCCGTCCACCCGGACAAAGTAGATTCCGTTGGGTTCCACGGTCAGTTTCACTTTCCGGTAAATTCCCTTTGCCGCCAGAATGGCCCGGTCCACTTTGATGCCGCCGGAGGTGGAGCCGGAACAACCGCAGATGAGTGAACAGATGATCAGTACCGACATACTGAGCGGGGGCCAGAGTGTGGTGTCCTGCGTAGCAAAGCCTGTAGTCGTTGATATGGATGCCACCTGAAAGGAGGCGTCACGGAGAGCCTGGGCAAAAGAGGAGTAATGCCCTCTGAGCATAAGATCAGTCGTGACGATGACGATGGCAATGCCTACCAAGGAGAGGAAAACCTTGATAGTCTCGGACTTCCAGATGAAACGGGGTCTGCCCTTAAGGAAAGCCAGGAAAAGGATTCCGAAATGGACACCTGCGGCAAGCATGGCGACGGTTAGGACCGTCTCTGCTGCAGGATTGGCATAAAAAGCAATGCTTGTATTCCGGGTGCAAAAACCGCAGGTGCTACATGCGGACATGGCGTTTGTCGTGGCATCGAACCATCCCATTCCGGTGAGTTTCAGGGCAAAGAGTGTAACGAACGTCAAAGCGATATAGGTGATGAGCATCCGGTTGGCAAAGCTTCCATTCTTTTCCCCGGCCAGAGATTCGCGTGCGACATTGGAAATTTCGGCCCCGGACAAAGTGGTTTTGTCGGACTTCCCGGCGAGCATAGAAAAAAGGGTGACGATGCCTATGCCGCCCACCCAGGCTGTGGAAATGCGCCACAATTGCAGGCCGCGCGGAAGAGACTCGATGTCATTCAGGATTGAGGCTCCGGTAGTAGTAAAACCGGAAACGCTTTCAAAGAGTGCATTGATGGGAGTAAACTCCCTGCCGTAGAAGAGGAAGGGCAGCATCCCAAACAGACAGGAAAGTAGCCAGGCTCCTACCACGATACAGTTTCCTTCTTTGAAACTGAGTCTGTATTGACTTTTGCGTACAAAGATTAACGGGAAGAAACCGACCGTACCGGTAAGGTAGGCTGAGAAAAGAAGTGGCGTGCGGCTTTCATCGCCGGTTGTACAGCATGCCACGATGCCGGACAAGGTCATTAGCGCTGCTACCAGGAGCAACGAGACGCCGAAATACCAAGTGATGAGCCTCCAGTTCATAAATAATGAATTGACGGGGCAAAGATATTCTGCCAAAATCCATTTATCAATACAAAAATTATTATCTTTGCATTGAAATAATCAATTAACAGAAAGGTCATGACTCTTCAGCAACTGCGCTATATCATCGCCATCGACGATTATCGGCACTTCGGGAAAGCGGCCGAGGCTTGCGGCTTAACTCAGTCCACTCTTAGCCTGATGGTCAAGAAACTGGAAGAAGAATTGGACGTACGGCTCTTTGACAGGGATGCCCATCCGCTGGCGCCCACCGAGATTGGCCGGAAAGTCATTGACCGTGCAAAGGTGGTTCTTTATAATGTGGAGCAGATTTCCGAAATGACCCGCACTGAAAAAGAAACGCTTACCGGGCCACTGAAGATTGCCCTGATTTCAACGGTGGCGCCGGTGCTGGTTCCTGGCTTTTTCAAATACTTCGGCGAGAATTATCCTTCTATTGCCCTTCAAACGGAGGAAATGCTCACTGATACCATCAAGGACAAACTCAGGAAAGCCGAGGTGGATATGGGTATAATGACGGGGCCGGTACGGGATGTGGACCTGTTGGAGATTCCCCTTTATCACGAACGCTTCTTGGCCTATGTCGCATCCAATAATCCCGTATACGCACAGGAAAGCATCCGCATGGAAAGCATTCTAGAGCAGCCAGTTTGGATTATCCGTGACGGTCTTCGTCAATTGGATCCGTCGGAACTGAAATCTGGTGAAATCACTTACGACCGATTCTTTGAGGGAGGCCGCGTGGGCATCCTTATTCAAGTTGTCAACGAGAATGGGGGCATTACCATCATCCCTGAGACGCATTCCAACTTCATCCTGTACAGCCAGCAGAATTGCCTTCGTCCCATCGTGGATCCCGTGCCAGGCAGGACCATCTCCCTTGTTATCCGTACCGATTACATTCACGAGGCAAAACTGAATGCCGTGGTGAATGCAGTCAGGCGCATCATTCCCGGAACCCTTCTGGAGGGGGTAATAAGGAAAGGATATTTATGTCTATAAATTCCTTGTTTATAGAAAAGAAAAGGCCCCGACATCCTAGTGAAATGCCGGGGCTTTGTCCGTTCTACCTGCCCAACGTCCCATCTGCTGGGCCGTTAGGCTTGTTTTGGGCCGATTTTCGAGCCTAACGTCCCACATCCTGGACCGTTAGGCCGATTTCGGAGCGAAGCGACAGGGCCTGCAGGCCCGCACCGCCTCTTCTGAGGCGGAGCCCCTCCCCCGAGGGGAGGGGTTTGGGGTGGGGGTAACGGAAGGTGGACTTGTCCCTTCGCCCGAAAACGAAAAGCGCCTGGCGTTAAGCCAGGCAAGCTTT
>CAMYVB010000023.1 GCA_947302175.1 uncultured Bacteroidales bacterium | reverse complement strand
CCAGTGTCCCTTAAAGACGTGCGGGTTCGACCCCCGCTCTGGGCACAAGAAAGACATTGTAAGTTGCTAATTTGTGGTATTAGTAATGAATAACACGATGAAGAACCGATTACTTCTCCTTCTTTCTTTCGCACTAATATGGATCGGATGCGAAAAGCTCCCGGATCCGGATCCCCAAAATAAATACTTCTCCTTATGGAATCAGTGCAGTGCCCTTAATGCATTGACGGAGTATGTGGAAGATGTGACTAATCCCAGTTCCCCCAACTTTATCAAAGTGGATGACAGAATCGCCACATTCGACATGGATGGGACTTTTTTGGGAGAGCTCTATCCTACGTATTTTGAGTATAACATGCTCGAGTACCGCGGTCTTGACGATCCCACATACGACGCTCCGGAAGATGTAAGGGAAGCAGCGCAGAGTATCCGGGACTTTGTAAGGGACGGGAAAAAACTGCCAGAGGGCTTTGAGCTCATCCATGCCCGGGCCGCAGCAAAGGCTTATTCCGGCATGACCCTGGCAGAGTTTGATTCTTATGTGAAAAAGTTCGGCGCCAAGCAGGCCAATGGTTTTACCGGCATGACTTATGGCGAGGGCTTTTACAAGCCCATGCTGGAAGTTTTCTCCTATCTGAAGGACAACGGCTTTACATTCTACGTGGTTTCCGGTTCTGACCGCTTTATCTGCCGGGCACTGGTGGACGCTCTGGGCATAGATCCCCAATACGTAATAGGAATGGATGTGACGCTGAAAGCCCGTGACCAAGGCGACATCCCCGGTGTGGAGTATACCATTGGCAAGGAGGAAGATATTCTCCGCGGCGATGAATTAATCATTAAGAACGTAAAGACGAACAAGGTTTTCCAGATTACTCAGGAGATAGGCAAGATACCTGTTCTTTCTTTCGGCAACAGTACCGGAGACTGCGCCATGCACAACTACTGTCTGAGCAGCCCCCTGAAGTGTGCTGCGTTCATGCTTATTGCCGATGACGAGGACAGGGATCATGCAAATCGCGAAAAAGCCCTGGCTCTTGCCGAACAATGGCGTCAGAACGGTTATCACGTCATCTCCATGCGTGACGATTTCAAAACCATCTACGGCTACAACGTAAAGAAAGTGCCGTTCTCTTTCTAGGCGAGGAGTTATTCGTACTCGGGGACGGCTTTGATGAGTTTGTAGCGGCTGATCATGCCGTTGTGACTCTCATCATGTGTTTCAGTCCGAGTGTTGAAGGCGAGGTAGCGTTCCCCGCCAATCATAACAAAGCCCGGGGAGGCCAGGAACCATTTTTCGCCGGGTTCTATCCATCGGTTCAGTGCACATGGGAGCTCCCTGACGAAGGGTCCGTCTGCTATGTAGCAGCGGAAGGTGCAGGCGTCAGTGGTGCCGCCGTGCGTATTATAATAGGTGGGGAAGAGCAGGTCGTAGCGCCTGTCCAGCTTACATGCCGCATTGTTGTACAGGAAATCGCCGGCCAGGATTTCGGTGACGCTCTCCTGGCTGCCGCCCAAGGTGTACTGCGCCACCGTCACGCGCCGGTTCTTATATCCTTCCTGTGTGACACGGGAATAGAGCTTCATCTTGTGGCCGCGGGGCACCAGGACGTTCTGGGTGTCATGCTTGTCCTTATGAAGCAGCTTGCGCGAGTCGAACTCGAGTCCGTCCTTCGATTTCCATAGGAAGAGGCAGTGGGAGCCTTCGTCCATCTGGCTGCCGACCATGCGGTAGGGCCTCTCCCTATCTTTCACCAGGCAAACCGACTGCTCGATTATGGCGTCCATTATCTTGCATTTCAGTGTATAGTGGAAGCCGTCTGCGGACTCGGCCAGATAGAGGTTTTGCTGCCACTCGTTCTCCGCTATCCCGTTTTCCTCATTGCCGGAGAAGTACATGCGGTATGTGCCGTCCGGGGTCCGGATGATGTTGAAATAATTGATGAGCCCCATCCCGAAATCCTCGTTGCAGGCTATTTCTATGGGCGGCTCGGGAAAGCCTACGCCGATTAGGGTCTTCTTGCCGCAGGCGCATATCGCTGAGGCGAAAAGAACAAGCAAAAGAATCTTTTTCATAACTCTTTACTGATGGGTGTGTCGACGGATTTGAAGGGGTCGCCGAATTGAATGTCAACTTTGATGAGCTTGTATTTACTGACGGAATTTTTCCCGACAGAGGAGTCGTGGGATGTGCTGCGGGTGTTGTAGGCGAGGTACCTTTCCCCGTTGATGGTGATGAATCCGGGTGCGACCAGGACCCATTTTTCGTCAGGCTCTATCCATTTGTTCAAATCGCAGGGCAACTCCCTGGAGAACAGGCCGTCCACGAGAAAACACTTAAGGAAACAAGTGTCAGTGGCTCCCGGATACTTGTTGTTGAACCAGGTCGGGAACAGTACGTCATAGCGCTCGTCGAGGCGGCAGGCGGCCGAATTGTAGAGATAGTCGCCGGAGAGCGGCGTAATTCCGGTCAGTCCTTCGCCGTCTTCGCTGAACTCCATCACGGCGTTTTTCCTGTTCTTCCAGTCCTCCTGCCAGATGCGGGTATAGAGTTTCAGCCGCCCGTCGCGGGGCACAATCACGTTCTGCGTGTCGTGCCAGCGCTTCAGCAGCAGGACCTTATCGTCGAAAGTGATGCCATCTTCCGACTTCCAGAGGAACATCATCAACTTTCCGTTCTCCGGGACCCTTCCCACAAGGCCGAAAGGTTTCTTCTTGTCACCAGTAAGGAAAACGCTTTGCTCCACTACGCCGTCCATTATCTTTCCTTTCATCTCGTAATGCACTCCGTCTTCAGACTCGGCGTAGTAGAGATGCTGGGAAAGCCAATAATCGTCATCGCCGTAGCTGTCCCCGCTGAATCCGGAAAAATACAGGCGGTAGCCTCCTTCGGGCAACTGAATGATATTGAAAAGGTTAATCATGTCCATCCCGACAGTCTTGTTGGTGAAAATCTCAACGGGAGGCTCGGGAAAAGACACTCCGATGACCTGCTGCGGCTCCGGGGCCTTTCGGCAACAACCGGACAGGACAAGAGCTAAAAGCAAAAGAATCTTTTTCATAGGCTTTGACGGGGGATGACAGATAAAGGTACAAATCTTTTTTTTCATTCAGGCAAAATCCTTATGAGTAGGGGTGCAAAGGAGGGGAGTAACCAACAGTGTGCCCCTGATGAAGGAGACATTCAAATGGGCAAGGAAATGCCATCCCTCACAGCCCCTCACCGCCCCGGTCATATGGCAGCTGGGCGACGTGGGTGTGGGCATAACAGCTTGGATCAACGTCATCGCCCTACTCCTCCTTTGCCCCCATGCCATACGGGCGCTGAAGGATTATGAGAAGTCGTTGAAAGAAAAGTAAGCCCTACCTGCTAGTGCAGCAGGTTCAAAAAGACGGTGATAATCCCTGTGTTGATTATGTCCACGAACATAACTCCTACTATGGGCACGATGATGAACGGTACCGTGGCGTAGCGGTATTTGAAGCACACGGCGGACATATTGGCCATCGCATTGGGCGTGGCTCCGAGACCGAAGCCGCAAAGGCCGCTCACCAGCACCGCCGCGTCGTAGTCCTTTCCCAGAGCCGGGAACGCGGCAAAACGAGCGAATAGCGCGAGGAACAGCACCTGCGCGAGCAGAATCACGCAAAGCGGCAGTACAAGGCTTGCCAGCTCCCAGAGCTTCAGGCAGGCCATGGCGATACCGAGGAACAGCGAAAGGCATATGTTGCCCAACGACACGATGGACTTCATCCCAAGGACGTCGCGCCCCTTGAAGGCCCCTTCGCACACGTTGCGTATAAAGAAGGCCATCATCAGCGAGCCGAAATAAGTGGGGAAAACAATTCCCGTCAGCGAGAGCAATTTGCTAAGGCACGAACCCAGGGCCATCGTGAGCACCAGCGTGAACGCAGCCTTCGAGTAGGAGCGGAAATTTCCCTCCTCCGAGCCCGTGCGCTCCTGCCGGAAGTCAGGCGAAGCGTCGTTGCTCTCCATCCCCGAAAGGATGTCGGTCGAATGCGACTCGGCGGAGAGATGGCGGCGGCGGATGATACCTTCGGCCAAAGGCCCGCCGAGCAGCGAACCTGCCACGAGGCCGAAGGTGGCGCAGGCCATCGTGATCGAAGCGGCGCTTGTCAGCCCGGCGCTTTCAAGCACGGGAGAAAACCCGCCCGAAGTGCCGTGGCCGCCGCTCATCGGGATGGAGCCTGCTGCAAGACCGACTAGCGGGTCGAGCCCCATCCAGCGGGCAATCCCGATAGAAATGATATTCTGGAAGACAATGAGCACCGAGACCAGAATCACCATCACTACCAGCGGCCGCCCTCCCTGCTTCAGGGAAAACAGATTGGACTGGTAGCCCACCGAGGTGAAAAACAGCATCATGCACAAGTCCTTGACCGTGCCGTCAAAGGAGCATTCCACACCGCCCCAGGCGTATGCGGCAAGGGTGAGGAGCGAAACCAGCAGCCCCCCTGAAACCGGCGCGGGAATGCAGTAGCGCCTCAAAAAAGGTATACACTTGGTAAACAGCATTCCAAGCATCAGGGCGACTACTCCGATGCCTGCGGTCTGAAACATGTCCAATGCGACGATATGCTGCATGTCCAAAGATAAGTAAAAAACTTGACAGCCCTCAAATTGTTTTTTATATTTGTTAGCATAACCGATTGAAAAGCTATGGCCTGTAGATTATTCCATGTTGCTGCGACCTTCCTCGCCGTCTTCACCCTTTCGATTTGCGCATCCGCCCAGACTCCAGGCGGAGATTCATCTGCCGAGCTCCCCAAGGGCCTTGTCAGCTTCAGGATAGCCCTTCCCGAGGGCGACATCTATCAGGGCGACACTATCCTTGTGCGCTACATCCTCGACGCCAGCCGCTACTCCATTGACGGGTTCGACGGCAGCATGGACGGAGCCAAGCTTGTCAAAGTCTCGCTCGAAGAGCTGGATACCGACAATCCGACAGTCTTCAGGGTCGTAGTGAACGCCCGCTTTTACGTGCGCAGTAAGGGGACCCTCACCATCCACCCCATGAGCGCCATGATAGGCGACACGAAAGTCTACTCCGCCAGCACCTCCATCGAGGCTCTCCCCGGCCGCTCATACGGCCAGGAATGGGAAATCGCCCGCCAGTTCCTCATCGCCCACGGCGCGGAGGACGGCGCCGCCACCCTCGAATACAAATACGGCAACCACGCCATCAAGGCATTCTCCGATGACGTCAACCGCAACTTCGTGATCGTGACGAGCGAGGAATACCAGCCCTACATCAAGGACCCCATCCTCGCCTACGGCATAGGGACGGCCATGTGGAACGGCGAAGACAAACAAAAGGACAACTCCGTCTACCATATCATCAGTCAGTATGTCAAGTCCCTCGAAGGCTTCAAAGAAAGGGGAGAGGTCTACAGGTCCAAGCCCCTCGAAGGCTACAAGCCCGCAAAGCGAGAGCTGGAGCCCCTCCTTGGCGATATAATGTACGCCCAGAACTCCCCCTGGAACACCTTCTTCCCCAAGGAGAAGTATGCGGGCAAGGATTCGGCGTGCCTCGCAGGTTGCGGCCCCGTGGCAATGGCTCAGGTGCTCGCCTTGCACCGTAATCCCGTCCAGCCCTACGGCTCCGCCGTCCTCACCACCAGGACTGGCAAGGGCTACAGGGTCGACATGCGAGAGCACCCTGTTTCCTTCAGCGGCGACGACCAGGATATGGCCCATCTGATGATAGCCTGCGCCGGCAGTGTGGGCGCCAGCGCATCACCCTACGGCACCGGCAGCTACCTGAACGACTTCAAGGGCGCATTTATAGACAACTGGGGCTACAGCCCCCAGTGCAGCTATGTCGCCGACATACCCGACTATGATGCCCTCACGATACTCTTCAAGGACCTTGACGCCGGTCATCCCGTCATCGTCGCCGACGATGCCCACATTTTCGTCGTAGACGGCTACGCCCGCGATTTTGTCCACCTCAACCTCGGTTGGAACGGCTACTGCAACGGCTACTACCGCGTCATCGTCGTCCCCACGCTGGAAGGCAATCAGCTCTTCTTCCGCGAAATGCTTTCAGGCATACGTCCTGCCGACAAGAAAGAGTCCCTTGCGATGAAAGTCTCGGTGAAAAAGCCCGGAACTCTTGCTTCCAAGATTAATGCGAAAAAGTGCCCCCTGGTGACCAAACTCACCATCAAGGGCCCCCTCGACGGCTCTGACATCGCCCTTCTTCGCAACATGGCCGGTGCCCCTACCCAGGGCTATGACGGCCCTCACGGCAACCTCATGGATCTCGACCTGTCCGGTGCGACCATCGTAGGCGGCAAGGCATACGGCACTTCTTCCGCATCAGGAGTCGTCATCCACGGCGAAGCCGTCAAGGGCGGGCAGCGCCTCAAATATCGCTATGACCTCACGAACGTCAGCGACGAAGACTGGAGGACCATCACCGAATGGGGCATAGACCGCAATCCCAATTTCGGCCTCACGCGCAATCCCGACGGCAGCATCAACATGGTTCTCACCGCCGAAGACAACACTATCGGAGACTTCATGTTTGAAGATTGCAGCAATCTCCGCTCGATAGTGCTTCCCAGGAGCGCCAAGACCATCGAGCCTTCGGCTTTCCACGAGTGCAGAGCGCTGGAGTCAATTAAGGGTCTTCCCGTCGGCTTCCCCGACAGCTATCTTGCCACTTCTCCCCGCCTGAAGTACTCCCAGTACAAGTAGGATTTATTCGCGCTCGGCGCCGGAGGCGAGGTCGAGTATTTCGCTGGTGATTTTCTGCTGGCGTCCCTTGTTGTATTCGAGCGAGAGCTCGCGAAGGAGGTCTTCCGCGTTGTCCGAGGCTGTTTGCATGGCGACGGTGCGGGCGGCGTGCTCTGCGGCGAGGGAGTCTAAAAGCGCGGAGAACAGCTTCAGCTTCATTGTCTTGGGAAGCAGTTCCTCGATTATCCCCTCTTTGCCTGGCTCGAAAATGTAGCGCTCCTCTGTGTCCTGAGATTCCTGCTCAGACCAGGCTTTCTCTTCAGAGAGGGGAAGGAAGGTCTCGCGCAGGACCTTCTGGGAAGAGGTGCTGACGAAATGGTTGTATAGGATTTCGACGCCGTCGATACGGCCCTCGGCGAATGCTTCCATCAGGGACTCGGCAATCGAAGCGGCCCCTTCGTAGTTAGGCTTATCTGAAAGAGAGTGGAAGTCTCCCGGCGAAGGGTAGCCGAGAAGGCGCATGGAGTCAGCGGCCTTGCGGCCTATGGAATATACTTCGACCGTCCTCCCTTCCGCGCTAAGGGCGGCAATCCTCTCCCTTGCCGTGCGTATAACGTTGGCGTTGAAAGCTCCGCAAAGCGAAGTATTTGAGGAGACTACGATAAGAACTACTTTTCCGCTTTCCCTCTTGGCGTAGTACTTCGCCATCGATTCGGGGACGGAGCCGCCATCGAGGGCGCGCTCCAGCGTGAGAGTAAGGGCGTTCTTGTAGGGCAGCATGCCCTCGATGGCGGCCTGGGCCTTGCGCAGCTTGGCGGAGGCAACGAGCTTCATCGCCGAAGTGATTTTCAGCGTGCTCCTTACCGAAGCGATGCGGTTTTTGGTCTCCTTGAGTGACGCCATCTTAAGAACAGCTTACTTAGTTTGCAGCATTGCGAATATTACCTCGGCGGCCGTTTTTTCTATGGTCTGGCCTGCACCGTCGTCTATCTTTCCTTCGCCAAGGTTATTGAGCAGCTCCGGCTGCGTCGCCCTCATGCGGTCGAGGAACTTATCCTGGAATTCGCGTACGCGATCGATGGGGAGCTCTTTCATCAGGCCGCGGGTGCCGCAATAGAGCACGGCTACCTGCTCGCCCACGGGCATGGGGGAGTACTGAGGCTGGATGAGCAGCTGGTTGTTCTTGCGTCCTTTGTCGAGCGTCATGGCCGTGATGGCGTCCATGTCGGAGCTGAACTTGGAGAAGGATTCGAGCTCCTCGTACTGAGCCTGATCTATCTTCAGGCGCCCTGCTACCTTCTTCATACTCTTGACCTGGGCGCTGCCGCCGACGCGGGAAACGGAGATACCCACATTGACCGCAGGGCGGAAACCCTGGTTGAAGAGCGCGGACTCGAGGTATATCTGGCCGTCGGTAATGGAAATGACGTTGGTTGGAATGTAGGCGGAAACATCGCCCGCCTGGGTCTCGATAATGGGGAGTGCAGTGAGCGAGCCTCCTGCCTTGACGCGGCCCTTAAGCGACTCGGGAAGGTCGTTCATCTGCTCGGCAACTTCCTGCTGCGCAGTGATTTTCGCCGCGCGCTCGAGAAGGCGGGAGTGGAGGTAGAACACATCGCCGGGGTAGGCCTCGCGGCCCGAAGGACGGCGGAGGATGAGCGACACCTCGCGGTACGAAACAGCCTGTTTCGACAGGTCGTCATAAACGACCAGGGCGTGGCGGCCGGTATCGCGGAAATACTCGCCGATGGCGGCGCCGGCAAACGGGGCGTAGTACTGCATGGCCGCAGGGTCGGCGGCAGTCGCAGCGACGACTGTCGTGTATTCCATGGCCCCCATGCGTCTGAGCGTCTCCACGATGGATGCGACGGTCGAGCCTTTCTGGCCCACTGCAACATATATGCAGTACACGGGATCGCCTGCGAGGAAGCCTGAGCGCTGGTTGATGATGGTGTCGATGGCGATGGCGGTCTTGCCGGTCTGGCGGTCGCCGATGATGAGCTCCCTCTGGCCGCGGCCTATGGGGATCATCGCGTCTATCGATTTGAGACCCGTCTGGAGAGGTTCGCTTACGGGCTGGCGGTAAATGACTCCGGGAGCCTTGCGCTCGAGAGGCATTTCGAAAAGCTCGCCCTCTATGCGGCCCAGGCCGTCAAGCGGCTTGCCGAGAGGGTCTACGACGCGGCCTACTATGCCCTCACCTACGTTGATGGAGGCGATGCGTCCCGTGCGCCGCACGTTCATGCCTTCCTTCACCTGGTCGGTCTGGCCCATCAGGATGGCGCCGACGTTGTCCTCCTCGAGGTTCATCACGACTGCCATGATGCCGCCTTCAAGCTCGAGCAATTCGCCTGCAGCGGCATCGCTTAGGCCGTAGACGCGCACGACGCCGTCGCTCACCTGCAGCACTTTGCCAATTTCCTCCATGCCCTTGACCGGACTGACTTCACTCAGACGGTCGAGCAGGATGCGGGATATTTCTCCGGGTTTGATGTTCTGTCCCATCAGACGATACGATTGTGTTTTTCCACCAGGGTGTCCTCAATCTCCTTGAGCTTGCCTTTGACGCTGAGGTCGAGCCGGCGGCCGCGGGTCTCGAGTATGAATCCTCCGACTATGGTAGGGTCGGTCTTGTACTCGAACTGCAGCTCGCCTTCGAACTTAGAGCGGGCGAAAGCTTCAATCTTGCTCCTGAGCTCAGCCGAAGGGCCGGCAGTCGTGATGACTACGGTGCTGACCTTGCGCGAGGCTTCATACTGGAGGAGGAAACTCCTGAAAATTAATTTGATAAGGGACTCGCGTCCCTCTTCGACTACGAGTGCGACAAACTTTTCCAGCTCCTCGGGGAGGGGCTCCGCCGAGGCCTTGGCAGGATCGTCCAGATAAGCTTTTACGCTGGAGTAAACGCGGTCCGCGCCGCCCGTCTGGGTGGCGTATAGGAGCAGCGCTTTTGCGTAGCGTGAGCTTATCGTGCCTGTACTCATCTTTTAGCTGGCATCAAGAGGCCTGTCGCCTATAGTGTCTATGATCCTGTCCACGAGGCGCATCTGCGCTTCGTCGCCCGAAAGGTCTTCGAGCAGCACCTTGCCCGCCACTTCGACGGACAGGCGCGCCACTTCGCCGCGGATTTGCCTCAGGGCGTCCTCCTTCTCGGCTTCGATCTTCGTCCGCGCCTCGGCAATCAGGCCTGCGGCTTCTGCCGAGGCCTGCTCCTTGGCGGAGGCGATGATCTTGTCGCGCGCTTCGGATGCCTCGCGGAGCAGCTCTGCCTGCTGCTTCCGGGTGGCGTCTATCAGCTCCTGCTGCTTTTCGGCAAGCTGCGAAAGCGACTCCTCGGCCTTGCGGGCCTTCTCTATGCTTGAACTGATGCGGTCGCTGCGCTCATCGACCATCCTCGTGATGAGGGGGAAGCCCCATTTGGCCAGCACGAAGAAGACGATGCCGAAAATCAGCGTCATCCAGACCAGCAGGCCGAAATCGGGAGTAATAAGGGACATCTTTTACTTCGCGATAAGGCAGACGACTATGGCGAAGAGGCAAGCACCTTCCACGAGGGCCGCGATGATGATGGCGGTCATGCGGTAGTGGCCGGCCTGCTCGGGCTGACGGGCGCCCGCTTCGAGAGCGGACTGGCCTATCTTAGAGATACCGAATGCGCCTGCGAATGCGGCGATGGCGGCGCCGAGAGCTGCACCTGCCCTTCCGAGGGCGGTGCCTGCGACGGCCTGAAGAATCATCATAAGAGGTAGCATAATATCAATGTTTTAATTGGTTATTCTGTTTCGGGTTCCTGGCGCGAAAGGCCGATGAAAACGGCGGAGAGCATAGTGAACACATAGGCCTGGAGGAAAGCGACGAGCAGCTCCAGTATGTCCATGAAGACTCCGAGGAAAATGGCGACGGCGCTTAGGCCCGCATTCATTGCAGCGCCCATTTCGGCAGTGAGGAAAATCACGGCGACCACGCCGAGTATCATGCAGTGCCCTGCAAGTATATTTGCAAAGAGCCTCACCATCAGAGAAAAAGGCTTGGTAAACATGCCTATTATCTCGATGGCGGGCATAAGCGGGATGGGGACCTTGAGCCACGTGGGCACTTCGGGCCAGAGTATGTCTTTCCAGTAGTGCTTGTTGCCGAAGACGTTGACGGCGATGAAGGTCGCAATGGCAAGGACGAGGGTGACGGCTATGTTGCCGGTGACGTTGGCCCCGCCGGGGAAGAAGGGGATTATCCCCATCAAGTTGTTGACGAAGATGAAGAAGAAAGCGGTCAGCAGGTAGGGCGAGTAGCGCTTGTAGTCCTTGCCGACGCAGTCCTTGATGATGTCGTCTTCGACCATCGTTATCATCATTTCCATGATTCCGGTGAAGCCCTTGGGGACTTCTTCGCGGGCGTCGTGGCGTCTGTACCAGCGGGCGGTAAGAAGGATGATAAGAAGGAGCACGAGGCTGTTTATCATCAGGCCGAGGACGTTTTTGGTTATCGAGATGTCCAGGGGGCGGACTTGCTCTCCGGCGAATTCTTCGACTATTTTGCCCTCGTATTTGCCCTCAGGGGAGATGTAGAAGCCTTCGTAGCTTTCGCCGTGCTCCAGTTTTGCCGAGCTGAAGCAGTGCCAGCCGCCCGTTTTGCTGCGCACAATGACGGGGAGGGGAATGCTGACGGGGTGGCCGTTAACGGTCGTAATGTGCCACTCGTAGGCGTCGCCTATGTGGCCGAAGAGGTATTCGTTGATATCGAGCTCGGCGGCGGGAGCTGGCTGCGCGCCTGAAGGCGCAGCCAGGAAAAGCGCCGCCGCGATGACGGCCAATATGAGTTTCAGCCGTTTCATCTTTCCACGCAGGCGTTTACTTTATCGTCGCAGACCTCGGCAAAGCCGGGGCCGGTCTTCAATTTATCCCAAGGTCCGTCCACCTTCACAGCCCACGCTATTTCGCCCTCGTTGAGGGCGGTGATGATGGGCGCGTGGCCCCTCAGGACCACGAAACGACCCTTGGCACCGGGCAGCTCCACCTTGGCCACTTCCTTTTCGAGGAGCAGCTTTTCGGGGGAGAGGATTCTCAGGAGGATGGACATGGCTTTCTATCAGGCAGTCTTGGAGAGCAGTTCTTCCGCTTTCTTGCGGACGTCGTCGATGGTGCCGGCGAGCAGGAAGGCCTGCTCGGGGAGGTCGTCCACTTCGCCGTCGAGTATCATGTTGAAGCCCTTGATGGTGTCTTCGATATCGACCATCACGCCCGGGCAGCCGTTGAAGACGGCTGAGACGTGGAGAGGCTGGGAAAGGAAGCGTTCCACCTTGCGGGCGCGGTTCACGGTGAGCTTGTCTTCGTCGGAAAGCTCGTCCATGCCCAGGATGGCGATGATGTCCTGGAGCTCTTTATACTTTTGGAGTATCTGCTTTACTCGCTGGGCGGTGTCGTAATGGGCCTGGCCTACGATGTTGGGATCGAGGATGCGGGACGTGCTCTCGAGGGGATCGACGGCGGGGTAGATGCCCAGGGACGCGATTTTGCGGCTAAGGACGGTCGTGGCGTCGAGGTGGGAGAAGGTCGTGGCCGGGGCGGGGTCGGTGAGGTCGTCGGCGGGTACGTAGACCGCCTGGACAGAAGTGATGGAGCCGTTCTTGGTGGAGGTGATGCGCTCCTGCATCTGGCCCATCTCAGTGGCCAGGGTGGGCTGGTAGCCTACAGCGGAGGGCATACGTCCCAGCAGGGCCGAGACTTCGCTGCCGGCCTGGGTGAAACGGAAGATGTTGTCCACGAAGAAGAGTATGTCCTTCGGGTCCTCGGGGTTGCGGCTGTCGCGGAAGGACTCGGCGAGCGTCAGGCCGCTGAGGGCCACGCTGCTCCTCGCTCCCGGGGGTTCGTTCATCTGGCCGAAGACCATGGCTACCTGGGAGCTGCGCAGAAGCTCTTCGTCGACTTTCGAGAGGTCCCACTTGCCCTCTTCCATGCCTTTGTTGAACTCGTCGCCGTATTTGATGACGTCGGACTCGATCATTTCCCTAAGGAGGTCGTTACCCTCGCGCGTCCTTTCGCCCACGCCGGCGAATACGGAGAAGCCGTTATGCTTCTTGGCGATGTTGTTGATGAGTTCCTTGATAAGTACGGTCTTGCCGACACCGGCGCCGCCGAAGAGACCGATTTTTCCGCCCTTGAGATAGGGCTCGAGAAGGTCGATGACCTTGATGCCGGTGAAGAGGACTTCCTGCGAAGTGGTGAGCTCTTCGAATTTCGGGGGCTCGCGGTGTATGGGCAGGGCGCCTTCGGGGCTCAAGGGGCCGAGGCCGTCGATGGGGTCGCCAGTTACGTTCATCACGCGGCCGCGGATCTGGGCGCCGACGGGCATGGAAATAGGGGCGCCGAGGCATTCAGCCTCCATGCCGCGTTTCAAGCCGTCTGTCGAATCCATGGCGACGCAGCGCACGGTGTCTTCGCCTATGTGCTGCTGCACTTCGATAATGAGCCTGCGGCCGCCGGGGCGCGTCACTGCCAGTGCGTCGTGGATGCGGGGGAGTTCGTGCTCCTCGGCTTTCTGCCCTTCGGCGGTCTCGAAATGAACGTCGACCACGGGGCCTATGATTTGAGAAATGTGTCCCTTTATAACCATATTGTGCTTTGTGAAGGCCTGTGAATGGGGCCATCCTTGCAAATTTAACAAATCGCGCTCAAACTTGCAAAAAGCCCTGCGCGGCCTGAATCGGCAATGCGCAATTTTTGAGTTTGACGGTGGCATAACTATCGCGGCGAATAATTATATTTGCAAGGTATGGCAACATTGGGATCGAAAAGCAAGTCTGTTTTCTACTGCACTTCGTGCGGCAACGAGAGCAGCAAGTGGATGGGCCGCTGCCCCGCCTGCGGGGAGTGGAATACCATGGTCGAAAAGACCCTTGAGACGGGTGTTAAACGCGCTGCGGCCTCTTCGGCCGGCAGGGTCTCGCACCCTCAGAGGCTCAAGGAGATAGAGTCATCGGCCGAGGAGCGTTTCTCGCTGGGTAACAGCGAGGTGGACCGCATCCTCGGCGGCGGTATCGTGCCCGGGTCGCTGGTGCTGATTGGCGGTGAGCCCGGCATAGGCAAGTCCACCCTTTCGCTCCAGATTCCCCTTGGCTGCCCCGGTCTCAGGACCCTCTATGTCACCGGCGAGGAGAGCGTCCGCCAGGTCAAGATGCGCGCTGACCGCCTCGCTCCCGGCGCGGATGCTGCCGAGGATTTGCTGATCTACAGCGAAACGAACATCGAAAGCATCATCGAGGAGGCGGAAAGCCTCAAGCCTGCGCTTATGATAGTGGATTCGGTGCAAACGATGTACACCTCGTCGGCCGATTCCACCCCCGGCTCGGTCTCGCAGGTGAGGGAAGTCGCCGCCTCGCTCCTAAGATTCGCAAAAGAGAGCGGCATCGCGGTGATTCTCATAGGCCACATAACTAAGGACGGTTATATCGCAGGCCCCAAGATTCTCGAGCACATAGTCGACGTCGTCCTGCAGTTCGAGGGCGAAAACCGCGGCGCGTACCGCATACTCCGCAGCATCAAGAACCGTTTCGGCAGCACAGCCGAGCTCGCGGTGTTCGAGATGACGGGCAAGGGCCTTCGCGCGGTGCTCAACCCTTCCGAGCTGCTCATACCCGTCCACGGGGAGAATCTTAGCGGCACAGCGGTTGCGGCCATGCTCGACGGCTCGCGCTCCTTCCTTTTCGAGGTGCAGGCGCTCGTCAGTTCGGCTGTGTACGGCACCGCCCAGCGCAGTGCTACGGGCTACGACGTCCGCCGCCTCAATATGCTGCTCGCAGTGCTGGAAAAGCGCGCAGGCTTCCGCCTTAGCGCCAAGGACGTCTTCCTAAATATGGCCGGCGGCCTGAGGGTGACCGACCCCGCATGCGATCTGGCGGTCATATGCGCCGTGCTTTCGTCCAATTTCGATTTCGCCATACCCGCCGACGTGTGTTTCGCGGGCGAAGTGGGCCTGAGCGGCGAAATCCGTCCCGTACCGCAGGTGGAGCGGCGCATCAGCGAGGCCGCGCGCCTCGGTTTCAAGCGCATCTATGTCTCGGCGTTTTCCGCCAAGGGCGCCAAGGCCCCCGAGGGCATCAGCGTCGTCAAAGTCGGCGATGTAGCCGCATTAGTCAAAGATTTGTTCAAATAGCTTAAGATATGTCTAAGAAAACAGTGCTCGTTTCCGGCGGTGCCGGGTTCATTGGCAGCCACGTGACGGTGGAGCTCTCGCAGGCGGGCTACGATGTGGTCATCGCCGACAATTTTTCCAATTGCGATATGACCTGCTACGACGGTGTGTGTCAGATACTTGGCTTCAAGCCTGCGCTGGTGGAGATGGATTTTTGCGATAAGGCTGCGGTTGCGGATCTTTTTGAGCGCTACCCCATCGATGCGGTGATTCATTTTGCCGCCTACAAGGCTGTGGGTGAGAGCGTTGCCGATCCGCTCAAGTATTATCGCAACAATCTGGCGAGTTTCGTGAACCTGCTCGAGGTCGCGCGGGAAAAAGGGTGCAACGTGCTGTTCTCCTCGTCCGCGACCGTATACGGCGAGGCTGACAGTCTCCCTGTCACCGAGCAGTCTCCCCGCAAGAGCGCCACGTCGCCCTACGGCAACACCAAGCAGATGTGTGAGGATATACTTCGCGACAGCGTGGCGGCCTACCCTTCGCTGAAAGGCATAGCGCTGCGCTATTTCAACCCCATAGGTGCGCACCCCTCGGCGCTGATTGGCGAGCTGCCGCGCGGCGTGCCCAACAACCTTGTGCCTTTCATCACCCAGACTGCAATAGGCAAGAGGGAGTGCCTCAGCATTTTCGGCAACGACTATCCCACTCCGGACGGTACCTGCCTGCGCGACTATATCGACATCGTGGACCTGGCGCGCGCGCATGTCTGCGCAGTCAGGCGCATGCTCGACGGGGAAATGGAGGAGCCTTACGAGATTTATAACATAGGCACCGGACGCCCGCTGAGCGTGCTCGAGCTGGTGACCACGTTCGAGAAGGTTAATAACTTGAAGCTCAATTATAAATACGCTCCCCGCCGCGACGGCGACGTGGTGGCGATTTGGGCCGATCCTTCGCTGGCGCTCACAAAGCTCGGCTGGAAGGCTGAGCGCTCCACTGAGGAAACGCTCGCATCTGCGTGGGCCTGGGAAAAGAGGCTTGCCGAGGCCGCCAAGATGACGGAGTAGTCGGCGGTTTTTAGCGACTCATAATGACCAGCTGGCTCAGGAGGGCCGGCTGGTTTTATAATAGTCGGCGGGCGAAGAGCGGTTCGCGCTCGTAGAATATGGGCGACAAGGGATTGAGCGAGCTGCGGCGCACGACCTGCGAGGAATGGATGAATTCCGTCCCGCCGAGGCTTATCGCCACATGGGTCACGCGGGCGGGCTGATCGCCGTCCGCTGCCTTACCGAAAAATATTAGGTCGCCGGGGCGAAGGGCGCTGAAGTCGAATACAGTGCACTCTGCCGTGGGAGGCGTATCGTAGATGGGGACGTCGGTGCCGAGGCGGGCCTGGGCGGAAGCGTTGCGCGGGAGGCTGACGCCCGCAAGACGGAAGCACAGCCATGTTAGTCCGCTGCAGTCCATGCCCTTGACGCAGTTGCCGCCCCAGAGGTAGGGGATGCCAAGGAGGCGCTGCGCTGCGGAGGCTACGGCTTCGCCTGAAGATGTCAGCGAAGATAGCCAGAGATTATTGTCCTCTATTGCAGTGCGCTTAACCCAGCCTTCGCGCCCGTCGGGAAGTATTATTTTGGCGAAATTCCCTTTTACGATAGGCTTTCCGCCGGGGGTCAGGGCTTTGCTAAATTCATCGCAAAGAATTATTTCGCTGACTATTCCGCTCTTTTCAGAGGGTTTCTCGTATGCGTGGGAGAGGAGTGCGGTGCAGACGTAGCGTTTCCTGAGCCTGTCGAAGGACCGCTCAGCGGCCACAGATTCGCCGGTCGAGCCGGCGAATGACGCATTGGGGCTGGAGGGGAGGGGGGCGACGGCGAGTTCGGTGACCCAGCCTTCGTATTGAGGGTCGGCGGTGCGGACATTGAGCCAGTAGCCCTCGCGGCCGAGGATTTCCACTTCGCAGCCCATCAGGGCCTGGGTCTCGAGCGAAGATTCGTAGTCCGGGGCGCTGCGTATGTACGCTACCGACAATGCGATTACGCCCTTTTCGGGGTTTGCCTGGGCGGAGTCTGCCTCCTGCGCTGAAAGCTGCGCGCTTATGCAAAGAGCAAAAACAAATGCTGCGACAATTCTTTTCATGTCAGCGAAAATAAGAAAAATAATTTTTTATACATTTGTTTGACGTAACGATTAAAATGACCCGAAATGGAAAAGATACTCGACCGCTTCCTGCGCTATGTCTCTATTGACACCCAGTCCAATGAAGATTCTGAATCCCAACCCAGCACCTCAAAGCAGCTTAACCTGCTAGGCATGCTCCGCGACGAGCTGCTCGCCCTGGGCGTTGACGCCACGCTAGACGATTACGGCTATGTGATGGCCTCGATTCCCGCCTCGCCCGGCGTCGAAGCTCCTAAGCTTGGTTTTATTGCTCATGTGGACACGGCGCCCGACGCTTCGGGCAAGGATATAAAGCCCCAGATAATAGCGAATTACGACGGCAGCGACATCCCGCTCAGGGGCGTCCCCGGGCTCTTTTTGCGTCCCTCGGAGTTCCCCGAGATGCTGGCTCATAAGGGTGAAACTCTGATCACGACCGACGGCACGACGCTGCTTGGCGCCGACGACAAGGCCGGCGTTGCCGAGATTATGTACGCCGTGCAGTATATCGTTGAGCACCCTGAGTTCAGGCATGGTGAGATTAAGATAGGGTTCACTCCCGACGAGGAGATTGGACGCGGCGTAGTGAAGTTCGACGTGGAGAAGTTCGGCGCCGATTATGCCTACACGATGGACGGCGGCGACGTGGGCGAGCTTGAGTTTGAGAATTTCAATGCCGCTTCCGCCAAGATACGCGTGCAGGGCTGCAACGTGCATCCCGGTTATGCGAAGGGCAAGATGAAGAACGCCCTGCGCATCGTGGAGGAGTTTGATTCGCTGCTTCCCGTTGAGCAGAAGCCTGAGTACACGGAAGGGTATGAGGGATTCTTCCACCTGATTGCTATGCAGGGCAGCGTGGAGGAGGCCTCTTCGACCTATATCATTCGCGACCACGATATGGCCCTGTATGAGGCGCGGAAGGCCGAGGTCCGGCGCATCGCCGATTTCCTCAACGGCAAGTACGGCGAGGGTACGGTGACGGCTGAGGTCAAGCACCAGTACTACAACATGCGCACCCAGGTAGAGCCTCATTATCACATAGTTGAGAAGGCGGTCAAGGCCATGGAGATGGCGGGCGTCGAGCCGCGTATCCAGCCCATCCGCGGCGGCACCGACGGCGCCAACCTGTCGTTCAAGGGACTCCCTTGCCCCAACATTTTCGCCGGTGGTCTCAATTTCCACGGTAAGATGGAGTTCGTGCCCCTCGAGAGCATGGAGAAGGCCTCCCGCGTCATCCTCAACCTCATCACCCTCTTCGCAGCGGAATAATCTTTCCTTCCGCTGCGGCAGGCAGCTCTCCTTCGCTCTGCGCCGCATTGCCCGGCACAAGAACGGCCCTGAGCGTGCCCGGAAGACATTTTGAGGACCGACCGGGCACAAAAAGCCCGCTCCCCGTGCCCGGGAGCGGTCCCTGACCCCGCCGCTGTCGGTCCCTGACCCTGCCGCTGTCGGTCCCTGACCCTGCCGTTGTCGGTCCCTGAGCCTGTCGAAGGGGGGCGGTCAGTGGTTCCACTCGTATTCGAAGGAGGCTTTGGGGCTTTGGAAGTCGAGGATGGTCTGCCCTCCGATGGTGAATTTGTAGCCGGCGAGGCAGGAGGCGCTTTCGCGGATTACGCGGTTCATCGCGCCGTTAACGGGGGCGTAGAGCGGTTTTGCATTTTTCTCTATCAGCCTGACGGTCAGTTCCATGTCCTTTTGGCTCACCGTTCCGCTGTTGTTGCCTATTCCCTTTAGCGAGGCGCCGTTGTAGGTCGCGATGCGGTACTCTTTGCCCTGATAATAGACAAAGCCGATTATGCCGGTGAAATGGAACAGGCCCATGGGGATGTCGGCGACGCTGAGCATAATTGACCCGCCGTCGAAAAGGCATTGTGTCCAGACGTAGACCGACGGGAATGAGTAGCCTCGGTCGCCCTCGATATAGCCTTGGGAATCAGAGAAGTCGTATTTGTCGCCGTTGAGGGTGATGCTGCCGTTGACGTTGTGTCTAACGCTCCATACCGAGTGGCGGCATTGCATGAAATGGACGTATCGGAAGGGGCCCATGATGTCGCCATTGATGGGTGTCCAGGGGCCGAAATTGACTTCGCCCTCGAGATCGAAACCTTCCTCATGGACGTCCAGCACTATTCCTTCAGGACTGAATCGGCAATTGCCCAGTGTCACGTCGAGGCCCTTTCCGTTCCTTGAAAAAGAGGAATAGTCGAAGGGGACGTTCCAGACCATTTCGTCGGTAATAACCTGCAGGGAAGCCGTTTCCACACCCCCGGTCCTGTGGTAGGCGACGATAAGGGCCATGGTGCGGCTCTCCGACTGCAACTTGAAGTACCAGCCGTTGAAATAACCTCCCGCCGCCGCAGGGCTCAAAAAAACAATAGCGGCGACTATTGCCAGAATGATTCTTTTCATTACTTTCGGGCTTTGAGCGGTCCCTGAGCTTGTCGAAGGGCTGCTTTTTCTGTTGCTTTCGGTTATTGTTCCTGCAGATTGGCAGGTGCCTCGGGGGAGGAGTCGCGCTCGTCTTTGGCGGACTCGTTTTTGGCTTTGGCGGCGGCGCGGGCGGCGTCACGTTCGGCTTTGGCAGCGGCACGGGCGTCTTCACGCTCTTTTTGCTTGCGGTAGCGCTCGATGTAGCGGGCGCGTATCCTTTCTTCGCGGGCAAGGTTCTTGTCGCGTATCTTCAACTGCTTGAGGACTTTCTTGCGGTAGCGCTCCTGCTTGCGCTCGGCTTTCTTGGCGGCTTTTTCAGCGTCGCGCTTGTCGAGCTCGGCCCAGCGGGCTTCGCGCGCTGCGTCCTTGGCGGCGCGTATGGAGTCGCGGGCTGCCTTTATGGAATCCTTGGCCGCGGCTTTGCGCATGGCCTCCAGTTCCTTTTCGGAGAGGGCGGGTCCGGTGGAAGAAACTTCGTTCTGCTCCTCTGCTTCGGAGGCGGAACCCTCAGTTCCATTGCCGGTCTCTGTGCCCTCGGAAGGCGCGGCCAGAGTTTCTGAAGCTCCGGAAGGAACTCCCTCCGTCGCAGTTTCCACCGACTCACCGGCAGAAGCTTCAGCAGGCAATCCTGCAGGAGCCTCACCGCCTTCCGACTCCGCTCCTTCAGGAGTGCCAAGAGGCATAACTTCGCCGTTAATAAGCGTCGTGTCGGAGGGGAGTTCTATGGTGGGGAACGCCTCCTGAGGCCCATTCAGGGAAAGAGAATCGCGAAGACGGTTAGAAGCTTTCCTTGCTGAGTCACGTGCTGCTATGCCGCTGCGAATGCGCTTCATGTGGCCCGGGAAATAGCGCTCCGTGTAGCGGAACTTGGCCTGAGGGCGGCTCTCATAGGCAGCGCGCTCTGAGGGGCGCACGTTGTAGGGAGTAACGTCCTCACGGCCTGAAGGACGAAGCTCGGGATCCCATTTGAAACCCTTCATGCGACGGTCGTCGCCGCGCAGTTGGGCAGTGGGTATGGCGTCGTTCTTGGGGCTGTCGAAATAGAAGACCCTCTCCATCTGGCCGTTCTTGAAATAGGCGGAGAGCATCTTGCTCTCGACGCGGTTCACTGTGGCGAGCGTCTCGTTCTCTTCGAGGAAGAAGATGGCGTTGGCCCCACCCATCACGTCGAATCTCTCGAGGGCGGAGGTGGAGTCGAAATAGGCCATCATTTCGGCGCCGCGTATCTGGTCGAAGAGGGTGGTGTCTTCCTGAATGGTGATGAATGCGTTGGAGAGGAGGCTGGCCTTGCGCATCGCGCTGCCGTCCACGTAGGCTATGATACTGTCGGCTGCGTACTGGCGGTTGCCCTCATTCCAGACGTAAGGCACTTCGGACAGGACGGCAAGGGAATCAAGCTCGCTGTAGCGAAGGTCGCCGCAGATTATCTGAAGGTCTGATTTGTAGAGTTTTACGTTGCCTATTCCGCCCATGAAGGGGACGAGTGTGGTGTCTTTCGGGGCCTCTGCCTCAGCTTCCGCTTCCGAAGTCTCTGAGCCTTCCCCGGAGGAAGAATTCTCTTCCGAGCCGGAGCCTTCTTCAGGAGCGTTCTCGCCCGATGGATTTTCTTCGGGAGAGTTTCCTTCGGCGGGTGGCGGCGTAGGAGTGCCCGGCGATTCGGGGCCCGCTTGTCCGGGCGTCAGATTGCCGGCTGTATGCGTCGCGGGGCCTTTGCGGCCGCTCTGCTCTTCCATTTCGCGCTTGCGGTTCTCTTCGCTTTGCTTGGCCGACTCCTCGGCTTTTTTGCGGTATGAGCCCACGGGGTCTACTGCCATGTTGGTGACCCTTTTCTGCGAGATTGAGAGAATGTCGCCGGGGATGTCGCATTTGCGGAACTCCTGGCGCCACAGGCTGTCGGAGGAGAAATAGAGCGTATCGAGCTGCTTAACGGCGGTGGAGTCTTTCAATTCTGCGATTACGGATGCGTTGCCCTTCAGGGTGAGGAGCGAAAGGGAGTCGGTGTAGCGCAGGATTTCGCCAAAGACCCATGCCCTTCTCTTCTCTTCGGTGAGCTGCACGTTCCCGTGCATCGATAGGTCGGAAGTGGCCCTGACGAAATGCAGGGTGTCGCCCCAGGCTTCACGGGTCTCGGTGAGTCCGTGGACTGAGTCGTAGAAATGGAAGGTGGCGGTGGAATCGCTGATATAGCGTCCCGTCTGGGAGGAAAGCATGGAGGCGTCCTTCCATGCGTCGACACCGTCCAAGAAGTCGGCGTACCCTTCAGAGGCGTGATACTCCAGGCGGCCGGTCTTGACGAAGACCGAGTCGGTGTACATGTTCACGTCTTTGTCGAAGGTGAAGAGCTTGACCTTGGAGTCGTAGCTGCCGTTCTCGCTCTCGATTATCTGCCCGTCTTTATCGCGCATCGAGCCGCCGTAATAGAACGTGGCGACCGAGTCTTTGGTGTTGTAGTCGAGGTTGCTTGTCCTGAGGATGTTTCCGTCCTTGTCTTCGAGCTGCACCACCCCGCCCCTGAAGCGGGCCATGTCGTCGTCGATGTAGTAATCGAGGCTCTGGCTCGAGAGGACGGTCTCGTCCTGCATTATCTTGACGTTGCCCCAGGCCTGGATAACCCTTACGTCGACGTCCCAGATGGCGGTGTCGCAGAGGAGATAGGTGTTGTTGTGGAGGAAGCGGGCAGGGCCCGTGACCTTCCTGAAGCGGCGGTTTTTCTCGGTATACATCTCCGCCGACTTGGCGCTCATAAGCCTTACGAGGCTGTCGGCAGGCGCCTGGCTTTCCTGGGCGGAAAGCGCGGTGCAACTCAACAGCAGGGCAAGGGCTACGGCGGGGACGGAGAGTTTCACGCTTTATTCGGACTTCTTGTGCTTGACTTTGTCTTTCCAGTCGGGGTTCCTGAAGTCGCAGTCGGCGAACATGGGGTCAATCCTAACCTTGGAGGTCTTGATCCTTTCACGCAGGAAACCGTTGACGGCGTCCATCTGCTTCTGCTGCGTCACCTGCTGGGAGATTTCGGTGAAGTCGTTCTCGTAGGTGGCCGTGTGGGCGGGGATAATCTTGTCCACCTTGATGATTTTGTAGACGAGATTGCCGTCGCGGCCTTCGTTGTCGAGAGACTCGACGGGCTCGGAGATTTCGCCTTCCTTGAGGTCGCGTATGGCGCGGTAGTCCTGGGGCTTGAGCTGGTCTATCTCGAAGTATGAGGAGCCGGTGTTGGGGTCTGCCATCTGGCCGCCGTTGGTGCGGGTGGCAGGGTCTTCGGAGTAGAAGCGGGCGGCGAGGTCGAAGGTGACGGCCTCGTTGAGCAGCTCGGTGCGGAGGCTGTCCAGCAGGTGGAATGCCTTATCGCGGTCGGCGGTCGTGTACTGGGGCTTGATGAGGATGTGGCGGGCGTTGAACATATCGCCGCTCTTCTCAATTACCTCGATGAGGTGGAAGCCGTCGGGAGTCTCGACCACCTGGGAGATGGTGCCGGGCTTGAGGGACATAGCCACGTCGGAGAACGCAGGCCAGAAAATGGATTTCGAGGCCATGCCGAGCTCGCCACCCTTGCGGGCGCTGCCGGGGTCTTCGGAATAGATGCGGGCGAGGGTGGAGAATTTTTCGCCTGCGATAATCCTTTCGCGGAGCGACAGGAGCTTTTCCTTGACAGCGAGGTTTGCAGCCTCACGGTCGGGATATATGCATATCTGGCTGAGCTGGTACTTGATGGGGATTACGGGCAGGTCGGCCTTGTCGGAGCTGTCTATGAACTGCTTGACGTCGAAAGGCGTGACTTCGGGGATGCCCTGGGCAATCTGCGCCTGCTCCTGCTGAGTGAGGCTCATGTCGCGCATCTGGTTGGTCCACTCCTGGCGGATTTTGTAGAGAGGCTTGCCGAAATACTCTTCCACGGCCTCGTCGCCGCCGAGCGCGGTGCGCACCTGGTCGAGTCTCTGGCCCACCTGATTTTCGACCATGTCGTTGTTGACTTCGAGGGAGTCGAGCCTTGCCTGGAGGAGGAAGAGCTTGGACTCAAGCATGCTTTCCAGGGTCTCGCAGCGGGCTTTGGCGTCGGACGATCCGCCCTGTGAGCGGGCATACTGGAGCTCCTGCTCGAGGTCGGAAATCTTGATCATCTCGTTGCCCACGACGGCAATTGTCTTGTCTACCACTTTCCCGTATTTCTGGGCGGAGGCGCTCAGAGTGGTGAGCGCAAGGGCAAGGGTCAGGGCAGTTCTGAGAGCGTATTTCATAATTAGTAAATTATCAATTTTTCGGTTTCCAGCGCGTCGCTAAGCAAGTCTTGTTCCAAACTTGCGAGGAGGGCGTGCTTGCGGTTGCTCAGGATGATGTCGCGTATGCGGGGAAGGCAGTATTCCAGGGGCGCAATCTCCGATGCGCGAAGGATTTCCACCACGTATCCTATCTTGATGTCGCCCGCTTCTTCCTCGAACTCTATGTAGCCGTCGGGGCGCAGGCGCGAAAGGACGGTGCCGTAGTCGTAGCCGAAATTGCGGGCATAGACGGGCATGTCCACCCATTCGTCGGAGCGGTCCTCGTACTTGAGCGCTGAGAGGTATGCCATGCTGTCGGCGGCGGCGAGGTCGGCCCATTCTTTGCTGGACATCTTCCTGCGTATAGTCTCCCTGGCGGGGGATTCCTTCATGATGTCGAGGAAGCGCGCGCGAACTATGGGGGCGCGGAGGACAAAGAGGTCGGGGTGCGACTTGTAATACTCTTCAGCCTCGGAATCGGTAATAAGCGTGTCCAGGCGGTCGGCGATGTACTGCTTTTCGTAGCGGTATTTCAGCAGCGAGCGGCGGTAGTCCTCGAGCTCTTCGCGCACGTCGCTTTCGCTCTTGGAGAGCTGCTGCTCGGCAACATCCATGTAGAGCTGCTCCTTGGCCCAGGTCGTAATGTACTGGCGGGCGATTGCGGCGCTGTCTTCAGGCGAGACGTCTGCGGGGATGAAAGGCGCAAGGTCGGCCCTGTAGAGCTTGCGCTTGCCCAGGCGCGCCACCACCTCGTCGTCGTGGATGAGCGAGGAGAGCCATTCGCATGACGAAAGGCTCACTAGGGTGGCAAGGATTGCAAGTATCAGGGCGGCGGTGCGCTTCATGTGTTTATGGTTTAGCCTGCAAATATAGCAAATAATTATTTGTGCGCGGGACGCTGCCCGCGTTCCTTGGTTGCGACGATCATGTATATGATCAGGGCGACGAAGGGCACGATTGCGACAGCCTCACCGTACTGCGTGTGCCAGCTGCCCATCCACCAGTCCACGCCTGCGAACTTGAGGATGGCGCTCACGACGCCCATAAGCGCGCCGCCGGCGATGAAACCGCTTGCAATGAGCGTGCCTTTCTCGGCGCGGCGGCTGTTCTTCTCAGAATCTTTGCTGCGAGTGCTGACGAACCATGCTATTGCGCCGCCGATGAGGAGCGGGAGGTTGAGGTCAATGGGGATGAACATGCCGAGGCAGAAGGCGAGGGCGGGAACCTTGAACACCGTGAGCAGAATCGCGATAACGGCGCCTATGCCGTAGAGCAGCCAGGGAGCGCTGCCTCCGTTCATCATGGGCTGTATGACGGCGGCCATGGCGTTCGCCTGCGGGGCCACGAGCGCGTTTTCGCCGGTGAAGCCGTAGGTTTTGTTGAGCACCATCATCACGCCGCCGACTGTTGCGGCTGCGACCAGGGTGCCGAGGAACTTCCAAGTCTCCTGCTTGGCGGGAGTCGTGCCTATCCAGTAACCAATCTTGAGGTCGGTGATGAAGCCGCCGGCCATGGAGAGAGCGGTGCAAACGACGCCGCCTATGATCATGGCTGCGCACATGCCGGCGTTGCCCTTGAGACCCACGGCGACGAGCACGAGGGCGGTGATAATCAGCGTCATTATGGTCATGCCGCTGACAGGGTTGGTGCCCACGATGGCAATGGCGTTGGCGGCGACAGTGGTGAAGAGAAACGCGATAACGGCAACTATCAGCAGGCCTACGAGCGCCTGCCATACATTGCTGACCACTCCGCCGAATGCGAAGAATGCGAACACTGCGAGAAGTGCGATAACGATGCCGCTGACGACGGTGCGCATCTTGATGTCGCGGTCGGTGCGGGCCACTTCAGCGCTCGCGGCGCCGGGACGCTTTCTAAACTCGCCAACTGCCAGTCCGACGGCGGACTTGATGACGCCGCTGGATTTGATGATGCCAATGATGCCGGCGGTCGCGATGCCGCCAATGCCAATGTGGCGCGCGTATTCGCGGAAAATCTGCTCGGGCGCCATCTCTCCTATGGTCTGGGTGATGCCCGTGCCCATGAGGTCGATGACGCTGCCGCCCCAGATGAGGTTCATAATGGGGATGATGACGAGCCACACGAGGAAGCTGCCGCAGCAGATGATGAACGAGTATTTCAGACCTATTATATAACCAAGGCCGAGGACGGCCGCGCCGGTGTTGACCTTGAGGACCAGTTTGGCCTTGTCGGCGATGGTCTGACCGACATGCAGCACCGTGGTCGAGAGGGTCTCGCTCCATGCGCCGAAAGTGGCGGCGATAAAGTCGTAGAGACCTCCGATAAGGCCGCTCACGAGGAGGGTCTTGGCGCTGCTGCCGCCGCTCTCGCCGCTCACGAGCACCTGGGTCGTGGCAGTGGCTTCAGGGAAGGGGTAGCGGCCGTGCATCTCCTTGACGAAATACTTGCGGAAGGGGATGAGGAAGAGTATGCCCAGCACGCCGCCGAGGAGCGAAGAGAAGAACATGTGGGTGAAACTTACCTCCAGGCCGAGTATGTAGATGGCAGGGAGGGTGAAAATGGCGCCGGCCACTATGACGCCCGAGCACGAGCCTATGGACTGGATGATGACGTTCTGGCCGAGGCCGCCCTTCTTGCCCAGGGCGGAAGTGAAGCCTACTGCGAGTATGGCGATGGGTATGGCGGCTTCGAACACCTGACCGACCTTAAGGCCAAGGTAGGCTGCGGCAGCGGAAAAAATCACCGTCATTACAAGGCCCAATGCGACGGAATATGCAGTTACCTCTTTGGGGTTGCTGTCGGGGCTGAGAATGGGTTTGTAGGTCTCGCCCGGCTTGAGGGGGCGGCTGGCGTTCTCCGGCAGGGAGATTCTGGTCTTTTCTTCCATAGTCTTATAATTGTCGAGCCGTAAAGATAGAGAAAAATTTCTTCAAAAAATTTGGAAGTAAGAAAAAAGTCCTTATCTTTGCAGCCCGTTTGAAAAAACGGCAAGTTCATTGACAAGTTTGAGAAAGATAACGAGGTAAAGAAAACAAGAAGCAATTG
>CAMYVB010000022.1 GCA_947302175.1 uncultured Bacteroidales bacterium | reverse complement strand
CCTTGTCAGAATCTTTCATCTTCTCGCCTACCAAATCAATGGCATCGTAAAAAATTGAATAAGCGATACTCTTCTTGCCCTCAAGCATCATGTTGTTCACGAACCTGGTAACCATGGGATCGTGGAACTTGGGATCAGGAAGTAGAATCCTCTTTTTAGGCTTCGATTTTCTCATTTTGAAAAATGTAAAAAGTGAAAAAAGGTAAAAAAATTACTTCTTAGATTTCTTCGGCCTCTTGGCGCCGTACAGGGAACGTGACTGAAGACGACCCTCTACGCCGGCAGTATCCAAAGCTCCTCTAAGGATGTGGTAGCGCACACCGGGAAGGTCCTTCACACGACCGCCGCGCACCAGCACGATGCTGTGCTCCTGCAGGTTGTGACCCTCGCCCGGGATGTAGGCATTGACCTCTTTAGAGTTGGAAAGACGTACCCTTGCAACCTTTCTCATTGCGGAGTTTGGTTTCTTAGGCGTGGTGGTGTACACACGCAGGCATACGCCCCTCTTCTGAGGACAAGCATCCAACGCACGAGACTTCGACTTAACTTCGATTGCCTCGCGTCCTTTACGAACTAGTTGTTGAATTGTGGGCATAAATGATTGTAAATCTTTAATTTATGTTTTTTCCCCATAATTTGGGGGATGCAAAAATACTAAATATTTTGAAAAATACAAAAAAAAGGAGGGCAGACGGTGAGTCCCGACTGCCCTCCATTGTGTTGAAATTCAGACTAATTCATGCCTGCGAACTCGATGTCCTTAACAGCACGCTCTGCGAACTTGGGGTTGGTGGAAGCCTTGCGGAGGTAGTCCTTGGCTTCGGCGACCTTGCCCTGGCGGGCGCAGATGATGGCCTTGAGGTACTGGACGGGAGCGTCCTGGCACTTTGCGGTGGCCATGGCCTTGTCGAGCTGATTGGTGAGGATGTAGGCGAGAACGGTGTTGTGGCAGCAGCCGGGAGCGTTTTCAAGCTCCTTGGAGGCCTTGTCATAGTTGCCGTTCAGGATGTCGATGACACCCATGTTGGCGACGCTCTGCTCGTTGCCGGAAGCGGCGAAGAGCCTTGCTGCCTCGTTGAGGTCTCCGTTGCGCAGTGCAACGACACCCTTGGCGTTCTTGAGGTCGGCATCGTCGGTGAGGACCTTGCTGAATGCGGCTTCGGCTTCGGCGTTCTTGCCGAGGGCGAGATATGCTACGCCTGTGTTGAAGCGGGCGCGGTCGGAACCGTACTTGCTGACGGCCTTCTTGTAGACCTCGATCTTCTTGACGGGATCCTTCAGGAGGGAAGCTGCCCTGAGGAGGGCTTCCTCGTCGAGGACGTCGATGTTCTCTTCAACGAGGGTCTCGAGCTCCTCGGCGGTGTAGTTCTGGAACTCGACGTTGGCGATGAAGCGGGCGCGGCGCAGCTCGGGGAGAACTTCGCCCTTGAGCTCCTTGTAGATCTCGGACATGTTCTTAATCTCGCTCTCGCGGACGGCGGGATCGCTGTACATGGACAGAACCCTGAGGATGAGGTCCTTATCCTTGATGTCGGAAGCTTCGACAAGCTCCTTGAAGCCTTCCCAGTCCTGACCTATGCTCTTGACTTCGGGAGCGGTGGCCTCGTGGCCCTTGACGACCTTCTTCCAAGCCTTCTCGGCGGTGCCGGCGCGCTTGTCGGAGAGCTTTGCGTTGAGGGACTCACCACCTTCGGGGGAAGCGTAAGCGACGACCTCGGTGCCCTTGAGGGTCATGCGGTTGTTGGCGCTGATCTCATCGAGAGCGGCCTGGAAGTCCTTGACGGACTGGCCGTTGAGCTCCTTGTTGCGGACCTCGGCGCTGTTGACGAGATAGAGGATCTGACCTTCGGCGGTCTGAGGGATGACTTCCTGATAGTTGTCAGCCTTGTAGGCCACCAGACCGGTCTGCTTGACGAGCATGTAAGTAGTGTTGACACCGTCTGCGACCTTCTTGGTGGGAAGGGTGACGGACTTGTTCTTCATGACTGCGACACCGCGGAGCTCCATGTAGGACTTCTCCATGCCGGGGACATAGTCGAACTTGATGGTCTCCTTGACGGTGGAACCGCTCTTGGGAACGACCTTGTAGTTGTTCTTCACTTTCTCGCCCTGGTAGGTGAGGACGGGGGCTGCAACTTCGCCGCCTTCATAGACGATGACGGGAGTGACCTCGAGGATGGCCTTGGGGTGGAAATAACCGTCGGGGTAGGTGACGGCGACCTGGGCGGTAACCTGGCCGGCTACGCACTCGAGGGGTGAAGGAGTGCAGACGACGGTGACGTTCTCGGCGTCTTTCGCCATCTTTTCAGCGGAAGAGCAAGCCACTGCAGCGACACCAAGGACGGCTGCGAGGACGATGTTGAGGAGTTTCTTCATAATGTATACAATGTGTTTAGTTTTGTCTATCACGCAAAGATAACAAAAAAACGGTATTTCGGCATGTGTCTTGGGCATTATTTGAGAGGATTTGCTAACTTTGCGAAGTATTAAGCAAATAATATGGACAGCCAGGAGCTCCAAAAGATAAAAAACAAGTTCGACATCATCGGCAACGACGCTTCGCTCAACAGGGCGATTGAGATTGCCGTGACCGTTGCCCCGACGGACCTCACCGTCCTGGTCACGGGCGAGAGCGGCACCGGCAAGGAGACCATCCCCCGCATAATCCACCAGTACAGCCGCAGGCGCACGGGCAAATTCCTTGCCGTAAACTGCGGCGGCCTCCCCGAGGGCACTATCAACTCCGAGCTTTTCGGCCACGAGAAGGGCGCTTTCACCGGCGCCGTCGAGTCGCGCCGCGGCTACTTTGAGGAAGCCAACGGCGGCACCCTTTTCCTCGACGAAATCGGCGAGCTCCCCGCCTCCACGCAGGCGATGCTCCTGCGAGTCCTGCAGAACGGCGAATTCATGCGCGTAGGCTCCTCTAAGGTGGAAAAGACCGACGTGCGCGTCGTCGCCGCCACCAACGTCAACCTCCTCTACGCCGTGTCCAGAGGCAAGTTCCGCGAAGACCTCTATTACCGCCTGAACGGCATACAGATAGACATGCCCGCCCTTCGCGAGCGCAAGGACGACATCTATCTCCTCTTCCGCAAATTCGCCTCCGACTTCTCCGAAAAGTACTCGGTGAGCAAGGTCAGCCTCTCGCACGACGCCATCATCGCCCTGCAGAACTACCGCTGGCCCGGCAACATACGCCAGCTCAAAAACGTGGCCGAGAGGATTTCCGCCATGGAGTCCAAGCCAGTTACTGCATTCTCCGAAAGGACTGAAATAGACGCCGCCCGCCTTTCCGCATACATCCCCCGCGAAAGCCCGGACACCATCCCCGTCATAGCCGGAGCCCAGAGGGGCGAAGGTCTGGGCGAGAGCGAAAAGCAAATGATTATCAAGGCCATCCTCGACCTCAAGCAGGAAATCGACTCTCTCAAAACCGTGGTTTATGGTGGCGGTGCAGCGATTCCCCGCATAGCTGCAAACTCACCCGCCGAGGCCCCGAGGGAGCAAAGCGCCCCGGCCGTCTCCCCCGCTGCGGGCGTCCCCGACGATGAAGCCGAATGGCAGGAGAGCGACACTCCGTCCGCCACTTTCAGCAGCGAAGAGGAAGAGGAAGGCTCCCTTTCCCTTCGCAAGGCCGAAGAGGACAACATACGCAAGTCCCTTGAAAAGTATCACGGCAACCGCAAGCTTGCCGCCGCCGAGCTAGGCATCTCCGAGCGCACGCTTTACCGCCGCTTGTCAAAAAAATAGACCATGAGCAGAATGACCCCAAATAAGATTACGGCGCGCCTTGCCGCCCTGTTTCTCGCTGCGGCCCTGGTGTCCGCATGCGGGATATATTCCTTTACCGGCACCTCCATTCAGCCCGATGTCAAGTCTATTACCATCAATCACTTCGAATACACCGCGGCCACGGTCAATCCTTCCCTGAGCAACGACCTCACCGAAGCCCTGCGCACCCAGTTCCGCAAAATGACCCGCCTGGAGCAGGTGGACCTCGACGGCGATCTCGAGATATCCGGCAAAATCACCGGCTACGACATTCGCGCTTCTGCGGTTACCGCAGGCGAAGTCGCCGCGCAGACCCGCCTCACCGTCACCATCAGCATAGAATTCACCAATCGCAAGTATCCCGAGGATGACTGCGAAAAGTCCTTCTCCGGCTATGCCGACTTCGACTCCATGCAGCCACTGGAGTCCGTACAGGACGAGCTTTGCAAGCAGATTATTGACAAACTGGTGGACGATATCTTCAACGCCACCGTCGCCAACTGGTAGGATATGGACAGCCTGAAGCAAAAAACCGAAACCGAGCTTTTGCGCGTCATCGAGCTGTTCCCCTGGTTCGCGGCGGCAAGGGTGGAGCTCTACAGGCGCAAGATAGCTGTCGGCGGGGAACTGCCCGCGGATGCAGCGCTCTACGCTCCCTCAAGAAGGCTCCTGTTCAACGCCAAACGCTGCGCGCAAAAGGCCGACTACCACGACAGCGACCTTGAAACCCTCCTCAAAGAGGCGCCCAAGCGCAGAGTGGTGGCCGTGGGCGGCGACTTTTTCTCCCAGGACCAGTACGACGGCGTGCGCCGGGACGGCGACTCACTCCTATCCACGCTCGCAGCCAAGCTCCCCCAGGGCGACAAATCGGCCGAGAACGACGACATCCTGATGAGCTTCTGCACCGAGACCCTAGCCCAAATCTATGTCGACCAGGGATACTACGAGCCGGCCAAGTACATTTATTCCAAACTTCTTTTGCGATATCCGAAAAAAAATGTTTACTTTGCAGGCCTTATCGAAAAATTGGAACAACTCGAACGAGATTAAAAAACATTAAGATATGAACGCACTATTCACCATTCTGACCGTCCTGATTATCATTGCGGCGATACTTCTTATCATCGTGGTGCTCCTCCAGAACGGAAAAGGCGAAGGTCTTGCCAGCAACTTCGTCGCCGGCAACCAGACTCTCGGTGTCCGCCAGACCGCTGACATCCTCGAGAAATTCACCTGGGGCCTTGTCGTCGTGATCGTCCTCCTCGCCGTCGTCGCATCATTCTCCGTGCGCACCGGCAGCTCCGAGAGCGACATCACCAACAGCATCGAGAACGTCGCTCCCGCAGCCGAGGAGCCCGAGTTCCCCGCCCTTCCCGTCCCTCAGGAAGCTCCCGCCACCGAAGCTCCCGCAGCCGAGTAATCACTGACACTTTGTCAGCCCAAGGAGGCTGGAACATATTTTGACTCTTCTACGCTTGCCCTGCATTCGGGGCAAGCGTTTTTTATTTAAAGAGTATAAAACTATGGAGAACAAGACTGAATTTTTGAGCAAGTACGCCACCGACCTATGTGCGTTGGCCGCGAAAGGCAGCCTCGATCCCGTAATAGGCAGGGACGAGGAAATCCGCCGCGTCCTGCAGATACTCAGCCGCAGGACCAAGAACAACCCCATACTCATAGGCGAACCGGGCGTGGGCAAGACCGCCATTTCCGAGGGTATAGCCCGAAAGATAGTGGACGGCGCCGTCCCGGAGAACCTCAAGAGCAAGAAAATCTACTCCCTCGACATGGGCTCCCTCATAGCAGGAGCCAAATACCAGGGTGAATTCGAAGAGCGCCTGAAAGGCGTAGTCAAGGAAGTCGTGGACAGCGCCGGTGAAATCATCCTCTTCATCGACGAAATCCACACCCTCGTGGGCGCAGGTCGTAGCAGCGGCGCCATGGACGCCTCCAACATCCTCAAGCCCGCCCTCGCCCGCGGCGAGCTGCGCACCATAGGCTCCACCACCCTCGACGAATACCAGAAGTACTTCGAGACCGACAAGGCCCTGGAGCGCCGTTTCCAGAAAGTGATGGTCGACGAGCCCACGCCCGCCGAGAGCATAGCCATACTCCGCGGCCTTAAGGAGCGCTACGAGAACCACCACCGCGTGCGCATCGAGGACGACGCCCTCATCGCAGCCGTGAACCTGAGCCACAGATACATTACCAGCCGCTTCCTCCCCGACAAGGCCATAGACCTCGTGGACGAAGCCGCCTCGAAGCTCCGTCTGGAAATGAACTCCGTTCCCGAGCCCATAGACGACCTCAACAGCAGGATACGCCAGCTCGAAATAGAAAAGGAAGCAATCAAGCGCGAGGGCGTGTCCCTCAAGATGGAAAAAATCGACTCCGAGCTCAGCGAGCTGCGCTCCAAGCGCGAGGAACTCACCAGCCGCTGGGATGAGGAGAAGAAAATCCTCGGCGACCTCCAGAGCGCCCGCTCCCAGATCGAGGATTATAAGAACGAGGCTGCGATTGCCGAGCGCAGCGGCGACTACGGCCGCGTGGCCGAGCTTCGCTACGGCAAGATAGCAGCCCTTCAGAAAACCATCGATGAGCTGACCGCCCGCCAGGCCGCCATCAAGGACCCCATCATCACCGAGGCCGTCACCCCCGAAGACATCGCGGAAGTCGTCGCCCGCTGGACAGGCATTCCAGTCAACCGCATGCTTGAGAGCGAAAAGGACAAGCTCCTGCGCATGGAAGCCGAGCTTCACAAGAGGGTAGTGGGCCAGGACAAGGCCATCAAGGCCGTGAGCGATGCAGTACGCCGCAGCCGCGCAGGTCTTGGCAACGGCAAGCGCCCCATAGGCTCATTCCTCTTCTTGGGAACCACCGGCGTAGGTAAGACCGAGCTTGCAAAAGCCCTTGCCGAGTTCCTCTTCAACGACGAAAACCTGATTACCCGCATCGACATGAGCGAGTATCAGGAGCGCCACACCGTAAGCCGCCTCGTAGGCGCGCCTCCGGGATACGTGGGATACGACGAGGGCGGCCAGCTCACCGAGGCCGTGCGCCGGAAGCCGTATTCGGTGGTCCTGCTGGACGAGATCGAGAAGGCCCATCCGGACGTGTTCAACGTCCTCCTGCAGGTGCTGGACGACGGCCGGCTCACCGACAACAAGGGCCGCACCGTGGACTTCAAGAACACCATCCTCATCATGACGTCCAACGCCAAGGAGGAAGAGCTCAAGCTCCACATGCGCCCCGAGTTCCTCAACAGGATAGACGAAATCATCACCTTCGACACCCTTTCGAAGGACGACATCAGGGAAATCGTGCGCATCCAGATGAGCGCCCTGCAAAATACTCTCGAGGAGGAAGGCGTAAGCCTCAACTGGACTCCCGCCTTCGAGGAGTATATGACCGAGAACGGCTACGACCCCGACTACGGAGCCCGTCCCGTCAAGCGCCTCATTCAGCGCGAGCTGGTGAACCGCCTCGCCACCGCCATCCTGGATGGCAGCGTGAGCAAGGATTCCGCTGTCACTGCTGACGCCGCAGACGGCGCAGTCTTGCTGAAGAACAAGTAATTTCGTATCTTTTGCCCTCGAATCAACTTTCAGGGCATGAAAACAAGACAATTCATAACCGCAGCCGCAGTTCTCTTCGTGAGCGCCGCGGCTGCTTTTGCGCAGGTCCACTCCACCGGATTCTGGACCGTCGAAGACCAGGATACCGCCATCAAAAAGTCAAGGGAAATACTCAACTACGACGAAAGCGCCGTAGCTTCCTACACCCTCCCCGACCCGCTGCGCTTTGCAGACGGGCGCAAGGTGCGCAATAAAAAGCAGTGGGCAGAGCGCAGGCAGGAGATTCTGGACATCTTCCAGCGCGAGATGTACGGTCAGATGCCGCCCGCAAGCGAGATCTATACCGAGACCATCGAGGAGGCCGACAACCTCACGGGCTTTGGCCACCGCAGGCAGGTGCGCATGTGGTTCCGCCCAGACAAGACCGGACCGCACATAGACTGGATGATAGTCTCCCCCCTGACGGCGAAGGCTCCCGTTCCCGTTATACTGCTGCTCAATTTCGGCGGCAACCACGAGCTTCTCCTCGACCACGAAATCCTCATCACCGACTCCTGGATGCGGGAAAAGAACGGCCGTCACGGCAACCATGCCTCTGAAGAGACCCGCGGTATTTTCAACCACGACGGCGACCGCTACCTCTTCCCCATGAGCATGCTGCTCGCGCGCGGATATGCCGTCATGACTGCCTGCTACTGCGATGTTTCCCCCGACCCCAATCCGCGCGAGGCCGACGAGGACGGCATCATCCTTCAGGACAAGTTCGCTTTCAGCAAGGGCGTTTTTGAACTCTGGGGGCCTCGGGATTATTCCCGCAGCGACAACACCACTTCCCTAGCCGCATGGGCCTGGGGCCTTATGCGCGGGATGGATTTCATCGAGCAGGACCCTACGCTCGACGAGAAGAGGGTCGTCCTGACCGGCTGCTCCCGCCTTGGTAAGGCTGCTCTCATCGCGGGCGCATTCGACGAGCGTTTCCCGCTGGTCGCGCCCATTCAGACCGGCGAAGGCGGAGTCCCGCTCGCCAAGCGCGATTTCGGAGAGACAGTGACAACCGAGGTGGCTGCATTCCGCCATTGGTTCTGCCGCGCATATGATAAATATGCCTACAACACCGCCGCCCTCCCCTTCGACCAGCACATGCTCCTGAGTTGCGTTGCGCCACGGGCGCTGCTCGTCGAAGGCTTCAACGGCCGCTGGTTCGACACTCACGGCGAATTCCTTTCGGTCAAGGCCGCAAGTCCCGTATGGAAGCTGCTCGGAGTTCCCGGATTGCCGGATGTCGAATGGCCTGACACATACGACACTTCGGCCATAGGGCCGGTCGTTGGCTACGTGCGCCGCGACTGCCAGCACGGCATCGCCGCCATAGACTGGACTTGGATGCTAGGCTTCGCCGACAATTACTGGAAGAGGTAATCTGAGCGGCTTTTCATTTTTTTCAAAAAAAATTTGGAAGAAACAATTTTTATACTACCTTTGCGGTGTACTATTAAACTAATACACTCGCAAAGATATGATCGAAGTCTCTAATCTATCCTTCAGCTACGGGCTTAAGCCCGTGCTCAAGAACATCAGCCTGCGGCTCGAAGGAGGCAACATTTACGGCCTCCTCGGCGAGAACGGGGTCGGAAAAACCACTCTCCTGACGCTTCTCTGCGGCCTGAAAAAGCCCCAGAAAGGAAGCATAGTCACTGACGGAAGGAATCCTTTTGACAGGGACCCTGCCCTTCTGGGAGAACAGTTCTACCTCGCCGACGAGCCTGCGCCCGTGCACGCCAAGGCCTGCGTCTTCGGCAGCAGCACCGGCTCCCTCTGGCCCAAGTATGACCAGGCCAAGTTCTTGGAGATACTCTCTGAATTCGAAGTCGATCCCGACCAGATGATGGATACCATGAGCAGCGGTCAGCTCAAGAAGACCTGGATCTCCTTCGCCCTGGCCTGCAACGCCCGCCACTATTTTCTCGACGAGCCCACCAACGGTCTGGACATCCCTTCAAAAAGCCAGTTCCGCAAGGCCATCATGAAGCACACCGGCGAAGATAGCATGGTCGTGATTTCCACCCACCAGGTCCGCGACCTCGAAGAAATCATAGATCCCATCATCATTCTTGACAAAGAAGACGTCCTTCTGAACGCATCCCTGGAGCAAATCTCCAGAAAGCTTTTCTTCGACTACGGCACCCAGATTCATTCCGACGCCCTCTATCTCGAGCATACGCCCTCCGGCGCCATCCAGGTCTATCCCAACACCAGCGGCGAAGAGTCTAAGGTCAATCTGGAAGCTCTCTTCAACGCAGCACATTCCCACAAAACAACCGTAAAAGCCCTGTTCCATGAATAACAATTTCTTTAGCGGCTCACGCTTTTGGGCCTGGTTCAAATATGACCTCCGGCAGATGTGGCAGAACCATTTCAAAGCCGCCCTCGGCATCGGTCTTGCCGGACTGATAGTCTATGTGATCTTCGTCTCATGGAATCTGATTTTCGAAGGAACGTGGCAGGGCCCCGGACTCGGAGCACGAATAGCGACCTTCATGCTTGCCGGGACTATCCTCGAATTGTACCAGACGAGGACCTATGGATATCTTACCGACAAGCGCAAAGGAAGTTCCTTCCTCATGCTTCCCGCCTCCACTTTCGAGAAATGGCTGTCCATGATTCTCATGACTCTCATCGTCATCCCTGTCATCTTCCTTGCCGCTTCAGCTTCAGTGGACACCCTTGTCTGCCTGCTTGACCCGACTGTCGGCGACTCCATGCTCAAGGTTCTTTCCGACAACTTCAATTCCATTTCCAAGTCGCTTGCCGAAGTAAACGGAGAAATCCAGGAGGACTTTGGTTTTGGCCTTGGCATAGTGACAGGCCCGGCAATTGCAGCTTTTTGCTTCAACTTCCTCTTCTTCCTGCTTTGCGGCGTCTGCTTCAAGCGCTATAAGATACTCTGGGCCTTCGTAATAATCTTCGCCGGCTCGACCCTGCTCTCAATCCTCGGGGTAACCTTAGACTGGAACGTCAATACAGACACCGTCGACACCCTCCGGTCATTCCTTGGCGCTGCCACTTGGATAGTCGCCGGTATTGCCGCCTGCTTCGGCGCCGGTATTTTCCTGCGCCTTAAAACCTTGCAGCACTGATATTATGGAATTCAACGAGCATAAACCTATCTATATACAGATTGCCGAGGCCTTCTGCGAAAAGGTCCTGGACGGCTCCTTCGGGGCGGACGAGCGCATCCCTTCCGTCAGGGAATACGGGTCCGAAATAGGCGTGAATCCCAATACGGTGATGCGCGTCTACGAGAAACTCACCGCCGAAGGCATCATCTACAATAAGCGGGGCATTGGATACTTCGTCTCGGCCGACGCCCGCGAGAAAGTTCTTGCAGTACAGAGGGCCGAGTTCCTCGAGAAGGAAGTCCCTGCCATCAAGCGCCGCCTCTCCCTCCTCGGTCTCGACCCCTCCGTTTTCCTCTGATTCTTTCCTATGTGCATCGGCAACGGTTGTTGAGCTTGTCGAAACAACCGGCCCTCCGACAAGCTCAGGGACCGTTCAAAAATGCCCGGCAGGAGCCGGGCATTATTATCGGTCGTGACGACTTAGCTTACAGGACCTTTGGGGAGAGGGGTCATGGAGTATTTGAGGCGGTAGAGGCCGACGGCCTCGCCTATGCGGTACATGGCGGTGTAGGTGCGGGAGAGGGCGAAAAAGCCGAGGGCGGTCTGGGCCTCGATGCCTTCGTGGCGTATGAGGCCGAGGGCTGCGAGGGCGCAGCTCTTCATGGTCCCGGCAAGGCGGGAAGCTTCGTCAGATGACAGGTCCACTCCAAGGACGTAATGGAGTATACCCTCGTCCATGTCGTCCCAGCCGTTGGGACCATACAGATCTTTGTATTTCATCCCTTTGTACTTTTCCCAATCCTCATCCCAGCGCTTGGCTACAGCCATACCCATGAAGGCCGGCCAGGCGATGGCCGCCTCGGGGAAATCGTTGAATTCCCTGACGGCGTCTTCGATATATTCCTGGATGAATTCTTCCCACTTGGCGTCGATATCGGGCGACGAGAGGAGAGTGTCGCTAAGTATCCCGGCGGTCTTGCACAGCTTCATCAGGCCGTTAAGAAGCGTGCTTTCATAATTGTCCAGTACGAGGCGGTCGGCCTCGGACAAAGCATTCTTTGAAGCCATAACCCTGACTATTTGAGGGCTTCGCGGAGGGCGTCCCAATGCTCGGGAGCCATGCGTGAGGGGGTGAAGAGGCACACGCCTGCGGCTCCGGCGTCGCGGGCGCCTTTAACTGCGGCGGCGATTTCGGAAGGAAGGAGACCGGAATTCTCGGGGTCAATCACCTTTTCCTTGTTCTGCCAGTCGGGGCAGATGAAAAGGCCTGAAATGACGGGCATAGCGGGCACTGAAGCGACCTCTTCGGCAGTAATCTTACCTACCCAAAAGGCGTCTTCGAGATAGAAGTCGTTGTAGTTCATGGGGAAGACCATGTCTATGTCCCACTTGTCCCACTGCTGGCGCACCATCCATTCCGCATAGGAGGCGGGGCCGGGGAAAACGTCCGCGCTGACTTTGCCGCCTTTCTCATGCACGGCTTTGGCGATGTCGTTGACAAGGGCCGTAACCGCATCGCAGCGGAACTGGGCCCATTCCTTGACCTTGGAGGGGTCTTCGACCTCCCTGATGTCTATGCCGGTCAGGGCTTTGAACTCAGCTACGCAGTCGTCGCAGTAGCAGTAGTCAGCAGGGGCATATTCCTCGTCCATCACGAGGCCGTACTTATCCCAGAGGCCGCGCGAAAGGATAACGTCGGGATAGCGAATGTAGTCCAGCTGGACGTAGTCGACATCGGGCAGTGCGGCGATCTCGGTCATTTTGTCAATGAAATACCGGTGCACCTCAGGGTTGTGAGGGTCGAGGGCGGTATAGTAGGGGACGTATGCTGGATGCTCGTCGGCCTTCTGGCCGAGACGGTTCACCGCGTACCACTCGTGGGGCAGGCCGCCGCGGACCATGCAGGGTATCCATGCATGATACTCAAGACCTTCCTCATGGGCGATGCGGGAAGCTTCGCGCACGAGATCGGGCTTGTCGCAATTGATACACACTCCCACGAGTCCCTGCGACTTCCAGAAACGGAAAGTCTCCTGGAGGGTCGTCATATCAGTCTCTTCGTTGATTCCCTCCCATCCGTAGACGGGGAACTGCTCCTTGGGCGAGGAGCACGCCGCGAGGGCGAGGGCTGCCACGACAGCCATAAGTGATTTGCCAAATTTCATCTTAAACCAATATTTCAGGCAAGGTAACACTTTTTTTGTTACATTTGTATGATACGGACCCGTAATGACTCAAACAAAACCAAATAATATGGCACAGAATCTTTTCGACATCAACGGCAAAGTGACCGTAATGACAGGCGCCTGCGGCGTGCTCGGCGCAACGATTGTTAAATATTTCGCCTCCCAGGGCAGCAAGGTGGTCCTGCTCGACCTCGAGCGCGCCAGGGAAATCGGCGAAAAGATAGTCGCCGAGATCAAGGCCGAAGGCGGCGAGGCCATGTTCCTTCCCACCAACGTCCTCGACGAGTCAGTCGTTGAGCAGAACTGCAAGGACATCGTGGCCAAATACGGCACCGTCGACATCCTTCTGAACGGCGCCGGCGGCAATATGGGTCCCGCCAACGTCGCCCCCGACCAGACCATATTCGACATGGACCTTGACGCCACGCGCAAGGTCTTCGAGCTCAACATCATCGGCGCCATCATCCCCACCAAGGTCTTCGCCAAAGTGATGGTCGACAAGAAGAAAGGCTCCATAGTGAACTTCTGCTCCATGTCCTCCTTCAGGCCCCTTACCCGCGTCGCTGGTTACGGCATGGCCAAGAGCGCCCTTGCCAGCTGGACGCAGTGGCTTGCAGGCGAGCTCGCCACCAAGTTCGGCGACGGCCTAAGGGTCAACGCCATAGCCCCCGGCTTCCTTCTGACCAACCAGAACCGCACGCTTCTGACGAACCCCGACGGTTCGCTCACCGACCGTTCGCACAAGATCATCGGCCACACTCCTTTCGGCCGCTTCCTCGAGCCCGACGAGCTCGTCGGCGCCCTCCATTTCCTTGCCTCCGACGCCTCCAAGGGCGTGACCGGCACGGTCTCCGTAGTCGATGGCGGTTTCAACAGCTTCAGCATCTAAGATTATGGATATCAAGCTCAAACAGAATTGCCGCTACGCCCTCCTGGTCCCCACCAGCATGGGTCTTCGCGTCACCCCCGAAGCCGGCCAGCCCGTCCATAGCAGCGACCTCTTCCATCTCCAGGCCACCAGCGCCGAGACCAACGTCGCCAGCATTTCTTCCTTCCTCGGCCTCCCCGTCAAGGTCCTAACGACCTTCGTCAAAGGCAGCCCCTTCGCCCATTTCATCAAGGCCAACCTCCGCAGCCGCGGCATGGACTTCGAAGGCCCCGAAGTGGAGCAGGGCGGCCCCTGGGGATACCGCCACCAGATCAACGTCGCAGACAGCGGCTATGGTTCCCGCGGTCCCCGCGTCTGGAACGACCGCGCCGGCGAAGTGGGCCGCACGCTCGACGTCAAGGACTTCGATCTCGAGCGCATCTTCGGCACCGAGGGTGTACAAATCATCCACCTGAGCGGCCTTATCGGCGCCCTGAGCCCCCAGACCAGCAAATTCTGCCTCGAGCTTGCCAGGGCTGCGAAAAAGCACGGCACCGCCATCAGCTTCGACCTCAACTACCGCGCCTCCTTCTGGAAGGGCCGCGAGCAGGAGCTCCACGACATCTTCTCCGAAATCGCCAGCTATGCCGACATACTCATAGGCAACGAGGAAGACTTCCAGCTCTGCCTCGGCATCGAAGGCCCTGAAGCCGGCGGCAAGGATATAGCAGCCAAGATTGACAGCTTCAAGGAAATGATAAAGCGAGTACGCGCCCAGTATCCCAACGCCAAGGTCTACGGCACCACCCTGCGCCAGGTCAACCACACCAATTCCCACAACTGGGGCGCAATCGTCCTGGGCGGCGAAGAGTGGACCGTGATCGAGCCCCGCAAGATCCACGTCCTCGACCGCATAGGCGGCGGCGACGGCTTCGTCGGCGGCCTGCTCTACGGCATCCTGAAGGGATGGGAAGGCGAAAAGTGCGCCCAATTCGGCTGGGCCAGCGGCGCTCTCGCCACCACCTTCCTCACCGACTACGCACAGCCCGCCGACGAGGAGCAGGTCTGGAGCGTATGGCAGGGCAACGCACGAGTCAAGAGATAGCCTATGATGTACTATGAAAGAGGGTCGAAGACCGATATCATAAGCCCTGATGAGACCAGGGCCATCCTGAAGCAGGTCTTCGACGCCCTCGGCCCCCGCAAAAGGGTCCTTGCCCTCCCGCCCGACTTCACCCGCTTCAACTCCTACGCCGGCCCCATCACCGAAATGGTCAACGACTATTTCGGCGACACCCTGACCGACGTCATGCCCGCCCTCGGCACCCATTCCCCCATGACCGACGAGCAGCTCTCAACCATGTTCGGCAGCATACCCAGGGAGAAATTCCGCGTCCACGACTGGCGCAACGACGTCGTGACCGTGGGCAAGATCCCGGGCTCATACGTCAGCGAGGTCTCCGAAGGCAAGCTCGACTACGAGATGAACGCCCAGGTCAACAAGCTCCTTCTCGACCCTTCTTTCGACCTCATCCTCTCCATAGGCCAGGTCGTGCCCCACGAGGTCATAGGCATGGCCAACTACACGAAGAACATTTTCGTGGGCGTGGGCGGCTCCGACTTCATCAACAAGAGCCATTTCATAGGCTCCAGCTACGGCATGGAACGCATTATGGGCCGCGCCAAGAGCCCCGTCAGGGCCGTGTTCGAATACGCCAGGGTCAACTATATCAAAGACCTTCCCATAATCTATGTGCTCACTGTGCGCGACAAAGACGCCGCCAGCGGACAAATGGTGACAAGGGGCCTCTTCATAGGCGACGACTTCGAGTGCTTCCAGAAAGCTGCCGATCTCTCGCTTGAGACCAATTTCATCATGGTGGACCACGAGATCAAGAAGTGCATCGTGTACCTCGATCCCGAAGAGTTCAAGAGCACCTGGCTCGGCAACAAGAGCATATACCGCACCCGCATGGCCCTAGCCGACGACGCCGACCTCATAGTCCTCGCCCCCGCCCTCAAGGAGTTCGGCGAAGACAAGACCATAGACGGCCTGATCCGCAAATACGGCTACAAGGGCACGCCCCACACCCTCGAGTGCACCAACGCCAACAAGGACCTCCAGGACAATCTCGGTGCCTCTGCACACCTCATCCACGGCTCGTCGGAAGGCCGCTTCCGCATCACCTACTGCCCCGGCGACGGGATGAGCCGCGAAGAAATCGAGAGCGTGGGCTTCAACTACTGCCACTACGACGACATGGTGGCCCGCTACCCTCTGGAGAGCCTGAAGGACGGCTGGAACATCATGCCTGACGGCGAGGAAGTCTATTACATATCCAACCCCGCCCTGGGACTTTGGGCCTACCCCGAACGCTTCAAAGACTAGGATGAAAATAGTTTGCGACAACAAAATCCCCTTCCTGAAGGGTGTGCTTGAGCCCTACGCCGATGTAATTTACCTGCCCGGCAAGGAAACCACCGCCGAAGTGGTCAGGGACGCCGACGCGATCATCACCCGCACCCGCACGAAGTGCAACGAAGCCCTGCTAAAAGGCTCAAAAGTGAAAATTATAGCCACTGCGACCATAGGTTTCGACCACATCGACACGGCCTGGGTGGAGAGCAACGGCATCGAGTGGAAAAGCGCCCCCGGCTGCAATTCCTCCTCCGTGCAGCAGTACATCGCCTCCGTGCTCGTAACTCTTGCAAAGAAATTCTCCTTCAGCCTCGAGGGCAAGACCCTTGGCGTCGTGGGTGTCGGCAACGTGGGAAGCAAGGTCGCGCGCATCGCCGGGATACTTGGCATGAGAGTGCTGCTCTGCGACCCTCCGCGCACCCGCAAAGAGGGCCCCGAGGCTTTCGTGAGCCTGGAGCAAATATTCAAGGAGAGCGACATTATCACCGTCCACGTCCCTCTGACCCGCAGCGGCGAAGACGCCACTTTCCATATGTTTGACAAGGAAAGGCTCCTTGGCCTTGGCAAGGAAAAGATACTTATCAACTCCTCCCGCGGCCCCGTCGTGGACAACGCAGCGCTGAAGGACACGCTCAAGGCCGGGGCCCTGAAAGCCGCCGTGCTCGACGTCTGGGAAACAGAGCCGGAGCTCGATCCCGAGCTCATTAACCTTCTCGCCCTCTCTACACCTCACATCGCCGGTTACTCGGCCGACGGCAAGGCCAACGGCACGACAATGAGCGTTCGCGCAGTGGCAAAGACCCTCGGACTCCCGCTTACAGACTGGACGGCGAGCGGCATCCCCGCCCCTCCCCAGACGACGGACTTCAGCATCGACGCGGCAGGAAAAACCTGCGCAGAAGTGCTTTCCGAGGCCATCCTCCACACCTACGAAGTGTCGCTTGACAGCGAGGCCCTGCGCGCCGACCTATCCGCCTTCGAGCGCCTGCGCGGCGACTACCCCGTGCGCCGCGAATTCCCCGCCTTCACCGTCCGACTTAATGGCGGCACCCCCGAAATGGCGGAAAAACTAAAGCAAATTGGATTTAAAACAGTATAACAAATCATGAAAGCGAAATCTGACATCGGCCTCGTGGGCCTTGCAGTCATGGGTGAAAACCTCGTTCTCAACATGGAGAGCAAGGGGTTCCAGGTGAGCGTATTCAACCGCACCGTTGAAAAGGTTGACAAATTCATCGGCGGCCGCGGCGCCGGCAAGAACATTGTCGGAACCCATTCTCTCGAAGAGCTCGTCGCCTCGCTCGAAAAACCCCGCAGGGTGTTCCTCATGGTGAAGGCCGGCAAGCCCGTGGATGAATTCATCGACAAACTCATCCCTCTTCTCGACGAGGGTGACATCATCATCGACGGCGGCAACTCCCACTTCCCCGACACCGCACGCAGGACCGAGTATGTCGAAAGCAAAGGCCTTCTCTACATAGGCACCGGCGTCTCCGGCGGCGAAGAAGGCGCACTTAAGGGTCCCTCGATGATGCCTGGCGGCTCTCCCGCCGCATGGCCTGCAGTAAAACCCATCTTCCAGAGTATTTGCGCAAAGGTCGCCGACGGCAGCCCCTGCTGCGATTGGGTGGGCGAAGGCGGCGCAGGCCACTTCGTGAAGATGGTCCACAACGGCATCGAGTACGGTGATATTCAGCTCATTTGCGAGTGCTACCAGATAATGAAGGACTACCTCGGCATGACCAACGAGGAAATGCACGAGACCTTCGCCGAATGGAACAGGGGCGACCTCGACTCATACCTCGTCGAAATCACCCGCGATATCCTTGCCAAGAAGGATGAGGATGGCAAGTACGTTCTCGACTACATACTCGATACCGCAGGCCAGAAGGGCACGGGCAAATGGACCGCCATCTCGTCCCTCGACCAGGGCGTCCCTCTCACCCTCATAGGCGAGGCCGTCTATGCCCGCTGCCTTTCCGCCCAGAAGGAGGAAAGGGTGGCCGCCTCCAAGGTCCTCGAAGGCCCTAAGGGCGTCAAGTTCACCGGCGACCGCAAAGCCTTCCTCGAAGATTTGCGCAAGGCACTCTTTGCAGCAAAGGTGGTCTCCTACGCCCAGGGTTACACCCTCATGCGCTCCGCCGCCAAGGAATACGGCTGGAACCTCAACTACGGCGGCATAGCTCTCATGTGGCGCGGAGGCTGCATCATACGCAGCGTCTTCCTCGGCAAGATTAAGGAAGCCTTCGACAAGAATCCCGAGCTGGAGAATCTCCTCATGGACAGCTTCTTCCAGCAGAAGATGGCCGAGTCTCAACAGAGCTGGAGAAACGTCGTTGCTGCAGCAGTCGTAGCCGGCATCCCCGCCCCCGCGATCAGCGCCGCCCTCGAGTACTATGATGGCTATCGCTGCGACCGCCTGCCCGCCAATCTCCTGCAGGCCCAGCGCGACTACTTCGGCGCCCACACCTACGAGCGCACCGACCGTCCCCGCGGCGAATTCTTCCACACCAACTGGACCGGCCACGGCGGAGACACCGTCGCTGGCACCTACATCGCCTAGACATACTCCACAGCGACCTTTAATTATAATGCCCGGCTCCGGCCGGGCATTATTGAACGGTCCCTGAGCTTGTCGAAGGGCCGGTTGTTTCGACAAGCTCAACAACCGTTGCCGATGCACATAGGAAAGAATCAGAGGAAAACGGAGGGGTCGAGACCGAGGAGGGAGAAGAGGTGGTCGAAGAGGCGGAGGGCGTCGGAGGCGTTGCGCATGTTGAGGTGATTCTTGCGCGCGAAGGCCTTGAGGGCGTCTTTTTGGTCCGGGAAGGCCTTGTAGAGGTCCTGAAGCTTTTTAATAGTTACGAAATCGCTGCCGACGAGAAGGAAGTAAGTGTTGCGGGAATCATCGTTCCAAATATCGACACTGTGGGCGCCCTGCTCGCCGCCGGCGCCGATGTATGAGGCCTTGGCGCTGTCTTCGTTGTAGCTGCCGACTATGGACTGCTTGGGGGCACCGTAAACTGCATCGTCGCCTTCTTCTTCAAGCTTGAACTTCCAGTTCACGAGCACCGCTCCTCCTTGCCTTCTAAGCACTTCGCAGAGCAGTCCGCCATGCAAGAGAAACTCCCTTTCACCTATCTTGAGGGACCGCACCATGGGTAAATTGGCAATCTCCATTACCCTGCCGGCTTTGCGATAAAGGAGTTTCTGGGAAAGAGCGTCGAAATTGAAGTCAGCATCGTCGACAGAATCGTCAGTCATTACGATGTGCCCGGGCGTGAACTCCGGGAAAATATAAATCTTGTCCTGTGCCGCCGCTCCTACCGCTATCAGGGCTATAACCAGGGCGGAAAGAATCTTTTTCATAAACTGGATATATTATGCTTCAAAGCAAATATATATAAAAAACAGGCAGGACCGAGCGGACCTGCCTGAATTTATTCGATAGCTGAGGATTAGTCTTCCTCTTCCTGGGCTGCGTAGTCAGCGAGGAGCTTGGTCTGGACATCGCCAGGGACGGGCTGGTAGTCGGCAAACTCCATGGTGAAGGTTGCTGAACCGGAGGTCAGGGAGCTCAGGGTGGTGGAGTAGCGGTAGAGCTCTGCGAGAGGGACGCGGGCCCTGAGGATGGAGAATCCCTTGTCGGCGCCGAGGTCGCCGAGGATACCGCGGCGGTTCTGCAGGTCGGACATCACTGCGCCCTGGTATTCGGCGGGAGTCATGACTTCGACGTTGTAGATAGGCTCGAGAATCTTAGGACCGGCGTTGCGGAATGCCTCACGGAAGGCGTTGCGGCCTGCGATGATGAAGGCGATTTCCTTGGAGTCCACGGGGTGCATCTTACCGTCATAGACATAGACGCGGATGTCGCGGGCGTAGGAACCGGTCAGAGGGCCCTCGACCATGCGCTCCTTGATACCCTTGAGGATGGCGGGCATGAAGCTGAGGTCGATGGCGCCACCAACGACGCAGTTGTAGAATTCGAGGCGGCCGCCCCACTCGAGCTCGGTGATATCCTGGCTCTTGATGGGAAGGACGGTCTCTTTGCCGTCAATCTTGAACTTGGTGTTTACCTCACCTTCTGCAGGGCAGACGAGGAGGTGGACCTCACCGAACTGGCCGGCGCCGCCGGACTGCTTCTTGTGACGGTACTGGGCGAATGCGACCTTGGTGATGGTCTCGCGGTAGGGAACCTTCGGGGCGAAGAGCTCGACTTCGACACCGAACTCGTTGTTCAGACGCCACTTGGTGACGTTGATGTGCTGCTCACCGTTGCCGCTGAGGATGGTCTGGCGGAGCTCCTTGGAGTACTCCACGATGGTGGTAGGATCCTGGGAGGCGATCTTCTTGAGGGCGTCGCCGAGCTTCTGGTCGTCCTGCTGGACCTTGGCCTTGATGGCGCAGCGGTACTTGGGAGCAGGATAGGCGATCTTATCGAATACTATGCCGGAGCCGATGGCGGAGAGGGTGGTGCCGGACTTGCCGTTCTTGAGCTTCACGACGCAGCCGAAATCACCGGCCTTGAGGGCGGGGACGCTCTCTTTCTTGGAGCCTGCGACGGCGTAGATGGCGGAGAAGCGCTCCTTGTTGCCGGTATTGGGATCCTCGAGGTCGAGACCGGGGGTGATGGTGCCGCTCATGACCTTGAAGTAAGAGACCTCACCGAGGTGCTGCTCGACGTCGTTCTTGTAGATGAAGAGGGCGGGGGCGCCGGCCTCGTCGACTGCGGGCTTGGGGGCAACGCCCTTGATGAACTCAAGGAGCCTGCGCACGCCGATGTCTTTCTTAGCGGAGACGCAGAAGACGGGATATGCTTCGCCGGAGACGATACCGGCGTTTAGGCCGGACATGATTTCCTCCTCATTGAGGGTGCCTTCCTCAAAGAATTTCTCCATCAGGGCGTCGTCGAACTCGGCGGCCTTCTCGATGAGGGCGTTGCGGACCTCTTCGGCCTGATCGGCGAACTGGGCGGGGATTTCGAGCTCCTCAACTGCGCCGTTAGCGTCCTTGAAGTGGTAGTACTTCATGGTGAGGACGTCGATGATGCCGTCGAAAGCTGCGCCGGTGGCGGTGGGGAACTGGGTGTAGACCAACTTGCCGCCAAGGGCTTCCTTCATGGAGGCCTGGATGTTGTCCCAGTCGGCCTTATCGGTATCGAGCTGGTTCACGGCGATGATCAGGGGAAGCTTGTTCTCCTCTGCACGACGCACGAAGTTCTCAGTGCCGACTTCGACACCCTGCTGGGCGTTGATGACGAGGACGCCGCTCTCGCAGACGCGGAAAGCGGAGTATGCGCCGCCGATGAAGTCGTCTGCGCCGGGAGCGTCGATGAAGTTGATCTTCGTGCCCTGGAATTCGGCGTAGAGGGGAGTGGCGTAGATGGAACGCTGGTTGAGTTTTTCGAGCTCGTCGTTGTCGGAAACGGTGTTCTTGTCTTCGACGGTGCCGCGCCTGTCAATAACCTTGCCTTCGAAAAGCATGGCCTCCGCGAGCGTGGTCTTACCGGACTTGGTACTGCCGAGAAGGACCACGTTGCGAATGTCTTTGGTGGAGTATTCTTTCATCGTTTATTGATTATTATAAGTTTGCGTGCAATAGGGCAAATAATAGTTAGCCTGCAAATCTAAGAAATAATATAGAGAATAACAACCACGGGGCGGCCTGCTTTCTACTTTTCCCTGTAGATGGAAATGATTTCGTCGCCTCCGAAGCCCGTCTCTGACCGCAGATAACGATCGAATCTGCGGGTCGGCGCTCCAATGAGGCGGCATATGCGCCTGAAAGAAACATAAGGCTCAAGGTGTAGTTCGTACTTGTCGAGGAGGCGGGCGAATGTGGCCAAAAAGTTTTCATTTGTATTCATAAGCGTAAATTTTTCGTTTACCAAATGTCGGCTCAAGGCGGCTCAAAAACAAGCCTCAGAGAACAACGAGCGCCACAATTTTATGATTTTTATAGAAATTATCCGTTTTTTATAGCCCATGTAAACATTTAGTCCACATTGTAAGCAAATAGTGCACTCCGCGCTTTGTTTCCATGATATAATTTTGGGCCGAAAACAAAGCCGGAGATGAGCTTACTTAAGGAATTCAGGAAAAAAGCCGGGAAAAGACAGGCCGACGCCGCGGAGGAGGCCGGTCTGACTAGGGAATATCTGAGCGCCCTTGAGAACGGCAAAAGGAAGCTGAGCTTGAGCGCAGCACGCGCACTTGCCAGAGTATATGGCACGACGACTATAGCCCTTCTAGGCATAGACAAAGACTCCGAAACACCAATCGCACAAGAACACCACGATACTTCAGAGGCTGAAATTGACGAGCTGAAAAGGCGTTTCGCCAACGATATCTTCCTCAAGCAGAAGGAAATAGACTCCCTGAAACAGCGGCTTAAACAGAGCGAAGAATCGCTCACCATGTCGCAGTCGATGTGTAAAATTCTCCAAAAACAAGTGGATTTGCTCGAAAAAGCTCTTGCAGACAAGGAAAATGCGTAAATTTGTCCCGTATGTCACGGGAAATCCATCTGCTAAAATACATGCGGGAAGGCGTGGTCGAAGCCGGCTGCGATGAAGCCGGCCGCGGCCCATTGGCCGGCCCCGTCTTTGCCGCAGCAGTCATCCTCCCCAAAGACTTCTCACACCCTCTCCTCAACGACTCGAAGCAGATGAGCGAAAAGGCCCGCGAGACCCTTCGCGAAGTCATTGAAAAAGAGGCTGTTGCCTGGGCTGTCGAGGCCGTAATGCCCCAGGAAATCGACAGCATCAACATCCTCAATGCCTCGATCACCGGCATGCAGCGGGCGGTGCGCAAGCTAAGCCTCAGGCCTGAGCTTCTTCTAATCGACGGCAACCGCTTCCGCCCCTTCGACGGCTACGAGTACGTGACCATTGTCCACGGCGACGCGACCTACGCGTCCATTGCCGCCGCCTCCGTGCTCGCCAAGACCCACCGCGACGAGTATATGCGAAAGATAGCCGCCGAATTTCCCGGCTACGGCTGGGAGCGCAACTACGGCTACCCCACACGCGAACACATCGAGGCCATCAAGCGCCTCGGCTACACTCCCCAGCACCGCCGCAGCTTCCATCCTAAAGAGCTAGAACCCACTTTGTTTTAAACAATCCCAACGATATGAAAAAGTTTTTCCTCGCCCTCGCAGCAACCATCGCCCTTAGCTTCCCCGCGTTTGCGGACGAAGGCATGTGGCTCCTTCCCTTGCTCCAGAAAATGAACGGCAAAGCCATGACCGAGCTTGGCTGCCGCCTCACCCCCGAGCAAATCTACAGCATCAACAATTCTTCCATCAAGGACGCCATCGTCCAGTTCGGCGGCGGCTGCACCGGAGAAATCATCTCGCAGGAAGGCCTGCTCGTGACCAACCACCACTGCGGCTACGGCTCCATCCAGCGCCTCTCCTCCCCCGAGCACAACTACCTCGAGGACGGCTACTGGGCAATGAGGCGCGAAGAAGAGCTTCCCGTCCCCGGACTCACCGTCAAGTTCCTTAAGCGCATGGACGACGTGACCCGCATAGTCACCAAGGCCGAGGAAGCAGCTCGCAAGAAAGGCGGCGACGAAGCGGCAGCTAAGGCCGTCAGCGAGACCATCAAGAGCCTCACCGCCAAGGCCATGGCAGACAACCCCAACTGCACGGCTCAGGTCCAGCCCTTCTACAACCAAAACGTCTATTACTTAATTGTTTATAAGATCTTCCGCGACGTGCGCTTTGTCGGCGCTCCCCCGAGGAGTATGGGCAAATTCGGCGGCGACACCGACAACTGGATGTGGCCCCGCCACACCTGCGACTTCTCCATGTTCCGCGTCTATGCCGGCCCCGACGGCGAGCCCGCTGACTACGCTGAAAACAACGTCCCCTACCGCCCCGCCCAGGCGCTTAAAGTGTCCCTTCGCGGCGTCGAGGACGGCGATTTCGCAATGGTTATGGGCTACCCCGGACGCACCCAGCGCTTCCAGAGCTCTTCCCAGCTCAAAGAGATGCTGCGCACCCAGGATATCTCTATCGGCGCACGCACCGTCCGTCAGGACATCATGCGCGAGGCCCGCATGGCAGACCCCGTGGTCAATCTCAAATACGCCAACAAATACGCAAACTCGTCGAACGGCTGGAAGAAGTGGATAGGCATGAAGCAGGCCTTCGCCAAGCTCAACATTATCGAGAGGCAGGAAGCCGAGGAGGCCGAATTCAGCTCCTGGGTCAGCGCCAAAAAGCAGCGCCGGGAAAAATACGGCAATGCCCTTACGAACATCAACAAAGGCGTCGAGGATTCCGCACCCGCCCAGGAAGCGCTGACCCTTATCAGTGAGACACTGATGCGCATCGAAGTGCTCGGATTCGCCAATTCCTTCAGCCGCTCCCTCCCCGTTATAATGAAAAAAGGCATGAGCTTTCCCGAGGCCATCGCCAAAGCCGCCGAAGTGCTCTCCGAATCCACTTTCAAGGACTATGAAGAGGCCCTCGACCGCAAGGAGGCCGTCGCCATGATAGAATTCTACCGCGACAACGTCAAGGACGAAGACCGCATCACCCTGCTCGGACAGGACGTGCGCGAAATGGACGTCCCCGCCTTCGTGGATAAACTCTTCAACGAAACTGCCTTCACCTCCGCGGAGAAAGTAAAGGAACGCATCAAGACCGAAGACGACCTCAACGCCGACCCCGCCGGCAGGATGTTCTCCGAAATAGTCTCCGCCTTCATGAAATACCGCCAGCACCTGATGGATGGCAACAAGCTCATCAGCGAAGGCAGCAAGGCCTACACCGCAGGCCTTCTCGAGTGGCGCAAAGGCCAGCCCTCTTACCCCGACGCCAACATGACCTGCCGTCTCACCTACGGCACCGTAAAGTCCTACTCCCCCCAGGACGGCGTCCTCTACAGGCACTACACCACCCTCAAGGGCGTAATGGAAAAGGAAGACCCCGACAATTACGAATTCATCGTGCCCGCACGCCTGAAGGAAATCTATGAAACAAAGGATTACGGAGAGTACGCCAACGCCGCGGGCGAGCTGCCCACCTGCTTCCTTACCACCTGCGACATAACCGGCGGCAACTCCGGCTCACCCGTGCTTGACGCCGACGGCTGCCTTATCGGCCTCGCGTTCGACGGCAACTGGGAATCCATGTCGAGCGACGTGATGTTCGAGCCCGACCTGCAGCGCTGCATCTGCGTCGACATACGCTATGTCCTCCTGATGATGGATAAATTCGGCGGCGCAGGCTATCTTCTCAACGAAATGGAGCTTGTAAAATGAACGAAAAAGAACTGCTCAAAGCCCTCGAAGAAGTAAAGCACCCCGCAAAAGGGGACAAAAGCATAGTTGAGCTGGGCATGGTCAAAGACGCCGCCTTCGGCGAAGGCAGCGTGGAAGTCACGCTCGCCTTCCCCGGCCGACGCGACCCTCTCGCCGAATACCTGATTGGCAGCGCCAGGGCCGCCATCATACGCCACTCGCCCGCCGGGACGAAGGTCGAGGTTAAGACCGTCGTCGAAGAGGTCAAGAGCGCGTCCAAAAAAGGCCAGGAATTCGACACTTCCAGAATTGAAAAAGTAAAGCACATAATAGGCATAGCCTCAGGCAAGGGCGGCGTCGGCAAATCCACCGTCGCCGTCAACCTTGCCGTAGCCCTTTCACGCCTCGGATACGCCGTCGGCCTTGCCGACGCCGATATTTACGGCCCCTCCGTACCCACAATGACCGGCACGGAAGGATTCGTCCCCGAGGCCTACAAGGACGAAGAAGACGGAGGCGAATGGATACTCCCCGTCGAGAAATACGGCGTCAAGTGGATGTCCGTTGGCTATTTCGCAGCCAGGAGCCAGGCCCTTATCTGGCGCGGCCCCATGGCGAGCGGCGCAATCAAGCAGATGGTTCTGCAAGTTGATTGGGGCGAGCTCGACTACCTTCTCATCGACATGCCCCCGGGAACCGGCGACATCCACCTCAGCCTCGTCCAGGACACACCGATGGAGAGTGCCGTCATCGTAACTACTCCCCAGAACGTGGCTCTTGCCGACGTTGAGAAGGCTGTAAGCATGTTCCGCAACGAAAACATTAACAAGGGCATCCTCGGCATAGTTGAGAATATGGCCTGGTTCACTCCTGAAGAGCACCCCGACGAGCGTTACTACATCTTCGGCCGCGACGGCGGCGCCCAGATGGCGGAGCGCTTCGGGCTCGATCTCCTTGGCCGCATCCCTCTCGTCCAGGGCATTCGCGAAAGCGGCGACGATGGCGAACCCACAGCCCTTGGTTCCCGCCCCGATTCCATGGCCTTTCTCGACATCGCCCGCAGGATTACCGGGATGGATGAGTAAAAGCTTTTTACCTTAAATATATATTATAAAAGAATGGCGGCCCGAAAGGGTCGCCATTCAGATTTAGGCTATAATACCGTAGTATTGTCTGAAACTACCTGGTCCAGAAGAGCTTGTAGTATGCAGAGTCATTGTTGGTAAGAGCTGCGGCAGCCTTGTAGTTCTCCTGGTTGTTGTTGTACTCGGTGTTAGGATACCTGACACGGCTGGGAACAGTCTTGTAGCCATTGTTATCGGCGCCATCCTCGGGATAGTAGAGCTCAGGGAAGCCGGTACGACGGATGTCGGTCCAAGCCTGAGGAGCCTGGAGGATACCGAAGTGGACCCACTTCTGAGTCATGATGGCCTCGAGCTTGTCGCTGTAAGCATTCCAAACCCTCTCAGCATAGGCATTGAGCTCGCTGTCGGCAGGGATTTCAGTGGCCTGGAAGTCGCTGGCCTGCTCGATGTTGGAAACCCAAGTGGAGACGCTGTTGATATTGGAAGTGTAGTAAGCCTTGATGGAGCAAACGACACCGTTGATGAAAGCGTCTTTTGCGCTACCGCTCACGCCATAAGCCTGGCGGGCCTCAGCGAGGAGGAACCATGCTTCAGCGGCGGAGACGATAGGGCTAACCATCAGGTTGTTGTAGGTGAAGGTCTTACCGTTGAGACGGGCATAGTAGCGGGTTTCCTCGGTGTTGTGGTTACCGCCGCTACGGACGTTCTGCTGGTTGTCGGTCTCGCGGGTGCTCCTGCCGAAGTAACGACCGGCCAGATAAGCGCCATCGTCGGGATCCTCACCACCGGCATATGCGGTCTTGGTGGGAACGTAGATGATGGGGAGACGGGGGTCGTTCTCGCCGGTGATCTGCATGGCATCAATGATAGCCTGGCTGGCAGTGTTGTTGATGTCCTTGTAGCCATCGCGGAAGTTCTCGGAATAGTTGAAGCCGTCACGGTCGGACTTGACCTCGATGCTGTTGCTCAGGTCGGTGACAAGCTTCTGGCCTGCTGCAGTGGCTGCATACTGCTTGCCGGTGGCGACAAGCTCGCCCTTTGCAGAGACATGGACTGCGAGACGGAGCATCAAGGTGTTGCAATAGCGCTGCCATTTGTCAAGGTCACCGCCGCAGATGAAGTCCTGCTTGGAGAGCTTGGTCTTGGTGTTGGCACTGATGGTGCCGCTTAGGGTGCCGATTTCGGTGTAGAGGGCGGCAAGGCGGGAAAGCATCTCCTTATAGAGGTCTACGTCAGAGTCGTAGGCGGCATAGGAAGTTGCGAGTTCGCCGGTGATGCCGAGATAGCAGGCCTTGCTGTAGGGAACGGGGCCGAAGATGTCGACGATCTGGGAAAGGTGGTCGATAACGAAAACTTCAGTAACGTCGAGGAAAATCTTGTCTTCCTTCTGGGTGGCCTCGTCTTCGCTGTCGAAGAGGTTCTGCATCACGCGATAGTTGCGGAGGATGTCATAGAAGTTGTTCCAACGGTCGTTGGCGTAA
>CAMYVB010000021.1 GCA_947302175.1 uncultured Bacteroidales bacterium | reverse complement strand
AGCGTTTGAATGGCATTCAAAAGGTCAGGAGTTCGATTCTCCTATGCTCCACGAAGATAACTTATTGATTATCAACACTTTACAAAGTCTCTAAGCACCAAAACTTAGAGACTTTTTCGTTTGTTTAGGGCAAAAGTCATCGCTTTCTGAGGGCGCTTTACGGCCAGTGTTGTACAAATGTTGTACAAAATGTTTAACCGTAAATGCGCTGATTATGAATGCATTGGACATTGTCACCGTCTCCTTCGTGATTCGGGAGAGCTGGTGGAAGCAAAATGGGACCACTTTTGGCCGCCTGAGAATCACTTTCAAACGGGATAGCCGCTTTATCAAAACGAATATCCTCCTGCACCGGGAAGATATCGGCAAAACCGGTAAAATCAAGAACCCGGACATCCGCTGCAAGTCGGAAGATCTGGTCAGGGTCACTGAGAAAACGCTTGCCAGGCTGGACACCTATTCCCTGCAGAACCTGACTATCGACCAGATTGTGGCCTTCCTACAGAGAAGCGCGAGCTCAGATGAGGATGGTCAGTTCATGCTGGATTTCTTCTCCTTCGCCGAGGAAGTGATAGGAGCCAAGACCGGCCAGTCACAAAGAACTTACAGAACTGCCCTTAATGCCTTCAAGGCTTTTGTCGGCAAAGACACGATGGACATCTCGGAGCTCACCTCTTCCCTGATGCGCTCCTGGGAGGCCGCCCTGGTATCCAAGCATGGTAAGGGTGCAAGGGCCATCAGTGCCTATACCGCCTGCATCGCATTCATTCACGGACAGGCCCGGCTGAAGTACAATGATGAAGAGTTCGGCAACATACGCATCCGCAACCCCTTCCAATTCTACAAACCGCCGCGGCAGAAGCCCTCTCGACATCGCGATGTGGACACGGCCATCATCCAGAAGATGATTGATATGCGCAAGTCACTGAGCGGGCGCGAGCGGATGGGAGTAGATGTGTTCCTCATCAGTTTTGCCCTGATGGGCATGAACTGCCCGGACATTTTCGACTGCGCGGCTCCGCAGAATGGCATCTTGCATTACTGCAGGACCAAAACCCGGGACCGGCGAGACGACAATGCAGAGATGTTCGTCAAGATGGACCCGCTGGTAATGGAGCTGTTCGAGGAATACAAAGGGACCGACGGAGTTCATGCTTTCAAGTTCCAAAGCCATTATTCTTCGTATCTGGTCTTCGGGACCAACGTGAACAAGGGCCTTGACAAATTCTGCAAGCGGGTGAAATACCCGGACAAGATTACTTTGTACTGGGCCAGGCACAGCTGGGCCAGCATTGCTTATGAAGTGGGAGTAGAAAAGAGTCTGATAAACGACGGCCTTTGCCATGTAGACCGGGACATGAAGGTCACGGACATCTATATCAACAAAGACTGGTCCCTTCTGTGGGATGCCAATACCAAAGTGCTCAAATCCTTCAAGTGGGGTACGGAAGAAAAGACAACTCCAGCACCAAAGCAAAAGAAAAAGAGGATGACCTCTAAGCAAATCATCCTCTCCCGCCCTGCCTTCTCCGCCTCACGGCGTTTACAGGGCACTGCTTAACACTTGTTTAGGACGCAAGACACCACAATTGGCGGCGCTTACGGTTTTTCTATCTTTCTGAATATCAGTTTGGCGTTCTCGCGTTCGGCCTGACGAAGGCAATCCAGTTGATGGCGGCTGTAGACATTACGGCCGCCTATCTTTGTATATTTGGCAAGCCCGAGGCTTTTCATCTTCCGGATCCATTTGTCTCCATACGCGTCTTTCGCCTGACGCTCTGAGATATCATCTTCGTGCGGGGATGTTTTGCGGATGATGGCATCCGCAATCAGGTTGGAGCACTGCTCCAGTTCATTCATGATTGTTTTCACGCTCTCCATACCTTCACATACTTGGGCTTAATGTCATATTCGCCGAATAACCCCGGGAGGCTTCCAGCATTTCACTAATGTCTTTGAAATCACCATAGAGGTCGGACATATCCGTGACGTCCTTCCCGTCCATCATGTCCCGGATGCCCTGATAGCAACGCTCTCCAGCCGCATCGTTGTCCATGAAGCAGGTGGCGCTGTCGTGCTGCTTGATGTAATCCGCTGCACGCTGGAGATTGTTCACAGAGTTCAGGATAATCACGTCGCAAGACGGCAGCTCACTGGATTGCATCACCCGCCAGCTGAGGAAATCAAACATTCCTTCAAATACGGCCACCTTGCTTGTGGACGGCTTGGCGGAAAACTTCCCTTCCTTATTAATAGTAGTGATGCCCGCCTTATTGGTTCCCTTGAATCCGTTCGGCCCTCGCAGTGCATAGGCACCGGCATTGTTGGGAATTCCGAGCAGCGTATAGTGGACATTCTTCGACGGGTCAAAGATGACGATTTCTTTGAGATAGCGGCGGGCCAGCTCCAGAGGAATCTTCCGGCTCTCCAGGTACTGCAGGAGATATTTGTTCTGGATTTCCCGGGCGGCTTTGATATAGGTGGATGGCTTCTGCTCTTCCGGCTTCTGTATGGTTGCCCCTGCCTTGAGAAGTTCAGGAGCCAGTTTTGCCAGAAAACGGTAGGCCTCCTGCTGGGTGCAGCGCCTGACCATCATCACGAGGTCAACGTTGGTCCCGCCGCGGGTGATGCCGAAGTCGTACCAGACGTTCTTCGCCGGATCAATATGAAGCGAGGCCTTGTGCTCATCCCTCATCGGTGAGGTCCACATATTCTTCTCCTTCCCCGGCCGTGAGCCGAGCGCTTCCAGTACCCTGTCCAGCGGGATGTTGTATAGCGGGTTTTCAAACATGCCTGTATTTTTTTTTACTTTTTTGCTTGCAAAACCAAAGATTCTGCCTACCTTTGTCAAGTCAAATCTGACAACTTCGCCTTTTAGCTGACAATGCAAAGGAAAAGGATACACGTCAGATTCGCAAATTTGAAAAGGAAAAGTGATGGAAAACCAAGTGAAAAATGGAGCGGTAAAAAGTGCCGCCGAGGCTGCTGAACCCCAGAATTCAAGGTCCAGATTGCCTTTTTCTCCCGGAGCGAAGAAGGGCTACCGCCTGCGCCCCGTTTTTGACTACCTGATGGACGAAAACGTTTCCCTCTCAGAGCTTGGCCGCCGCGTCGGTATCTCCCGCCAGAGTATGAGCACCCGCTTCGCCGTGGATGACTGCAAAATGTCCGACATGGAGAAGATGGCCGAGGCCCTCGGCTACGAATTCGTCTGGTCCTTTAAGAAGAAGGCTCAGGACTAGTCCCCTCCTTCGGAGCGTTCAATTCCGTGTACAGCATGTTGTAGACCTCTGTGCGGATGCGCTCATAATTCAGCCGGACCTGTTCCTGGATTATCTCTTTCGTAGAATCAACGACCTGCGGGACTTCCTCCTTGTGGGTCGTTTCTTTTCCTGCCTGAATCTCCCCGCAGAACACCTTCGGGTTTATCTTTTGCCGGAATTCATCGGCCACATAGCCGCAGAACGAGCCCTGGGACAGCGCCTCGATACGGCTGGCCGGAAGGACATCCCGCTGCTGGAAAGAGACCGTGATATGCTCTGAGGTATCACTTTCCTGATAGGAACGCGTCTCCCGCTCCGTCTTGCCGAAGGACTTGGAGAGACTCTCGGCCGTATCCCCTTTGACGGCACCGGCAAAGACATTCCCCACCGTGTTGAAGATAACGTCGGACTCTTTTTTATCGTAGTCCTTCACCAGCTGGCTCTTGTCCTGGGCGCCGATGACCACGGCCACATGATTGCTTCTGGCCGTGTTGATCAGATGGTCAAGCCCCTTCAGGTAGATGGTTGGCAGCTCGTCGATAAGCACGCCGCAGCGCCGCTTCCCGGGACGGTTGATAATCTTGAAGAGCTGGGACATCAGCATGGCCAGCGTAGTGCCATAGACCTGCTGCCGGGTGGGATTGTTCCCCACGCATACTATCTTCGGATGCTCGGGGTCATTAATCTGAAGGTCGAAATCGTCCCCGGAGAGCGTCCAGTACAGCGTCTCGGATGCAAAGCGGTTGAGCGGGACACGGGCCGATGCAATCTGGCCCTGTAGCTGTTCGAAGGCCTTGTCGGTTATGGCGTCCTGGAAAGTATTCCGCTTGATGTCCAGTTCCTGGTATTTCTCCATCAGCAAGAGGACATGCTTGTAGTTCTGCCCCATCAGCTCAATCAGATGCGGGAACGTACAGTAGCGGCCGCCCTCATAGATTCGCAGGAACCAGATGAGCATATCCACATAGCACCGGGCCGACAGGGAGAAAAAGTCGTCCCCTTTCGCGTTCTCGCGGTTGGCGTTCTTCATGATGACCTCGGCGATTTCTGTAGCATCGATGGGGTCCTGCAGATATCGCGGGTGGATGGGGTTGAATCGGTGAGAGTACAGCGGGTCATCGAAATTGACCACGTACATCCGCGGCAAGTTGTCTCCGTAGCATTCGTAATTGTCCAGCAGTTCATTCATCACGCGGTTCGTGAGGTCCGGGAACTTGTAGTCATAGACAAACAGCGAATAACCCTTCTGGATCATCTGCCGGATGTAGGGACCATAAACGGAGTACGACTTGCCGGATCCGGGCGTGCCGATGACCATCGTCCCCCTGAATGGATTCACCACATTGATATAGCCTTTGCGCAAGCGTCCCTTGTCCTGGTAGGTCGTCGGGATGTTGATGCTGAAGCGGTTCTTGATAAGCTTCTCGCACTGCGGAAAGGTATCATTTTCCTCGACCATGTTGGCGGCCTTGAGCGCATTGATGGCGCGTCCAAGGGCAATGTTTCCCAGCAGGTACAGGCCGAATCCCGCCACTGTCATAATCACATACAGGAGACCGTTCCCGGCCGATTTCCCTCCGAAAAACAGCGCCAGCCCCAGACCGACGGGCAGGGCTATCTCCTGCCACTGCGCCTCTTTCGAGCTGCCGCTGCGCACAATGACGGAAAACGTGCAGAAAAACAGGATGACCGCCCTCACATACCACCACTCCCGCATAAGGCCAGACTGATATACGCCCAGCATCATCGAATCCGTTATCTTCCCGCTCAGGTGCAGGCCCGCCCAGAAGGGATAGGCCTCATAGTAAATCATAAACATTGTCAGGGCTCCCGACATAATCAGGAACGCCGTGAACATGGGTTTTGTTCTTGAATCCATACGCCTCAATCTTTATCTATGTCTTCCTCTTCTCATGATTTCCTCGTCTTCATTGCGACGGCTGCGTTCTGCGGCCATCGCGGCAACGAGGGTGTCTGCCGCTTCTTCGGCAGCCGTTTTCTCCTTCGGCTCCTCGTACACCTTCCACTCCCTGTCTTCCGGTGGCCACTTGGTCATACGCGCTTCCTCGAACTGGCCGGCTGAGATGCCTTTCAGTTCACTGGACTTAAACACGCACCGGGTCTGGTGGTCGATGAGTGTAACGCCGAAGATTTTGCCCTCCTTGGTCCTTGAGAACACCATTCCGATGTTTTTCTTTCGGAGAATCCGTCGGGTGTGCAGCTCGGATTTGCCGTATTTCAGCGCAATCCTCACCAGATTCGCCGCGCGCTGCTTCTCTTTATTCCGTTTCTCTTTCTTCGCATCCTCAATGTGTTGCCTGATTTCGTCAACTGACGGGACCTTCAAGTCTTTGGCGGGAATAGGTGCCGTGCATCTGTGGCCATTCTTAGGGTTGATGCCCGCAAAGGTCATCATCGCCTGACGCTTCACCATCTGGTAATCCACGTCCACGCCGAACTGTCGCATCAACATCTTGAACTGCTCGCCGGTGGTGAAATGATACTTCATTGCCTGCTCCACCAGCTCTTCAATCTGCTTCATATAGTCGCCCTTTTCCGGGTCAAAGCGCTGATACTCCACCTTCCCGTCTTCCTTCTTCTCCTCGTCGAGCGGAGGAAACTCCGGCGGCGGATTGTTCTTCAGGAACTCTTCAAATGCCTCCGGGGATTCAAATCCCAGGGGCATTTCAGGCCCGGATACCGGGCCATAGTCCGGAATCGGACCTTCTATACGAATCGGTTCCTTCTCCTGGACGTCCTTCTCCTTCCCCACAGCGAATCCATATTTGGGGGCCAGCTCTTTCATCAATTCCTGGCAGTGCCTGTGCTCATACTTGTCGGAGATCTTCCGGCCGTCCTTATCTACGCGCACGGATACTATATGGTAGTGCTCGCGATTTATGTCGTTGTGACGGTAGATGATGAAGGGCTGGACCGCATAGCCCATGCCCTCCATCAGCTCCTTCGTAAAAGCGACCACCTGGTCCTCCGTCATCCCGTCCGTCCTGGACGGATTGACCGACATATGGAAGGACATCTTTTCGCACCGGCGGCTGCCGCGTTCATAGCGCTCGAACGTTTCCAGCGGTTTATCCGGATTGTCGAGTCCCTGGGAATAGACCACGGCAGCCTTGCCTTCCTCCACCTTTCTCTCATTGTACTGGAGAGTGGTCGAGCAGTGCGGCGTGGGTGCGTTGATTTTCACTACCATATCATATAAGGTCCAGGTTCACCGAGTAAATCTTGACCAGTCAGCTCTCCTTCGGGAGCGGAGCCAGGTCCAGGTTGTTTACCCAGACATCCAGGTTCACATAGGTCTTGTCGTCTTTCTCCACGACATTCACCTTCAGGTTGCCGATGATGGAGACAAAACGGCCCTTTTTCAGGTACTCGGCGATACCGGTCTTCTTCATCCTGCAGGTGTAGTACGTGGGCTTTTCATCCTTGTCGCGGCCGTCTTTGACCGCTACGTCGAATCGGAGCATCTCAGCTCCTTCCTTGCCCTGGATCACCTCGCAATCCTTGGCGAGGTTCCCCGAAATCAAAATGGTTTGCATAATGCGATTGTGTTAAAATGTTGAACTTTGGTATACAGAAGGCCGATGCCCGTCTCACGGGCCATCGGCATCATCATTTTCCTTCTCATCTCCTTCCTCCTCTTCGTCCGAATCCAGCACTGCCGCCCGAATCTCGGTAAAGGTCTTCACCATTCCGTCCATCATCCGTTTCATCTCCGACATATCATGCTCGATGTCCCTGGCATTGACAATGGCGTTGCCGCGCCGGTCCTTCACGTTGGCCAGCCGGTTGAGCGTCTTTACACGCTGGTTATAGTTCACGCCGATACGCTTGAGGTCCAGACGGAGCAGCTCGATCTGCTTCGCCACATTGGCCTCGTTCAAACTCAGATTCCTGCGCCTCACACGCGTGGAAAGGAGCGAATCACGGATATATCTTGACCGATTGTTATATCCCGAAAGATGCATCTGGGTATTCAGTTTCTCGAACTCTTTCTCCGAGAAACGCACATTGATGTAGTGTTTCCTAATCTCTCTCACAATATCAATCTCCTCTATAAACACTATTGCTGTCTCAACCCGGGCCGCAGGCCCGCAGCAGGCGACTCCGGAGCCTGCAATGCCCGCCGTCAGGCGTACGAGATGTCCCGCAGGGGCAGCGTTCGTGACACGAACGCACATCTCGCAATTTGGACTAAGGCCCAAATTCCGCGCACCTCTGAAAGTCGCGCTGCAAACATAGGGTTTTTGCAGCAAATTGACAAATCCAATTTGACAAAGTAAGGCAAAACTTATACATTTGTGCCGGAGTTTTCTCTATAGAGCACGAGAACTCCAGATTATGAGGACTATAGATTACCAGAACTCGTGATTACGAGAACACGAGAACTAGTAATCTCCAAAACACGAGAATCCGAGAATCGGAGATTACGAGAATACGAGAACTATAAAACTAAAGAATACGAGTATGAGCCAGTTGGATGATTTCAGGGAGCAGCTCAGAAACTCCCGCCCCGAAGAAGAAGAGAAAGAACAGCCGAAACCGGAGGTCCGGACGCCCCCTGCCCCGAAGAAGGTGAGAAGAAAAATGGAGGCAAAAACAGCCGGCCACTCATCGGTCTGGCTGTCCAGGGATGCCCAGCGGAAAGCCAAGCTGCTAACCCTATGGATGGATGCCGAAGGGATGGAACGCCCCGGTTCCATCGGTGAGTTACTTGAGGAAGCCCTGGATGTCTTGATTGACACGAAGTACCCCAAAGCGAAGAAATATGTCGAGATGAAGTAGGTTTTTGTCAGAGAATGTCGATTTTGGGCAGAAAAATGTCGATTCTATGTCGAAATATGTCGGGAAATGTCGATTGATAGCCTTCCGGCCCGGCTTGCCCGGGTCGGAGGGCGGTGAGAGGCGCGGCAGCGGAACAGTCTCTGGGAGCTGGGCTGAACGGCCGAAGGTCGGGCGGGCCAACTCCCAGAGTCTGTGGAGCCAGTGAGACTTCGACGACGGTTCTCCGGCGTCGAGGTCTCAAGCGCCGTGGAGCGGAAGTGGTGTTGACGGCCCCGCCGGCAACACGACTGGAGCGACCCCCGAAAGTGAATACAAAAAAACGCCGCCAGAAAAGGCGACGCTTAACTAGTTGTCCTCATCATCGGCTGGCATTTTATAAGAGAGGTATGCCTTAGCGTAGCGAAGTATCTCCTCATCCTCGGGTTCGAGCCCATATTCAATAGCCTTAAGGATGTTCTTTCTTTTTGCTTTGCTCTTTACAAAATCGTCTATGATTTCTACCAGGAGCTTTATCCGTTCATCGGGATTGGCCAGTATTTCCTCAAGGGTCAGTTTCTCTTGTGCCATATAACGTTCTACCTTCGTGTTGTTTATCGCACAAATTTAGCAATTATCTTCGATTATTCTGATTAGCTGACACAGTATCTGGATAGCCGGGCAGGCGAACTTGTTCGACTGCCGGGCGGTGTGAGGCGCGGCCCGAAGGGACAGTCTGGTGACGGCTCGCCGGCGCCAGTCTGTCCCCGGGTGAGACTTCGGCGGCAGCTCGCTGTCGTCGAGGTCTCAAGCACCGTGGAGCGGAAGTGGTGTTGGCGGCCCCGCCGGCAACACGACTGGAGCGACTTTCATTTTACCATCTCGCGTAAAATCAGTAAATTTGCTCCATGACAATTCAAGAAGCAATCAAAGCCAGGCATTCGGTAAGAAAGTATGCCGATAAGCCTATCGAGACGGCAAAAGTAGCAACCCTTCGTTCTGAGATTGAGAGGTTGAATGCGGAAAGCGGTCTGAACATACAGCTGGTTCTGGATGAGCCAAAGTGTTTCTCTACCGGAATGTGGAAATATGGGCAATTCTCTGGCGTCAAGAATTACTTCGTGATGGCTGGCCCCAAGGGGAAAGAAGCCGAAGAAAGGATAGGATACTTCGGAGAAAAGCTGGTTCTCCTCGCACAGACACTGGGCCTGAATACCTGCTGGGTGGGACTGACTTACAAAAAGATTCCCGGCACCTATACCCTTCGGGATGGCGATATCGTACATTGTGTGATTTCACTGGGCTATGGCACCATCCCGGGTGTACAGCATCCGCTGAAACCGGTAGAGCAGTTCTACGAATCCGATGGCCTTCCACCCAAGTGGTTCCTGAACGGAATGGAAGCAGCCATGCTTGCACCGACCGCCGTCAATCAGCAGAAGTTCAAGTTCATTCTGCATGATAGCAACAAGGTAGAAACCAAGACGCTATTCTCTATGGCCGGATATACCAATATCGATCTGGGCATCGTCAAATATCATTTCGAGGTCGGTGCCGGAAAGGAGAACTTTGAGTGGCTCTAACTAAGCAATGGCCGAGAACTGGGAAGTATACGCCGACTGGAATCCGTGGCACGGTTGCACCAAGATCAGTCCCGGTTGCAAGTACTGCTATGTCTATAGGCAGGATGAGATGTACGGTAGTGAGATTTCCAGCAGCGAATGCAGAAAGACCGGCAACTTCTACCTCCCCGTCAAGAGAAAGCGCGACAAGTCCTGGAAGATTGAAAGCGGAAAGATTGTATTCACTTGTTTTACATCGGATTTCCTGTTGAAGGACGCAGATCCGTGGCGGCCGGAATGCTGGGAAATGATGAAACGCAGGGATGACCTCTGGTTCTACTTCTTCACAAAGCGTATAGACCGATTCATGGAGTGCGTGCCTGAGGATTGGGGCGACGGCTACGACAATGTAATCGTGGGCTGTACAGTGGAGAACCAAGAGATGGCCGATTATCGGCTTCCCATATTCCGTTCACTCCCCATCAAGCACAAGAGCATCATTGCATCTCCGCTGATATCGGCCATAGACTTGACACCCTATTTGGATGAGTCGATAGAGGAAGTGTCAGTGGGCGGTGAATCTGGAGTAGACGCACGCCCTTGCAATTACGACTGGGTTCTCGCCCTTCGTGAGCAGTGCATTGCCAGAGGCATTCCCTTCCGTTTTCATCAGACGGGTGCTCATTTTATCAAGGACGGAAAGATGTACAATGTGAGACGCTGTTATCAGCTAAGCCAGGCTCACAAGGCGAATATCGACTACAAGATTGGCAAGTACCTTGTGCCGGAGACGGTGAGATACGAGTGGAAAGACAGCGACTATCACGATTAAGATTATGAGAGCCGGACTGGCGGCTCTGCCGCCAGTCGGGCGGTGCGAGGCGCGGCGGCGGACTTTATGCTCGCCAACCGCAGGGCGGCAAGGCTCGAAGAGATTGCCGAGCATGGGAGGCCGGTTTCAATGAGGTCGGCGCTCCACAAATCCAAGAAGGTCTATGACCGCAAGCGCTTGAAGAAGGCTGGCATCACGTTCACCGAAGGATGAATGTAGCCGGCACCTTTTTTATGGTCTGCGGCGATAATAACACAGCTTGCCTCTTCCTTGCAGAGGACCTGGACAATCTGTACAGGGCAGGCCTACTCGAGGGGCTCGCCTTTTTTACAGGATGATTGATGAAGCTAAGCGTCCTCTTTCTCCAGCTCTTCCAGGATCTTTTCAATGGAAGGCTTCAATTCAGGTAGGTCGATATCAATGGTATCCCAAAGTTGTTTGGGTTTGATATGATAATAGCCGTGGACCAGAACATGACGCATACCCTCAATGGAACCCCAGTCCATTTCCGGGTGTGCAGCCTTGAACTCCGGGGAAAGCATATAGACGGCTTCCCCGATTATCTCTACGTGCTTGACAAAGCCAAAATAAACAATAGGGTCCTTCTCCGCTTCCTTCGCAGGATGGATTTTACGGCTTGACTCAATCGTATCAACGGCTTCAAGGATGTGCCGAAGCCGCTCTGCATCTCTAAGTGGCTCTCTCATAAATCAAGATTTTATCCCGTTCCGCCGATTGCTGGGCAAACGGCAGAAGACAACCGTCTTCTACCAAATCCACTTTCTTGCCTACGGCATCAGACAAGCGTGTCATGATTCTGGAAATGGTTAGCAACGTAATGCGAGCATTTTCGTCGTACTGAACGAGGATATCCACATCACTCTGAGGGGTCTCCTCCCCCCGTGAGTATGAGCCGAAAAGCCAGGCCTTCACAACAGGCTGCTGCGCTAGAACCGCCTGAATCTTAGGAAGCATCGTATGAACTGAGCCACTTACCATACTATGCAAATTTATATAATCTTTTCGAGATGGGAAATAAAAACTTGAACCAGGAACGCAAATATCCTCCAAATCTTTTTCCAATTCTGCATATATGTGTCGGCGCCTGGCGTAGCGCATCATTTTGCTTACATTGATGACATTGCGTTCGCCGGCATTTCGCAGGATATAAAAGGCTTCGCTTCCCTGTAAATAGTAGAAATCCTCATCTATACGTATGTCAACCAGTAGTTTTTCAAGGGTGGGGACGGTTACTCCTTCGCTCACAAAGACAGGTGATTCAGAAATGAGAGCCTTCACGAATATCGCATCCCCGGCAAGGTCAATATAATGATAAATCATCTCTTTGTCCGGGCGGACATACACTGTGAATCCTTGATCCTTGAGAGTGTTGAAAGCCGCTTCGCAGCTGTCGCGCTCCGTCTCTACATAGAGCACATTATTAGTGGCTACGTTGTGCAGGTATGGTGACAGCTCAGAGCCCTGGTAGAGGCAGAATGTTGCAAATGGAAGAGCCTTCTTCAGAATATCATTAACCTGCCTCATCCGCTGGCTGACTTCCGGCGTATACGGTTTCTTCTCCGCTATGGAGTATTGTCCGCGTGATATTCTGGAAATCTTATTTTCCTTGGTGAGTTTGTTGAGGTACCAATAGAGCGTGGTCTTTGAGACCTCATCCCCTTTGTTAAGATGCGCCAAAATGTCTTGTGCGGAGCAATGTCGTCTACTCTGCACATACGAGACAATATTGTTTTCAACCACATTCACGGCACAAATATAACTAAATATTGGCACAATATGAAAAAATGCCGAAATTTAGTCCCGTAATCTGATGCTAAGGACTATATGTAAAGGTCGGTAGAATTCTTGGAGTATGCAAATCTTTGCAATGTTTGCAAGGATTTGGAAAAGTCACAGGTTTTGCTTAGAGCGTATTTTCCAGGTCCTCGACCTGCATGCGAAGGTTGCTGCGCAATTCGATGAGTTCCTTCCGGAACTGCTGTCGGTCGGACGAGGTGTTCTCCAGATTCAGGGGCGGATTGAGTGCCGTCATCAGCATTTTGGTAAGCTGTCCGTTGTAAGGCGTAGCCTTGTAGTAAACAAGAAGGTTATCCTTCATCCACTGGGTAAGCCACTGTTCATCATCTTTTGCGAAACGGAAATGCACTCCGTCAGGCGTCTTGTCCCGAGGTATTTGAACCATATCAAGCAGGCAGCCTAAACTAATCCGGAGGGACGAACGGGAAGAATCACCCCGGAAATGATCAAATGCTATCCGCTTCCTGAGATTCTCACTCTCGCCGACAAAGAGGACTTCCTGTCCTTCGAATTCCTTGAGGTCCATTCCAGCCAGTTGGTATATGTTGCTCATATAGCGGAGGACGAAAATGAGGCTTCCAGGCGCTTCAGGGATGGATTCTGGGCTATCCACCAAAGGGTCGTACTCCACAAATGGGGCTGGACCCTCATCAAGAGGGTCTGGCTCTTCAACCAGCTCCAGCATTCTTGCATGAACGTCTGCCACATCGCGAAGAAGGTTATCCAGCCCATCTTCCGACAGGACGCCTCGTTTGAGTTCAAGATATTTGGGTAGTTCTCCCCGTTCGTCCGCTTCAAAGTCCTTGAGCCATTGACCGGATTCTTGATAGTCGGTGAGCCGGGTTATCCGGCGCTGGATGGCTTCATAATCAGCGAGGGCATCGTCCAGCGTATGGATTACCTCCCGGACGAGGTTGAAGTCGTCCTCCATTTTCTTGATTCTGGCGAGTTGCTTTGAGGTCATGGCTTATAATAGGTAGTCAAGAACTGATGTTCAGCCGGGGAAACGCACACTTTGTTTTCTATACTCATTTCTTTGCCAAAAATACGAAAAATATACCAGCACCCACCTCGCCGCCATCTGCAAGATTGGCGACCGGCTGGAGCTGCAGGTGCGCTCGCTGGAGATGAACGGCCGCATCATCGCGCTGGCACTCGACGCCTACGATACCGACGGATTGCAGGGCATATACTGCCCGGAACCATCGGCCGTAAAGAACAACCGGGCGGCAACACGACTGGAGCGACCTTGATTTCATTATCTCGCGCAAATTGAGTACATTTGCCTAGATGAAGAGCACCATTATGGAAGAACCGATTCTCAACAGCCATAATAAAGAAGAGTACCCTCCGATGCATACGGCAGAGCATATCCTGAACGGGACGATGGTCAAGATGTTCGGGTGTCCGCGTTCGCGAAGTGCGCACATTGAAAGGAAGAAGTCCAAGTGTGACTATCTGCTGTATGCCTGCGCATGCATCGGGGCACATGTGAACAATACTTCGGAGATTGGCACATTCAAGATTCTGAGCCACGACTTTGAGGACAGCCGCTGGCGGGTAAGATGGAAGGTTATTGAGAAATGAGATTCCTGCACACGCATAGGCCAGGTTTCCTGTTCGGCTGGAACACATTCGGCGTCCTGCTCCTCGGCCCCGCCATAGCCACCAAGCGCTTCTTCGACACCCTTAACAAACTCGAGCGAAAACTCAACGCAACCACCGGTCAGAAGAGCTTCCCCGACTAACTGGAAGTAACGCAGTGATGCTCAATGACTATTTACTCGTCCTTTTTCTTGCGCTCGTACGCGAGCATCTTGGCGTCCTCGTAGTTCGACCGCTGCTCGTCAAACTGGCGGTCCCATTCACGGTAGTAATCCATTTTCGGGTCTTCGAACAGTGACATCTGGATGGCCGATTCGTGGGTCAGTTTAGAAACGCCAAGTCCCACCTGGCGGATGGGTGTCACCCCGTCCCAGACTTCGCCCAGCATCCGCCGTGCTTCATTCAGGATGACGGCAGTAACGTCCGTCGGCTGCCCCAGGGATGTCTGTTTCTGCGAGACGGTGAAATCCTTGTATTTGACGAACACCGATACTGTTGATGCACGGAAATCATCCCTACGGATGCGGTGCGCCACGATGCAAGCCACATTGAACAACGCCCTATCGATGTCCTTCGGGTCCGTCAAGTCCTTGCTGAAAGTCCGCTCCGCGCTGTAGCTCTTGGCCTCCGCCACCTCCGTCTCAACCGGGGAATCGTCCCGCCCGTTGGCATTCTCGTGCAGCTGCTGCGCAAACTTTTGGCCGACCAGGCGCGTGAGCGAACCCATCCCCAACTTGGCAAGGTCGCCGATAGTACCAATGCCATAAGCGGTCAGCCGCGCCTCAGTCTTCTTCCCCACCCAAAGCAGTTCCCGCACCGGCAGCGGCCACATTTTCTCCCGCACCTCGCTCTCCCAAAGCGTATGCACCTTGTCCGGCTTCTCGAAGTCAGACGCCATCTTGGCGAGCAGCTTGTTCGAGCCGACGCCCACGTTCACGGTAAAACCCAGCTGTGCCTTAATCTCATCTTTCAGCTGCGTAGCAAGCTCCACGGCGTTGTCCGCCTTGCAGCGAAGCGACATATCGATGAAGCACTCATCGATGGAGAATTGCTGCAGCACCGGCGAATAGCGGCGGCAAATGGAGATAAAGCCCTCCGAGCACTGCTTGTACCATTCCCAGTCACCGCGGACGATGACCAGCGTGGGGCAGATGCGCAGCGCCATCGTCACCGGCGTGGCCGTTTTGATTCCCATCTTCTTCGCAGGAATGGACGCCGCCGTAATGATGCTGCGGCGGTCTGACGGATCGCCGGACACTACGGACGGGACCAGGCGGATGTCAGGCTGTCCTTCTCGCACCAATTTCACCGCCGACCAGCTGAGGAAGGCGGAATTGACGTCAATATGGAAAATGATGCGTGGCACGAAATGTAAATATACGAAATCTTCCGGATATGGGCTTGGAATCACATTGTCGGTTTTTAGTATATTTGTGTTTGTGAAAAAGACATTGCAATTTCTTCAGTCCCTGGCCTTGCATAACGACAAGGCCTGGTTTGAGGCCCATAAAGCCGACTATCTTAGAGCAAAAGGAACGATCGGAGACCTGACTGTGAGGCTCATCGACGGCATACGCCGCTTTGACGACAGCATAGGCCCCCTATCCATTTCTGACTGCACCTACCGTATCTATCGCGACGTCCGCTTCTCCAGCGACAAAAGTCCATACAAGACCCACATGGGCATTTTCGTGAACCGTGGCGGCAAAAAGTCCGGCTATAGTGGCTACTACCTCCACATCGACGGCTCCGGCCAGCACATGCTTGCCGTTGGAAACTATTACACGGAGCCGAAAGTCCTTAAGATCCTGCGGGAAGACATCGAGCTGGGCAATGGCGACTTCCGAAGGATACTGGAGGCAACGGCCCCCGGTCTGGAAATCGATATGGAAGGAGCTTTGAAGAAGGTTCCGAAGGGATTTCCCGCCGACAGCCCTGATGCAGACTTCTTCCGGCTCAGGAATTATTGTCTCGTCATGAATCTGGACGACGCGTTCATCCTTTCCGCTGACATGCCTGACAGAGTACTGGATATATTCCGCACTGGCAAACCCTTCCTGGACTATGTCAACCGTGCCATAGATTATTGCAGGGAAGAATCAAAGGAATACTACTCCAGCCTGGACTTTTAGACTGGGATTTAAATATCAAACACTTCGCAGGAGTGTTTATTTGTAACATTTTAGCATTATGGTAGAAATAGGAATCAAAGGAAGACAGGAAGCAGTTGTGCTTCCGGAATATACTGCAAAGCATATCGGCAGCGGCACCATTCTGGTACTTGCTACGCCCATGATGATTGCCCTGATGGAAAGGACGTGCCGCATATCGGTAGAGCCATATTTGGATGAGGGCCAACAAACAGTCGGCACTCACGTGGATGTCAGTCACGACAGCGCAGCGCCCGTCGGCACGAAGGTTTGGTGCGAGTCGGAGGTCATTGCGATTGACCGGCGCAGGGTAACTTTCAAGGTCGCAGTGTACGACGATGCAGGACTTGTCGGCCAGGGCACGCACGAGCGCTTCATCATTGACGAGAAACGATTCGGCGACAAGGTTAAGGCCAAACAACAGCAGTAGCTCGCAAGTACAAACGGGTACGATTATGGATTTCAAGGTTTTCTCGAAAATGAACCACGGTCAGCTCCTTGTCGACCATCCGGAAGAGGTCGCCAGGAGAATCATTGAAATGGTATGAGAGTACTGTTCGTGTGTCACGGCAACATTTGCCGAAGTCCCATGGCGGAGTTTATCCTCAAGGCGCTGGTCAAGGCCAAAGGTCTTGATAGCCAATATTATATCGAATCCGCCGCCGTGTCGACGGAAGAAATCGGCAACCCAATTTACCCGCCGGCAAAGCGCTGCCTGACGCAGCACGGCGTGCCCTTTGACAACGGTAAACGGGCAAGGCAGCTCACAGGCGCCGATTATGAGCGTTTCGATAGGATTATTTGCATGGACGCGTCCAATCTGCGGTGGATCAGGCGCATCATCCCAAATGACCCGCATGGCAAGATTCACCTGCTGATGTCCTACACCGGCTCGGGGCGCGACGTCGCTGACCCGTGGTACACGGGCGATTTCGAGCAGGCCTTCCAGGACATCCTGGAGGGCTGCGAAGCTATGCTGCCATAAGGCGGGAAATCCCCACTCTACAGGTAGGGGCTGACAATTCTAAAGACGAACTGAAGGAAGCGCTCCTTGGAGTCCCAGGAGTCGATGACCGCCTGGTCAAATACAATCGCACTGTCCAGAGAATCTTCAAGATAGGCGCGGTGCCTTAGCGCAGACTCCTCGTCATAGATATATACATTCACCTCATAGAGGCTGCGGAGACTGATTTTGTCGAGGTTGGTGCTGCCTACGCTGAGGAGGTAATCGTCGCAGAGGACGGTCTTGCTGTGGTTGAAAGGAGGTTTGCGGTAGAAGATTTTGACTCCGCAGCGGAAACATTCCTCAAGACAAGAGCGGTAGGCCGGATCAAGGGCGGGAAGGTCGCTCTCGGTGGGAAGTATTACGCTGACATCCACTCCCCTTGCCACCGCCCGGGCGAGGGCCTTGATGATGGGCCTGTCGGGCAGGAAGTACGGGGTCTCGAACCAGACGTATTTGAGCGCGTGGTCGAGCATCCAGATTATGGCCTCTTCTGCCATGAAGGCAGGCTGGTCGGCACCATCCGCCACCACCTGGAGTATTGCTCCGTCTGTGTCCGGCGCCTCGCCTTCGACCCTAAGGGTCATATTATCTCTTTCAGACTTGCAGCGGGCAAGGTCATTCCAGTTTAGCAGGAGGACGCTGCGAAGGCTCTGGACGGCGGGGCCGGTGATGCGGAGCATTGCGTCGCCCCAGCCTGAGATGCTGCCTACGGTGACGTTCATGCCGCCCGTGTAGGCGATGCGCTTGTCTATTATGTTGATTTTGCGGTGGTTGCGCCAGGTGGGATTGCAGAGGGTGGGGTCAATCCTGGTGAACGGGGAGAAATTGCGCACTTCGATACCTCCCCGGGAGAGGTTGGTGTAGAAGCCTGTAAATACTTTGCGGCCGTCGAAAATACTGTCGAAAAAATTACCGAAGCTGTCGTGGGTATAGCGGACCTCGACGCCGTCTGTTACCCTTTCGAAGAGTATGTCGCGGGCCCTTTCGCCGTCAGGGTCATTGCCAAAGAGGAAAAGCTCCAGCTCGATGAGCTTCGTGGCGGCGCGGAAATCGGAGAAAAGCAACTCGCCGTAGCGAGGGCCTGAGCGTATCAGTTCGAATTCGTTGCCGACAGTGGGAACGAATGCGGGAGATATGGCCAGCTTGCGCGCAAGACCCTGATACTCAGGGCGTATGAGCTGCGTTGCGTCCATCACCGCGACGGTGTCGGACGGGGTGGCGAGCATGGCCGCCGTTAATAATAAATTGCACAGAATTGACATTGTAAGGTGCAAGTTACGAAAAAGTCATTACATTTGTATAGTTCTGATTATTACGTCATGAAGAAATTCCTGCCGCTTTTATTTGCCTTGTTGCTTTTTGCCTCACCTTACTGCCTCGCGGCCGGGGATGATGATAACGCCGATACAGGGCTCGACACTTCCAAGAGGGTGAGCACCTGGGTGCAGATAGTTATGCCCGTTTATGTCGGTTTGACCGCAGTGCCCGCGGTCGAGAGCGCCTCTGAGTGGTGGAGCGGCTGCTACAGGAATTTCTGCTTCGGGATGGAACTGGTAGGCCTGCGATTCTCCTCCAGGGGGAGCAATCTGGAGGGGGACCTGGGGGTTCGTTTCCAGCTGATGAATTTTGCCGGGCCTGCGAATAGCAATTCGATCATGCATACCGCGTCGTTCGGCATCCCCGTTCGCGGCGCCGTGAAGTTCCTCCGCTGGGGGAAAGTATTTGCCGGTGTGTCAGGCGATTACATCGTTAGCGGGACCTCCGGCATAATTGGCGAAAAAGGGCGCACGGACGCTTCTGACATCCTTTCGCCTTTCAGGGCCTCCGTCGAAGGGGGCATTTCATGGCACGGCTTCGGCCTCTGGGCCGGTTACGGGCTCACGCCCGCCTTCCGCGGCTCCAACGCCCGCACCCTCTCCTTCGGCCTCGTCATCGGCATCTAGGCCCACGGCCGGGATGGCTGCCCGGCTAGTCTGGGCAACTTGGTCGGTGGCCGTGGCTGCGGCCCGGGCACAAAACTGGCAGCTTTTGTGCCCGAACGGGCCTCCAGACGGCTTCCGGGAACGAAACAAGGCCCTGGCGTGCCCGGGGAACGTGCGAACGGCTATTTGCCGCCGAGGAGGAGGGATATCTGGCCGGCGGTGGGGGTGATGCGAAAGATGGGAGCGCCGCCGAGAACGGGGCCACCGGAGAGGACGGGATCGGTGCCCTGGGGGCGGAGGTCCTTGATGGTGCCCTTAGAAAGGGTCATGCCGTAGTCAAGGCCTTGGTAGTGAGCGGAAAGCGTCTTGCTAGTAATATCCGTGAAGGGCAGTTGAGCGCCGGGGTCGGCAGAGAGTTCCAGGCACCAGGGGCCAATCTTACCCTTGGCCGAGATTACAACCGCGTCTTCCGTCAGCTTGATAATGAAGCGGCCTTTGCCATCAGCGGAGGACCAGACAACCTGCTGGCATTTTCCGCCGTCCTTGGCGGTAAAAACGGGGTCGCCCCCTTCGAATTCCGGCACAACGAAATAGAGTCCGGCCATATTATCCGCCGAGCTCCAAAGGCAACCGTCCACGAGGGGAAGGGTCTCATAGTGGTATGTGGGCAGGGTGTCAGGATGGCTCAGATACTTCGACTCGAGACTCTCGTCGAACACGTGCAAGTCCCTGAATTTGAGGGAAGAACCTTCCCAAAGCAAATTGGTCCTGTAATTCCTGCAGTTGAACCAAAGCGTCTTGCGCCCGCCGCCAAGATAGTCCTCAGTCGTAACGACCGACGTGGGCGGCGTGACCCTGTAATGCTCCTTGAAAGAGCGGCCGGTCTCGCAAAGTGTCTCAATCCGCACCTTGCCCTCGTCCCGAAGCTGCACAAGGCGCTCAGTCTGGAGGACGAAGCCCTTAGCCATAGCGTCCCAGGTGAATGAATTCTCCTGACCTACCTGCACATAGTTGTAGCCAAGATGCGGCTCGTCAGTGAACATCCTGAAGAACCAGTCTATCCATTCAGGATTGCCGCCGCCACCCTTGTAAACGGGCTCAAGGGTGATAACGCTCTGGACAGCCCCGCCAAGACCGGCCTCATACTGGTAAATGGGGTCGCTTCCCAGCATCCTGAAAATGGGCATATCAATGCCTCCCTCCTCAGTCTGGGCAGGCATATAGGCGTTCAGGCGGCTGGGATAATAAGCTCCGTTCCAATATCCGCCCCAGATGGTGTAGCCGTCTGTCCCAATCTGGTCGCGGCAGTTGCAGGAAGCCTCGACGCCGTATTTATCGTGGAGATAGGCCAGCGTCCCGGCGTCAATGAACCATGAGCCGACGGACTTGGGATAAATCCCGAATATTTCCTTGAACTTTTCCATATAGACGTCGACCAGCCTCTCCCTTTCCTCCGGGGTGTATCCGACCGAGAAGCCGACGTGGGCGTGCCAGTCCCAGGGGAAGCGTCCCCGCCAGTCGTAACCGGCCGCCTCAACGTGCGGCCGGGTAATCTCCCACCACGCGCCAATCTCGCATCCGCGAGCCATTTCCTCCTTCATCAAAGCCTGGTACGGCGGATATATAAGGGCGTCATACTGAAGCAGATAGGTGCCTATCAAATCCTTCGCCCCAAGGTCTTCTGCCTGGGAGCGGACGGTCTCGAACAGCACCTGCTCGGTGATCGCTTCCTTGCGGGGCTCGGTGTAGCGAATAAAGTTGATGATATTGACTATCCTCGGGCTCCGGGAAGCCTCGTCGTGAAGGCCCGCGCAAGCTGTAAACAGAAAAGGAAGGAGAGCGGCGAGCGCCCGGAAAAATCTTTTGGTCATTGCTGTTTCGAATCTAAATAGCAGGCTATGCCTGCGCGTACATTGGAGATAAAGGCGTATGATGAGAAGGTAGCACCGGAAACGGCATCCACCCTAAAGGTTCTGACCTGGTCGGCGGGTACCCCGTTCCAAGCGGTTGAGAGTTTTTCCTCCACCATCTGCCAGTAGGCGGGCGATTCGTCGTTGGGCAGGACCTCAATCTTGGATATTCTCTCATCGGAGTCCAGATAGATGAGAAGCGACGTGGGGCCGTTGTAGCCGTCGCGGGTCCTGAGGGTGCTAGTGTCGATGGTCACGCTTCCGTCCGCATGCCTAAAGACAGGATCTGTCGAAGCTGCGGCGGCAAAAAGCAGAGCGAATATCAGAAGTATTTGTTTCATAGTTTTTTACAAAGCAAGGCTCTACTTACGGAAAAGGGCGAAAAGGGCGGAACCGCTGCCGGACATCGAGGCGTAGACGGCGCCCTGATCGTACAACTCCTGCTTGATGGCGGCAAGCTCGGGGTGCGCGGCGAAGACCGTAGTCTCAAAGTCGTTAACGAGACAGTCCTTCCACTGCTCGACCGGCCGCGCCAGAGCATCCTCAATAGGAATTAAAGGCAGCTTTGGCACTATGCCGCGATAGGCCTCAGCCGTGCTGACGGAAACGCCGGAAGGAACTATAACACGCAACTCAAAGTCCGAAAGATCAATGTCATAAGGCGAAAGCAACTCCCCGCGGCCCCGGCCCATCATGGGACGATTGTATACAAAGAAAGCGCAATCGCTGCCAAGCTGCGAAGCAAGCGCGGCAAGAGCCGTCTCATCAAGGGAAAGCCCGGCAATGGAAGCAATCATCTCAAGCGCGCAGGCGCAGTCTGACGAGCCCCCTCCGAGCCCTGCACCGACGGGCGAAGTCTTCTCGAGGAAAATCTTCATGGGCGGCAGCTTGTACTGAGCGGCCAGGAGATAATAAGCCTTGGCAGTCAAGTCCTTAAGCGGGTCCCAGTCCACTCCGCCGCACTTAGCCAAAGTAATCATCAACGCACCGTCGGGACTGATGCCCTGCGCTATTTCAGCGCCGCTGTAGCGCTCGAAAAGCGAAGCCGAAGTCTCGCTCCAGCCATCGCCCGGGATAATCTCCAGCGTGTCGGAAAAGGCGTCGCTGGGATAGAAAAGGGTCTCTATATCGTGGTAGCCGTCCTCCCTTTTGCGAAGGACGGAAAGCCCGAGATTGATTTTCACCGCAGGATGGCAAATCATAGGCCCCGGACAGCTTTTTCAACGCGGCGCGCAATACGTCGCCTCAAAACCGGATCTGAAATCCCACTCAGCACGGGAGCGAGGAATGAGAGCATCTGGAGCGTGCGCGCTTCGGTCTCAGGGATGCCCCTGGAGCGCATGTAGAACAACTCAGTGGGGTCGAGGCTGCCAGTCGTGGCGCCGTGCGAGCACTCCACGTCGTCGGCATAAATCTCCAGCGTGGGGCTGGTCTCGACCGTCGCGCTTTCGCTCAAAAGGATGTTGCGATTCTCCTGGAAAGCCTTGATTTTCTGGCAGTCCCGGGGGACTAAAATCAGGCCGTGGAAGCTCACAGAGGCGCATCCCGCTGCAATCCCGTTGAACAGCTGGGAAGAGCGGCTCATCGGGGCCTCGTGCCTGACTTTGATGTCAAAGCTGAGCTTATCCTCCCCGGAGCTTATATACAGGCCTCGAAGCTGCACCTCAGACCCGCTGCCCTTTAGAAGCACCTCCAAGGGGATGCTGCCGCTGAAGCCGGGGAAGACGATTACGGTCATGCTCAAAAGCTCGTCCTTCCCGACGCTGATTTTCGCGGGAATCTCGTCGATGCCGGCTATGTAGACTCGCTCTGCCATCAGTCTATATTTTCAAAACCCTCTTTCCAAATCTTGTCGGCAAGCTCGCTCCCGCCGGTCTTAACTATGCGGCCGTCCTTCAAAACGTGCACGACATCGGGGACAATATATTCGAGGAGCTTTTGGTAGTGGGTAATGATAATGAACGACTTCTCAGGGGTGCGAAGGGAATTCACGCCCGCCGAAACTATCTTCAGCGCATCGACGTCGAGGCCGCTGTCGGTCTCGTCGAGGATGGCGAGCGAAGGGTCGAGCATGGCCATCTGGAACACTTCCGCGCGCTTTTTTTCGCCGCCCGAGAAGCCTGCGTTGACTTCCCTCTTGGCGAATTCGCCCTTCATTTTCAACAGGGACATCTTCTCCTTCATGAGCTTTAGGAAGTCGCCCGCCTTGAGCTCCTCCTGCCCGCGTGCCTTGCGGGTGGCGTTCAGCGCTGCTTTAATGAAATTGGTAAAGCTCACACCGGGGATTTCCACGGGGTACTGGAAGGAAAGGAACAGGCCTGCCCAGGCGCGCTCCTCGGGGCTCATCGCGAGCAGGTCGCGCCCCATGAAGGTCACGCTCCCTTCGGTCACTTCGTAGCCGGGGCGGCCGGTCAGGATGGCGCCGAGCGTCGACTTGCCGGCACCGTTGGGCCCCATCACGGCGTGCACCTGCCCGGGGGCGATGCTGAGGTCGAGGCCCCTCAGTATTTCCTTGCCTTCAATCGAGGCGTGAAGGTTGTGTATTTCAAGCATATTCATATGTCAAGCGTCATTGCGGTAGAGTTTGCGCCAGGAGAGTAGCGACCACAGGCCGTTGCCAAGGTAGAGCAGGCTCACTGCGCCCATGAAATAGTTGCCAACGCTCAGGTGCAGCGCGGTCTGGACAATGTTGACCAGCAGCCACGCCACCCAGCAGTCCCACTTTTTCATGGCGGAGAGCAGCTGCGCAGTCAGGATGAGCGTCGTCAGCAGGCAGTCGAGGTAGGGGTGGGGGTCGGCGGGGAATAGCGTGTCCATAGACTTACCCCACACGAGCGCAATTACGAGCACGGCGGCGATTGCGGCAATTCTTTCGCCCCAACCGAGCATGCTCACCTTGAGGCTGAGGGCGTCCTGCGAAGAGCGCTCGCTCTCGCGCGGGTGCGTCCACCGCCAGTGACCGAAAGCGTTGATTGCGAGCGAGATGGGCTGAAGCAGCAGGCTGGCGAGCAGGCTGCGCTGCCAAAACAGCACGAACAGGGCGGCGGTGTAGAGATAGCCCACATAGAAATTGTACTTGGAATTGCGCCCCGCCAGCACGACGGTCGTAAGACCTAACACGCTGCAAATGAGGTCGGTGAGCAGCACCGGCCGCCCGCCTGCCTCGAAGAGCGCTATATTGAGCCATTCCATCATCCTATCGAGCCTTCAAGCGAAACTTGGAGGAGCTTCTGCGCCTCGACGGCGAACTCCATCGGGAGACGGGAGAGCACCTCGCGCGCGTAACCGTTGACTATCAGGCCCACTGCGTCTTCGGGGCCTATGCCGCGCTGGTTGCAATAAAAGAGCTGGTCCTCGCTGATTTTGGAGGTGGTCGCTTCGTGCTCCACGACGGCGCTGCGGTTGCGGCTGCGTATTACGGGGAAAGTGTGCGCGCCGCAGCGGGAGCCTATGAGCAGGCTGTCGCACTGCGAATAATTGCGCGCCCTGTCAGCACCCGCACCCATCTGCACGAGGCCGCGGTAGCTGTTCTGGCTGCGGCCGGCGGATATGCCTTTGCTCACCACGCGGCTGCGGGTGTCGCGCCCAATGTGTATCATCTTGGTGCCGGTGTCGGCCTGCTGGAAGTGGTTGGTCACGGCGACGGAATAGAACTCCGAAGAGCTGCCGTCGCCCTTCAGGATGGTGCTGGGGTACTTCCAGGTCACGGCAGAGCCGGTCTCGACCTGCGTCCAGCTGAGGTGCGAGCCTTCGCCTTTGCAGATGCCGCGCTTGGTCACGAGGTTGAGTATGCCGCCGCGGCCTTCCGCGTCGCCGGGGTACCAGTTCTGGACGGTGCTGTAGCGCACGTCGGCGCCTTTTTCGACTATGATTTCGACCACCGCCGCGTGGAGCTGGTTCTCGTCGCGCATGGGGGCGGTGCAGCCTTCCATGTAGCTCAGCGACGAGCCTTCGTCGGCCACGATGAGCGTGCGCTCGAACTGGCCGGTGCCGCTCGCGTTGATGCGGAAGTAGCTGCTCAGGTCCATGGGGCACTTCACACCCTTGGGGATGTAGCAGAACGAGCCGTCGGAGAAGACTGCGCTGTTCAGGGCGGCGAAATAATTGTCGCCTGCGGGGACAACGCTCGCAAGATACTTGCGCACGAGCTCGGGATACTCCCTCACCGCCTCGGAGAAGGGGCAGAAGATGATGCCAAGTTTGGAGAGGGTGTCGCGGAAGGTGGTTTTGACTGATACAGAGTCGAATACGGCGTCCACGGCCACTACGCCCGCAAGCGCCTTGCGCTCGTTGAGCGGTATGCCCAGCTTCTCGAAAGTCTCCTCGAGGGCGGGGTCAATTTCAGTCGGGCGCTCAGAATCCTTCTTCGGCGCGGCGTAATATATTATGTCCTGATAGTCAATCTTGGGGAGGGTGAGATGTCCCCAGGAGGGCTGCTTGAGAGTCTGCCACTTGCGAAAAGCGCCCAGCCTGAACTCCAGGAGCCAGTCGGGCTCCCCTTTCTTGGCCGAAATCAGGCGTATAATATCTTCGCTCAGGCCCTTGGGAATGAACTCCTGCTCGACTTCGGTGACGAAGCCTTCCTTGTACTCCTGCGCTGCTATTTCCTTTATAAGTTCATCCATAGACTGCAAAGATAATCAAAATCTTTGCTATATTTGAGAATCAAAACACCAACACCTATGACTAACAAGGAATACAAAACCCGTTCCCACGAAGCCCTGCGCTTCAACTGGTCTCCTGCCGTGCTCGCCACGGTGATTTTAATGCTCGTTGTCATCATCTATGCCGGAGCGTCTGAGATGCCCACGTTCATGGGTCTCAGCCAGAACGTCCAGCTCGCATTGTCCGGCGGCTCCCTCATTTTTGCCTTTTTGATCTATTATCCTCTGGAAGTGGGGTATTGCAACGCCATGAGGGTTTTCGTTATCGACGGCGACAAGGACGCCACGGCCAACATGTGGAAATTCACCACCAACAACTACCTGCACATAGTCTGGGGCTATGTCGTCATGGAAATCAAGTTGCTCCTGTGGACCATGCTGTTCATCATACCCGGCATCATAAAGAGCTTCGCATACGCAATGACTCCCTTCATCCTCGTCGAGTTCCCCGAGCTCACCGCCAACGAGGCGTCCAAGCTCAGCGACGAACTGATGAAAGGCCACAAGTTCGACCTCTTCTATCTCCTTCTCAGCTTCATAGGATGGTTCCTGCTCTGCCTGCTTACGGCGGGTATAGGTTTCCTCTGGCTCGAGCCCTACGTGACCGGAGCCATGGCAGTTTTCTATGAGGATGTGAAGAGCCAGTATCCCGGCGACCTTGCTCCTGCTACTAAAGTTCCAGAATTCCCTCAGGAAGTATAAGCGCAATCTCCTGATTTTCAGGATCGACGCTCTCGATAAGATCTTCGTGGAACGGGACCATCACGGTGGTTCCGTTCTTTGTTTCCACTTCCAGGCAGGGGTTGCCGGGGATGTCCACGAATGCGCTGATGCGCCCGCCGTCCTTGAGGGTCCAGCCGACGAGCATTTCGGGGCCATCTTCCTCGGGCTCCTGCTCCTCGATGTCGGCGAGTATCTCCCGGCCCTCGAGCTCGAGGGCATCCTTAAGGGAAGTGACGTCGTTAAGATGGACTACGGCCTTGGAGGAGCCGCGCCTTTGGAGGTCTGTGAAAAAGAAAGGAACCGGAAGTCCGTCGAAAACGACGAACACCGGTTCCTCGAGCGAGATTTCTTCGGGATCGATTTCGCGGAATCCTACGAGGATACCGCCATCTGTCCCATTGGCCTTGAGTACCTTGGCAATCTGCTGCAGGGGCATGCTTATTCAGCGGCCTCTTCGACGGGAGCTTCCTCAACGGGAGCCTCGACTTCCTCAGCTGCCTTTGCAGCTTCGGCGGCCTCTGCTTCGGCCTTCTTCTTAGCGATTGCTGCGGCCCTTTCCTCAGAAACCTTGACCTCAGCGGCCTTGGCGGCCTTTGCTGCCTCGACGGCGGCCATGGTGAGGCCGGACTTCTTGGCGGCGATCTTCTGGTCCCTCTGAGCCTTCCACTCGTTCCACTTTGCATCGGCCTGGGCCTCGGTCAGAGCGCCTTTGGCGACGCCGCCGTCGAGGTGCTTCCTGAGGAGCACACCCTCATAGGAGAGGATGCGGCTGGCGGTGAGAGTGGGCTGGGCACCAACTTTGAGCCATGCAAGAGCGCGGTCGAACTTGAGCTCGATCGTGGCGGGGTTGGTGTTGGGGTTGTAGGAGCCGAGAAGCTCGATGAAACGACCATCGCGAGGTGCGCGAGAGTCAGCCACGACAATGTGGAAGAATGCGAAATTCTTCTTTCCGTGACGCTGGAGGCGGATTTTAACAGCCATTGTGAATCTGTTTTTAAATTGTTAATACCTTGTCGTCCCTTCCCGAGGGACAAAAAACTCCGGAATTACTTCCGGAGTCTGTGCGGTAGGTGAGAGTCGAACTCACACAGGCCAATGCCCACTACCCCCTCAAAGTAGCGTGTCTACCATTTCACCACTACCGCAAAGTATGTTCCCGGCTTTCGCTGGGACTGCAAATATACGGCAAAATATCTAATCTGCAAATTTATCGCGAAAATTTTGAAGATTTTCCTTATTTTCGCCCTCAGTTATGGATATCAGAATTGGACAAGGATACGACGTGCACGCGCTGGCAGCCGGGCTCCCTATGTGGCTCTGCGGCGTGCAGGTGCCTTCCGAAACGGGTTTTGTCGCCCATAGCGACGGCGACGTGGCGATTCACGCGCTTTGTGACGCGCTTCTCGGCGCCCTGGCCCTTGGCGACATAGGTCACCATTTCCCCGACACTTCGCAGGAGTGGAAGGGGGTGGACAGCAAGATACTGCTTCGAAAGGTGTGTTCCCTGGTTGCGGAGCGGGGATACTCGGTTTCCAACGTGGACATTACCATTGCCCTTCAGGCCCCGAAGATTGGGTACCTGGTTCCCGAGATGCGGGAGTGCCTTGCCGGGGTGATGGGGGTCGACGTGTCGCGGGTGTCGGTGAAGGCCACGACCACCGAGAAGCTCGGTTTCGTGGGCAGGGGCGAGGGCTGCGAAGTCTGGGCCGTCGCGCTCCTCAAGCAATAATTGCAATTTGCGAAGATTTTTTTTGCAAATTATCAAAAGAGTTGTACATTTGCAGTCCCGTTTCGGACGGGTTTGAAATAAACTGAGATATGGTGTAATGGTAGCACTACAGATTCTGGCTCTGTCAGTGAGGGTTCGAGTCCTTCTATCTCAACTGAAAATCAGCCTTCGTCAAGCTGATTTTTATTTTGAAACAACCGTGACGGCGGGGTAGCTCAGCTGGTTAGAGCGTCGGATTCATAATCCGGAGGTCGT
>CAMYVB010000020.1 GCA_947302175.1 uncultured Bacteroidales bacterium | reverse complement strand
CGAAGTGGCCGGGGAAGTCGTGCGCGTACTTGTAGCCGTCGCTGTAGCCCAGCTCTTCCATGAGCTTTGTAGGAGCGTTGCGAAGGTGCAGGGGGACGGGAGCCACCTTGTCTGCTGCTGCCGACTCAAGCGCCTTACCTATAGCGAGATACGCACTATTACTTTTAGGAGAGGATGCAAGGTAGATTGCAGTCTCGCTGAGGGGAATACGCGCTTCCGGCATGCCTATTTTGTTGACTATGTCGAAGCAGGCGTTGGAGAGCAGCATGGCATTGGGATTTGCCAGGCCCACGTCTTCCGAGGCTGAAATGCACATGCGACGGGCGATGAAGAGCGGGTCCTCGCCGCCGTCGAGCATTCGGGCCAGCCAGTAAACTGCAGCATTGGGGTCGGAGCCGCGTATGCTCTTGATGAAGGCGGAAATTATGTCGTAGTGCATTTCGCCGTTCTTGTCGTAGATGGCGGTATTATCCTGGAGGCAGGAAGTGACGATTTCGCTGTCGATTACTATGGAATCCGACGAGAGTTGGGAGTCCACGACCATCTCCAGTATGCCGAGAAGCTTGCGCGCGTCGCCGCCGCTGTAGCGCATGAGAGCGCGAGTGTCGCGCAGCTCTATGTTGCGGTGTTTTAAGATGTTATCCTCCTTTACCGCACGCTCTACTAAAGCTTGGAGATCCTTTTCTTCCAGGCTCTTCAGCACGAATACCTGGCACCTGGAGAGCAGGGGGGTGATGACTTCGAATGAAGGGTTCTCCGTGGTGGCGCCAATCAGGACGATAGTGCCGCTCTCAACCGCGCCGAGAAGGGCGTCCTGCTGAGCTTTGTTGAAGCGGTGGATTTCGTCGATGAAGAGTATCGGGGCGCCGGACTGGGAGAAGAGGGAGTTGCTGCGGGCGCGCTCAATGACATCCCGGACGTCCTTTACGCCGCTGCTGATGGCGCTCAGGGTGTGGAACTCGCGGTTCATCGAGGCGGCGATGATGCGGGCGAGGGTGGTCTTGCCCACGCCGGGAGGGCCCCATAGAATGAAGGACGACAGGGCGCCGCTCTCTATCATGCGCCTGAGCACGCAGCCGGGGCCAACGAGGTGGCTCTGGCCCACATAGCCGTCGAGAGTTTCGGGGCGCATGCGCTCGGCGAGCGGGGCATATCTGGCGGGGGATTCTGCAGTCATTACGGGGGTCACTTTTTTGCAAATATACGCTTTTTGCCCTTTTTTTACTATATTTGAGTGATATGTACGAAAAGCCTGGACTTCGCGCTTCACTCTTTGCGCGCGCCGTTGTATGCTCCCTGCTTGCGCTGATATGCGGGGCAGTCGGTGCTTTTGCGGCCAGGCCGTGTGTTCCCGCAGAGAAGGTGGAATCCCTGAGCGCCGGCACGGCGCATTCGATTAAGGGCGTCGGCGTTTGCGTTGACTACGAGACAGGCAACGGTGTTTTCAACTCTTTCTATCTCACAGCCGACCTCGTGGACATTCTAACCGGCAAGGCTTCAACTCCCGGCTTGAAATTCACTTACCACTATAATATAGTCCTGAAGGATCTCTGCGAAGGAAAGTACATCATTTATGCAGGCCCGGGAGTCACGAGCGGTTACGTCAGGAACACCGACGACCATTCCGGCTTCATGGGGGGAGTGAGTTTGGATGCCGGAGTGCGGATGAAGTGCCTGAAGAACATTTATCTCTCCCTTGAATATCAAGCAGATGCGTCGCTTATCTTCAAGAATAAGTATAACCCGTATATGCGTCTCTACAGAGCGGGATTTCTCTATGCCTGGGCCCCGTACCTGCGCATACAATATAATTTCTGATGAAGGGGAGCCGCACACATATCGCATTGATTTTCTGCCTTTTGGCCTTTCCGCAGACGGGCTTTTCCCTGTCTGGGTGGAAGGATTTCGTAGAGTTTGGCGTAGAATGGGGCTACAGCGCCACTTACTACGAGTACTACCACTATAATTATCTAAGCGTCGCAGACGGGAGCCGCATAGATTCCAAGGACAGCCACCTCAATTATAAGTCCAACGGCCATCTGTATGCCTACGCAGGCATCAGGCCTGCAAATTTCCTATCAATAGACTTAAGAACCGGCTGGGCGGGAGTTTTTGAAGGCCGCCGCGTCATGCCGCTCACGCTAGAAGTGAATTTCCTTCCTTCGGGCTGTAACGCCGACGGCTGGAAATATTCGCTCGAGGGCGGCATGCTGCTGACGCAATCACACATGGCCGGTCAATACGCTTATATCGCAAAGGCTCTGTTTGCCCGAAGGGTCATGCTCTCCGATTATCTTTGCCTCGACATGGGAGTTTCTCTTCAGGCAGTCGCTGACCATCCGACTGGCGTTTACGATAAATCGCGAAGCGAGATTGTCGCCAATGATAATCTCCTCAGGAGCGACTGTTATTATTCGTCCCTGAACTTCTCGATCGGCCTTTGTTTCTGAATTCTGCGCTTTGTTACACAATTTATATTATGTTAAGTTGACTATATGGACAGAAGGGAATTCATAGAAAAAAGCGCTACCCTTTCACTAGCAGCGATGCTTTCCACGTGCGGCTCGTATCTGTACGCGGGACAGAGCGATTCTGAAGTTGGAAAGATGCTTCGCAAGTGGCGCCGCGGCGAATTCGAAGTGCATTTCATATACACCGGCGCCGCCGAGTCTATTTTTATGATTTTCCCTGACGGCACGTCAATGCTGCTTGATTGCGGCGAGCAGGACACCAATCTGCTTGGCAAGCGCGCAGTCCCCCGCAAGCCAGACGAGAGCCGCATGTCCGGAGAATGGGTCGCGCGTTATGTTCAGCGAGTGAACCCGCACGGCAAGAATGTCGACTACATGATGCTTTCGCACTACCACTGCGACCACGCCGGGTGCGATACTGTCTATGTGCATCAAAAAGAGGGAGTCCCCCCTCTCCCCTATCGTTTGAGTGGTTTTGGCCAGGCCGCGCAGTACCTGCATTTCTCACGCGCATTTGACCGTTGCTGGCCCGACTACACCGAGCCAATTCCCCTAATTGACGACAAAAAGAGCGTAAAAAGCCAGATGAAGGCTTTCTACGACTATATGCACGAGCACGAAGGCCTTGAAATAGAGCGCTTTAGCGTTGGAGCAAAGGACCAGGTCCGCCTTCTTCACTCCCCTTCCTCCTATCCTTCGTTCTCGGTTCGCAACATTTGCGGAAACGGCTATATCGCCTCCCCCGACGGCAGCATCACCGACCTCTATGCCGGGCAAAAGGAGGGCGTCGAGCGCATCAACGAGAACGGCTTCAGCCTCGGAATGATATTCTCCTACGGCCCCTTCCGATACTACACAGCCGGCGACTTCTCTCATCGCTTCAAGCGCTCTGACGGCACGAGTGTCGATATTGAGAAGGAGCTTGCGAAGGTCGTCGAGGCCTGCCAGGTGTCAAAACTCAATCACCACGGCCACATATCGATGCCTACTGAGCTGGTATCCGCCCTTAAATCAAGGATTTATATCAGCAGCACATGGAACACGCGCCACTGCACGGACGACACGCTTGAGCACCTTATGGACAAGTCTGCCTACCAGGGCGAGAGGATGGTATGCCCCTGCTTCATGCCGTCAACGAGGCTCGAAACGCTCAAGGAAAATTCGCGTGACGACCTGCTTTGGGCGCTCTGTCATGACTGCTTTGAGCCCTGTCACGTGGTTCTTCGCGTGGGCAGGGGCGGCCGCAGCTACAGCGTTTCATATATAAGCGCTGCGGACGAGTCGATGACTGTCCGCAGCGTGATGAGGTTCGATTCAGTCTAGCTGATTATTATTCTTCCACTACGGGGGCTTCGGGTGCGTTGCGCATCACGGAGTCAATGCCTGCAAGCATGGTCTTTTCGCTGGAATACATCTGGCTGGCGCCTATGATCTGGCCGTTGGTGGCCATGAGGTTGAAGTAGGGCTTGCCGTTCTTTGCGACCTTCTTGTCGAAGCGCTCCTTGACCTGTGAATTCTTCTTGACGGACTCGATGCCGTTCAGGCAGCTTGCCTTTGAAGCGTAGCCTTCGCTGGTGAGGATGACCTGGCCGTTGGTGGCCTTGAGGTTGAACTGGAACTCTCCGTTCTTACGAACAGTAACAACAAATTTTCCCATTTCTTAAAAATTTTGGTTAAACAAGTCTTGCTAACTGCTAAAATAGCAATATTCCCCCGAAAATCCAACTATTTTTCAATCATTTACCCTGTTCCTTAATTAAATATCAGTACAGCAAGTGGTTCAGAAGCGCAAAAAATCCAGCCTTGTCGGGCGAAAGCGCTTCCTCACCACTTTGCTGCACTTATTATTCACCCGCGAGGGCGAGGAGGGCGGTGACGGGGACGTCGGAGGAAAGGACACTGCGGCCGTTGAGGGCGGGAAGCTCGATAATGAAATTGTCGTAAACGGCTTTGGGATTGAACTTGCTGACGAGACGGTTAACGGCCGCAACGGTACCGCCGGTAGCCAGGATGTCGTCGTGGACGAGGACGACGTCGTCCTCCCCTATCGCATCCTCATGAATCTCAATCGTATCCTTGCCATACTCCTTGCTATACGACTCGCTCACCCCCTTGGCAGGAAGCTTCCCGGGCTTGCGGGCCAGCACCAAACCGGCGCCAAGCTTCACGGCAAGAGCCGCACCGAGAACGAAGCCGCGCGACTCCACGCCGACGACCTTCGTGATTCCTTTGTCCTTGTAGATCTCGTAAATCATATCGACCAAAGTCGAAAGAGCCTCGGGATCCTTGAAGAGCGTCGTAACATCATAAAACAAGATACCCTTAACCGGATAGTCCGGAACAGTGCGTATCCTACTGATGATCTGAGATTTGTTCAACATCTTAAGCCTAGATTTAGATTATTTATACTAACTAACTGACATCAAAAAGGATAACCAACGCCGAAATGGACCGCAAAACCGTCCTTTTCGAACCAGCGCGACGGCCCTCTCCATGAGCTGATGCAAGGCTCATAGAGCTTCACGCCCATATCAATTCTCACCACCATGAAACTAAGGTCAGCCCTTATGCCGACACCGCTGTCAAGCGCGATAGATTTGTAGAAGTCGGAAGTGAAACGCCCCTCCTCACCGTAATCGTCGCCTATGGTCCAGACATTACCCGCATCAGCGAAAACCGCGCCCTCAAGCTTCCAGAACAAGCCGAAGCGGTACTCTGCATTCATCTCCAACCTTATGTCGCCCGTCTGGCTAGGGATACTGAAAGCCTCATTGGGTTTGGAACGGCCGGGACCCAGAGCGCGCGCCTGATGGCCGCGCATGCTGTTCGCGCCTCCGCACCAGAACTGCTTTTCAATGGGGACTACCGATGAATTGCCATAAGCGTAACCCGCTCCCGCAAGGAGCCTCGTGGCAAGAGAATGCTTGCGGTTAACGCCGAACTGGAAGGTCCTGCCCAGCGCCAGTTCTCCCCTTACGTACTGGGCAAAAGGAACGCCGAACACAAGCGCCTCGCCCGAGTCCGGATCAAGCGGCATATACTTTTTGAAAAGGCTCAGGGCATTTCCCGAAAAATCGGCAGACAGGCGGGCGTAGAACGCAGGCTCAAGCTCGGTCAGGTCGCGTCCTGAAGTATAATAAAGCATACCTCCTGCGCCGGCATCGAAATGATTCTGATAGGTATAGCGCATGAAGGGATTGTTCTCCAGGCTCTTATAGAACTCGGGGTCTATGTCGTGCATGCCCACCACATTCACCTGCAGGGGGAAGAACTGATAGAAGAAATGCCTGTAGAAGCGACCGGTGTAGCCGTAGGAGGCGGAAACTATGTTGCGCGTGTACTCGGGACGGTCCTGATAATTATATGAAGTCTTGATCTCCGTCCTCGGGATGAAGGCGCCTTTGAAGGAGCTGTTGGGCATGCCCAGGAAGCGGGGAAGGGTCAGGCCCGCCGAGACGCCGAACTCGGTTGAACGCACGTTGTCCGAAGGGCGGAACTGGAAATTGCCAAGGAAGCCGAGGCTGAGCCTTTCGCCTCCGTGGAATATGTTTTTATGGTACCAGTTGAGCTGGGGAGAGATACCGACCAGACCTGAAGAATTGGTTGAAGCTTCAAGCTGTAACTTAAGGCCCTGCAGGCGCGAAGGAGTGAGGTTAATGCTGCAATCTACAGTATCGGGCGACGACTCCCTCAACTCTATGCCAACTGAGCTGAAGAGCTGGAGGAGGCGGTAGCGCTCGTAGGTATCGGACACCGTCGACTCCTTGTACAGGCTGCCCGGGCGTATGAGATTGAGCTCCTCGAGGGCCTTCGTCCTGAACGGGAGGGTGGACGGACGCGAGACGCTCACGTTGCCTATGTATTTCTTGCTGATGGTGCGCGCGTTGGCGGGGACGTCGTTCCTGGTGTATTCGCGAACCTGCATGAGGAGCTTGACCGAATCGCGCCCCGATAGCGTGTCAGCCTCGAAATAGTAGTAGTTTTTGGTGAATCCGAAATAGCCTTTTTCCCTCATCGCAGCGCTAGAGCGCTCGCTTTCGGCCTCGAGGCTCTGTTCTGACAGATAGTCGCCCGGCCGCACCGATACGAAAGCTGTATCTGCATAGAAATCGCGCTCGAAATCGCCGCCTTTGGGCACGTCGAAACTGATGCTGCTAATCTTGATGCGTCCTCCGGGATGTATGGTATAAGTCACGCGAGCGCGCTTCTTTTTGTCCTTGAGGGTTACTTTGCTCTCCACAGAGGCGTCGTAGTAGCCAAGATAATGCAGGTGGTCGAGAATCCTATCCTCGGAGCTGCCCACCAGGCTTGGATTGAACACCACGAGGGTAGTGTCCTTGCGGCGTCCAAGGGTGAAAGTGGCGCTCTGCTGGCGTATGTAGGGGGTGATTTCGGCGGCACTCAGGTCGCTCTTTACGCTGCGGTCTATGACGACCTTGTTGGATTTGAGCTCATACTCCCCTTCCCCGAGTTTGGCGGTCGATGCGCAAGCGCACAGTATGGCTGCCGTACCTGCCAGGAGCAGGGCCCTTACTGCATTTTTCTTGCTTGCTTTCACTGCGGGTATAATGGTTGAGCAAACAAAAGTAATCAATTTTTTCGTATATTAGCGTCCTGAATGTTGTCTGCAAATGAAATAAAGAGGCTGCGCAGCCTGGGCTCGAAAAAAGGACGGGACTCCTCCGGCCTTTTCATCGTCGAAGGCGAGAAAATGGTGAGCGAAGCCCTCGCTTCCGGCTTCGAAGTCGTGGAAGTGTACCGCTCCTCGGAAATAGGCGAGGAAGCGATGGGCCGCATTTCCTGCCTGAGCTCTCCCTCCCCCGCCCTTGCAGTGCTGAAAATGAAAGAAGCCGTCCCCTTCCGTCCCGGGCCTGGCCTGTTTCTCATCCTCGATTCCATACGCGACCCCGGCAACCTGGGCACCATTCTCCGTATAGCCGACTGGTTCGGCGTCGAAGACGTCGTAGCCAGCCCCGACACAGTGGAGCTCTACAATCCCAAGACCGTCCAGGCCACGATGGGCGCCATTTTCCGCGTCCGCTTCCACTCCGAGCCCCTGCTCCCCTTCCTGGAAGAGCTGGGCAAACGGGGCGGCAAGGCCTACGGCACTTTCCTTGACGGGCAGAACATTTATTCAACTGATTTAGACACAGGGCAGGACAGCCCCGTAGGCATAATAATAGGCAACGAGTCCCGAGGCATCAGCCCCGAAGTCGCATCTCTCGCTTCCGGCCGCCTGCTGATTCCGCCCTTCCCGGGCGGGCGGGTCACCTCCGAGTCTCTCAACGCGGCTGTCGCGACGGCCGTGACACTTTCCGAATTCAGAAGAAGGATATGGCAAAAAGGATAATCTACCAGATGCTTCCCCGCCTTTGGGGGGAAGGCAAATTCTCATCAATCGACACTCCCACTCTCAACCATATCGCCTCGCTCGGCGTCACCCACGTGTGGTACACCGGCCTTCAGAGGCATTCCAGCAACCAGCCCTTCACCAAAGGCTTCCCCGGCTCCCCCTACGCCATCTGCGACCACTACGATACTAATCCATATCTCGCTGATGACGAATCGAATAGGCTCGAGGAGTTGAAGACGCTTTTCGAAAGGACCCACGCCGCCGGCCTGAAGATTATTATAGATTTCATCCCCAACCACGTGGGCCGCGACTACGGACGCTCTCCCCTCTTCCCTGACAGGCCGAGGCTCGGATCGGACGACGACAAGACTGTCCACTGGAAAGACACCAACGACTTCTTCTATTATCCCGGCCAGGCCCTGGTCCTTCCTGAAGGACGGCAGTGGGACGAGAACCCCGCCATGGCCTCGGGCGACGAGTACAGCCCCACCCCTTCTCCCAACAGCTGGTTCGACACCATACGCATCAACTACTGCCCCTGGCACACTCCCACATGGGACAAAATTCTGGACGTGCTCGACTACTGGTGCAGCCTCGGAGCCGACGGCTTCCGCTGCGACATGGTGGAGATGGTGCCTGCGGAGTTCTTCCGCTGGGCCATAGCTGAAATTAAGAGCAAATACCCCGGCACCGTTTTCGTTGCAGAGGCCTACCAAAAGGAAAACTACGGCACCTGGCATGATGCCGGCTTCGACCTCCTGTACGACAAATCGATACTCTACGACCGCGTGATGGATCTTATGCGCGGGCGTATGGGCGCTGACGGGCTGCAGCATTGCTTTGTAAGCACGAACGCCCGCGAGAAGCTCCTCTCCTTCCTCGAGAACCATGACGAGCCGCGTTTTCCCTCTCCCCTTTTCGGAGACGACATCTCCAGGGAGAGTGCCCCGCTCTCTCTTTCCCTGCTTGCAGACCGCTCCTCCTTCCTAATTTATTTCGGTCAGGAAAGCGGCGAAAGGGCCGAGGAAGAGACGCGATGGAGGACTTCCATCTTCGACTTCCGCATAACTCCCTCAATGAAGTCCTTCACTTCATACGTCCGTTTCGGGACCCCGATGGAAGAAGAGAGGGTGGCGTTCCTGAATCGTTTCCGCTATCTTATGGCCCTTTCGCACCTCGAAGAGTTCGACGGCGGCGAGTCGCAGGACCTGTCAAATCTCTGCCCCTCCCCTGCAACCCAGATGCTTTTCCTTCGCCGCAGCGCTTCAGGAGCATATCTGCTGTTCTGCAATTTCTCCCCCGTGGGCACTGACGACCGCATCTTTATAAGCGGCGAGAGCGCCCTCAGCCTAGGCCTTCACGAAGGCACCATCCCCTTAAGCGCCGGTCCCTGGGACTACTCAGTCACAAAATACGAATAGCGTATGAGCCGCAAGAAAACCGATTTCCTTCTGGAGAGCATAACCATAGAGGACATAGCCGCCGAAGGCAAGGGTGTCGCCCGCGTGGACGGCATGGTCCTGTTCGTGGACTCTGCAATCCCCGGCGACATAGTGGACGTGCACGTCTTCAAAAAGAAGCACAACTACATGGAAGGCCGCATAGAGCGCATGGTAAAGCCCTCCGACAGGCGCCTGGAGCCCTTCTGCGAGCATTTCGGCGTGTGCGGCGGCTGCAAGTGGCAGGCTCTCCCCTACGAGGACCAGCTCGAGGCCAAGACCCGCCAGGTGCGCGACCAGCTCGTTCGCATAGGTCATCTCGAAGTCCCCGGAATACGCCCCTGCCTTCCTTCAGACCATACCACTTTTTACCGCAACAAGCTCGAATTCACCTTCTCCTCCCGCCGCTGGTTCCTCGACGGCGAGAACCCCGATCTGCTGCCCCCCGAGCAGCGCTGCGGCCTTGGCTTCCATGTGGGCAAATTCTTCGATAAAGTGCTGGATATCAGGCAGTGCCACCTCCAGAGGGAGCCTTCCAACGCCATACGCAATTTCGTGCGCGAGTGGGCCCTCGACCATGGTTTGGAATTCTATGACCTTCGCGCAAACAGCGGATACATACGCTCCTTGTTCATCCGCACCAGCGACTCCACCGGCGAAGTAATGGTCATCCTGACCTTTGCCCATGACGACGATCCCGCGGTCCGCATAGCCCTTCTCGACGCCCTGTCTGAACGCTTCCCCGAGATAAGTTCGCTCTATTACGTAATCAACCGCAAATTCAACGACAGCATTTCAGACCAGGAATGCGTGCTCTACCGCGGCAGCGAAGCGATATACGAGATAATGGAAGGCCTGCGCTTCAAGATAGGCCCCAAATCTTTCTACCAGACTAATTCCCTCCAGGCATACAAGCTCTACTCGGTTGCCCGCGATTTCGCGGCCCTGAGCGGCAGCGAAGTGGTCTATGACCTCTACACCGGCACCGGCACCATCGCCCAATTCGTCTCCTCTAAGGCTTCAAAAGTAATAGGCATCGAGTACATAGAAGAGGCGGTCGAGGCAGCTCGCGAAGGCGCAAAGGCCAATGGCATAAGCAATTGCAGCTTCTACGCCGGCGATATGAAGGACGTACTTACCGATGCTTTCATCGCCGCACACGGCGCGCCCCACGTCATGATCCTGGACCCGCCGCGCGCCGGCATACACCCCGACGTTGCGCGCGTAATCATGCGCGCCGCCCCGAAAAGGATGGTCTATGTCTCCTGCAACCCCGCGTCCCAGGCCCGCGACCTCGCGATTTTCAGCGAAAAATACTCAATAACCGCAGTGCAGCCCGTCGACATGTTCCCGCACACCATGCATGTCGAGAACGTCTGCTCCCTTGAACTAATGAAATAATGCTTCTATCCGTCATAATGCTTATTGCAGGCCTCGCGCTCGTAGTGTTCGGGGCCGACTGGCTCGTGGACGGCGCCTCCTCGATTGCGCGCCGCTCTGGCATAAGCGAATTCGTCATAGGACTCACCATCGTCGGTTGCGGCACCTCCTGCCCGGAGCTTGTAGTCAGCCTCACCGGCGCCTTCGCCCAAAATTCCGACATCGCAATAGGCAATGTCATAGGCTCCAACATTTTCAACACCCTCCTCATTCTCGGCATCACGGCGGTCATAATGCCCATAGCCGTGACTAAGGCCAACCTGAGGCGCGACATCCCCATCACCTTCGCCGTCACCCTCCTTTTGATTGGCGCCGGCCTGTCGCACAGTCTCTTCGGCCTTGGCGAAACTGACGCCCTCACCCGCATCGACGGAGCAATCTTCCTCGCGGTTTTCGCCCTTTACACATGGTCATGCTTCAAGTTCGACGACAAGAGCGCAGACACTTCTTCCGAGGCCCCGGAGAAGAGCTACGGCATAGCAGCCTCTATAGGCCTGGTGCTCGCCGGCCTGGCGGGTCTCGTCATCGGCGGCAGGCTCTTCGTCAATTCCGCGACCGACATCGCCCGCATGATAGGCGTTTCCGACAAATTCATCGCCATCACGGTACTCGCCGGCGGCACGTCCCTTCCCGAGCTCGCTACCTGCGTCGTTGCAGCCGCCAAGAAGAAGGGGCAGCTCGCCCTAGGCAACATACTGGGTTCCAACGTATTCAACATACTGCTCATACTTGGCTGCGCCTCCCTTGTCCACCCCGTCAGCTTCGCTGACATAGACTTCATCGACGTGGGCGTAGTGCTTGCGAGCGTCGTTATCGTTTGGCTTGGAGCGCTGCTCTCACCCCGCTCCGGCCGCCGCATAGGGCGTCTGTCAGGCGCCGTAATGCTGCTTGCTTTCGCTGCTTATTATTACCACTTATTTATAAATATCTAGCTAAAATGAAAAATTACTTTGACCTCAGCGGCCGCGTCGCCGTTGTAACCGGTGCCTCGACAGGACTCGGTCTCCAGATGGCCAAGGCATTTGCCAGCCAGGGCGCCAACGTAGTCCTTCTTGCCCGCCGTCTCAACCTTCTCGAAGAAAACGCAAAAATGCTGCACGACGAATTCGGCATCGACGCCCTTCCCGTCGCCTGCGACATTACCGACACTGAAAAGGTGAAAGCTGCAGTTAAGGCCACCATCGACCATTTCGGCCGCGTAGACATCCTCGTCAATAATGCCGGCACGGGCGCCGTTGCCCCAGCCGAGGAAATCACCGACGACCAGTTCAAGCACGAAATGTCCATCGATCTTTTCGGCACCTTCGTATGCGCCCGCGAGTTCGGTAAGGAAATGATCAAGGCCGGCTATGGCCGCATCATCAACATCGCCTCCATGTACGGCCTTGTGGGCAACATGATAGCCGGCAGCTCCCCCTACCATGCAGCAAAGGGCGGCGTAGTCAACCTCACCCGCGCCCTCGCAGCCGAATGGGGCAAATACGGCATCACCGTGAACAGCATCTGCCCCGGCTATTTCTATACCGACCTGACCACCGCCACCCTGGATTCCGATTATTTCCAGGCCCTTGCCAAGCAGAACATCCCTCTGGGACGCTACGGCCGCAGCGGAGAGCTCGACACCTGCGCGCTCTTCCTCGCCTCCCCCGCCTCCACCTATGTCAACGGCCAGAACATCGCCGTCGACGGTGGATACACCTGCATCTAAAGAAAAACAGCCCTGACACTCATCCTGACAGGCAGCCCTACCCGCTTCGGAGAAGACCGTTTCACAACTGACAACGGTCTTCTCCAAGCCGTAAGGGCGGAGATACCCCCAAGGCCGCGTATACTCATGGTAAGCGCCGCCCCGGACGACATGGCTTTCACCGACAGCGTCCTGGACTCCATGACCCGGTGCATACGCAATTCCGGAATTGAGCCCTCCGAAGTCACCATGCTGGACCGCCGCAACGCCGCGAAGACTGAAGCGCTCGTCAAAGACTCCGACTGGGTAATACTCTGCGGCGGCCACGTCCCCACCCAGAACCGTTTCCTTAACGAAATCGGACTCGGGCGCATACTGAAAGGATTTGACGGGCTCGTGATGGGCTGCAGCGCCGGCTCGATGAACTGCGCGGGGAGAGTTTTCTCCCATCCCGAGCTCCCGGGCGAAGCTTTAGACCCACACTATCAGCGCTATCTCGAGGGCCTCGGCCTGACTGACAAGCAAATAGTCCCGCATTACGACCAGGTGAGAGGGGTCGTCATCGACGGCCTGCGACTCTTTGAAGACGTAATCTTCCCCGAGAGCTGGCGTCACCGCTTCTACACCTTCCCCGACGGGGGCTACATAATAAAAAAGAACGGCCGAGAAACCCTCCACGGCACCGCCTGGGAAATCTCGAACGGTAAAATGCGGCAAATCTGCCCTGAAAACCAAACTTATTCTTTTATGAACGTAGTATTCATCTCTCCCCATTTCCCCGCCACCTACAGCCACTTCTGCGCGGGTCTTCGCCGCAACGGCGTCAACGTCTTCGGCATAGCCGACACCCCCTGGCACGAGCTCAATGAAGAGCTGCGCAGCAGCCTGACGGACTACTACAAGGTCGGCAATCTCGAGGACTACGGCGAAGTGTATCGCGCAGTTGCCTGGTTTGCCTACAATTACGGCAAAATCGACTGGATAGAGTCCAACAACGAGTACTGGCTGGAGCATGACGCCCGCCTGCGCAGCGACTTCAATGTCATGACCGGCATCAAGAGCGACAGCATCGCCTCCATCAAGGAAAAGTCCGAGATGAAAAAATACTATGCCAAGGGCGGTATACCCACGGCAAGGCAGATCAAGGCCGCCGAAGGCCTGAAGGCAGTAAAAGCCTTCACCCGCCTGACAGGCTTTCCCATCATCGCAAAGCCCGACAACGGCATGGGCGCCTCAGGCACCTTCAAGCTCAATTCGGGCGAGGAGCTTGAAAAGTGGTTCAAAGACCACAGCGACAACTACTCCGCCTTCGTCATCGAGGAATTCATCACCGGCCTCCTGGTAAGCTACGACGCCATCTTCAACCTCGACGGCGAACCCATCTTCGAGAACAACAGCGTCTTCCCCACCCCCATCATGGACATAGTCCACGGCAATCTGGACACCTGCTACTGGTGCAACCGCGACGTCCCTGCCGCCCTCAGGCGCATAGGGCGCAAGACCGTCGAGGCATTCAATGTCAAGGGGCGTTTTGTCCACCTGGAGTTTTTCCAGCTGGACCGCGACCGTGAAGGACTGGGCAAAAAAGGCGACTACGTTGGCCTCGAAGTCAATATGCGTCCCCCGGGAGGCTACACCCCCGACATGATGAACTTCGCCCATTCGACCGACGTATTCCAGATCTGGGCAGACATGGTCGCTTTCGGGCAGAATCGTAAGGGCGAAGGCGAGCAGTACTACTGCGCCTACGCCTCCCGCCGCGACGGCGTCGCCTATGTTAAGACCCATGACGAAGTGATGCAGCGCTACGGCAGCGACATCTGCATGTGCCAAAGGGTCCCCGACGCCCTCGCCGACGACCTGGGCAACATGGCCTACATAGCCCGCTTCAAGGAGAAGAAGGAGATTGAGCGCTTCTTCAGCTTCATCTGCAAACGCTCCGACTAACACGACGAACTATTCTAACCCAAACCTATGAAACAAGAATTCGAACGCTTCGATATGGCCCGCGAGCCCGTATCGACCCGCAGCTTCCTCAAACCCATTACCAAGCTCCTGAGCTGGCCTGACATGATTCGCCATAAGCCTCAGATTCGCCGCCACGGCACCGAAGGCCTCAAGCCTCCGTATCTGCTCCTGTGCAACCACAACGCCTTCATGGACTTCAAGGTCGCGACGCAGATCATCTATCCCAACCGCGCCAACTACGTCGTGGCCATCGACGGTTTCATAGGCCGTGAGTGGCTCCTCAGGCAAGTCGGATGCATATGCAAGCGCAAATTCACCAATGACACCGTGCTCGTCCGCCAGCTCAAGCGCGTTATCGAGAAGGGCAACATAGCCGTAGTCTATCCCGAAGCGCGTTATTCGCTCTGCGGCACCACGGCCGTACTCCCCTCTTCACTTGGCAAACTCTGCAAAATGCTGGGCGTCCCCGTCGCCACCCTGATCTGCCACGGTCACCACGTCAACTCCCCCTTCTGGAACCTCCACGACCGCGGCATCCACACCGAGGCCGACTTCACCCTGCAGTTCACTCCCGAAGAGCTTAAGGAGCTGCCACACAATGTCATAAACGAGCGCCTCGTCCAGGCATTCCGGTATGACGACTTCGCCTGGCAGAAGGAAAAAGGCATACTTACCAACTATAAAAAGCGCGCTGAAGGCCTGCACAAAGTGCTCTACCAGTGCCCCGCATGCGGCCGTGAGCACGAGATGACTTCCGAAGGCGAAATCCTTTCCTGCCGCAGCTGCGGCAAGCAGTGGCGCATGCTTCCCACGGGCGAACTCAAGGCCCTGGGCGGCGAAACCGAGTTCAGCCACATCCCCGACTGGTATGAATGGGAAAGGGCCAACGTTCGCACTCAGATCGAAGAAGGCAGCTACACTTCAGGCGTGCTGCCCGTCCATATAGACACCCTCCCTAACGCCAAGAAATTCATACGCCTCGGCAGCGGCACGCTTCTCCACGACATGAGCGGCTTCCATGTCCGAGGAACCGACGTGGACGGCGATCCCATCGAGGCCGACTGGGACGTTCCTTCCCTCTATTCAGTACATATTGAATATGAGTACCTTGGCAAGTATGGCGACTGCATAGACCTCAATACTCTCAAGGACACCTGGTACATCTACCCCGAGGAGCAACCATTCTCCGTCACCAAGATGGCCCTCGCCACAGAAGAGCTCTATTTCGCCTACCGCCGCTCCATAGGCCGTCCCTGCGTTCCCGGCCTCGCCTAACCCTCCGACAATGATTAAAGTAGCGTGCATAGGAGACAGCATCACCTGGGGATTCACCTTACTGAATCCCTTCAGGCAGAGCTATCCCGCAGTGCTTCAGACTCTTCTGGGCCCGGGGTACGAGGTAAAGAACTTCGGGCACAACGACGCAGCCGCGAGGTTCGACTCCGACACGCCCTACGTCCATAGGTCAGAGTATTCGCGTAGTCTTGCCTGGGAGCCTGACATCGTAATCATAATGCTCGGCACCAACGACACGAAGCGCTACAACTGGGACCCCGAAGTATTTCGTCGCGATTATTCCCTCATAGTCGATTCCTATATGGAGCTCCTCTCAGAGCCGAGGGTGATACTTGTCGGGCCCATAAGGATATTCCAGAGCCTGAACGTCCTCCCCTGGAGCCTTAATCCTCAGACGATGGAAGAAGGAGTAAGGCCCATCGTAGCCGAGCTTGCCCTCGAAAAAGGGCTCCAGTACATCAGCCTTCAGGACCTCCTGACCGACTCAAGCTACTACGCCGACGGCATCCATCCCCACAAGGAAGGCGCCCGCATGATAGCCGAGGCTATCTTCCGCTCCCTCTAGCGTATGCCGTAGCGGCGGAGGATGCGAAGTATGGGTTTTTCGATGCTGCGAGACCAGAGATAGTAGCCGTGGTCGTCCGGGTGAGTGCCGTCTACGGAATATTCGTGAGTGCCGTCATCGGCTGAAGGCTTAATGTAATAGACGTCGGGATAGCGCTTTACGGCAATGGCCATCAGGCTGTCCGCCAGATCCATCTTCTCCTGATTGTGTTTCCTTGAAACGAGATCGAAGTTCCCGCTCTCGCGGTAAATCGTCTGCTGGAAAATGATGGGAACGCCGGGATGGGCGTTGCGTATGGTCTCAAGGAATGGGAAGAAACGCTCCATCATTATCTCAGGTTTAGGATTGGAGAACTGGTCGAAAACGAAGGCGTCTGCTTCGACTGAAGCGAGGGCCAGGGCGTAATGCATCTGGAGTTTCCCATTGCCTCCGCAGCCTAGCGGCAGCGCCTGCATACCGGTATGGCGCTCAAACTGAAGAGGATAGCTCATCCCGGGGCGCGCAGTGCTGCTGCCGTGGGTGTAGCTTGAGCCGCTGAAAACTATGCGGTGGCGGAAAGGATTTGGCATGGCCTCCACAAGGCATCCTTCGTCAAAACCGAGGCGGCAGGAATATAGCTCTGTGTGCACCGGGAAGTACAGGAGGCATTCATGCACACTGCCATCCATATTTGCTATAAGCTGCTGGGGCCCGCCCGCATAATCCGGCTTGAAAGCCACGTCGCCTGCCCATATCCATTTCCCGTCCTTTCTTATATAAAGGTCAAAGCCGGCGGAAGCGATCTGCGTGGTGCTGGAACCGTAATAAGGAGCGCGACGCTCAATCTCAATGACAATATTTCGGGAATCCGTGCGAAAAACTACACCTAGGCCGGCAGAGCAGCGTATCTGCTTGTTTTCGGTCGAAGTGAAGCCCTTCCAGACCGTGGTATCCACCCTCCAGTAAGGATTGGGCGTATCCATCAGTTTGCCTATCATCGTAAGGTCCGAAGCCTCTACCCAGCGATGTGTGTCAGTCGGCTCCAGGGCGCTTGAAATCAGAGGGATAAATACTAAAAGAAGGGCAAAATAGCGGCGCATGGCAGTGTCTTTCAATCGTTATTTCCAACAAGATAGCCCATTTCGTCCTGAAAAGCAAAATTTTGCTATTTTTGCCCTGCAAAGCGACTTTATGGCCTCGACAAAAGAAATACTTCTGGGACGAATACGAGGGGGACAGCCCCTCAGCGGGGCCGACAGGGTGAGGCTCACCCTGACGCTATGCGGCCCGGCTATTCTGGCGCAGCTGGCTTCCGTCCTCCTTCAATTCATAGACGCCTCCATGGTGGGCAGCCTCGGCGCAGGCCCTTCAGCCTCGATAGGTCTTGTCTCGACCACGGGCTGGATTTTCGGCGGATTCTGCATGGCCGCAGCGCAAGGATTCTCCGTCCAGGTGGCGCACAAAGCCGGCGCCGACGATTTCACCGGAGCGCGTCGCATCCTTAGGCAGGGCCTTCTTTGCGCCGGCGCCCTTGCAGTCGTGTTCGCGATAATCGCCGTTGCCATTTCGGGGCCCCTTCCCCGCTGGCTCGGCGGCGACCCTTCAATCAGGCAGGGCGCGAGCGAGTATTTCCGCATCCAGGCTGCCTTCTACCCTATGATGATGCTGGGATTCTTCGGCGCAACAATGCTGCAATGCAGCGGTGAAATGAAGATTCCCGCCATACTTGATGTCGTGATGTGCGCGCTCGACGTGGTGTTCAATTTCCTCCTTATATTCCCCACACGCGAAATCAGCCTCGCCGGTCTTAACTTCACGATGTGGGGCGCCGGGATGGGCATTAAGGGCGCCGCGCTCGGCACCGGCATTGCCGAAGTGATTACGGCCGCGCTTATGATGTATTTCCTGCTGGTCAGGGACAAGAACCTGGGAATCAAGGGCGAAATGGGCAGTTTCCTTCCCGACCGCTCGACGCTCTCCAAGGCCTGGAGCATCACCGGTCCCATGTGGGTACAGAATCTGGTGATGAGAGGCGCTTATGTGGCTTCGACGCTCATAGTTGCGCCTCTCGGTCCGGTTGCGATTGCGGCCAATTCGTTCGCCATTATCGCCGAAAGCTTCTGCTATATGCCGGGCTACGGCATGGCGGACGCGGCAACGACGCTCGTAGGCCAGAGCCTGGGCGCATCGAGGAAGGACCTTGCGCGCAGCTTTAAAAACATCACCCTGGGCATGGGTGTAGGCATGATGGTTTCTCTTGCGGTAGTGATGTACCTGCTTGCGGGGAAGATTATGGGCCTTTTGAGCGTTGACCCCGATGTCGTCGCGCTCGGAGCGAGGTGCCTCAGGCTCGAAGCCTTCGCAGAGGCAGGTTACGCTGCGTCCATAGTCGCCTTCGGCGCGTGCATGGGCTCAGGAGACACGCGCGTCCCCACGGCGCTCAATTTCACCAGCGTCTGGCTGGTGCGCATAGGTCTCGCGCTGATTCTGACGCCCCGCTACGGGCTCATGGGCTACTGGATTGCGATGTTTATCGAGCTCAACGTGCGCGGTGCCCTGCTCACCCTTCGCACCAGGGGCGACAAATGGATGAAGACCCGCCTCACCGCCAGCGAAATTGAAAAAGAAACTTTAGCATTATGAGAATTATAAAAGGACATGAATTCGGCGGCGAAAGGCCGCTCTACTGCGAAAAGGACCTCCGTCTGGAGAACGTAGTCATCCATGCCGGCGAGTCTGCGCTCAAGGAGACAGCCCGCATCGAAGCACTCAACTGCCGTTTCGAGGGCAAATACCCTCTCTGGTGCTGCGACGGCTTCACCGTGCGCGACAGCATCCTCACCGTCGGCGCCCGTGCCGGCATCTGGTATTCGCGAAACGGCCTGATGGAAGACTGCATCATCGACGCCCCCAAGACCTTCCGCGAATGCGACGGCATGACCCTTAGGCGCGTAATAATAGACTCCGCTGCCGAAACGTTCTGGAGCTGCCGCGGCGGCCTTCTCGAAGACGTGCGCGCCGAGCGGGCCGACTACATCTTCATGCACTGCAGCGACTTTAAAATCAGCAATTTCCATCTCCAGGGCAACTACTCCTTCCAGTGGAGCCGCAATATTGAAATAAGCAATTCCATCCTCGACACCAAGGACGCCTTCTGGGAGTGCGAAAACGTCACCGTGCGCGACAGCCGCATCAGCGGCGAATTCCTCGGCTGGCACTCTCGCGGCCTGCGCTTAATACGCTGCCACATAGGCGGTTCCCAGCCCCTCTGCTACGCCAGCGGCCTCTATCTCGAGGATTGCACTTTCGATTCCGACGCCGACCTCGCCCTTGAGTACTCCGACGTCGAGGCAACCATTCTCGGCCACGTCCGCTCCATCAAGAACCCCCGCTCGGGAAGCATCAAAGTGGGAAGCGTTGCAGAGCTCATACTCGACTCCAATATCAAGGCCCCGGCTTCCTGCAAAGTTGAAACAGGATACGGTGAGTAGCGGTTTTTCCGGAAAAATCGTATCTTTGAAGTATTAATCCAATTATCAGCAATGGCACGAATTCTTGATGAAACGATAGTAAGGCGCGGCACCGGCTGCGTCAAGTGGGACGCTTCTCTCCCCGCAGGTGTGACACTCAGCCCCGAAGAGCGTGAGCAGGTCATACCCATGTGGGTGGCGGATATGGACTTCCAGGCCGCTCCCGTTATCAGGGAAGCCATGCAGCGCAGGATGGACCACGGCGTTTTCGGCTACACCTGCGTCCCCCGCTCGTGCTTCGAGGCCGCCCGCAGCTGGTTCTCCCGCAGGCACGGGGTCGATTTCCCCGTTTCGGATATGATATACACGACAGGCGTCGTGCCCGCCATTTCGGCAGTCATCAAGGCTCTCGCCGCCCCCGGCGAAGGAGTCATAATCCAGACCCCCGTCTACAACTGCTTCTTCTCCTGCATACGCAACAACGGCTGCAAGATAGTCGAGTCGCCGCTTCTGAGGCGCGACCTGCCCGACGGCCGTTTCTCATTCGATATGGATTTCGAGGACCTGGAGCGCAAATGTGCCTCCGGCGAATCAAAGATACTCCTGCTTTGCAATCCTCACAACCCCGCCGGCCGCGTATGGCGCAAGTATGAACTGCAGAAAGTCGAAAGCATTTGTGCGCGCCACGGCGTGCTCGTCGTTTCCGACGAAATCCATTGCGAAATCGTTCCCCCCGGAGAGGCTTATACCCCCTTCGCATCCGTCAGCAGCAACGGCATCACTCTTTGCTCCCCCTCGAAGAGTTTCAACATCGCCGGCCTGCAGATGGCCTTCATAGTGTCAGGGAGTTCACTGCAGCGCATGCTGATAGACAAGGCCATAAATATCAACGAGATATGCGACGTTAACCCCTTCGCGCCCGTGGCCGTCGAGGCTGCGTATTCCCTTGAAGGCGAGAAGTGGCTGGACAGCATGAACGAGACTGTCCGCGTCAATTATTGCGAGATGCTGGGGGCTTTCCGCGCCGCTCTGCCCGCTATTCCGGTTTCCCTGCTCGAAGGCACATATCTTCCCTGGGTGGATATCAGCAGCCTTGGCATGCCTTCATTCGAAGTTGAGAAAGAACTTCTGCAGCAAGAGAAAGTGTGGATCAATGCCGGCTCGATGTACGGCGACGACCGCTTTATCCGCATCAATCTAGCCACGCCTCCTTCAATTTGCCGCGAAGGCATTGCGCGCGTCGTCAAAGGCCTGGGCCGCCTCTCCTCAAACTTATAATAGGACGCTGTCTAAGGCGGCTGAAGGGAATTATTTTTTGTGCGGTTGCTCAAAAAACCAATTCCCTTCATCCTCCACAACGCCCGCGCACGCTGATAATTTTTGCCCCACGCGGCTGAAGGGAATTATTTTTTGTGCCGGAGGAACCAGAGGCAGAAGAGGAGGAGGGAAATGCAGAAAGCGGAGAGCGCTATCCACGGGATGGCGGTGTGCGGCATGCCGAAGCCGATTTTATCTATGCAGATATAGGTTACGCAGGTGGCGGTCATGAAGAGGGCCGGCAGCAGCGTTACCAGGTATGAGAGTCCTTTTTTATTAGTTGCAAGATAGACTGTGACGGCCCAGAGGGTGAAGGCTGCAAGTGTCTGGTTGGACCAGCCGAAATAGCGCCAAATGGTATTGAAACCATTTTCATCAGCGATGTTGAACCAAAGCAGCAGAGCCGTGACAGCGAAGAGAGGGACGCAGATTATCAGGCGTTTAAGGGGCTTTTGCTGATCCATTTTCAGGGCGTCCGCAATCACAAGGCGCGCGCTGCGAAGCGCGGTGTCGCCGCTTGTAATAGGCGCAGCAACTACGCCGAGTATTGCAAGTATTCCTCCGAGAATGCCAAGCCAGCCTTTTGAAACCGCAGTGACGACGGTGGGAGCGGCAGCATTAGCGGGAGCTCCGAGCTCTGCGGCGCCGCCACCGAAGAAGAAATACGATGAAACCGCCGCCCAAATGAGCGCCACGATACCTTCGGTAATCATGGAGCCGTAGAAAACCGGCCGTCCGAGCTTCTCATTTCCCATGCAACGCGCCATCAGCGGCGACTGCGTACCATGGAATCCGCTGATCGCACCGCAGGCGATGGTGATGAAAAGACAGGGGAAGATGGGCTGCCCTTTCACTCCCGCCTGAGGGCCCATATTGCCAAGGCCGTCCCAAATTTCAGGGATGGAAGGCCATTTAATGATCAGACCGACAAACAGCGCCACGGCCATGAAAAGAAGGGAAAAGGCGAAGATGGGATAAACCTTGCCTATTACCTTGTCAATAGGAAGGAAGGTGGCGAAAAGATAATAGACGAAAATAGCTGCGACGCATATCATTACTGCCTGCTTCGTGCCTCCCGCCATACCGCCGATAATAAGGGCGGGACTATAGACGAAAACCGTTCCCACAAGTATCAGCAGCAGCACGGTAAAAAGAAGCATCACGCGGCGGGCGCCCTTGCCCAGATACTTGCCTATCACTTCCGGGAGTCCGGCGCCGCCGTTCCTGACCGACAGCATACCGAGGAAATAATCATGCACGGCACCGGCGAAAATGCAGCCGAAGACTATCCACAGATACGCCGAAGGGCCGAATTTCGCGCCCATTATGGCACCGAAGATGGGGCCCGTGCCTGCTATGTTGAGGAACTGTATCATAAAGACTTTCCAGCCGGGGAGCTTGATGTAATCCACTCCGTCCGCCTTGGAAACGGCGGGGGTGGGTTTAGCGGGGTCCGGACCGAAAATCTTCTCTACAAAGCGGCCGTAGACGAAATACGCGATGACCAGGGCTAAAACGCTGATAATAAGAGACAGCATGACTATTGGCGGTTTTTCAGTACAAATTTATAAAAATACGCGCTAAGATGTAAACTATTTTGAAGGAAATTCATATCTTGTGTACATGAAAACAATACGTCTTATTTTCGTCCTTATTTTCGTCTCCGCACCCCTGCTGATGGCTCAGGAAGAGGAAAAGCGAGAGCCCAAGAAAATGTATCCCCGTCATACCGAGTTCTGGCAGCCCCAGCCCTCAGTTGTGGAGCCTGCCGCCCCTCTCAAAGCCCCGTCGGACGCCATAGTCCTTTTTGACGGAAGCGGCCTTGACGAATGGGTCGGCCCCAAGGATGCCGCCCCCGGATGGAAAGTAGAGAACGGAGTAGTAACCATAGTGCCTGGTGCAGGCGAGATTATAACCAAGAGGCAATTTACTGATTTCCAGCTGCATATAGAGTGGATGGAGCCTGTCGGCATAGAAGGCGTAAGCCAGCAGAGGGGCAACAGCGGCGTTTATCTCCAGGGCCGCTACGAAATCCAGATCCTGGACTCCTATAACAACGAGACCTATGTCTCAGGCAGCGCCGGCAGCGTCTACAAGCAGCATGCTCCCCTCGTGAACGCCACGCTTCCTCCCGGGCAATGGAATGTCTTTGACATCATATACGAAGCTCCCACCTTCAAGAAAGACGGCACTTTCCGCACTTATCCTCACGTGACGGTTATTCACAACGGAGTCGTAATTCAGAACCACACCGAGATCCTCGGCACGACGGAATATGTCGGCTTCCCCAAGCAGAAAGCCCACGGCCCCGGTCCCATCATGCTTCAGGACCACGGCAATCCCGTATCCTTCCGCAACATCTGGATACGCGAGCTCTAATTAAGCGTTTAAAACTGATTATAGATGGCCCCGGGCTCAGAAAACGAGCTTGAGGCCAAGGCCGAGGTTGGCCAGGTAGAAACGGGGCTTAACCGGGAAGAGATTGAAGAAAGGACGGTATTCCAGGGAAATCGCCACCGGGGCGATGGGAATCTTATACTCCAGGCCCGCAACCCAGTCCAAACCCGCGCCGAAGCGGGACTTCTGCTCCTCCCCTTCTTTCTTAATCAGGTAGCTGCCGCCGTGTATGCCCACTCCGTAGAAGAAAATGAAATCGAAATTGATTATGGGCCTGTTCCATATGTTTATCATTGAGAACTGGTTGCCATAGCGCATGTCCAAAGCGTCGACGGGATATACGAAGTCATATCCCAGCTCGAGGGCATACCAGTCGGACCAGACATACTTCAGGCTCACGCCGGAGCTGTTGCCGCCGCCGCGTACACCGAGGGCCCAGTCATAGTTCTGGGCGTTGGATATGAAAGAAGCAGCAAAGAGGCATGCTGCGACAATGACTATGCGAATACTTTTCATAATCTTGAAGGATAAGTTGTAGCAAATATAACTATTCCCCTGAAAAAGACAAAGCTATGCTCCTTGCGCAGATAGCGCCCGTAGTCCATGCAGCCTGCAGATTGAAGCCGCCGGTCACGGCATCTATATCCAGCGCCTCGCCGGCAAAATACAGCCCGGGATGGGAGCGTGACCCCAGGGTCTTACTATCCACTTCCGAGAGACTCACTCCACCGCAGGTAACGAACTCTTCCTTGAAAGCGCCCTTGCCCAAAACCTCATAAACATCTGACACAAGCACTGATACCAGCTTAGACAGGCCCTTTGATCCAAGCTCGGCCCAGCGCATATCAGAGCGAAGGCCTGCGCGGGAAAGCAGATGCTCCCACAAACGCGAAGGCAGCGCAAAGGGGCAGGAGTTCGCAATCATCTTCTGCGGCTCGCGGGCGGCAAAAGCGGCAATCGCAGGCCTCGCTTCCTGCTCGTTGAAAGAAATCCAATTGATCATCAATGGCGTACGGTAAGACGCAGCATGCAGCTCGCGGGCGGCGTAGGAGCTAAGGCGCAGTACGCAGGGGCCGCTAAGTCCCCAGTCGGTAATAAGCAGCGCTCCTGTAGCCCTGAGCGAAGTCCCTGGAATAGCGACAACGGCCTCGGGCACGCTTATACCCGTCAGCGAATTAAGCGAGGAATCCTTTATACGCAAGGTAAATAACGACGGCACAGGCTCGACAAGAGCGATGTCCAAAGGCTCAAGAAACGAGAGTCCGCCCCGCGAAGAGCATCCGCCGCTTGCCACCACGACTGCGTCGAACAATTCCTCAGTTCCCGAGGCTGTCCTGACGGTAATGCGGGTCGCGCTCTCCTGAACCGCGACAACCGCATCGGCGCATCTAAGCTCCACCCCGGAGCGCCTGGCGCACGAAAGAAGGGCGCGCACCACCTGCGAAGCGTCCCGAGAAGCAGGAAACAGCCTTCCCGCATCCTCCTCCTCGAATTCAATCCCCATTGCGGCGAAAGCCTTACGCGTCTCAGTGAGGCCAAACTCTTTGAGCAGCCTTTTCATCAGCGAAGCGCCCCGCGGGTACACCTGCCTGAGGTCCGTGACCGACTCGAAAGTATTGGAAATATTGCACCTACCGCCTCCCGTAAGGCCAAGTTTCACCATAGGGCGCTTCCCCGCCTCGAAGATCGTCACCTTTGAGGAAGGAAGGTCGCGGGAGAGCAGCGAGGCGCAAAAAAAGCCCGCGGTGCCTCCGCCTATTATCGCTATCCGAGTCACGTGCTAAAGTTAGAAAAAAATAACTATCTTTGAATCGCTGCCATGCCTATACTTCAAAAATTAGTAGTCCAGGATTTCCGCAACATCTCCCTTCAGGAGATGGAGTTCTCCCCCAAGCTCAACTGCATCTGGGGCGGCAACGGCGAGGGCAAGACCAACCTCCTCGACGCCCTCCACTACCTTGCGATGACCAAGAGCGCCTTCGCCTCCTCGGACCGCTTCTCCTTCCGCCACGGCTGCCAGTCCTTCGCCATCGCGGGCACCTACCTCATGGACGCGGGGCTGAAATCCCTTTTCACCCTCAAGGTCACTTCCGGCGGCGAAAAGAAGCTGCGCCGCGACGATAAGCCCATAGCGCGCATCTCGGACCACATAGGCACCCTTCCCGTCGTGATGGTTTCGCCCTACGATTCAGCCCTTGTGAGCGAGTCGGGCGAGGAACGCAGGCGCCTCGTCAACTCCGTCCTTTCCCAGATGGACCGCGAGTACCTCCACCTCATGCAGCAGTACAACCGCCTGCTCCAGCAGCGCAACAGCCTCCTGCACGCCCCCTCCCCCGACCCCGGCCTGCTCGACACCTTCGACGCTTCGCTCTCCGAAGTCGCAGCGCCGATTTTCGAGAAACGTGCCGCCTTTGCCGCCAACTTGGCACCCATAGTCGCCGACTATTATTCAAGGGTTTCGGGCGGGAAAGAAAGCGTGGGCATAAGCTACCGCTCAGAGCTCGAGGAAGCGCCTCTCGATCAAATTCTCGCAGCCAGGCGCGAAAAGGACCTTATCCTTAAATACACAAGCGCAGGAGTGCAGAGGGACGATTTCCTCTTCACAATGGACGGCCACCCCATACGCAAATGCGGCTCCCAGGGGCAGCAGAAGTCCTTCCTCGTGGCGCTGAAATTCGCCCAGTACGAGCTTATGAAGCAGCGCTACGGCTACCCCCCGGCCCTTCTGCTGGACGACCTTTTCGACAAGCTCGACCCCTCGAGGGTCTCCAATCTCCTTTCCATGGTCTCGGGGAGCGATTTCGGCCAGATTTTCCTCACCGACACCGACCGCACGCGCCTCGAGGAGATAGTGAGCGGCCTGACGGGCGAGCGCTCGTTCTTCGAAGCCGCCGGCGGCGCATTCACCAAATCCTGACGGCCATGAAGGAGATACGCATCAACCGCAAGGAGCCCCTCCCCATGGAGAAGGTAGTGCGCGAATTCCTGCGCTCGTCAAAGCTCTCCTCAGGCCTTAACACCCGCCTCGTATTCGAGGCCTGGGACAAGGCGTCAGGAGCCTCCCGCTGGACCATAAGGAAATACTACCGCGACGGAACGCTCTCCGTCACCCTCTCCTCTTCCACCGCAAGGAGCAGCCTCTCCTCGAGAAGAGAGATGATAATGCTGAAAATGAATCAATTGCTCGAAGAAGAGCCCCTCTTCGAGGCCGACGACCCGCTAGTCGGCAAAGTAAGAGAGATCATACTGAAATGAAAATCGTAGCAGACAAGACCATACCTTTCCTTGAAGGGGTTTTCGAGCCCTATGCCGAGGTCGTATACCTCGATGGCAAAGAAATCAGCCCCGACGACATACGCGACGCCGACGCCATGATCATCAGGACGCGCACCAAGTGCAACGCCTCCCTTCTCGAAGGCTCGTCTGTCAAGATGATAGCCACCGCCAGCATAGGCTCCGACCACGTGGACCGCGCCTGGTGCGACGCCCACGGCATACACTACAACAGCGCATTCGGCTGCAACGCCAACGGCGTGATGAACTACGTTTTCTCAGCCCTATACGGCACGGCGGCCCGCAAATCCATCTCGCTCGAAGGCAAGAAGTTCGGCATCATCGGAGTCGGCAACACCGGCTCCAGGGTAGACTCCATGGCGCGCTATCTAGGCTTCGACACCCTCCTCAACGACCCCCCGAGGGCCAATGTCGAGGGCATGGAGAATTTCTGTTCCCTCGAAAAGCTGCTCTCAGAGTCCGACATAGTGTCGCTCCACGTCCCCCTATCCGATGACACGAGGCACATGGCCTCCGACGCCTTTTTCGAGGCAATGAAGCCGGGAGCCATCTTCATCAACACCTCTCGCGGCCGCGTAGTGGACGAAGAAGTGCTCCTTAGGGCCATACCCAAGCTCGGCGCCGTGATTATCGACACATGGGAAAAAGAGCCCTATGTGAACCTCGAGCTTGTCGACAAAGTCGACATAGCCACGCCCCACATCGCCGGCTACACCTATCAGGGCAAGCAGAACGGCACTGCGCTGGCAGTCAGGGCAGTAGCCCGCTTCTTCGGCATAAGCGAGCTCTATGACTTCTTCCCCGAGACCCCTATTGCAGAGCTCGAGGCCATCAAAATCAACCTCAAGGGCAAATCACAGGGCGAAATCGCCTCCGTCCTCCAGTACAACTACCCCGTCTTCACCGACGACTTCATGCTAAGGATCAACCCCTCCGGCTTCGAGAACCTTCGCCTCAACTACAACTACCGCCGCGAATACTACGTAGAATACTAATACCACAGATACTATGACCAGCATTGAAGAGCAAATCAAACGTTTCCGCACAGGTTTCCCCTGGCTCGACATCATCGCCCCCGCCACTCCCGAGAGGGGCATACTGAGGCTTTCCGCCGAGGAAGCCGAAAAGGCGGCCGCATACAAGCCCGCCTTCCCCGTCAAGGGCAGCTGCAAGTTCGTCCCCGCGTCCGGCGCAGCATCGCGCATGTTCAAGGACATTTTCGCCGGCCTGGACACTTTGCAAAAAGGCGAGGATGTAGCTCCAGGCTCCGCCGTCGACCTCCTGAGCAAATCAATTAAGAAATTTGCCTTCTGGACTGCTGAACTCTTCGGCGAGGAAAGCATTGACAGCGCCGCCTACCGCAAGGACGTCGCCGAGAAAGTCCTGACGGACAAGGGCCTCGGCTATGGCTCCTCCCCCAAGGGCGTCATACGCTTCCACCGCTACCCCAGCGGCGAATGCCGCACCGCCTTTGCCGAGCATCTCGTTGAAGGTCAAGCATATATGAGGGACGAAAAAGGTGACGTAAATCTCGTCGTCACCATTTCTCCCGAGCATCAGGCCCTCTTCGAGAAAGCCTTCGACGAGGTGAAGGAAGAATTCGAAAAGCGCTACGGAGTCACCTACAAAGTGCGCTTCACCTACCAGGACCCCGAGACCAACACAGTCGCAGTCACTCCCGACAATAAGGTCTTCCTCAAGGACGACGGCACTCCCCTTCGCCGCCCCGCCGGTCACGGAGCCCTTATCCACAATCTTGATGCTCTTGATGAGGAGCTCATCTCCATCAAGAACATAGACAACGTCTCCAACGACCGCTTCCTTCCCCTCAACACCCTCTGGAAAAAGGCCCTCATGGGTAAGTGCCTGGAGCTCAGGGACAAGATCTTTGCCTATCTCGACGAGCTCGATGTCCTGACGATGGACGGAGTCCGCGTCCCCGATCCCTATCCCTACATCCCCGGCTACAATCCCCTCCGCGACGACACCTGCGCCACGCCGGAAGTCCAGGCTCTCTGCAACGAGATAGAGGAATTCCTTTCCAAGGAGCTTTGCATCGACATGCCCGAGGCTCGCGACTGCAGTTCAAGGGTCGAAGCCATACGCGAAAAGCTCAACCGCCCCATACGCGTCTGCGGTATGGTCAAGAACGAAGGCGAGCCCGGCGGCGGTCCCTTCATCATTTCCGAAAAAGACGGCTCCACCTCGCTCCAGATTCTCGAAGGCGTTCAGATTAATCCCGACGACCCCAAAGCCACCGGAGCTCTCAAGAGCGCCACTCATTTCAATCCCGTGGACATAGTGTGCTGCAAGTACGGCTATCGCGGTGATAAGTTCGACCTCACCCGCTTTGTCGACGAGGAGACGGGCTTTATCAGCAGCAAGAGCTACGAAGGCCGTCCGCTCAAGGCCCTCGAGCTTCCCGGCCTCTGGAACGGCTCCATGAGCCGCTGGAACACCCTCTTTGTCGAAGTCCCCGCCGAGACCTTCTCCCCCGTCAAAACCGTCCTCGACCTCCTCAAATCCCCCCACCAGCCCTAGCCTTCCAAAAAAACGGGAGAGTCCTATGGGCTCTCCTTTTTTGCATAGATGTAGGGCTGATGGGGATTTGAGGAGGTCGAGGGTGGCCGGAAGCTATTACTTTCTTCCAAGCAGGCCTCCGAGGATACTCGTGGCGGTGCCAAGTAGACCGCTGCCGGAGCCTCCCTTCAGGGTGATAAGGACGTCGTTGATATCCACGTCGCCATCACCGTCCTGGTCCTTGATGAAGCCGGAGAGCTTGCTCATGATGACGGGGATGAGAGCGGTGAGGGCAGGAGCAATATTGCCAAGGTTCAGTTTCTTGATGACGTTCGTGGTGAACAGATTCTCTGCGAGGGCGGTGATGGGGCTGGAGGCCGCATTTGCTTTTCCGGTAAGGAGGTCTTTGACTTTCTCCAAACCACCGGATTTGGCAGCAGTCTGAGTGAGTGAACCGAGGATGGAGCTGGAGAGGCCGCCAAGCACCTGGTCCTTGACATTGGCGGGGATATTCACCTTGCTGGCGGATGCCCCCACAATCTGCTGGATATAATCCTGAATGTTAGCCATGATTTATGAGTTTTAGTGTGGTTAATGTCATTAATTATTTGCTCCCGAACAGTTTTTGTGCTTCTTCTTTCACGTCCTGAGCAAACTCCATGGCGGCATCGGCAGCCTTATTGGTAAAACCTGTCGCCTTGTCTTTCCACTCATCCTGCTTGGCTTTCTTCTCTTCAGGGGAGAGAGCCTGGTAGTCCTTCACTTTGCCATAGAGTTCCTTGACCTCATCCCTGATGACGCCTGCAGCGATATCAATGGCTTCATTAGCTTTATTGGCAGCGTCCAGAAGGCGCTCTTTTGCAGAGACCTTACCATCCTTGTTGATGTCTCTGGGGTCGAATTCCTGTTCGTTCATGGTAGTAATTAATGTTTGTCTAACAAATGTATATAAAATCATGCGATTTTAGGCCAGTTGCATAAAAATCAAGACCCCATACTACGTGGCCACGACCGACGGCAAGAGTTACGATGTCATCCTTGCCTCGCGTCCGGCTATACTCAGTATACCATGTTCTTCTACTAACCTTTCGAAGTTTTTCA
>CAMYVB010000019.1 GCA_947302175.1 uncultured Bacteroidales bacterium | reverse complement strand
GAACATGGGTAACTCTTGTTTGTGAGTCAACCTTTTTCAGTTAAAGACAGAGAGCAATCACGTCCGCCTTCCGGGCACGCCAGGGCCCATTCTTGTGCCGGGCGAGGGTCGCTCTCCCCGGCGGCGTTCCTTCGGCGGGGGGAGAGGCCGTTTTGGGCAGGGTTGGGGAGCGGGGGAGGGGAAATGAGGGAAAATGTGTATTTTTGTGATGGAACAGAGAATTTTTGTATGAAACGTCTGGTATTTGCGATAATGCTGGTGGTGGCGCCTGTGGTGAGGGCGCAGGGGCAGCAGCAGGCGGCGGGACTGCCTGAGAGAGTCACCATTGAGTTCGAAGGCAAGGACCACGTGCAGGGCATGGCCATAGACACCGCCGGGCGCTGCATCTTCCTTTCCATGACGACAACTCTCCTGAAGACCGACTACGAAGGCCGGGTCCTGGAGCGCATAGACTCAATCCCAGGGCACCTCGGCGCCATGACCTTCGACCATGAGGGCCGCACCCTCTACGCGTCGCTCGAATACAAGGACGACGAAATAGGCCGCGGAATCGCCCGGCACCTCGGTCGCGAAGCCTACAGGCAGGACCAGTCCCGCTTCTACGTGGCAAAGGTAAACGTCGACAGCTTCAGCGCCCCAGGCGCCATGCAGCTCTTCGAAGTGACCGAGGCAATCAAAGACTACAAAACCCGCTACGGCTGCTCCGGAATAGACGGCGTCACTATCGCCCCGAAAATCGGGAAGAAGCCCGGCGAAAGGCGCCTCTATGTCGCCTACGGCATCTACGGCGACACGACCCGCACCGACAACGACCACCAGATACTCCTCGAATACAAACTCTCCTCTTTCAAAAGCGGAAAGACCCCCAAGGCGAGCGCCAAGTATTTCATTTACACCGGCAACACCACCTGGGGCGTGCAGAACCTCTGCTATGACTCCAATACGGGCTGCATCTTCATGGCCTGCTACGCCGGCCGCAAAAGTTCATTCCCCAATTACAGCCTTTTCGCCCTCCCCGTGGCCCAGAAGCCTTCGAAAGCCGTACTTAAAGGCCTTGAAAACGACGGTAAGCATTTCTGCCTGAAACTCTCCGAGAAGGCTCCCGGCTGGTATTCCGGCGCCGCCAGCACCGGTCTCTGCTCCCTTGGCAACGGTATCTTCTTCCTTTCTTCACCTCTCAGGCTCCCTTCCGGCCTTCAGAGTGCCACCGTCACCCGCTATCATTGGCAGGGCTTTGACGCCGCCGTGCCCATCGTCCATTGAACAGGGACGTAGCGAGCGTTTGAGCCCTTGTTTGATCGTTTCGTCCCTATCTTAGGGACGATAAGCGCACCTGGCGCGATATTCGCCGATCAAGTCGGCGAATGACGGAAGGGCGGCCCTTCGACAAGCTCAGGGACCGAAAAAGGGCGGCCCTTCGACAGGCTCAGGGACCGCCTTCGACAGGCTCAGGGACCGCCTTCGACAGGCTCAGGGACCGAAAAAGGGCGGCCCTTCGACAAGCTCAGGGACCGCCTTCGACAAGCTCAGGGACCGCCTTCGGCAAGCTCAGGGACCGCCCTTCTGTAAATTCAGGGATTGTGATTACTGAGGAAGCTGGGCGCCGTAGTTAGGGACGAGACCGAAGAGATCGAGAGCCTTGAGCCAGGGGTACTTGTTGCAGTACATACTGGGACGCACGGTCTCGCTGCCCTGCTGGTTGAGACCGAAGAGACGGTTCACCTGGTTGGCGGCGGAATTGGCATTGTAACTCTGGGAGGAGATAATCTTCAGGGTCATGAAGCCCTCGAGATAGGACTTGTCGATGGCGTTGATGAAAGCCTCGTTCTCGGGCATCTCCATATTGCCTTCATACTTGGGACCAATCTGCTCGGCTTCCTCGATGCGGGAAGCGGGAACGCTGATGGTAGCTGCGCCGGGGGCTGCGAGCTCGAGGTCGCGGCGGTTGGCGAAGAAATAGTTGTCGTAGAGGCTGTTCTGCTTGGCGGCCTCCATCTGCTTGTTGGACTCATAGAACACCCTTTCGACACCGCAGTTGCTGTTGCAACCGAAGATGTTGTTGTGGCAGTCGACGGTGCGTATGCCGTTCATGAAGCGGAAGCCCTGACCCATGTCCTCGAAAGTCTTGGTGCGGGTCCAGGTGAAGAGGACGGTGTTGTGGTGGAAGTCGAAGGAGACTTTCTCGATATCCTGGTCGCGCACGGACCCCTTGACCTGGCAGGCGGAGTAGCGGCAGGCCACGAAGACATTGTTGCATACCTCGATGTGACCTATGCCCATGAGGGCCTGGATGCCGTAGTCGCGGCAATTGACAAAAACGCAGTTGGCAACGCGGACATTGCCTTCCACATCCATATGGAGACCGTATTCGTCACCGCTGCTGAAACCAACGGAAGGAAGTGTGGGCTGGGCGTCGGGCTCGATGAAGCGGCCGGTGAGGACGCCCTCGTTGGGAGTGCCGGTGGCCTCTTCGTTGATGTTGGGGACGAAGTAGCGGTTGTTCTCGCCGAGGTCGAAGACGAAGCCGTCGACGACAACGGTGCCTACGGGGCCGGTGTAGCCGTAGGGACGACGGGCGTTGATGTTGAACAGGGGAGCGGTGAACTTCTGGTCGGTGGGCTGGAATTTGGTGATGTGCTTAATCACGTCGCGCTCGGTGAAGTCGGGGGAGTAGCCGCCGTAGAAGCTCAGGAACTTGCCGCGGTCGTTCTGGGCATTGCCGAACTGGCCCACCTGGATGTAGCCGCGGTCGAGATTGCCGAGGTAGTTGCCTTCGGCGACGAGGATCTGATCGCCGTCTTCAGCGGCGTCGATGGCCTTCTGGAGGTCTTTCATGGCGTTTTCGGCGGAAAGACCGTCGGCGCGGGCCTTACCCGTGGAGACGCTGACGTAGTAGGTCTTGCCGGCGGGGGCGGCGGGAGTGGCGGAAGCGCCGGCTGCCTGGGAGCCGCTTGCTGCGCCTGAAACGGCGCTACCGATGGCGTTCTTAGCCTTGTTGGCCAGTCCGTTGAGATTGCCGAACTGGGCGTTGCAGACTGCGCCGGAGAGGAGGAGCACTGCGGCTGCTGCAAATAAACGATTCTTCGTCATGGGCTTTGGTATTTGAGGGGGTTGATAATTATCTGTCAATACTTTGTCACGCGGCCGGTGGTGGACGAAGGCCAGTCGTCGGTGCGGAAGGTGCCGACGGGAAGGCCCGTGCTGCCAACGAGGTTGCAGCCGGTATTGCGGTACACGGCGCTTGAAGGCTTGGCGGGGCAGCCTGCGGGATTGTCTGACCAGGCGTAGCGAACGGCCTGTGGATATACGACTCCCGTTTGCGACACCACCACCTCATTGCCTTCTATGCGGGCGGATGCGAAGTGGAACTGATGGTCGCCGCCGGCGATTTCAAAGCCGCGGACTGCCTGGCCGTCGGAAGTCTTGAGACCGTCTCCGCAATTGCGGAAGCGCACGCGAATCTCGTTGCCGCAAATGGTGATGCAGTCCAGCGAGGGGCTCTCGGCGACAAGGTCCTTTTCGCCGTAGGCGTATTTGCGGGCAAGGATCGAGAGCCTGCGGCCCACTTCCTGCTTGTTGCGGGGATGGATGTCCTCGGCGTCGCCCACATCGATGGTGACTGCCATTGAGGAATTACACACATTCTTTGCGGTAAGAGCCTGTGACTCACGGAGGTCGGCCCATTCGGAGTATTCGCCGGGGATGGCCTGGCCCTTGTGGTAGGAAGTCAGCTGCACCTGGAAGAAGGGGAAGTCGTAGCCCCAGCGCTCACGCCAGTCGCGTATCATCAGGGGCATGGTCTCGCGGTACATCTGTCCCGCGGGAGCGTTGTTCTCGCCCTGGTACCATATGGCGCCCTTGATGGGGTAGGGGATGAGGGGCGCAATCATGGCATTGTAGAGTATGGAAGGGAAGTCGGAGCGGAAAGTGGTCACGGCGGGGACGTCTGAATCCTCGCCGGAGCTTCCTATGCGGTACTTCCACTCTCCGGTGAGGGGAATCTTGCCCCCGTTGCACTCGGCATAGACCTGATGCTCCTCGCCCATAATGCCGGCATTCCAGCGGCGGTCGATAAGGCGCACGGTGATGACTGCCTTGCCGGCCTTTACCAGCTTGCCGGGGACGGTGTAATGGCGGGGGAAGGTGTAGCCCTCGGTGGAACCGACGAGGACGCCGTTGAAATAGGTGTCGTCATCGTCGTCTATGGTGCTGAGCTCGAGCTTAATATCTTTTCCGGCCCAGGACTGAGGAATCCAGATTTCGCGGCGCATCCAGAGGACGCCGTCCCAGTCGCCGAGACCGTAGGGCGAAATGTTGCCCGGGACGCGGAGAGTCTTCCAGGAAGAGTCGTCGAAATTGACGCCGGTCCAGAGGGCCTTTTTGCCCTCGAGGCCGCGGTCGGCGCTGAGGATATCCCTGAGCCACTGTTCCTTAACGACATTGAGGGAGTCGGCGGAAACGGCGTTCTTGCCCTGCTCTATGGCGGTCTCGGCGCTCTTGAGGGTCCTCAGGGCGTCCATGCTTATCCAGCCTTCGATGTTGGTGCCGCCGTAAGAAGCGTTAATCAGGCCAATGGGCACGTTTGTCGCTTCGTAGAGGTTGCGGCCGAAGAAATAGCCGCAGGCGGAGAAGAGGGGGACGCTCTCGGCGGAGCATACCATCCATCCGCCTTCCTGCGCTTCGAAAGTGTCTTTGGGGGCGGTGCTGTATGAGCGCGTGACGTTGAGAAGCCTGATGGAGGGGTAGTTGTTTGCACCCGCTATCTCTTTCTCGTAGTCATAGACACGCGCCCATCCGTTGAGGGGCATTTCCATGTTGGACTGGCCGCTGCACAGCCACACGTCGCCGCAGAGGACGTTCTGAAGGATGCGCTGTTCGTTTTTCCGCTTGCCGCTGCTTATCCTTATATAGTAAGGACCGGGGGTGGCGGGAGTGCTGAGCGTGACCTTCCATTTGCCGTCGGAGTCGGCCGCGCATACTGCGGGGACAGCTCCTTCCCACGAGGGGGTGACGGTTACCACGGCGCCAGGATAAGCCTTGCCCCAGACGGGGACTTCGGCGCTGCGGGGCAGGACCATGTTGTCGGAAAAGAGGGGCGGGAGCTGCACCCGGGCAAAAAGCGAAGACCCCAGAAGAGCAGCTGCAAGTAGCGCGGCGAGCCTTTTCATATATTGTGGTTATTAGTCTTTTACGAATCCTTTCTTTTCGAGGAACTCCCAGATGCGGTCGAGGTAGTTGTAGCTGCCGGTGCCGGGCATGCACTTCTGCTGGAAGCAGTGGGGGCGCATCGCGAGGGTGTGGAGCTCGCACTGAATGCCCATGGCGCGCATCTTTTCCCAGGCCTTGACTGAGTTCATGGCCGCCCAGGGGTCTGAGTCGCCGTGGATGAAGAACATCGGGGCGGTGTCGAGGTCGAAGGAGAACTCGGGGGCGAGGATGGCGTCGTCGGCATTGCCGCCGCCGACGTTGGGCTTTTCGAGGCCGTCAGTCAGGGAATATGCGGGATAAATGCCTATGCCCCAGGCCACGTTGCAGGGAATCTTGTCGAGGTCGTCGATGGGCAGGTAGGCCTTGTGGCGGGAGGAGGTTACGCCCATGAGTGTGAGGTGGCCGCCGGCAGAGCAGCCCATGATACCAATGCGCCCAGGGTCGAGGCCGTACTTGGGGGCTTCGCTCTTAACCATGCGAACTACCCTCTGGAGGTCCTGCCAGGCGGTGACGTGCTTGGGAAGGCCCTTGGGGCGGGGAGTGCGGTACTTGAGGGTGACCACGGTCATACCCTTTTCGTTGAGGTAGCGCCTGGCGGGGGCGGCTTCGAAGCCGTCGGGATTGTTGCCGGTGTAGCTGCCGCCGGAGTAAACTATCTGTATGGCCTTGGTCTTCAGCTCTTTGGGAAAGTGCCACTCGATGTAGGGAACGCACTGCTGCTCATTGAAATCGGGCATCTTGCCCTCGGGCCAGACATTCTCCTTAAGGACGGAGTCGCGGGCATCATCGTTAGGGAAGCGGTCCATCAGCTTCTCCTCGGGGCCGAGGGGAGGGAGGTAGCCCATCTGGCGCATGAACTCCACGCCGCGCTCGAAACCGAAGGCTCCGTGGCCTTTGTCAGGATATAGATGGAGCTCAGCGGGGATCCTCATGCGGCGCAGCTGCCTGTAGACCAGGGTGGAGCCGTTGGGGGAATAGACGTCGTTGCCGCCGTGATGGAGGCTCATGGGGCAGGTCTTTTCGTCGAACTTGAATATGGGGCTGAGCTTGATTTCAGGGCCGTAGCCTTCCCTCCGGGCGCGGGTGCCGCCTGTGTCGGCGTCCGTGGTCACATAAGCGGGGGCGTTGACAATTGCCCAGTTTATGTGGCACGACAGGGTGTCGAGAGCGTCTACGGGTTCATAGGCGGGAGTCTGGGAGCTGGTGGCCATGAGAAGGGCGAGGTGCGAACCTGCGCTCATCGATATGACGCCTATCTTTTCGGGGTCATAGCCGCGCTTGGCCGCCTCGGCCCTGACAACCCTTACCGCCCTCTGGGCATCCTCCCACGCGGTCTGGTAGTAGGGTATGCCCTCGGCGCGGGGGGTGCGGTACACGAAGTTGACGGTCTGGAAACCGAGGGCGGAAAGCTCCTGGTGCCACTTATCGATGAGCGTCATATCCACGCAGTGGTAGTACGCTCCGCCTGAAATCAGTATCATGCAGCCGTCGTTGTCGACCTCCTTGGCGGGGGCCTCGAACCATTCAAGATAGGCCACGCGGTGCTTGTCGGGCTTGAACTTGGGGTCCTTTTCGGACTCTATGCTCATCGCGGCTATCTGGTGGGGCTGGGCGTCGGGCATCTTGCCCTTGGGCCATATGGTCTGCCTTTCGTAAGCGCTGAGGCTCAGCGTCGTGCCGAGCAGCAGGAGTAGCAGCAGGGAGGATTTTTTCATGGTTTGAGAAAATTATTTGTTCAGTGCGTCGGCGGAAGCGATGAAGCGCTTGAGGTCTTCGTCGCTGGGACGGTAGTTGGTCATTTCTCCGGAGAAATACTGGTCGTAGGCGCTCATGTCCACGAATCCGTGGCCGGACAGGTTGAAGAGTATGGTCTTCTTTTCGCCGCTCTCCCTGCACTTAAGGGCCTCCTCGATGACGCAGGCGATGGCGTGGCAGGACTCGGGGGCAGGGATGATGCCTTCGCTGCGGGCGAAGAGCACGCCGGCATTGAAGGTGTCCAGCTGGTCGTAGTCGCGTCCTTCCATCAGGCCGTCTTTCATCAGCTGGCTGAGGATGACACCGGCGCCGTGGTAGCGCAGACCGCCGGCGTGGATGGCTGCTGGCTTGAAGGTGTGGCCCAGGGTGTACATGGGGAGAAGGGGAGTCATACCGACCTCGTCGGCGAAGTCGTATTCGAATTTGCCCTTGGTGAGCTTGGGGCAGGAGGCGGGCTCGGCCGCGATGAAGCGGGTCTTCGTGCCTTCCTTAATCTTGTCGCGCATGAAGGGGAAAGCGGTGCCGCAGAAATTTGAGCCGCCGCCGAAGCAGGCAATCACCAGGTCGGGATACTCGCCGGCGAGCTCCATCTGCTTTTTGGCCTCGAGGCCTATGACCGTCTGGTGGAGGCAGACGTGGTTGAGCACGGAGCCGAGGGTGTATTTGCAGTTGGGAGTGGTCATGGCGAGCTCGATGGCCTCGGAGATGGCGCAGCCGAGCGAACCCTGGTCGTTGGGGTTGACGGTTAGGAGGTCCTTGCCGGCGCGTGTGGACATCGAAGGCGAAGGGGTGATTGCAGCGCCGAAGGTCTGCATTATGGAGCGGCGGTAGGGCTTCTGGTTGAAGGAGGACTTCACCATATAGACGGCGGCCTCGATGCCGAACTTCTTGGCTGCGTAGCTGAGAGCTCCGCCCCACTGGCCGGCGCCGGTCTCGGTGGTGACGTTGGTCACGCCTTCCTGCTTGGCGTAGTAGACCTGCGCAAGCGCTGAGTTGAGCTTGTGGGAGCCCGACGGGGAAGTGCTTTCATTCTTGAAATAAATGTGCGCCGGTGTGTCGAGCGCTTTCTCGAGGTCGTAAGCTCGCACGAGGGGAGTGCAGCGCCATGCGGCGTACTGCTCGCGCACGGGCTCGGGGATGGGGATCCATTCGTGCTCGGTGTCCAGCTCCTGGCGGGCGCATTCTTCGCAGAAGATGGGATAGAGGTCTTCGCTCTTCATGGGCTCGCCCGTGGCGGGGTTGCGTATAGGTTGAGGCTTGTTGGGCATTACGGCCTGTATGTTGAACCAAGCCTGGGGGATTTCATTGTCCGGGAGGAGGATTTTCTTGAGTTTCATAGCTCTAAGTGATAAATAATTAACATTCGATTTCCAAATATAATAAAAAAGATTTTAGAATCTTTTGTTTTTTGTATTTTTGCATCCGGCATCGCTTTTGGGTGCCAAGGGGTGCTTGCTATTTTGCAGGCTGAGATGATACCCTCATACCTGATCGGGGTAATGCCCGCGTAGGAATCGATATCTTCTATAAGCCCCTTTTTATAATGTAGTCATATTATGAAAAGGTTTTTTTTATTTGTCTTTTTGATGGGGGGCGCCCTGGCAGTACGGGCGCAGGAACTTCCCGATTCACTCTCGGTCGAGGAACTGCAGCAGGCGGTGGTAAGCGCAGTGCGCTCGCCCAAGGACGCGCCGCTTGCCGTGAGCAACGTCTCCCGCCGGGAGCTGGAGGATTTTTCGAGCAGCGGCCGCGAGCTGCCCATGCTTCTGAGTCGCACGCCCGGCGTGCTTTCGTGGAGCGAGAACGGCGTGGGCACGGGCACGACCTACCTTCGCATACGCGGCGCCGGAGGCTCGAGAATCAACGTCACGCTCGATGGCGTGCCGCTCAATTCCCCTGAGGATCAGACAGTTTTCTGGGCAAACATGAATTCCTACCCATCGCTGCTCGGGAGCGTGCAGCTGCAGAGGGGAGTGGGCAGCTCGACGACCGGCGACGGCGCTTTCGGCGGCTCGGTGGCGCTCGGCATGAAGGCCCCTTCGCTCGTGCCGGCGGCGGAGGTCGTCGCCTCCTACGGCTCATGGAACACCCTGCACTACGGCGCCAACGTCTCTACGGGCCTGCTGTGGAACCATCTGATAATGGATTTCGCCTACCATCGTACGAGCACCGATGGTTTCGTGCACGGGACCGACGGCGTTTCAGGCAGCTATCTCGGCGCCCTGAGCTGGATAGGCGACGGCTGGAAGCTCTCCTACAAACTCCTTGGCAACCACGAAGTTACCGGCCAAGCCTGGAATGGCGTCACCGCCGGCACCGATGACCTCTCGATAATGGACGGGACCTATGGCGCCGCGACGGGCATAAGGACCTACGCGGACATGTGGAACGCCGGTCTCGGGCTCTACAACTCCCTCTACGAGAGGATGATAATTGATGGCAACAACTATTCGACGGAGCGCTATGCCTTAAGCGACGGGACCCTGTGGCCCCGCACGACCGACAACTTCTTCCAGACCCACCATATACTCAATTACGCCGCATCTTTGAGCGCTTACTCGCGCCTTTCGCTCTCCGCACACTACACCGCCGGCAAGGGCTGGTACGACGAGTTCCGCTACAATAACAAACTCTCAAAGTACGGCATCGCAGCTTTCAAGGACGCTGACGGCACGAAAGTTAAAAAGAGCGATTTCGTGCGCCGCAAGGGTCTGAGGCAGGACACTTTCGGCCTCGTGGGCAGCTACAGCTACGAGCGGGGACCAGTTTCTCTGGTCAGCGGCCTGAGCGCCCAACAGTTCCTTGGCGACCACTACGGCTACCTGCTCTACGCCGGCAACGACGCTCTTTCTAAGCGCCTGGGTATCAGCGGCGAATTATATTCCACCGAAGGGAAATATAAATACTACGATTCACCCGCCGCCAAGGCGGATGCGAGCGCTTTCGCGAAGGGGAGCCTGCGCTTCGGCGGGCATTGGAGCGCCTTTGCCGACTTGCAGCTGCGCTATGTCCGCTACCGCACCGACGGCTATAATGATAAATATATAGACGCCGGCGACGGCATCATATGGCGTCACTTCCTCGACATAGACGAGCAGTGGCTCTTCTTCAACCCCAAGGCGGGCCTCAACTGGTCCTCAGGCCCCCACAGGGCATATTTTTCCTTTGCAATCGCCAATCGCGAGCCCGAGCGCAACAATTTCACCGACAACGGTCACAACCCCTATCCTACTTCCGAGAGCGTGATGGACTACGAACTGGGTTGGCAGTTCAGTGGTCGCAGCCTGAGGCTTTCAGCCAACCTGTTTTATATGCGCTACCGCGACCAGCTGGTGCAGACGGGGCAGCTTAGCGACATAGGTGAAGCGCTTACCATCAATATTCCCGATTCTTTCCGCGCCGGTGCGGAGCTCTCCGCCGCCTGGGACGTCGCGCCCTGGCTCACGCTCGAGGGCAATGCAGCCCTAATGCGCAGCAGGCTCCTCGGCTTTGACGAGCACGTGGAGGACTGGGACCTGGGGGAGAGGGTGGTGCATTATGATTCAACGCCCATAGCCTTTTCGCCAGACGCAATAGTGAACGGTTTTGCGGACCTTCATTTCGGCTCCTTTAAGGCAGTTTGGCACACGGGCTATGTGTCCCGCATGTACCTTGACAACAGCGGCTGCGAGGCGCGTTCGCTTCCCGCCTACAGCCTTTCGTCGCTTGAGATGAGTTACACTTTGCGCTTCCGTAAAGTGTTGAAGGCGATTGAGTTGGGTGTTGAGGGGAGCAACCTTTCCAGCGCGCGTGTCTCGCAGGGCGGATGGGTGTATTCCGCCGTTTGCGAGAGTTACGGCCATCCCGAGAGCAAGCGCTATTACCAGATTGGTTTCGTCCCCGTGGCGCCGCTGAGCGTGCTCGGTCATATTAAGATTATAATTTGATGGATACCCTGCGCATACTCGATATTGTAGGCTTTGTCGTCGGGCTAATCTACCTCTGGCTCGAGTACAAGGCGAGCATCTGGCTTTGGCTTGCGAGCATAGTGATGCCGGCGGTGGACATGTTCCTTTATTATAATGCGGGACTGTATGCTGATTTCGGGATGGCGGTCTATTACTGCATCGCGGGCGTCTATGGCTTTATTGCATGGAAGTTTCCCCGCGGCACTTCGAGCGCTGTTTCGGGTGCTCAAGCTGAGCTTGAGGTTTCGCGTTATCCTCTGCGAGCGGTGCTGCCGTCGGCTATGGTGTTCCTGCTGCTCTGGGGCGGTATTTACTTTATTCTTACACACTTTACCAACTCCACCGTACCTGTCGCCGACGCTTTTACGACGGCGCTGAGCATTCTGGCGCTTTGGGCCCTGTCGCGAAAGTACGCAGAGCAGTGGCTCCTCTGGCTGGTGGTCGATATGGTTTGCGTCGCCCTTTATGTCTATAAGGGAATACCTTTCAAGGCAGCGATTTACGCCCTTTACTGCCTTGTTGCCATCGCCGGCTACCGCAAGTGGCTCCGGATGATTGAGCTTGAGCGCTAGAAGTCGTACGCAACGATTATTTTTTCATTTCAATCGTCGCTTTCGCCCATTATAATGACCAGGTGGTCGCCCTCGAAGAGCTCCATGCTGCCATGCGGCACCAGGAAACGCCCGTCGCGCTTAACCATCACAATGCGAATGCCGTGCGGCAGATGCATCTCGCGGACAGTATTACCGCCGGCGAGGTCGTCCGCCGTCACCACATGGTCGCGCATCATACCCATCTCCTCGGGAAGCTCGAGCCCGAAAGTCTCCACCTCCGGATCCTCCTCATAGCAAAGGTCCAGCTTCCTCGCAACCGGCGGGAGCGTCATGCCCTGCATCAGCAGCGAAAGCAGCGTGATAAGGAAAACTATATTGAAAATATCCGACGACGCATCGATGCCCGCAACGACGGGGCAAAGGGCGAACAGGATGGGACCGGCGCCCTTTAGACCGACCCACGACACGAGCAGCTTACCCTTGAACGAAACCTGCTTGAAAGGAGCAAGGCAGATGAACACGCTCGCAGGACGCGCCAAAAACATTGCAAACAGGGCTATAAGCAGCGCAGGACCGATCTCTCCAAGCATGGTGGAAGGCCTCGCGAGCAGACCCAGCATGAGGAACATCATCAGCTGCATGAGCCAGCTGATCGCATCGAAAAACTTATGCACGTCGGCCTTGTGTGGCAAATCCTTGCAGTTGCCAATGTGGACGGCGGTAATATACAGGGCCAGCAGGCCGTTGCCGTGGAGCACGCCCGCAAGACCGTTGGCAAAAAAGCCCATACTGAGCACCAGGATGGAGTAAAGCGCCCCGTTGGGAAGTTTGATCTTCGAAAGCAACCACTTGCTCAAATAGCCTCCGGCCATACCGACAGCCACGCCCACCACAACCTGCAGGACAAAAATGCCCGCTCCGGTAAATACCTTGCCCCAAGCGCCCACGTCGGCGGCCCTTTCGCCAGTTATGAGCTGCACCATGATGATGGTGAGGATATAAGCCATGGGGTCGTTGCTCGACGATTCGAGCTCCAGCATTGGACTGAGGTTTTCGCGAAGGTTGATGCGCTTGCCGCGAAGTATGGAGAAGACAGAAGTGGAGTCCGTCGATGAAATGATGGCGGCAATGAGGAAGCTGCCGATTATGGACGACTCGATGCCGGAAATGTACTTGCCTGCAAATAGGAAGATGAAAAGGCCCGTGAGCAGCATGAAAAGCAAAACGCCCACGGTCGAGAGCAGCACGCCCTGCTTGAAAATGGGTTGGGCTTCCTCCCTTGTCATCTTCAGCCCCGCGGTGAACAAAATGATGGTCATCGCAAAGTGGCCTATAGTCTCTGCTATGTGATAATCCTCAAAAACGATCCCGAGACCGTCGCCTCCGACCAGAAGACCAAGCAGCAGGAAAAGCAGCAGCGAAGGGGCGCCGAACTTTGCTCCTGCCTTGGAAATCATGATGGCGGCGAAAACCAGGATGGAAGCAAGGAGCAGCAGGTACTCTGATACTATTTCTACGGAGAAAATCGCTAAGGGCAGCATGGCGGGTCAATCCTATTGGTTCATGAAAGGAAGGTTGGAGATGGTGCCGGTGAGCATTTCGGCGAGCATGTCATTGCTCTCGGACTCACCGTTGAGGGAATCGAAGATGAATTTGATGCCTGCCTTGCCTGAGCCCTGCTTGAGCACGAAAGCTATGCAGATGTCCTGGATGCCAATGGTGGATGAAATGATATCGAGGTCGGTCAGGCCCATCTGGAAGGTGGCAATCTGGTAGGCCGCTTCCGAATAGTCCTTGATGAGGCGGGAGACATCGCCGAGGGTCTTCATGCCGAAATCCTTGAGTATGGGAAGGTAGGGCATGAGGGACGCGGACTGTATTTCAGCCTGGTTGACGGAGGCTATGCGGGCGTTCAGGGCATCAAGGGGGCCGAGCTCGAGATAGCTGCGGAAGGTGTCGCCGTCGAGCTGGACGTCGTCCAGATCGCCGGACGCCACGAGGGCGCGCACGCGCCGTCTGTAGTCGGTGAGTTCTGCGCGGATGCGGCTGAATTCGTCGTCCACGAGTTCGAGCATGCCTGCGAGGCGGCTCAGGTTCCTGAGGTACTGCCTAGGCACTTCGACTCCGCTCTTGTAGCCCGTGTCGTGGTTCATATTTGCCCAGGCGTGCTGCAGGACCGTGCGCATCTGGATTTCAAAGCGATAGGGGCAGCCGGAGACGGAGCAAATGTAGTGGAGCGAAAGGTAGCCGAAACTGTCGATTTCGTGTATCTTGCGTTTGTCCACCGAGTTCTCCCAGTCAATCTTGAAATGACGCTCGACGGCGCTTGCCACCTTGTCCACGTCGTCGCGGTAGAAGGTGATGACGCGAAGGCCTATGATGTCGGTGATGTCGGCGAGACTCTTGTATTTGCCGCCTTTGAGTTCCAGCTTCCCTGCAAGGGAGCTTTCGGTCTTGATGCGCGACTCCAGTGCGGCGACCAGCAATCCGGCCTCGGCGAAGGTGTCTTTTAGTTTTTGCTTCACCACGGCCTCGGTCTCGCGGAAGAGGGGCAGGTTTTCGCGGTATTCGTCAAGTATCGCCAGGCAGTGGGCGTCGAGTTGGGTTTCCATGGTGCTCTAGTTGTTTGATTCTTCGCTGCGCTGCTTTTCCAGTTCTGCCTGGATATGCTTCATCCTGGGAGTAGTGAGCGGGTAAAATGAGAGGATAAAGATGGCTGCGAGGGCGCCCACGGCGGGGATGAAGCTCATCAGGGCCTTGATGGCCTGCAGGGTGGTGGGAGCCTGGGCGGCGAGGTCCTTGTCGTAGCCGAATACCTGTAGAAGGAAGAGGAGAAGGAAGCCGCCTAGCGCGCCGCCGAACTTCTGGGCCATGCTCGAGGAGGAGAAGATGAGGCCTGTGGAGTTGGCGCCGTGCTTGAGCTCAGAGTAGTCGGCAACATCGGCGAACATGCTCCAGGTGAGGGGCGCCGAGATGCCTATGGAGAGGCTGATAAGTACCTGCAGGGCAACGAGCATCCATATGCCCTCTGTCGTTGCTGTGGGTATGAACCATATCGCGCAGCTGAATATTGCGACTGCGACAAGGGTTGCGATGAAGGTGTTGCGTTTGCCGAATTTCTCGGAGAGGGGTACGGCGAATACTACGCCGGCCATCTGGCCTATTTCACCTATGGTGAGATAGAGAGCGCAGGTGAGGAAGATGCCGGTGTCGAGGATGTTGGCGAAGTAGTAGGCCGCCGCGCCGCCGCGAACGCTGCCGAATAGCAGCTGGCCTATTGCAGCGCCGAGAAGCAGCCACCAGGGGCCGTTGGTAACGAGCGCCTTTAGGTCTTCCTTGATGGATGAACCGCCTTTTGAAACGGGTTTCTTCTCGATTTTTACATGCTCGCGGGTGAGGAGGAAGCAGAGGATGAAGAGTATGGCGCATAGGGCGGCGACTACGCCGACTATGGCTGTCCACTGCATCGGGTCGGCGTCGCCTACGCCCCTGATTATCCTGCCGGCGGAGTTGGTGGTGCCTATTATCGCCTTTTCGAAGAGCATGAATATGCCCATTGCTATGAAACTACCCACATAGGCGAAGAACATCCTGAAAGAAGAGAATACGCTTTTTTCCTTCGAGTCGGCCGTGACTACGCCGAGCATAGCGCCGTAGGGGACGTTGACGGCGGTGTAGACCGTCATCATGAGGATGTACATCACGTAGGCGTAGATGTGCTTGAAGGTGTAGGAGGCGTTGGGGACGTAGAATGACAGTATGCCGATTGCAGCGAAGGGGATGGCCATCCAGAGCAGGTACGGGCGGTATTTTCCCCATTTCGTTTCAGTCCTGTCAGCAATGATGCCCATGACGGGGTCGGAGACGGCGTCGTAGAGCTTGGTGACGAGGAGGAGGGTGGCGGCGTGGATTGGTTTGAGGCCGAAGACGTCGGAGTAGAATATGGGGAGGTAGTAGGAGAATATCTTCCAGAACATCGAGGAGGACATGTCTCCGAGGCCGTAGCCTATTTTTTCGGTTATTTTTGCCATGTGGTTTAGTTTTATCCCGAAATTTACTTTTTTTCCACCTTATTACCAAATATTACGCTGCGCCGGCAGCTTTCCTTCGCTCCCAAAAAACGGTCGCTCAGGAAACTGCCAGTCTCCGCTGTTTCGTTTATACTTGAAGGCCGCCCTGTGCTGCATTCAAAAAAAACGGGCCCTTCGACAAGCTCAGGGTCCGGAAGTATGGGATATCGGGAGGGTTATTCGGCGATGCCGAGGTCGAGCCACTGGCGGAGCTGGCCTTCGACGTGGGGAAGGGCGTCCTCCGGGGTGATGTCGTACTCCTCGCAGAGGGCCTTGGTGAGGGAGTCGGCATCGAAGGTGCCTTGCCTTCCGGCCTCTTCCCACAGCCAGGCGGCTACTTCATTCAGCGAAAGAATCTGCCCGAAGTTGATCCTTTTCAGGCCTTCGGCGACAATCACTTTCTCGCCGCATATTTCTCTCAGTATGAATCCGTCTTTCCTTTGCATGATAAAGCTCCTTAACGATTTAGAGATGGTAGTAGCCGGCAAGGATCTTGTCGAACCACTTGGAGGGGAGTATGGCCTTGAGAAGGACGGAAAGGCGCTGCTCCAGCGTGGAAATGATATAGCTGTTGGCGGGGCGCTTCTTTTCGACGATCTTCGCAATCTTGGAGGCGAGGAACTCGGGCTTGAGGCCGGAAGTCTCGTCGTGCTCGAACTTCTCGAGGGAGCGACGGTAGGACTCGTAGACCTCGAAGGCCTCGGGGGAGGAGACGCTGCTTCGCTTGGCCGTAAAAGAGGTGGCGAAATCGCCGGGCTCGATGAGGACGACCTTGATGTTGAAGGCAGCGACTTCGAGGCGCAGGGCCTCGCAATAGCCTTCGATTGCGAACTTTGACGCTGAATAAAGGCCCTGGAAGGGGAGGCCCATAAGACCGCCTATGGAGCTGAAGCAGAGTATCTTGCCGCCTCCCTGACGCCTCATGGCGGGAAGGACCCATTGCAGGTAGCGGACCATTCCCATCCAGTTCACGTCCATCTGGCGCTGCGCATCCTCGAGGCTCGAATACTCGAGGGGGCCGCCTATGCCCATGCCGGCATTGTTGATGAAGACATCTATCCTGCCCTCCTTGTCGAGGACTTCCTTCACTGCTGCCTCGCAGTCAGGAGCGGACTGCGAATCCGCCTTGATGTAGGTGACGCCGGAGATGAAGGCGTCTGTCTTGCGGTAAGTGCCGTAGACTTTGTGCCCCTCGAGGGAGAGCTTCTCGGCCATGGCTTTGCCAAAGCCGGAACTGATGCCGGTGATGAGAATGACCATTGCGCTTTATTCTATGATGCCGAGCTCCTTGAAGATGCCTGTGAGGACATCCACTGCGAAATCCACCTGCTCGATGGAGTGGGTGGCCATGAGGGCGAAGCGGATGAGCACGTCATTTTCAGGAACTGCGGGGGCGATGACGGGGGTGATGAAAACTCCCTTCTCGTATGCCATGGTGACTACCTTCATGGCCTTGAGGGTGTCGCGCACGAAGAGCGGGATGATGGGGCTCTGGGTGTGGCCGGTGTCGAAACCGCGCTCCTTGAAGGCTTTCTGGGCGTGGAGAGTGACTTCCCAGAGGTGCTCCCTGCGCTCGGGCTCGTTGATCATGATGTCGAGGGCGGCGTTGGCTGCGGCGACGGATGCGGGAGTCATGGAGGCGCTGAAAATCAGCGACCTGGAATTGTGCTTGAGGTAGTTCAGGATGTCGTGGTCGCCGGCGATGAAGCCGCCGAGGGACCCGAAGCTCTTGGAGAAGGTGCCCATGATGAGGTCGGTCTTGTCGGTGAGGCCGAAGTGGCTGGCCGTGCCGGAACCGTTTTCACCAATGACGCCGAAAGCGTGGGCGTCGTCCACCATGACGGAGGCGTTGTACTTTTCGCAGAGCTCGACGATCTCGGGGAGTGGAGTGAGGTCGCCTTCCATAGAGAAAACGCCGTCCACTACGATGAGCTTGGGAGCGCTCTTGGGCGTAATCCTGAGACGGCGCTCGAGGGTGGCCATGTCGTTGTGGGGGAACTTGCGCACCTGGGCGAAGCTCAGGCGGCTGCCGTCGATGATGCAGGCGTGGTCGAGGGCGTCGAGGAAGATGAAGCCGTTCCTGAAGCCGAGGGAGCTCACGACTCCGAGATTGACCTGGAAGCCTGTGCTGTAGGTCACGGCGTCGTCTTTGCCGACGAAGGCGGCGAGCTTTCTTTCAAGCTCCTCGTGGATATCGAGCGTGCCGTTGAGGAAGCGGCTGCCGGAGCAGCTCGTGCCGTATTTTTCAATTGCCTTTATTGCTGCCTCTTTGAGCCTGGGGTCGTCGGAAAGTCCGAGATAGGAATTGGACCCGAACATCAGCACTTCGCTGCCATCAGCCATTTTGACTACAGGGTCCTGGCCGGAAGATATGGGACGGTAATAGGGGTAGATACCCATGGATTTTACTTCGTCCGCAATGGTGTAACCGGCGCAAATTTCTTTTAAGGTCTCTTTCATCGAGAATAGTTTTTTCGTGGTTTTAGTCTGCCAAAGATAGAAAAAAATCAAAAAAATGTGTTTCCTGCGCGCATAAAATCAGCCATAATGGCTAAATTTGCCCAAAATCACTCCAGATGCAAAAGATAATCATCCTTGATTTCGGCTCCCAGACCACCCAGCTGATAGGCCGCAGGGTCAGGGAAATGCGCACTTTCTGCGAAATCCTTCCTTATAATAAATTCCCCGCAGGGGACCCTGATATAATAGGTGTCATCCTCAGTGGCTCGCCGCTGAGCGTCTATGCCCCGGATTCTTTCCATCCCGACCTTTCGCAGATCGTGGGCAAATACCCCCTGCTGGGCATATGCTACGGGGCTCAGCTCCTGAGCTACGAGTTCGGCGGCAAGGTGGAAAGCGTGCAGTCCCGCGAGTACGGCAGGGCCATGCTTGAAAGGGTTGAGTCATCCGACCCCCTGCTGCAGGGTATTGAAGGCGGCACGCAGGTATGGATGAGTCACGGCGATTCGATTACGGCTCTGCCTCAGGGCTACAGGCGCATCGCTTCTACAGGGTCAGTCGAGCTGGCCGCGTTCCGCAGCTCATCGCTTCCCGTATGGGGCGTGCAGTTCCACCCCGAAGTGGAGCACAGCCTGATTGGTAAGAAGTTGATAGAGAACTTCGTATGCGGCATTTGCGGCAGCCGTGGCGAGTGGGACCCCGAGTCGTTTATCGACACGACCATAGCCGAGCTTAAGGCTCAGTTAGGCGATGACAAGGTGGTTCTCGGCCTCAGCGGCGGAGTGGATTCATCGGTAGCCGCCGTGCTTTTGAACAGGGCCATAGGCGACAGGCTGAATTGCATTTTCGTCGACCACGGCCTTCTTCGCAAGAATGAATTCAAAGAAGTCCTTGACACTTATCTTGGCCTGGGACTCAATGTGATAGGCGTTGATGCTTCGGAGCTGTTTTATAATGATCTCGCGGGAGTAGAAGACCCTGAGCGCAAGAGAAAGATAATAGGCGCGGATTTCATCAAGGTGTTCGACGCCGAGGCTGCCAAGATCGATGGCGTGAAGTGGCTCGCCCAGGGCACCATCTATCCCGACCGCATCGAGAGCCTGAATATTACGGGCAAGACTATCAAGAGCCATCATAACGTTGGCGGTCTTCCCGAGCGCATGGCTCTCAAGCTTTGCGAGCCTCTCAAATGGCTCTTTAAGGACGAAGTACGCGAGGTGGGCCGCGTTCTCGGCATTCCCGAGACGCTGATCGGCCGTCATCCTTTCCCCGGTCCCGGCCTTGCCGTTCGCATCATGGGCGATGTGACGAGCGAAAAGATCGCCGTCCTCCAGAATGTCGATGACATATTTATTAAGAAGCTTCGCGCCTGGGGCCTTTACGACAAGGTCTGGCAGGCCGGCGCCATCCTGCTCAATGACAGCACGGTTGGCGTTATGGGCGACGAAAGGACCTACGAACGCGCCGTGGCCTTACGCGCCGTTACGAGCGTTGATGCCATGACCGCCGATTGGGCTGACCTGCCCCGCGAGTTCCTGCAGGAGGTTTCCAACGAAATTATCAACAAAGTCAAAGGGGTCAATCGCGTCTGCTACGACATTTCCTCCAAACCCCCGGCAACTATCGAATGGCAGTAGCTAATCAAAGCTGCAGCCTACGCGGATGAAGGATATTATTTCCTTCATCCTCCACAACGCCCACGCACGCGGCCCTTCGACAGGCTCAGGGACCAGCCGCAGCGTAAATACTGAACCAAAAAGAGGTCGACCGGGAAGGTCGACCTCTTTTTGGTATGGAGGGTGATTATTCGGCTTCGGCGGAGGCGGCGGGCTTCATGACGAGCTCTATGAAATTCTCGCTGGAGACGAACTCCTTCACGGCTGCCTGGACGGCGGCGGGAGTGAGGGCCTCGATGGCGGCCTCGCCGGCCACATCGACATTCTCACCGTAGTCGTTGAAGTACTGTATGCCGCTCATCCAGTACTGGTTGCGCTGACGGCTCTCAGGAAGGTTCTTCTGGAGATTGAGCTTGGCCATGGTGACTTCCTCCTCAGTGGGACCGTTCTCGGCGAGGTCCTTAATGACCTTGATGGCGATTTCGCGGAGCTTGTCGCAGAGGGCGGGCTTGCAGTCGAAGTAGACCTGGATCATTGCCCTCTCTTCGGGACGGCGGTTGATCCTGCAATTGGTGGAAGCGCCGTAGGTGCCGCCCTCTTCCTCGCGGAGGGTGTTGACATACCTCATGTCGAGGATGTAGGAAATGGCGTCCAGGGCTGCGTCCTTCTCGTGGGTGAAAGGAGTGTCGACGCTCCAGACCTGCAGGACGGTGCTCTTGGGAGTCTGCATGTCGGCTGTGAAGACGTTCTCGACCTTGCCCCTTACGAGACCGTCGTTGTTGTTCTTCCAGCTGAGGGCTTTCTTGCCTTTAGGCAGGGAACCTATGTACTTCTCGACGAGGGGTTTGATGGCCTCGGGATTCACATCGCCGACGATGACCAGCTTGGCGCCGGCTGCGTCCTTGAAGAGAGCTTTCCAGTTCTTCTCGACGACGGCAAGGTCTGCCTTGGCTAGCTTTGCCTCGGAGATGAGCTCTTGGCGGGGGCTGTTGAAGAGGGTCTTGTACATCTCGGCCTGGAGCTTGTAGTCGGGCTGGCTGGCGAGGTTGGGAAGGACGGCCTCAAGCTGCTTGATGCCGTTGTCCCATTCTTCCTTGTCGAACCTGGGATCGGTGTAGTAGAGATAGAGGAGCTGGAAGCCGGTCTCGAGGTCCTTGACCGTGGAGCGGCCGCTGATGCCGTGGCTGAGGTTGCTGAAATAGGGGTTGACAGACACGCTCTTGCCGGTGAGCATCTTGGAAACGGTGGTGCCGGAGAAGGAGGAAACGCCGCTGTTGTTCCTGAACAGGCTGAAGACGTTGTCGTCGAAGGAGGCGAGGTCCTCGTCGGAAACGAGGCTCAGGCCGCCGTCCTTGGACAGATTGAAGAGTATCTGGTCCTTGGCGAGCTCGGTGGGATAGACGGTGACGACGACGCCGTTTGCGAGCGTCCACTCGGTGGCGTCGAAGATGGTGGTTGCGCTCTTCTTAACCTTGGCGCCCTTCAGCTTGTCGGGGTTGAGGAATGCTTCGGGGATTTCCTCGCCCTCGGGGGCGGAGATTTCGGAAGCGTTCACCTCGGCGATGACGCTCAGGAGCTGCTCGGCGGTGGGGGTTGCGAGGCCTTCCTTTTCGGGGCCGTCGTATACCATCACGAAATTCTTGGGGCCGAAGAGCTGGGCTGCTGTCTGGTTGATGGCGGTCTCATTGAGCTGGCCGAATACCATCTTGACGATCTCGAGCTGGTCTGCGGGCTCCATGAGAGGCTGCTTGTCGAAGAAGTGGGATATCATGGGACGCACGAACTCGGCGTTCTGGCGGGTGGAGGCGCGCTTGACCCTGTTCTCCATCATGGTGAGGTAGTCGGCCTTGGCGCGGTTGAACTCGGCGGTGGTCACGCCGTAGCGCTGGAGACGCACAAGCTCGGTGTAGAATGCCTTCAGGCCGCCGAGGATGTCGTCCTCCTTGAGGGTGACGGAGCCCATGACGGCCTCGATGTCCTCATAGATGAGGTCGGTGATGCCGAAATAGCCGCTGAGGTAGGGTGAATCGGGCTTGGAAGTGATGTCGGAGAAGCGCTCACGCATCACCATGGACATGATGCTCTTGATGATGTCTGTCATCAGGCCCACGGGAGTGGAATTGATGGCCTCGGGCATGGCTTCGTCGTGCCAGATGAGCTCGACGGAAACATTCGAAGCCTCGGGGTCGGTGATGATGCCGACGCGGGGCTCGGAGTGGTCAGCGATGGTCTGTATGGGCTTGGGAAGGGCGTTCTCCTTGGCGGGAACGACGCCGAAGATGTCCTTTATGCGCTGCTCGGTGCGGTCAACGTCCACGTCGCCGACCACGATGACGGCCTGGCGGCCGGGGTGGTACCAGGTGTGGTAGAACTCCACGATGCTTTCATATTTGAAAGTCTCGAGGTGCTCCTGGGTGCCGATGAGGGTGCAGATGGCCTTTTTGTCTTCGGGGCCGAAGAAGATGGGGAGGGACTTCTCCATCGAGCGCCACTCGGCGTTGCGCCTCTGGCGGCGCTCCTCGATTATGACGCCGCGCTCTGCGTCGATCTCGGCGGGCTCGTTGAGCACGTAGTGGGAGTAATCGCAGAGTATCATCAGGCAGGTGTCAACTACGCCCTCGCGCTGGACGGGGATGTTGTTGAGCATGTACTGGGTCTCTTCGAAGCCGGTGGAGGCGTTGATATTGCGTCCGAACTCAGCGCCTATGGAGCGCAGGTAGTCGAGGATGCCCTTGCCGGGGAAGTGCTCCGTGCCGTTAAAGCACATGTGCTCGAGGAAGTGGGCTAGGCCGTCCTGGGAAGGCTGCTCTTCGAGTATGGCGCCGGCGTCGGTCGCGAGATAGAACTCGGCGCGGCCCTCGGGGAGGGCGTTGTGGCGGATGTAGTACGTCAGGCCGTTGTCGAGATGGCCGATGCGTACTTCACTGCTGACAGGAAGCTGGGGCATCTGGGCGATCATGGCCTCCATTTGCTCGCGCGTGGGCTGCTGAGCCGGAGCGAGGGCCGCTCCCGAGAGGAGAACGGCAAGGGTGATGATAAATTTCTTCATATTTAAAGATTGGGTTTTGTTACCTTACCATGTCGAGGTCTTTCTTGAGAAGGACCTTGCGGTCCATCATGGCGACCTTCTGGAACAGGATGATCTGGTTGGGGATGGAAAGATAGACCTTGTCCTCGTGCTTGAGCTTGCGGTACCAGCGGTAGAAACCGACGGGATCGTTCTCGAAGGGGATTTTGGCCTTTATGCCCGTGCTGTAGCCCGGGTAGTCGATGACGAGCTGAAGACCCATGTAGCGCTTGTAATAGTCGGGGTCGGCGCGGCGGAGCTTGCTCACCAGGGGGGAGAGGACTTCGAATTCGTCCACGTGGAGGACCTTTTCGCGCACTACCATCCTGTGGATGCGGACAGGGTCTTCATTGAGCCAGGCGCCCAACTTGAGCGTCACCTCTCCCTCGGGGGTGTCGAGGGTGAGAAAGTCCGTGGAGTAGTAGACTTTCTCCTGATCGAGAGGAAAAGTGACTTCTGAGCTCATTTAAGGGCGAATAATCATATCCTTGCAAATATATTAAATTTTTTATAAAAAATCTTTTGTATTGGTGTTTTTTTGCTATTTTTATAAAAAATATTGAATTGAAGCCGTGCCTAAGCCCTTTTTCAGCGTAATTATGAACTTCTCCGGAGCCTATCCCGAGCAGGGCTTCCTCCCCAAAGGGGCGGAAACGCTTGATTTTAGCGCTTTGGAAGGCTGCGAATTCTATTGTTCCTCCGAGGCTGCTTCCGCCATACGCACTGCGATTGCGCCCTACGGCTCCGAGGGCATACACTGGATTGACAGCGGCGACTATCATTACGTCTCCCTTTTTTGGCTGGAAAAGATACGCGAACCTTTCGAGCTGTTGCTTTTCGACCACCATAGCGACGACCAGGCGCCCTCTTTCGGCGGAGAAGTCCTGAGCTGCGGAAGCTGGGTGGGGGAGGCGCGAGGGACGCTCCCGCTGATGAAAAGGGATTGCTGGATTGACGGAGCGCGTCCGCTCCCGTCGCTCGAGCCCTCAGGACTTCCCCTGTACCTCTCCATAGACAAGGACATACTTTGCCGCTGCTCTGCTCGCACCACCTGGGACCAGGGCGAATTGATGCTCGACGATCTCCTGAGCGCAATCGCCTGTCTCTGCGCGGGCCGCCGCATAATCGGCGCCGACGTCTGCGGCGAAATTTCCTTCCTCAAAGGCGGCAGCAGGTACGACGCCGCAGTCAATCTCGAGACCAATACCATCCTTCAGGATTTTTTACTAAATTTACGCGACCAATAACCAAAGACAGATGGAAGAAAATCTTCTCATAACTCCTCTCCACGCCTCTCACGTGGCCCTCGGCGCAAAGATGAGCCCCTTCGCGGGTTTCGACATGCCGATACAGTATTCCTCTATATTGAATGAGCATGAGGCGGTGCGCACAGCAGCGGGCATGTTCGACGTCTCGCACATGGGCGAGATATTCGTCAGCGGCCCCGACGCGGAGCGCTATGTCAATCACGTCTTCACCAATTTCGCTCCCACCGAGCCGGGCAAGATAGTCTACGGCATGCTCCTCAAGGAGGACGGCGGGACCGTGGACGACCTCCTGGTGTACCGCGAGGCCGAGCCTCAGCACTACCTGCTGGTCGTGAACGCGGCAAACATAGCCAAAGATTTCGCCCACCTGAAAGCGCATGCGGGCGGGTTTGATGTTAAGATAGATAATCAGTCAGAGCATTGGGGCCAGATTGCCCTCCAGGGCCCCGGGGCCGAGAAAATAGCCGTCGAAGTGCTGGGCGAAACGAAGGCCGCGAGCCTTGGCTTCTACGAGTTCTATGACAGCAGCAGGGGCGGAAAGCGCATGATAGTGAGCCGCACCGGTTACACCGGCGAGGACGGATTCGAGCTCTATGCCAGCCCCGAAGCTACAGTGGAGCTTTGGAACACCCTTCTCAAGGCGGGCGTTGTTCCCTGCGGCCTGGGATGCCGCGACACCCTGCGCTTCGAAGCAGGCCTGCCCCTCTACGGCGATGAGCTGAGCGATCATATCAGCCCCGTCGAAGCCGGCCTCGGCATGTTCTGCAAGCTGGATAAGGAGTTCGTTGGCCGTGACGCCCTCGCCGCCCAGAAGGCGGAAGGCGTCAAACAGAAAGTCGTGGGCCTCGAAATCGAAGGAAAGGCGGTTGCCCGCGCCGGATACCCCGTTTTAACTCCCGAAGGAGCGGAAGTGGGCGTAGTCACTACAGGCTACCATTCTCCGAGCCTTGGCAAGAGCCTCTGCTTCGCCCTTGTCGATGCAGCGCACGCCGCCCTCGGCACCCCGCTCGCCGTCCGGGTGCGCACCCGCAGCTTTCCCTGCGTAGTCGTCAAAAAGCGTTTTTATCAGCCAAACTATAAAAAATAAAATACCACTATGAGCAAAGTACAAGAAGGCCTGCTTTACAGCGAATCACACGAATGGGTAAGGGTCGAAGGCCCCAACGCCTTCATAGGCATCTCCGATTTCGCACAGGAGGAAATGGGCGACATCACATGGGTGGACATCCCCGACCTCGACAATGTGATGAAAGGCGAGGAATTCGGCGCCCTTGAGAGCGTCAAAGCCTCTTCCGACCTCTATTCCCCCGTCACCGGCACGGTCAGCGAGCGCAATACCGACCTTGAGGACGCCCCCGAGCTTCTCAACGAGGACCCCTATGCCAACTGGATCATTCGCGTGCACATGTCCGACCCTTCCGAGCTCGAAGACCTGATGGACGCCGCAGCCTACGAAGCCTTCATAGCGAAGTAGCATGGCATCCTTCCCTTATTTCCCCCACACAGAAGGGGACATCTCCGCCATGCTGGAGAGGACAGGCGTAAAGGCTCTCGACGACCTCTACTCCGACGTTCCCTCTAAATTCCTGCACAAGGAGCCGCTGAACCTGCCCGAAGCGATGAGCGAGCAGCAGGTGCGCGACTTTTTTGAAAAGCTCCTCGCCAAGGATGCACCCCTGGCCGTTTTCGCCGGCCAGGGCGCATACGACCACTACACGCCTGCGGTCGTGCCCTATATCTGCTCCCGCTCCGAGTTCCTCACCGCATACACCCCCTACCAGTGCGAAATTTCGCAGGGCACGCTGCGCTACATATTCGAGTTCCAGAGCATGATATGCGCCCTGACGGGCCTCGATGTTTCGAACGCCTCGGTCTACGACGGCCCCACCGCTGCCGCGGAAGCCGTGCGTATGGCCATCGCAAGCACCAAGGGCAGGCAGCTTGTGCTCCTTTCGGACGCCCTTCTTCCCCATGTCAAAAGGGTAGTTGCGACCTATGCCAAATTTGCACACTTAGGGATAGACTTTCTGCCTTGTGAAGGCGGACAGACCAGTTTAGAAGCCCTCAAGGCCAAACTCGAGAGCGGTTTATACGCCTGCGCCATAGTGCCTTCCGTCAACAGGTTCGGTATTGTTGAAGACCATAGCGGCTTCGCTGAAGCGCTTCACGGCGCCGGCGCGCTGCTCGTCGAATACTGCGACCCTTCAACGCTCGCCGTAGTCAAGAGCCCCGCAGAGTGGGGCGCCGATATTGCGGTTGGCGACGGCCAGAGCCTCGGCATACCGCTCAATTTCGGGGGCCCTTACGTCGGTTTTATGGCTTGCACCAAGCCCCTTATGCGCAAGCTCCCCGGGCGCATAGTCGGCCAGACCACCGATGATTCCGGAAGGCGCGTATTCGTCCTCACGCTCCAGGCCCGCGAGCAGCACATACGCCGCGAAAAGGCCACGAGCAACATTTGCTCCAACGAGTCGCTGATGGCCCTTTGGGTGAGCGTATATCTCAGCCTCATGGGCCCCGAAGGCCTGAAAGAGGTCAACGAAAAGTCGCACGCAGCCGCTCTTTACCTTCGCAGCCGCCTTCTCTCCACAGGCCTGTTCGAGCCCGCCTTCGACGCTCCTTTCATTAAGGAATTCGTCCTTCGCACGGGGCTCGACACCAAGGCTCTCCGTGCCTGCCTGCAGGATGCGGGATTCTTCGGCGCCATTGACGAGGGCGAAGGGCTCGTTAGCTTCTGCGCCACGGAGAAACGCACCCACGCCGAGATCGACGCCCTCGTCGCTGCAATTGAAAAGACTTTTAAAGTATAGGAGGCCGGACCATGAAATTCTACGATTCCCTTTCCATCGAACTTTCCCGTCCCGGACGCAAAGGCTACAGCCTCTCCGGCGAATGGTCTTCTCATATGGCCGACATCCCCGCCTCCCTTTGCCGTGAAAGCGCTCCCGCACTTCCCGAGCTTAGCGAAGTGGATGTCGTGCGCCACTACACCAATCTCTCGCAGATGAACTTCGGTGTGGACACGGGCTTCTATCCGCTCGGCAGCTGCACGATGAAGTACAACCCCAAGATCAACGAGGAGATAGCTTCGAGCAGCGCGATTGCCCGTCTGCACCCCCTCCAGGGCCCCGATACCGCTCCCGCGGCCTACGAAATCCTCGACCTGACGGACAAGGCCCTGCAGGAGATAACCGGCATGGCAGGTTTCACCTTCAAGCCCTGCGCCGGCGCCCACGGTGAGCTCACAGGCCTGATGATAATGCGCACATACCATCTTTCAAGGGGTGAAGAGGCCCGCACCAAGGTTATAGTACCCGACAGCGCGCACGGCACCAACCCTGCCAGCGCCGCGGTTTGCGGACTCGAAGTCGTGGTGGTCAAATCGGGCGAGGACGGCCTCGTGGACGTTGAGTCCCTGCGCCCCCTGCTCGGACCCGACGTGGCCGGCATGATGATGACCAATCCCAATACCCTCGGTCTATTCGAAAAGAATATTGAGCAGATCGCTGCTCTCGTGCACGAGTGCGGCGGCCTTATGTATTACGATGGGGCCAATATGAACCCGCTCCTCGGCGCGGTGCGCCCCGGCGACATGGGCTTCGACATCATGCACCTCAATCTCCACAAGACCTTCTCCACCCCTCACGGAGGCGGAGGCCCCGGAAGCGGCCCCGTGGGCGTAGCTGCGCCCCTGCTGCCTTGCCTCGGTGTTGACAGTTCAGGCTTCCACGGCAATTTCACCGTTATCGTGAAGGCCCTCTCCTATATCATGATGCTCGGAAAGGAGAACCTCGCCCTTGCCGGCAGGCTTTCCACTCTGAACGCCAATTATATTAAGGAAGAGCTGAGGGACTGCTACCGCCTTCCCATCGATTCCGTCTGCAAGCATGAGTTCGTCTTTGACGGCCTCATCAACGACGGAGGAAGCGAGGGCGTCCACGGCGCCACGACTCTCGATGTGGCGAAGCGCCTTCTCGACTACGGCTACCATGCGCCCACCATTTATTTCCCGCTCCTTTTCCACCAGTCGCTCATGATCGAGCCCACGGAGACGGAGTCGAAGGATACTCTGGACGCTTTCATCGCAGTTATGAAAAAGATTGCCGCAGAGGCAGCCGAGGATCCCGCTATGCTTCAGGGCGCTCCTCACAATACGCCTGTTTCCAGGCCTGATGAGACCGCCGCGGCCCGCAATCCCATACTCAAGTGGCAGGACGCTGTGCAATGAAAAAGCTACTGCCGCAGATACTGATTTGTACTCTGGCGCTTTTTTCCTGCAAAAGGGAAAAGGCGCCGGAGCTTTCCGAGGCCGCTGAGCCTGAGCTCCCGAGGCTCGGCTTCTTTGCGGACTCGCTTTCGGTTGAGGAATGGACGGTCAAGGGAGGGGAGACTTTCACCGGGCTCTTTACGCGCCTCGGCATGGAGTCTTCCGCCGCATTCTCCCTCGCGCAGGCTTGCGACAGCGTTTTCGATGTGAGGCGCCTCAGGGCAGGGAACCGTCTCGAGGCTTATTACGAGGGTTCCTCCGAGGAGCATCAGCTGCGCTATGTGGTTTATGACAACGACCGCATACGCCAGACTGTCTTCAAGTGCTTCGACAGTCTTGCTGTCTGGACTTCTGAGCGGCCGACCTCCTATGAGCAGAAATTCGCGGACGTGACCATCACTTCCTCGCTTTGGAACGATATGCTCGAGGGCGGCGCTTCGCCTCTGCTTATTCTCAGACTGTCAGACATTTACGCTTGGACTGTGGATTTCTTCGGTCTTCAGCAGGGCGACCGCTTCCGCATGATTTACGGGCAGACGCTCTGCGAGGATGAGATCATTTCGGTAGATACCGTTTATTATTCGGTCTTTGACCGCGGCTCTGAGCGCAAAGTCGCGATTATGCTGGATACCGGCGAGCAGGGGAGTAATATTTATTGGAATGAAAAGGGGGAGAGCATGCGCAAGGCTTTCCTCAAGGCTCCGCTGCAGTTTACGCGCATTTCTTCGGGCTTTTCATATCACCGCAAGCATCCCGTGACCGGTCAGATCAAGGCTCACACCGCGGTGGATTACGCCGCGCCCACAGGTACGCCCGTGATGAGCATTGGCGATGGCACCGTCCTTAGCGTCGGTTGGGCCGGAGGTGGCGGTAATACGGTGAAGATCAGGCACAATTCGGTTTATACCACCTCCTATATGCATCTTTCGCGCTACGCGAAGGGGCTCAAGGCGGGACAGCATGTGCATCAGGGGCAGGTGATTGGTTACGTCGGTGCTACGGGCACTGCGACGGGGCCGCACCTCGATTTCAGGGTGTATATGAACGGTTCGCCCATCAATCCGCTGAAGATGGAGTCGCCTCCCGTGGAGCCTCTGTCTGAGGAGTACATGCCTGCGCTGGATTCGCTTTATGAGCATTACAGCTTTGTTTTGGAGGATATGCGCTGATGGAAGTTGTCGCCATTTTCCATTCGCCTTTTGGCTCTAAGTTTGGGATTCCCCGGCAGAGCGGGCTCGTGGATTCGCTCCCCGGCGAGCTTCGCCTCGAGGGACGTTTTCGCAGTCCTGATGCCCTGAGGGGGCTGGAGAAGTTTGATTATGTGTGGCTGATTTGGGGCTTTTCGGCGAATGAGACGGGGGGGGAGTTCAAGGCCACGGTGCGTCCGCCTCGGCTTGGGGGCAACGAGCGCGTAGGCGTTTTTGCCAGTCGTTCGCCTTTCAGGCCGAACGGGCTCGGGCTTTCGTGCGTGCGTCTTGCTAAGGTGGATTTTGAGCGCTGTGTTCTGCATGTGAGCGGGGCTGATCTGATGGATGGGACGCCGGTATATGATATAAAGCCTTACGTTCCTTATTGCGATTCGCATCCTGACGCGGCGGCGGGTTTTGTGGATGAGAATTCGTGGACTGAATTGGAAGTGGTTGTGCCTGAGGCTCTTGCTTCGCAGCTAGAGGCGGCGTTTGGCGTTTCGGGACTTTCGGCTCTTCGCCAGGTGCTCGCTCTTGATCCCCGACCCCGCGCCGCGGGTGATCCCTCCAAGGTTTTTGCCATGTCGTTCATGGGGTGCGATGTGCGCTTCAGGGTTGAAGGCAATGTTTTGACAGTTCTTGACGCATGCCAAGTTTTCTGCAAATAGAAAAGCTTTCGAAGATCTACGGCACAAAGGTGCTCTTTGAGAACATCGCTTTCAATATTAACGAAGGTGACAAGGTCGCCCTTATTGCGCCCAACGGCACGGGGAAGACTTCGCTGCTTAGGATTCTTGCGGGCAAAGATTCGTCGGACGGTGGCGGTAAGGTGCTGTTTCTTAGGGATATAAGGATTGCTTTCCTGGAGCAGGAGTATGCTTTCGACCCCGAGAAGAGCATTTTCGACCAGATAATGGATTCGTCGCGGGAGTGGACTTCCGCGCTTGACCCCGAGCATTTGTATCAGTATGAGCTGAGGGTTCGCAGGCTCCTTTCGGAGTTCTCGCTTGATGATACCGCCAAGAAGATGAAAGAGCTGTCGGGTGGCGAAGTTAAAAGGGTGTCGCTAACGCAGATGCTTGCCTCGGAGGCGGATTTCTACATAATGGACGAGCCCACGAACCATTTGGATATAGATGCCATTGAGTTCCTGGAGAGTCATCTCAGGCACAGCCGCTGCACCCTGTTTATGGTCACTCACGACCGCTATTTCCTTGACAGGGTGTGCAATACGGTGATGGAGATGGACCGCGGCAGCATTTATATCTATCGCGGCGACTATATGAATTTCCTCGAGAAGCGCCAGGAAAGGATAGACTCTTTCAATGCTGAAACTGAGCGGGTGCGGAATTTATATCGCCGTGAGCTGGAGTGGATGCATGCGACGCCCTGCGCGCGTACGGGCAAGGCCAAGTACCGCAAGCAGGCGTTCAAGGCCATAAGCGAGCGTGCGGCAGACAGCTATTTTGAGAAAAAGGTGGATTTGTCGGAGACTCTTGCTAAGAGCACGTATCTCGGTAACAAGGTTATCAATTGCCGCGATGTAAGTTTCTGGTGGGACGGGAGGTGCTACCTTTCTCATTTCAGCTATAATTTTCAGCGTTATGAGCGCATTGGAATTGTCGGGCGCAATGCGGCGGGGAAAACTACCTTCCTGAATCTCCTCGCCGGGCTTTGGAATTCCTCTCTCGGGGGAAGGCTGGAGGGTGAGATTGATCCCGGAACTTCCTTGAAGATAGGTTATTATCGTCAGGAAGGGATGCAGTTCAAGCCGGGCCAGACCGTGCTTGAGACAGTGTCGGACACCCATCTTCTCGGCCGCTTCCTTTTCCCTCACGAGATGTACAACAATCCCGTGGAGAGGCTTTCGGGCGGCGAGAGAAGGCGTCTGTACCTTCTGGCGGTCCTTATGCAGCAGCCCAATTTCCTTATTCTGGATGAGCCGACGAACGACCTGGATATTGTGACCCTCGAGGTGCTGGAAGAGTATCTTGCCGAGTACAAGGGGTCTCTGGTTATAGTTTCCCATGACCGTCATTTCCTCGACAGGCTTGTGGATCATTTGTTTGTTTTCTGCGGCGACGGGGTAGTGAAGGATTTTGTGGGTAATTACACCGAATACCGTTCCTATATCAAAGATTATGAGGCTGAGCGCAAGAGCGCCCTACGACAGGGTAGCGGTCAGCAAGGGGCCGGCAGGCAGTCCACTGCTCAGCAGGGCTCCATCAAGCAGTCTGCTTCGCTCCCTGCGAATGGTCGCTCAGCAGATATGCCTGATTCCGCCGGTTCCGTCGGTGCCGACAGGGCACCGGAGCGCAAGCGTAAGCTTAGCTGGAAAGAGCAAAAGGAGCTGGAGGCGCTTGATGCGCACATTCCCGAGCTTGAAGCCGAGAAAGCCGCTCTCGAGGAAAAACTCTCAAGCGGCTCTTTAACCCAGGCCGAGCTTCAGGAGGCCTCCTCCCGCTACGGCACTCTCCTCGAAGAGATAGACCAGTCCGAACTCCGCTGGCTCGAACTCTCCGATATCTAAGTCCCTAAGATTTCCAGCGAAGGTCAGTGAGGACACGGGCGGCGCTCATGCGGGGAAACGGGGGCGCACCCGCTCGCTTGACGCTTGACTTCTCCCTTTTATGGGCCTGGCGGCCCATAACGGTCGTCTGACACACGGCGTCATGCCTGCGGCACCGCTCCCTGCACCACCCCACACACATCCCCTTTTCCCCTAAATCGCTTACCCGCACCCTCCCTGCCCCTTCGTAGACATTTTTGTTGACCTGCCAAAGCAGGCGCACTAATGGTCCCACAGACAATTGTGAGAGGTATGGTTAGCGCGCCTAAAGGCCGAAATGAGTCCTCAGGCGCGTTGGTGATGCCGTAGACGCGCATGGGCGACATACTCAGCGCGCCTGCTTTGGCAGAATGGACAGACAGGGATACCATTTTGAAGAAGCGTACTTCTATCTTGGAGCCGTACTATGCAAAAAGGACCAAGGAATAATCCTTGTAATGCTCGGCAATCTGTTCCCACAGTATCACCAACAGTGATAAATGGAAAAAAGTTCTTATATTTATAAGCAAATATCACTGACATGCACATAATAAGACAAGCTTTGCTGCACCTGCTTGCAGGAGGCGCCATCGTATTAAGTTCTGCCGCTTGTTC
>CAMYVB010000018.1 GCA_947302175.1 uncultured Bacteroidales bacterium | reverse complement strand
TTTGACATAACAAAACCCCGAAAGTTTTTTGTCTAACTTTCGGGGTTCATGTCAGATTGTCGGGGCTAATTGTTGTCAGCTATTCGTTGCTGAAGGAGTAGGGGGTGTCGGAGGGGGCGGTGCCGCGGGAGGTGGCAGGAGTGTCGGACATCTTGAAGGTGATGCGCGCGCCCTTGAGGAGATCCTGGTAGCGGAGGAAGTTCTTCGTCCAGCTCTTAAGGCCAAGCCTTGCTTTCTTGATGTATACGTTCTTTGCCGAGTTGCCTTTGGCCTTGATTACGACATTCTTTCCGTTCTCGAGGTGGATGACCGCCTTTTTGAAAAGGGGAGAACCGAGCGCATATTCGTCGGCGGCGGGGCAGACGGGATAGAAGCCCATGGCCGAGAAAATGTACCAGGCGGAAGTCTGGCCGTTATCCTCGTCGCCGCAGTAACCGTCAGGTGTGCAGCGGTAGAGCCTGTCCATTACCTCGCGGGCTCTCATCTGGGCCTTCCAGGGCTCGCCGGCCCAGTCGTAGAGATAGACCATGTGCTGGGCGGGCTGGTTGCCGTGGGCGTAGTTGCCCATATCGGCCACCTGCATCTCGGTGATTTCATGGATGCGGTAGTTGCCGTAATAGGCGGCGTCGAAAATGGGCGGAACCTTCCAGACGGAGTCCAGCATTTCGACGAAATTCTCCTTGCCGCCCATCAGGTCGATCAGGCCCTGAGGGTCATGGAAGACGGACCAGGTGTAGTGCCAGGCATTGCCTTCGGTGTAGGCGTCGCCCCATTTGTAGGGGCTGAAGGGCTCCTGGAAGCTGCCGTCTGCGTTGCGGCCGCGCATGAGATTCGCCGACGGGTCGAAAACATTGCGGTAGTTCATGGCCCTTGCGGCCCACTTGTCGAGTTCTTCCTGGGGCTTACCGAGCTTGCGTGCAAGCTGGAGTATGCACCAGTCGTCGTAGGCGTACTCAAGAGTGCGGGCGACATTCTCGTTGATGCCCACATTGTAGGGGATGTAGCCGAGGGTGTTGTAGTATTCGTGGCCGATGCGGCCGGTGGAATTGATTTCGGGATGGACGTGCTCCGTTGCGTAAACCATTGCCTGGTAGAGCGTTTCAATCTCCTCGGAGCCGAGGCCCTTGAGGTAGGTGCCGGCGACGATGGAGGCCGAATTGTTGCCCACCATGCAGTTGCGGTGTCCGGGGCTGGCCCATTCGGGCAGGAACTCGTTTTCCTTAGCCACGCTTACGAGGCCCTCCTGGATTTCGTGGGCCGTGCTTGGATAGAGGAGGTCCAGCAAAGGCAGCTGGGCGCGGAATACATCCCAAAAGCCACTGTCTGTATAAAGGACGCCGGGGCACACTTCGCCGTTGTAGGGGCTGTAGTGGTAGGGCTTGCCGTCGGGGCCGATCTCGTGGAACTTGTGGGGGAAGAGGGTGCTGCGGTAGAGGCAGGAGTAGAATGTGCGTATCTGCTCCTGGGTGCCTCCGCTCACTTCGACCCTGCCGAGCACGTCCCTCCAGGCCTGCTTTGCCTCGGATTTGACCTGCTCGAAGCTCTTGGCGCCGACTTCTTCCAAATTGAGCATTGCTTGCTCGGGAGAAATGAAGGAAGATGCAAGCTTGAGGGTTACCATTTCGCCGCGAACAGTGCCGAAGTGGACCACGGCGAGTCCGCCCTTGAGCGAAACGCCGGTGAAAGGCTTGTCGGAAGTGATGACAAAGTAGCTGCGGAAGCCTTCGGGGACTCCGCCGCAGTTGTAGGTGGTATAGCCGCTGATGGTTTTGCCATCCTCGCTGAGCTCAAATCCGCCGTCAGGGCTCATTGCGTCCACGACAAAACCCGAAGTGGGGCTGTCGGGATACCTGAAACGCATTACCGCGGCCCTTTCGGCGGGGGTCATCTCCACGTTGACGTCGGGGTCGCAGAGATAGACCTGATAGTAATAGGGCCTCGCCTCTTCGCTTTTGTGCGAGAACCAGCTGGCGCGGGCGTTCTGGTCGAACAAGGCGGTGTCGCGCAGGGGCATCACGCTGAAGCAGCCGTAGTCGTTGATCCAGGGACTGGGCTGGTGGGTCTGGCGGAAGCCGCGTATATGGTGGGAAGCGTAGCTGTAGACCCAGCCGTCGCCGTTCTTGCCGGTCTGGGGGGTCCAGAAGTTCATTCCCCAGGGGGTCGCAAGGGCGGGATAAAGGTTGCCTGAGGAGAAGGAGTGGTCAGAAAGGGTGCCGACGAGGGTGGAGACTTCCTCCTCAGGGGCGAAGGTGGCTTTTTTGCAGACTCCGGCCTGAGAGGAGAGAGTCAGGCAGAGTATTGCGCAGCTAATAATCAGTGTCTTTTTCATCCGATTAGATGATTGAGTTCAGAAGTTCGAGTTTGCCGTCGTCTATGAGCTTAAGAATCAGTTCGCCGAAGAGCGTATTCTGCCAGGCGAACCAGGAGCGGGTGAAGTGGGAGGCGTCGTTTCTCTGGAAGGACTCGTGCATGAAGCCCGTGCCGCCGTCGGTAATCATCAGGGATACGATGCAGTCGCGTATCTCGTCATCGTCGGTGGAGGTGAAGGCCCTCATCATGATGCTCATGGGCCAGATGAAGCCGTGGCCTATGTGGGGACCGCCTATGCCTTCGCCGGCGTAGCCTTTGAAGAACCAGGGATTGTCTTCGCTCCAGACGAAGCGGCGGGTGTTCTGCCATATGGGGTCGGAGGCGGGGACATCGCCGAGGTAGGGCATGGCAAGCAGCGAGGGGACGTTGCTGTCGTCGCAAATCAGCTGATTACCAAAGCCGTCCACTTCGAATGCATATATTTTGCCGTATTTGGGATGGTCGAACACTGCATATTCCCTTAGTGCGGACTCCACTTCGTCGGCAAGAGCGCGGCACTGCTCAGCCCTGCCGGGCTCACCGTTGACGGCGTCGAGGATTTCGGCCGCCTTGCGAAGCGAAGTGACTGCGAAGAAGTTGGAGGGAATGAGGAACTCGAAGGTGGTGGCGTCGTCTGAGGGACGGAACGCGGAAGCGATAAGGCCCACGGGGCGCACGGGATTACCGCGGCCGTTGTTGCACTTGGTGTCGAGCTGGCGGTCCGTCACGCGGGTGAAGCTGTAGGAGCCGTGGCCGTTTTTTCGCTGCTGCTCCTGGAGGACGTCGAGGATGTTGTCGATGGCCGCGAGCCAGGTGGCGTCGAATACGGACTCGTCGCCTGTCACTTTCCAATATTCATACGCGAGGCGTATGGGATAGCACTGGGAATCGATTTCCCACTTGCGCTCGTGATCCCAGGGGGTCATGCGGGTGTTGTCGGACTCCCAGTAGCTGCCAGTGGGGCCAATGTTGAATGCATTGGCATAAGGGTCGAGAGTGAGGCAGAAGAACTGGCGACGTATGGTACCTTCGAGCATCTTGCGCACTTTCTCATCATTGCCGGCAAGGCTGAGGTAGGGCCAGACCTGGGCGCCGCTGTCGCGAAGCCACATGGCGTGGATATCGCCCGTGTAGACGAAGGTGTCGGGGTGGCCGTTTTCGTCGGACTCGGTGAAATGGACGGTGGTATCGAGCGTGTTGGGAAAGCAGTTTGCAAACATCCAGGCAAGGCGCTTGTTCTTTAGAAGTGAAGTCACCTCGGCGATCTTAGCCTCGATCGCCTCGCTCGTAAAAAGCCTGTTTTCGGGTGCGGGGCGCTGGGAAACATACTCCTCAGGCTCATTGGCGCAATACCAAATCTTCTTTTCACTGCCCATTTCGAAGGTGAGCGTGCCACCCTCCATTATATCCTTGTAGTCGATATAGGCCTTGGTGTAGGGGCAGCCGTTAAGGAATACCCTTTGGATGTAGCGGTTCTCGTCGCTTACGCCTTTGGCTTCGATCATGAAGCTCTTGCCCTCGGGAAGGGCGATTTCAGCCTTATCGAAGATGGGGGCGCCGAAGAAGAAGCGGCCGCCGGCGGGCTCCACCTGATATATGCCCATGGTTGAGAGGACATACCAGGAGGACATCTGACCCACATCTTCGTTGCCGGAGAGGCCCTCGGGAGTGTCGTCATAGAGCTCGGAAAGGACGCGCCTTACCATGTCGGCGGTCTTCCAGGGCTTACCCAGCATGGTGTAGAAGTAGATGATATGGTGGCTGGGCTCGTTGCCGTGGGCATACTGGCCGATGAGGCCGGAGATGTCGGGAGAGACGTTTTCGCCTTCGACGTGCGAGGGGACGATGAAGAGGGAGTCAAGCTTTTTGAGAAGTAGCTTCCTGGAGCCGAAGCATTCCTGCAAGCCCTCGAGGTCGTGGGGGACGAGCCATGTGTACTGCCAGGCGTTGCCCTCGGTATAGACGCCGGTCTCGTGGCGGGAATAGTAGGGGCTGAAGGGTTCGAGGAACTTGCCCCTGCTGTCCTTGCCTCTCACGAAGCCGGTCTTAGGATCGAAATACTGCTTGTAAGTCTTGCTGCGCTCCATGAAGTACTCGTAATCCTCGGTTTTGCCGAGCTTTTTAGCCACCTGGGCGAGGGCCCAGTCGGCAAGGGCGTATTCCATGTCCACGGAGACGGACTCGCTATATTTGTCGCAGGGGATGTAGCCGTACTTCATCCTCAGGTCCTGGCCGCGGTCGGCGCGAAGGGCGGATGCCTTCATGGCCTCGAAGGCCTGCTCATAGTCGAAGCCGGGGATGTCCTTGGTCACTGCGTCGGCCATCGCGGCTACGCCGGGGTTGCCCACCATGCAGTCTGTCTCACAGCCGTGGAGGTGCCATACGGGGAGTTTGCCCTGGCGGGCGAAGATTTTGAGGAAGGAATTCATGAAGGCGCTTTCGCGCTCTCTCTGCACTATGGTGTAGAGGGGCATGGCGGCGCGGTAGGTGTCCCACAGGGAGAAGATGGTGTACTCGGGCTCGGCGCCTTCGTCATAGAATGCTGCAGGGGCGATGAAAGCGTGATAGAGGGCGGTGTAGAAGAGTTTCCTTGTCTTCTCGTCCTTTGTCGTAACCTTGATTCTGCCAAGCTCGGAGTTCCATTTCGCACGGGCTGCCTTTTTCACGGTGTTGAAGTTCCAGCCGGGGATTTCGGTTTCGAGGTTGTGGAGCGCACCTTCCACGCTTGTGGGAGAGAGGGCCACTTTGAGCATGACGACTTCGTCTGCGGAAGTGTCGAAGTCGAGGCGGGCGTAGCGCTCGCCAATCTTTTCGAAGCTGAAGGGTTTGTTGCACTTGGCGGCGAACCATATCTTCTGGTTGTTAGCCCAGCCTTTGGAGAAGCGCCAGCCGGTGATAAGGGTGCCGTCGCACTCGATGACGGTCTCTGTCGGATGGTCCCAGCATCCGCCGTTCTCCAGGTCGAAAATGATGCCGGCATCTTCGCTCGCGGGGAAGGTGTAGCGGTGGAAGCCGACCCTTTCGGTGGCTGTCATTTCTGCCTTGACGCCGTATCTAGTCAGAGGGACGCTGTAGTAGCCGGGGATGCATACTTCCTGCGTGCGGTCGGCGTAGGACCAAAGGCCGGAGTCGGGGTCGTCCTCAGTGCCGCGCGCAAAGGTTAATTCGTTGGTTGTGACGGGCATCACGGTGATGTCGAAAAGGTCGCCGATGCCGGTGCCGCTGAGGTGGGTGTGGGAGAATCCGATGACGGTCGAGTCGGACTCATGGTATCCGGAGCACCAGTCCCATTTCTGAGGGATGCTGGTGGGGCCAACCTGCACGAGGCCGAAAGGAACGCTTGCGCCAACGAATACGTGGCCGTGGCCGCCGGTGCCTATGAAGGGGTCGACGTAGGCGGCGAAGTCTTCCGTCTTGTCTTGAGCGCAAGAGAGCGCCATGGCGGCGGCTGCGACAGCCAACAAAATCCTGGAGAGTTTCATGTTGAAAGGAGTTATTAGTTTCTAATTCCGTAAATTTACTAATAATTAATAAATTTGCAGCCGATGAATTATAAAGAATTGGAAATAATGGCCCCCGCGGGCAACTTCGAGTGTCTTGCGGCTGCCATCCAGGGCGGCGCTGATTCGGTTTATTTCGGCGCAGGCAATCTCAATATGCGCTCCCGTTCGGCTGCCAATTTCAGCCCGGAAGACATACCGGAAGTGGTGCGGATCTGCCGCGAAAATGGCGTTAAAAGCTATATGACGCTGAATATCGCCCTCTATGAGAGCGATCTGGAGGGGATGCGAGAAGCCCTCGACGCCGCCAAGGCATCCGGGGTGGATGCTATCATCGCCTCCGACATGGCAGCCATCGCCTATTGCAGGCAGATAGGTCTCGAGGTGCACGCTTCCACTCAGCTCAATATTTCCAATATCGAAGCCCTGAGATTCTATTCCCAATTCGTCGACGTGGCTGTCCTTGCCCGCGAGCTCGATCTCGGACAGGTCAAAAACATTGCCCAGGCCGTTCAGCGCGAGAATATATGCGGCCCCTCCGGCGCTCCCGTGCGCCTCGAGATGTTCGTGCACGGCGCGCTCTGCCTTGCCGTTTCCGGCAAATGCTACCTCAGCCTCCACGCTGCCGGCGCTTCCGCCAACCGCGGCGCCTGCCAGCAGATATGCCGCCGCAGCTATCTGTTGAAAGACAGCGAAACTGGCAACGAAATAGAGGTCGAGGACCGCTACATGATGTCGCCCAAAGACTTGTGTACCATAGAGTTCCTGGACAAGATAGTGGATGCCGGCGTGCGCGTTTTCAAAATAGAGGGCCGCGCCCGAAGCGCCGAATATGTGCGCACCTGCACCGCATGTTACCGCCGCGCCGCCAATGCCATTTGCGACGGAGTGTTTACGGAGGAACTCGCCGCCGCCCTGAAGAACGAACTTGCGACGGTTTTCAACCGCGGCTTCTGGGATGGTTACTACCAGGGCGCCCCGCTTGGGCAGTGGAGCGAAATATACGGCAGCCACGCAACCATGCAGAAGACCTACTGCGGCAAGGTGAGCAACTGGTTCGACCGCATAGGCGTCGCTGAAATTAGTGTCGAAGCCTGCCCCCTGCATGAAGGCGACGAGGTTATGATTCTCGGCCCTACCACTGGCGTCGTACAGTTCACAGTTAGCGATATGCGGCTTGACTTTTCGCCTGTACCGCTCGCACCTAAAGGCTCCCGCTGCTCGCTCGCCGTCCCTGAAGGCAGCAAAGTGCGCCGCGGCGACAAGCTCTTTATCTGGGCGCCGGTTGACCGCTGATTACAGCCAAGCTTGAAGCGCAGTGAAGTAAGTAATTAGCCCCGACAATCTTGCCGGGGCTAATTATATCCTTTGACAGGCTAAGGAAGACAGCTAGGCGATGTAGCTGGTTATGAGCTTCATGCCGGAAGCGGCGGGGATGAAATCAAGCGATTCGACGCAGGCGGGGACAAGGACGGTGTCGCCCTGCCTTACTTCCATCTCCACGTGGGCGGGAGCTTCCGTCGGATTGGCTTTGCGAGTCAGGCCAAAGAACTTCTTCTCGCGCATGGGCGCCTTCTCGTCGCAAACAAGCTTGCCGGAACCTTCCACGCAAATAACGGTCATGAATGAATCGATATTGCGGAGATTCTTCGTGAGGGGCTTGGTAAGATCGAAAAGCGAGGTCGTGAAATAGGGGCAGCTGGCAAGGACGCATTCGCGGTCGCGGGCCTTCTGGTACTGGCTGCGGTAATCGGGCCTAACGGAATAATCTATTGCTTCTTTGGCCATCTCCGTATGGAGCTCGCGGGGCTTGCCGTCGAGTCCGGGACGGTTGTAGTCGAAAATGCGGTAGGTGATGTCCGAAGTCTGCTGGATTTCAGCCACGAAGCAGCCGCCGCAGATGGCGTGGATGCGGCCGGCGGGGATGAAGAACACGTCGCCGGGAGCGACCTTGTAGTCGCAAAGGACGTCAGTGATGCTGCCATCGGCAACCTTTTCCACATATTCCTCGGGCGTAATCTTGCGGGACAGTCCGGAGAAGAGGTGCGCACCTTCGCCGGCTCCGACGACGTACCACATTTCGGTCTTGCCCTTGGAGCCGTTGTGACGCACGGCTGCAAGCTCGTCATTGGGATGGACCTGGATGCTGAGATCGGCTGCAGCGTCGATGAATTTTATAAGGAGAGGGAATTCGGTGCCGGTGCGCTCATACACCTTTTTGCCAAGAAGCCAGTCTTTGCGCAGCTCGGCGAGCACGGTGATGGTCTTGCCGTCGAATTCACCGCCGTCTATGACGGACTCGTGGCCCTTGACGCCGGAGAGCTCCCAGCTTTCGCCTATGTTGTGCTGCTCGGTCTCGATGCCTTTGAAGGGGGCTATTTTCTCTCCGCCCCAGACTACGGTTTTGAGGTAAGGCTTGAATTTGAACATATCTGCGTCTTAGATGAGAGGTTCTGCGGTCATGGCTGCAGGCTGGGGGATGCCCATGAGCTTGAGTATGGTGGGAGCGACGTTGCAAAGGGCGCCGTCCTTGACTTCCTTCACCTCGGGAGCGTTGATAACCACGAACTGAACGGTGTTCAGCGAATGGGCGGTGTTGGGGCTGCCGTCGGGGTTGACCTCGTAGTCGGCATTGCCGTGGTCGGCGGTGAGAAGCACCACATAGCCGTGCTCAATGGCTTCGTTCACAACGCGGCCGACGAGCTTGTCTATGCAGGCGACGGTCTGGGTGACGGCGGTGTAGACGCCGGTATGGCCCACCATGTCGCCGTTAGCGAAGTTGAGGATTATCATATCCTGCTTCTCGCTGCGGATCTGGTCTATGAGCTTCTCGGCTACCTCGGGGGCGCTCATCTGGGGAAGGAGGTCGTATGTGGGGACCTTCGGGGAGTTGACGAGTATCCTGTCCTCGTTCTCGAACACTGTCTCGCGGCCGCCGTTGAAGAAGAAGGTCACGTGGGCGTATTTCTCAGTCTCGGCTATGCGCAGCTGGTTCTTGCCGGCCTTGGAAACGGTCTCGCCGAGGGTGTCCTGCACAAGTTCCTTGTCGAAGAGGATGTGGACGCCGGTGAAAGAAGCGTCGTAGGGAGTCAGGCAGCAGTAGTAGAGGGGGATGGTGTGCATGCCTTCCTCGGGCATATCCTTCTGCGTCAGGGCTGCGGTGAGCTCGCGGGCGCGGTCGTTGCGGAAGTTGTAGAAAATGATGGCGTCGCCTTCCTCGATGGTGGCGACGGGCTTGCCGCCCTCGGTGATGACTATAGGCTTGATGAATTCGTCAGTGACATCGGCGTCGTAGCTGGCCCGGATGCCTGCCTGAGCGCTCTCAAAAGCAGCGCCCTTGCCTTCAACGAGAAGGTCGTAGGCTTCCTTTACCCTGGCCCAGCGCTTGTCGCGGTCCATAGCGTAGAAGCGGCCGCACACGGATGCTACCTTGCCCGTGGTCTGCGCCATCTTTTCCTCGAGCTCGGCGACAAAGCCGAGACCGCTGCGGGGGTCGGTGTCGCGACCGTCCATGAAGGCATGGACATAGACTTTGTCCAGGCCGTACCGGGCGGCAACTGCGAGGAACTCATACACGTGGTCGAGAGAGGAGTGGACACCGCCGTGGGAGGTAAGACCCATGAGGTGGAGCTTCTTGCCGGAAGTCTTCACATAGTCGAAAGCGGCTTTGATTTCCTTATTCTCGAGGAGACGATGCTCGCGGCATGCGATATTGATTTTCACAAGGTCCTGATAGACGACTCTGCCGGCGCCGAGGTTCATGTGACCGACCTCGGAATTACCCATCTGGCCGTCCGGGAGGCCGACGTATTCGCCGCAGGCCTGCAGGTGGGAATGGGGATATTTCTCGCGCAGGGCGTCGATATTGGGCGTGCCCTGGGCCCAGATCGCGTTGGAATAGTCGTGACGGCCTTCGCCCCAGCCGTCGAGAATCATCAGGAGTACTTTCTTATTCATAATATCGTTCAATTTCGAATCTGCAAAATTAACAATATCTTGCTAAATTTGCACGTCGGAAGCGCCAAATCCGCCTCCCATCAGCAAATGAGCAGAAAACCCTCCAAAGGCCCCAAAAAGAGCACCCGATCTCCGAAAGCCCGAAAGCACTATCCCGAATACACCGGCCGCGTCCAGATGACCCGCGAAGGCTTCATCTTCGTCATCGTGGAAGGCATGAACGAAGACATTTTCGTCAAAGCCTCGAAGACGCGCCAGGCCCTGAACGGCGACACCGTCGTCGTGGCAGTGACCCGCCAGGGCGGCAAGGACAAGCGCAAGGAAGGCGAAGTGGTAAAGATAGTTGAGCGCTCGAAGCGCCCCTTCGTGGGAGTATTCCACACCGTCGGCGCCCAGGCCTGGGTGCTGATGCAGAGTAAATCCATGCCCTACGACATCGAAGTGGACGCGGAAGAAGCCGCAAAGATGGGTGCGAAACGTGGCATGAAAGTGAGCGCCGTGGTTGACTCCTGGTCGCGCGGCGACTTCAATCCCAAAGGCCACATTGAGGACGTACTCGGCATGCCCAGCGAGAACGAAACCGAGATGCACGCAATCCTCTCCGAATACGGTCTCCCCTACCGCTTCGAAAAGGCCGTGAGCGACGAGGCAGACGCCATAAGCGAAAAAATCACCCCCGAAGATATCAAGGGCAGGATAGACTTCAGGTCCACCCTGACCTTCACCATAGACCCCGCCGACGCCAAGGACTACGACGACGCCATCTCATTCAAAGCCTTGAACGACGGCGAATTCGAGGTCGGTGTCCACATAGCCGACGTGTCCTACTATGTGCGTCCCGATTCGCTCGTGGACAAGGAAGCGCAGCGCCGCGGCACCTCTGTATATCTCGTGGACAGAACGGTCCCGATGCTGCCCGAAAAGCTCTCCAACCGCCTCTGCTCCCTGCGCCCCGGCGAGGACAAGCTCACCTTCTCCGCAATATTCACCATGACGCCCAAGGGCGAAGTGCGCTCCCGCCGCTTCAGCCGCACCATAATATGCTCCGACCGCCGCTACGACTACGAGCAGGTACAGGCCCTTATCGAATCCGGCGAAGGCAAGGACGAGCTCGAAAACGCCATCCTGACCCTGAACAAAGTGGCGCAGATCCTGCGAAAGAAGCGCTTCGACTCCGGCGCCATCAGCTTTGACCGCCCCGAAATGAAGGTCATTGTGGACGAAAACGGCAAACCCGTCGACGTTCGCGAGACCGTGACCAACGAGTCCCACCAGCTAATCGAGGAGTTCATGCTACTTGCAAACCGCTCCGTTGCCGAATGGGTGGCGACCGACGGCAAGATGAACCACGTCCCCTCGAAAAAGGCCAAGACCTTCGTGTACCGCGTCCATGCCGAGCCCGATAGCGAGAAAGTGCTCAAACTGCGCACTTTCGCCAAGACCTTCGGCTACAAGATGAAAGACGCCGCCAACCCTGAGCAGACTGCAAAGGCCCTGACGGGGCTCCTTACCGAGGCAAAGGACAAGCCCGAATACAAGGCCCTCCAGATGGTGGCCCTCCGCGCCATGGCGAAGGCCGCATACTCCACCGACAACATAGGCCACTACGGTCTCGCCTTCAAGTTCTACACCCACTTCACCTCCCCCATACGCCGCTATCCCGACCTAATGGTCCACCGCCTCCTGTCAAGCTACCTCGGCGGAGGTCAGAGCGCCAATCTAGGATACTACGAGGACCAGTGCAAGCACGCCTCCGAGCGCGAAGTCGTGGCCGCCGATGCCGAAAGGGCCAGCATAAAGTACAAGCTCGTGGAGTTCATGCAGGACAAGGTGGGCCAGGTGTTCGAAGGCACCGTGTCCGGCGTCACCGAATGGGGAATGTACGTGGAAATAGACCCCACCAAGATCGAGGGCATGGTCCCCCTTCGCACCATACGCTCCGACTACTTCGAATTCGACGAAGCGCGCTACCGCATCGTGGGCAAGCGCACACATAAAAAATTCACCCTGGGTGACAGGGTGAAAATAAAGGTGAAAGAGACGAATCTTGAGCAGAAACTGCTCGATTTCGAACTCGTCGAAGAATTGGAAGAGGCTAAATAAGGCCTCTTCCCTTCAACATAGGCTTGGAGTCGGGCTCGCGGCCCATGAAGCTCTTGAAGAGCGCCATAGGCTCCTCGCTGCCGCCCTTCTCAAGGAAGGTCTGCCTGAACGAGCGGGCCAGAGCAATATCCCAAACGCCATTCTCCTCAAACTTGGAGAAAGCATCCTTGTCGAGCACTTCGGCCCAGAGGTAGCCGTAGTAGCCGGCGTTGTAGCCGCTGCCGAAGATGTGGTTGAAATAGGTGGTGCGGTAGCGGGGGATGATTTCGTCGATAAGACCCATCTCCTCGCATACTTTCGCCTCGAACTCGTCGATGAATTCCACGCCGGCATCGGCGGGGATCTCGCTCAGTTCGTGCCACTTCATATCGAGTATGGATGCGGCGCAAAGCTCAGTGGTCATGAATCCCTGGTTGAATTTGGACGCAGCATTGATTTTCTCTACGAGCGCCTTGGGGATTATTTCACCGGTCTGATAGTGACTCGCATACTTGGCAAGCATCTCGGGCTGGAACGCCCAGTTCTCGTTGAACTGGGAGAACATTTCCACGAAGTCGCGGGCGACGTTGGTGCCGCTCACGGTCTTGTAGTTGCACTTGGTCAGAAGGCCGTGAAGGGCGTGGCCGAACTCGTGGAAGGCGGTCTCGACATTGTCGACGGTCAGAAGGGCCACTCCGTCCTCGGGAGAAGCGAAATTGCCCACGTTCACGATGATGGGACGCACCTCGGTGCCGTCGGCAGCGACATACTGCTCGCGGACATTGTTCATCCATGCGCCTCCCCTCTTGCTGTCGCGAGGGAAGTAGTCGGTGGTGAAGATGCCGAGAAGACTGCCGTCTTCGTCCATTATCTTATAGGTCTGAACTGCGGGATTATAGACGGGAACGTCTTCGACTTTCTCGACTTTGATGCCGTAAAGGATGCTAGCCGCGACGAAAAGACCTTCTGTCACGTTGTCGGCCTCGAAATAAGGGCGGACCTGGTCTTCGTCCAGATCGTACTTGGCCTTGCGCACCTTTTCAGCGTAGTACCACCAGTCCCAGGGCTCTATCTTGCTGCCCTCGGGAAGGAGGCCGGCCTTGACGTCTTCGTCCATCATGGCCTGCATGTCCACGATTTCCTCTTTTGCCTTGGCGACGGCGGCCTTCATGATGTCGTCGAGGAAGGCGTCTACGGTCTGGTGGTCATGGGCCATCTTGTTCTCGAGGATGTAGTCGGCGGGATTGTCGAAGCCCATGATTGCGGCCTTGCGTATGCGCAGGCGCATCACGTCGAGTATTAGCTGTCGGTTGTCGTTTTCGTTGCCGTTGTGGCCGCGGGAAGAGTATGCCTTGAACATCTTTTCCCTCTGGGCCCTGTCAGCAGTCTCGGCCATGGCGACGGGATAGGCGGACACGCTGATGCCGAACTCGGCCTTGAAAGCGTTGCTCTCGGCAAGGATGTTATTGCCTATCTTGTTGATCTTGGAAGCCATTTCGGTGTTGATGGCCTTGAGCTCTTTCTGGGCAGCCTCGTCAAGGCCCACGCCGCTGCGCTCGAATGCCTCATAGATCTTTTTCAAGGTCATCTGCTGCTCGCGGGTGAGGCAACTCTGGTCGGCGTTGTAGACGGCTGCGACCTTCTCGTACAGGGCGCGGTTCATGTAGATTTCGTCGTCCTGGGCGGAGAGTATGGGCGTGGCTTCGTCAACGACCTTTTCCAGCTTGGGGCTGTTGTCGGTCTCGGAGACATTGAAGAGCACTCCGGTTACCTTTGAAAGGAGAGAGCCGCTGCGGTCAAGAGGGGCAATCACGTTGTCGAAGCAGGGCTCTTCGGCACAGTTGACGATGGCCTTGATTTCGGCGTTCTGCTCTTTGATACCGGCCTTGATGGCGGGCATGTAATCGCCGGGAAGTATCTCTTCAAAAGGAGGGATGCCGTAGGGAGTGTCCCACTCGGTCATAAAGGGGTTGGTCCTCTGGGTGCAGGATGCAGCGATCATTGCCAAAGCCAGGATAATTGTAAACTTTTTCATTGTCAGTCAATTATTTCCACTCCATCCAGATCGATGAGCGTGAACTGGTTGTTTCCATTGTAATAGGTGAGCAGGCCGGTGAGATTCACCTTGGCGCCCTTGAGTATCCTCGAAGATATCTGCTGGTCGGCAAACTTGGCATAGCCGCTGGTGCGGACCTGGAGGTCGGTGCTGCCTTTGGTGAAATACTGGCTCAGTGTGTAAGCGGCTGCGGCATCGTAGTAGCCCTTCCAGTTCTCGGGAGTAATAGAACCGTCGAAGGCGCTCTGGGGCTCTACCTTGCCGTTGGGCGTCATATAGGCCTTGAAGCCGTTCTCCGACATGGCCCAGGTGGTCACACCGTGCGTGCCGTCACGAAGGTAAAGCGCATTGTCGGCCTTGTCGTAGAGGATGACGAAAATCTTGTTGCCATAGGTAAGGCCTTCTATGCGGACGAGCTTGCCGTAGTTGGCTTCGTCCTTGATGCCGGCCTCGTCTATGAGCTCGGGCTCCACCTGGGGGCCGATCTCGCCCTTGAAGATGTGGGAATCGATGATGTACTGCACATCGATATAGGCGGTCTCGTATGAGGACGTCGCCTCGACCCAAGAGGGCTGGTCGGTGCGGTATCCAATCTGGAGCATGCCGCCGTACTGGCCAAGGGCAAGGCCATTGCAGTCGACGATGAGCCACTGTCCGGGCTTATAGTCGTTGTAGAGGGAAGACTTGCCAATCTTGATTTCTATGGCTCCCGTCGCATCCTGGATGTACAGGCTGCGGTAAAGATTGCCGGACTCGTCGGACGAGACGACACGGCCCGTGACTACGATATCGTCGGTAATCACGACGGGGGTGCCGGGAGTCTTATAGAGGGCTTTCAGATCGGCGATGGTGGCATTGACTGCCGGGGGGTCGAAACTGCGGTGGCCGTACCAGTAGGTGCTGTCGGGATAAATGTCGCATGAAACTGCGGCGAGGGCCGCTATCGACAGGAGGATAAGTATCTTTTTCATACGCCTAGAATCTGAAATAAACGTTCATCATATAGTTGGTACCGGCCATGTAGAAGTACTTTGAATCGAAAGGATAGTACCTCTCTCCGCTCTTGGTATTGTCGATGAGACGGGTCTGCTCGTAGCCGCCGGTGCGTACATTCTTGTTGTTAAGAATGTTCTTGACCTGGAGGGAGAAGCCTATCTGATGGCCGCGGCGGAACCAGGACTTGCCCAGGCTGGCGTTGAGCAGCCATGCAGGGGCGAATTTCTCCTGGGAGGCCATCTCTTCGATTTCGATGGGAGTGATGACACCGTCACCGCCGGCCGTAGCCATATCAAGCCTGCGCAGAGGGCTCATATCGAGGTAGGTATTGTCGAAGTAATCGAAATCCACGTCGAAGAACCAATAGTTCTTGCTGTAATTCAGGCCTATGCTCGACGCGAACTGAGGCGTCGAAGGGATATAGTGCTTTTGGTAATAATCCACCTCGCTGGTGATATTGCCATCGGCATCGCGCTTGAATACGGGATGGCTCTTCCAGTAAGGGACCACCTGGTCGTCCACGACGACTTCGGAACTGTTGTCCACGGTCATGGTGAGGTAGGGGTTGGAAGTGTAGAAGTATTCACCCCAGCTGAGTGCGCCCTGGATATAGAGGTTCTGGATGGGAGTGGGGACTTTGAGACCGAGCTCGATTCCGCGGTGGACCTCGTCGATATTACTCATGGCGGCATTGACGAACGAGCCTTCGAGGTCGTTGTAGTAACTGCGCATGTTACTTTGGTCCATAATGTTGGTGTAGAAGGCCGTGAGGCGGACGTTCCATCCCTTGTAGGAGTACTGCCAGTTGACGTCGGACGAGAAGGTCTTGAAGGTCGTCAGGTCAGGAATCATACTGTTGCGTGTCCTGGGAGAGAGGAAGGACTGGTTGAAGGTGGGAGCGTCGTGGAAGTAACCGGCGTTGCCGTAAATCCTCATCCTGCTGCCGAGGGCGAGTTCCAGGCCGCCCTTTACGCCCCAGGTGAGGAAGTAGGCTTTCTTGGAATTGCCTTTGGAAGTGATTACTTCGCCGTTGGAATCCCAGGAGGTGAGAAGAACGCCGTTTTCGTCGTAGATGAGATTGCCGTTGTCATCGAGGCCGGCGAAGAGGCCCTTTCTCAAGAGACCTTCCCTCCAAAAGGCGTGGTTACCGATCTGACCGCCGACGTGACCCTTGAGGGCGCCGAAATTGAAGCGGTTGTCCATCCACGCCAGGTATTTGTGGACATGGGCGATGTAGTCATAGCCATACTTGTCACCCTGCTTGAGGGTGCGGGCGGCACCGGCCATGAAATAATGGTCGAGATCGTTCTGGACCCTGGCCCTGCTGGAGGCAAAGTCGCGCTCCGCGAAGTTGTCGAGGTCGACGAAGTAGTCACCGCCGAGCAGGTCTGCGACCAGCTTGTAATTCTCGGTGCGGTTGAACTTGTTGTTGAAGCCCATGTTGAGGGTGTACCACTTGGCGGGATGCCAGGAAGCTGAAATCGCGAAGTTGAAGTCTTTCTGGTCCACGTGACGCTCTTCCTGTATGTACTTGGAACGGGCGTAACCATACTCATTGAGGTTGTTGCGGTTGACCGAATAGAGGCGGTCCCAGTTCACCTGCGTGGTGGGCAGGTAGTTGGTCACCCAGGCCTCGCGTGCCCAGTAGGCTTTACGCATGTCCGTGCGGTTGAGGTCCTCGTTGTCGTCCCAGAAATAGCTGGGGAGGTTGCGGTAGTAGTCCGGACGGGGATCCGGGGCGTCATACCAGTCGAGGGCAGTATAGCCGTTCTTGCCGAAACGATAGAGGAAAGTCACGTCGGCATGGAATTTATCGGAAGGCTTGAAATCGTACTTGAGGACGGCTATGGGCTCGTGGGTCTTGCGGACGCGAGAGTTGCGTATGGCGCCATTGTACCAACCCCAGTTGGAGTTGTACATGTTGTCGCCCATGAGGTCGTAGACTTCCTGTGTGGAGGAGTTCTGCACTCCCCTCTCGCCGGGAGTACCCAGGAAGATGATTCCCAGACGGTGGACATCATCGTCCCATGACTTTTCAGCGGCCAGATAATAGGCTAATGACTTGTAGTAAACGCCTCTCACCCAGTCGTTTTCACCTATGCGGGCGGAAACGTTGAAGGCAAACGCCCAGCCGTTATCCATCTTGCCGGTGCCGTAGGAAAGCATGAGACGAAGACGGTACATGGCACTGTTCGTAAGGACGCTGCCCCTGAGGCCCACCCTCATCGAAGAGGCGTTGCCGGGAATGTTGGTGATGCCGTTGTAGCCGCCGAGACCCACCCTCGAACTTTCAAGGCCGACGGTGGAAACCTTCGTCCTCGTGGCCTCGTTAAGACCGCTCCAAAGGGAGAACGGGCTGTAGTCGGTAATGGCATCGTTCATCCTGATTCCTGCGAAATAGACGTTCTGGGTCTCGCTGCCGTAACCCCTGGTCTTGAAACGGACCTGGCTGAAATTGTAGCCTGCGACGCTGGAGAACACGTCGTTCTGGTCGAACAGAAGGACGGGGTTGTCGCTGTAGCCGGTCTCGTCTATTTCAAGCTCGGTGAAATTGGAAATATCCATCTCCTGCTTGTTGACCTGGGGGATGAGGGACAAACTGAACATGTTTTTCACAAGTCCGTTGACGACCGTCACGTTGACCTGGGTCTCGAGGAAACCGTCAGAGACGACGAGCATATTGTAAACGCCGTCCTTGAGCCCCTCGATACGGAACGTTCCGTCCGCAGCGGTCACCGCCTCGGTAACGAAGCCGGAGCCCTGGCTGAGCGTCAGGGCAGCGCCGGCAATCGGGGAACGGTCGGCACGGTTGACCACGGTACCTGTCACGCCGCCGGTCTCCTGCGCCTGCAGGGGCAGGATCGCCGCAAGGAGGAATAATGCGAAAATCGCTGTTTTCTTGAGCATATCTGGTCTTTATTTATTTTTTCCGATGAGAATATACGTGGGGTAGTGGTCGGAGTAGCCGCCGACGAATGCCCCGTTGGAGAAGGTCCTAAGAGGGGTGCCCTGGTACTGGCCTTCCTGCTGGGTCATGAAATCCTTCTGGAAAACGCGGCCGAAGTAGGTCTTGCCCCTGCGGCGCACGAGCGGCTGGAGCTGGAGCGAGCCTGTAGTGCCCTTGGCGAGGGTTTCGTTGACGAGGATAAGGTCGAAGATGCTCCATTCGCCGCGATAGGCAAGGGTGCCGTAGCCGTCCTTGTACATGGATAGGAAGGGGTCATAGAAATCTTCCGAGGTCACTTCTTCCATCTTCTCCTTGCCGTGGAGATAGACGGCCATGCTCTCGTCCGTGGGGTTATCGTTCATGTCGCCCATGGCGGCAATCTTGATGCCGGGGAACTCCTGCATGAGCTTCATCGCGTCCTGGTATATGATTTCGCCGCCGCGGCTGCGCAGGTCAGCGCCCTTGCCGCCTAGACGGGAAGGAAGGTGGCAGACGTAGAAGGCGAACATTTCGCCTCCCATCATGCCGCGGACCATGAGGACGTCGCGGGTGCGGAACTCCTCCTGCTCGATGGGCGTGAGATCGAACTTGATCTTGCTGTCAAAGGTGAAGGGGATGGAGCGGCTCTCGAGGACGGTGAACTGGTCGGGCCTGTAGAGAAGGGCTACGTCCACACCGCGGCGGTCGGGGCCGTCGAAATGGATTATCTGGAAGTTGGCCGAAGCGATCTGAGGGTCGCAAACCAGGTCCTCGAGGACGTGACGGTTCTCTATCTCGCTGACACCAAGGATGGTGTGGAAGCGGGCATTGTCGTCGGCCATGGCGCGTATGACGCGGGCCATATTGTGCACCTTCTTCTTGTACTTTGTTTCGGTCCACTGATTGGAGCCGTCGGGAAGGTACTGATAGTCGTTCTTTCCGTCATCGTGATAGATATCGAAGAGGTTTTCGAGGTTGTAGAAGCCTACCACGTAGCCGGGACCGGTCTTCTGGGCGCAAGCGCTGAAGGTGACGGCCAGCAGGGAAAGGAGAACGATGATATATCTTTTCATATCTAGCTTGCTTGTTTCAATTGTTAATCACCACCACCAGCTTATGCGGGTGGGATCCTCCGCCTCGATTGCAGCGGCGGTGGTATTGCCCACTTTGGCGGGGAGGTTCACGAACAGGTCTATGCCGAGTTTTGCTTCGAGGGCGTCAATCGACATGCAGTAGGTCTTATCCACCTTGGCGGATGTGGAATAGAGCTTATGGTCAAGGTAGAAGGCGCAGCCCATGAAGCCGGAGTGGCCGAGGCCTGTGGAAGACGTCTTGGGGGCGTAGCGCAGGATGGCCTTGAAGTAACCGGTGGGGACTGTGACCTTCTTGCCGAGATTGTCGGTGGAATAGTAGGTGCTGCCGTTCAGGGTGCAGCCGGTGACGACATATAAGGTGTCGCTGGACTGCGCCCAGTTGCGGACTTTGCCCTCGAGCGAAGCCCATATGCTGCCATTGAAATCCATCGTAGAACTGCCGCTCTTGTTGAGCTGGGGCGTCATGTTGATGCCGTAGCAGGTCTGGTCGCTGGCTTCGAGGCAGAGCTTGCGGTCGGCCCTGGGGATTTGGTGACCGCGGGCGTAGAAGGCTCCTGAAAGCGAAGTGTTGTTGGTGTTGCCGTAGCCGCGGGCGCTCAGGACGGCCTGCTTCTCCCTGGGGAGGAGAGGGTCGATGCCGAGAGTCCAGTCGTCAGCCCAGGTGCCGTACCAGGCGTATTCATAGCCGGGTCCGGACATGTAGGTACTCGTCAGCGGATAGGCCACCCATATGGATACAAGGTTGTCGTAGTCCCAGTAGCAGGAGAAGTTGCGCATGGTCCGGCCACCGTATTCGAAGGTGTGCCAGAGGAAGTCGTACTTGTCGGAAGCTGATGTGGCGGGCAGCTCCATCCAGTCGAAGGGGGCCGATGAAGCTATGCCGCCGTTGCCGGAAGAAGGAACGTCGGGGACGGGAGCTTCCTGCACCAGAACGACGGACGAAGACAGCGAGCCCGATGTGGCCGAGGCCTTGAGTACCAGGGAGCGCGACTGCTCGCCTTTGTTGGCTTCGTAGCTGAGGACTATGCTGTTGCGCGAGCCTTCGCCGGAAGCGGCGGAAAGAGAGGCCCAGGAGGAAGGGCCGTCTTCGATGGAGAGGGTCCAGGAGGTGTTGGAACTTACCTGGACGAACACCGTACCTGCCGCGTTGCTTACGACATCTTCAGCAAGGGAGACTTCCAGATACAGCTCCTCCTTCTCCCCGCATGAGGCGAGGAGAAAGAGAACTGCAAGTATTGCTGATATGCGGCCTGCTACTTTCATTACAAACTACTTGTAGAAGACTTGAATTGCGGTTGCACGAATCTGGCCGTTGGTGGCGTCGGCTTCGAAGCTGCTTGCGCTGCCGGTCCAGGTGACGGTAAGCTTGCTTTCATCCGCCTTTGCCGTGGAGCCGTCGGCAACGGGCATGTCCCAGCAGTACTTGGAAGTGCCGGACTGGGGCTTGCATGTGATGACTACGCCGGTAATGGTCTTGCCTTCCATCTTGATGGAAAGGTGGGAACCCTTGTAGATGCGGATATGGTCGGACTGGGCCGCAACTGCGGTGGAAGAGGATTTGTGCTTGTAGTAACCGATTGTGAGGCCGTTTTCGGTGGCGCTGAAGCCTGCGCCGTAGGTGGGATCGGTGGCAGCCGTCCATGTCTGGTTGGCGGCACCGATAGTCCAGGTGACAGAATCTCCGGTGGGAGGATTGACGCCACCGCCGGGATTGTCTCCGCCGCCGCCGGGGTTGTCACCGCCGCCGGGGTTGCTGCCGCCGTCACCGGAAGTAGCGCCGTTGATGGAGTACATCTGGCACTCGCCTGCCACGGTCTCGGGGGTATTGCCACGGTAGTTCATCAGGGCGCCGTAGACGACGACTTCGTCACCAATCTTGATATCGATGCCGGAAGTGTATTTCTCGCCGCCGAAGTAGAGGGTGCGGAACACGTAGAACTCGCCGTTCTCGGTGCCGTCGGCGCTGATGTAGAAGCTGGCGTTGCCGTAAGTGCCGCTCTGGCCGAAGGTGCCGTTGTTGGCGATGCGGGATATCTTACCCTTGACGTAGACCTTTTCGGTCTTCTGGTAGTCGGTGTTGCTGGTCCAGGTGAGGTTCGCAACTGCGGCTGCCGCGCCTGCGGGGTTGTAGGGATCGCTGAGAGTGCCGGAGCCGCTGCCGCCCGAAGGGGTGTCGCCGCCACCGCCGCCCTGGCCGCCGCCGGTGTCGATTTCAGTACCCTGGCTGAAGTCGAGGACTGTGCCGGCCTCTTCGTTGACCTCGAGCTTAAGGTCGTCGAGACGGTAAGCGCCGCTGAGCTTGGCAGTGACGTAGAGGCTGAGGGTCGTGACTTCTTCAGGGACTGAGAAAACAGCCTCCGCGATGTTCCAGCGACCTGCCGCCGTGCCCTTGTACTCATAGGTGAGGGGTACCCACTTCTGGGCGTCCGCGCTTACATAGAAGGGCAGCTCTGCAGGATCGAAGAGAGCGGTCTTGTTGTTGGCGTCGTACTTCTCGGTGCCGAAGGTGAGCTTGAAGTTCTTGAAGGAGCCGAGGCTGAGGTTCTTCACAGCGATATAGCCGTTGGTCGAGAAGAGGAGGTTGTTAAGGCCGGAGCCTGCGTAGTCGGAATAAGTGCCGTTGGAGTTGGAATTGTTGCGGGCGGAGACATTGCTGAAGGCATAGGTCATGCCCTCGATGCCGACGCCGAGCTCGTTCTTCCAGCCATCGAACTGGTCGAGATAGGGCCAAGCGGTTCCGGAGGTGCCGTAAGACTGGGTGGCTGCGGCCTTGTCGAAGTCGTTGAAATAAATCATGAAATCTTCGGGACGGCCTGTGCCGGTCTGGGACACGGCAATGGAGCGGCTGTCATAGACGCAGTCGAAGGTAATCGTGGCCGTGCGGTCGTAACTGGTGTTTTCCAGGACGGTCACGGTGACGGTCTGGGCTTCGGTGCCGCCACGTCCGGAATCAGGATCGAAAGCGATCCACGGGACGTCGCTGGTCGCCTTCCAGGGCCTGTTGGACATGAGCAGGACGGGGAACGAAGTCGCGGCCTTCTCCAGGGAGACAGCTCCCGTCCCCTGGACGGAAATCGTAGGGAAACTGAGATCCGGCTCAGGGGTCTGACAGCCGGCGAAAACCAGGAGGATCGCAGCTGAAAGAGCGCTGAGGATGTGTTTAAGTGTTGTCATTTGGTATGAAATTATTGTCGTTTGATCGTAGTTTTAGCCTTGAATAACAAATGTACACATTTTTTCCAAATTTCAGTAAACATTTGGCGTTGTATTACAAAAAATTCAGGGCGTCCCGGCCGGGGCGCCCTGAATCGGTATTGTCTTGAACAGAAGCTACTTGACGGTGAAGTGAGAATTATCCCAGACGCCGACCTGAAGATTCGCGTTATAACGGGTGGGCCAGCAAACGAGGTTGCCGGTACCGGACATCTCGAGGGTGTTCTTCACCTGGGCGTAGGCTGCCACGGTGGCACCGTTCTGGGAGATGACGCCGTTGCGGTTGGACTTCGTAATGGCGGTGTCGAAAGTGACGCCTTCGAGCTTGACCTGGCAGTTCTGGTACCTCAGATAGCTGTCGAGCAGGGATGCAAGGGTGAGGACCGTGGGTGCAGGGACATCGCCGGCAGTGACGGTGGCCTTGGAGACATCGAGGTCGGTGAGCTCGGCAAAGCCGTTGTAGAGCTTTACCTTGCCGGAGACTTCGCCGCTGATGACCTGGCCTGCGGTCAGGCCGTGATCCTTCTTGTAGAGCTGTATGCCGCCGGTGGCGTCTTCGATGAAGGCGTTGTTGCCGTTGACATAGGTCACGACTGCGTTGGTGAAGGTGCCGCTCCACTCTGTCTCGTCAGTGACGGTGCCGTCAATCAGGGAAGCGACGTTTTCAATCTTGGCCACGCCTTCCACGATCTTGAGGTTCTTTATTTCCCAAGTGCCGTAGTTCTTCTCAGTGGACTTGTACTGGAACTTGATGTTGACGAGCTTGCCGGCGAAAGGCTTGAGGCTGATTTCGCCGGAAGGAACGTAAGTCCAGTTATTGCCGGGGGAATAGTTGGGGATGAGGACTTCTGTCCAGGTCTCGGCATTGTCGGTGCTGACGAAGAGCTTGAGCTCGGCGGAAGGATTGCCGCAGAAGCGCTGGACGTGCTCGAAGCTGAGGACAGCGGAGCTGACGCCGGAAAGGTCGATCAGAGGACTCACGAGGTCGGCCTGAGAGGCGACTGCCTTGGTGGAGGTGGCCTTCATGCCGTACTTGCTGTCGTTGACCCAGATGCTTGCGACGCCTTCGACGGGGACTACGTCTGTGGCGACCCATGAGCCGTCACCGGCGAGGAAGGTCTCGTCGTAGGGCAGGGGGAATGCGGCAAAACCTGCAGCCTGGCGTATGGTCACGGTGACCTGGGAAGTGCCGACTTCGCCTGTAGAAGACATTGTAATGACACCGGTGCGGGCGTCGGATTCGTTGGCTGCATAGCGTATGCTCACCTCAGTGGTGTCCTTGACCTTCTTGACATCGGTAACTGCGAGCCAGTCGGAATCGGTGCTGAAGTCGAAGTTGTCGCCTTTGTAAACTACTTTGGCAACTACGACACCTTCGTCCTTGGTGACATCGAAAACGTCAGGAGTGACGGAGATGAGGGACTTCTTGATGGAGACGACCTTAGCGGTGTTCTGCACTGTCTCGGGAGTGCCCTTGTAGCTCATCAGGGAAGTCAGGATTGTCAGCTCGTCGCCTACGGCGAGCTCGTCGCCCTTGGTGAACTTCGCTCCGTCAAGCCAGAAACCGCGGTAGACCTGAAGGACGTCGCCGCCCTTGGTTCCGTCGTCGGAAAGATAGTACGTGGCGTTGCCGTACTGGAGGCTTATTTCGTCTATCTGGCAAACCTTGCCGGTGACGTAGTATGTGCCGTCCACGTTGTAGGACTGGCCGTCGCCCTTGTCGACTTTCTTGATGAGGGCGAGAGCTTCCTTTACCGTCAGGAGGACGGGCTCGGCGGGAGTGGCATACTGGATGACGTTGATGTACTGGGTCTGGCCTCCGCAGAGGATGCGGACCTCGGCGTTATTGGTAACTTCGGTTCCCGCTGCGGAAAAAGTCACGGTAGATTCGCCGGCTGCGCCGGACATGGGCACTATGGTGAGCCACTCGGGGACGGAGGCTGCATCGATACTCCAGGCGTCGGTGGTGGTGAGGTTGAGGGTGGCTGAGCCGCCGTCAACGCCTATGGCGAGGTAGGTCCCGTCGACCTTGATGTTGGACAGGGTTTCTATTTCAGCCTGCTGGCAGGCAACGGCCAGAACAGGAAGCAGAGCTGCGAAAAGAAGTTTCTTGAGTTTCATATTCGTAAGGGCCGTTTAGTTGAACATGTATTTGATACCGATGGAAGCGTACCAGCACTGGCCGTAGTTGGGATTGTACTGCCAGATATCGGTCTTGCCGCTGACCGCCTTGGGTGTGGAGAATACGGGATAACCGTCGGCATCCACGCCGTCGTAAGTGAGGATGCGGCCGCTGTCGAGATCGGGGTTCATGTATTTGCTCACACCCCAGCTGGTGTTGAAGAGGTTGAGGATGTTCTTGACGTCGAAATTGAGCTGCAGGGTGTTGGTGCAGCTGCCGACCTTGATACGGAAGTCGTGCTTGTAGCTGAAGTCGAGGCGGTGGACCCAGGGGTTGTAGACGCTGTAGCCTTCGGCATACTGACCCTGATGCTTGGAAAGATAGGCATCCTTGTGGACGAAGCTGAGGAACCTTTCGGCATCGTCAGGAGAGGCGAAACGGAACTGGTTGGTGGTAACTTCCTCATCGGTGGGGATGTAGAGGGAGTCGTAGTTGTAGTTGTCGCCGTTCATGTCGTTCGTCAGGAGGTAGGAGTACTTGTAGCCACCCCTCCAGGCTTCGTAGATGAAGCTGAAGTGGTTGCCGCTCTTGTCGTGATGGGTGGCGGAAGCGACTACGCGGTCGGGAGTGAGCTCGGCTGCAGGGTGCAGGGTGGTGTAGTTGGGACCTGCGACCGTGGGCACATAGTTGAAGATGGATGCAGGGTCGCTGCCGGGGAGCGAAGTGATTTCCCTTGCGTCCACGTGGGTGTAGGCAGCCATCAGGCTGAGGCCCTCGACGGGAGTCATGTTCACCGTTATGTTGCCGGACCAGGTGTAACCAAGATTGGTGTTGGTCAGCACATAGGCGGGGGAAGAGGTGTACTTGTAGTTCCGGGGATAGACGGGACGGTTGTCAGGACCGTTGAAACGGGCGAAGCCGTTGACGGGGATCATGTTCCAATCCTGCATCGTGGAGGCGTTGATGTTCTGGTTGAACATGCCTTCGAGGGTGACGGTGAAGGGGAAGGGGGTCGGGAAGGCGTAGTCGATGGCAAGCGACGTCTTCCAGACCTGGGGCATCTTGAAGTTGGGATCCACTGCGGCGAGCTTGCTGGGGATCTTGCCGTCTTCGGCGGAGATCTCAGTGGGATAACCGAGGTCGGCCCACTTCTTACGCATGGCCTCGTAGTCGGTAATCAGGTCGCCTGCAAACTGATCCAGAAGCGGGTTGGGAGTGGCGATGCCGTTCTGGTAGGTAGTGGTGATGATGCCGTTGTACTGGTTCATCGAAGAGTTGGAAGGCATATTGGTGAGGAACACCAGAGGTGTGTGGCCGGTGAAAATACCGCTGCCGCCGCGAATCTTAAGGCTCTTGTCGCCGAGGACATCCCAGGAGAAGCCTACACGGGGAGAGAACAGGGGGACGGGCTTGGGCCAGTAGCCGGTGTCGATGTGACGGATATTGCCGTTGGCATCGGGATACTCGAGCTCATAGACGGCCTTATTGGTGATAAGGTTGCTATTATCGAAGATGAAGTCGTCTATACGCACGCCGGCGGTCAGCTTGAAGCGCTCGGTGACATCCCACTCGTCCTGGGCATAGAGGCTGGCCTTATGGTACATGACGCGGCTTGCAGGATCGTCACGCATGAGGTTCTCGTAGCCGTAGGTGAAGCAGACGGTCTCGGGAGCGGCGCCGGTCATGAAGTCCTGGAGGGAGTTGTAGCGATAGTAGCCCGTACCGTTGCGAAGGTAGGAGTTGTCGGCCATCTGGTACTCGTAGGCAAGGCCGGCGGTAAGCTTGTGATTGCCGAGATAGGCGGTGAAGTCGTCCTTGAGGTTGAAGACGTTGTTGTGGTAGCCGTTCCTCCAGGTGAAGAGCTCGTAACCGAGGGACATGTAGGGAGTGATGGTGCCAGTGCCGTCGAGGATGTCGATGAAGGGGAAGTACTCCGAAGGGGCGCCGCGGGTGGTGTCGAGCTTGGAGAAGGTTGCGAGGAACTGGTTGCTCATGGTGTCCGACAGACGGCTGTTCAGGTCCAGGGAGAAGGAGTGGACCAGGTTGTTCATGGTGTAGAACGAGTTCTGGAAGGACATTGAGTACTGCGAAAGACGGTCGAAGGTGGTGCGCTGACCGCAGTCGGAGGACTTGGCGTTGGTGTAGTTACAGGCCTTGTCGTTGGTGTAGTTGTAACGGAAGGCGAGCTTGTGCTGATCGGAAATGTTCCAGTCTATACGGGCGAGGGCCTTGATGTTGGACTCGTTGCCGGCGAAGTTCCAGCCGCCGGTCTCGTAACCGTACTTTTCCTTCACGTAATCGCGGACCATCTGCATGTCGGAGACGGTGGTGCGGGAGATGTAACGGGCGGGGTCGGCAACGCCGTCGGTGGAAGGCTGCCAGTCGTTGGTCATCTCGGGATGGGGGATGTACTCGAAGTTGACGAAGAAGAAGAGCTTGTTCTTCACGATGGGTCCGCCGAGGGTGAAGCCGTAGGTCGTAGTGCGCTCCTCGGGACGGTCGCCGAGCTCGACGCCGTTGATGGTGTTGCCGCGGAGGCGCTCGTTGCGGTGATAGACGTAGGCGCTGCCCTTGAAGGTGTTGGTACCGGACTTGGTGATGGCGTTCACGCCGCCGCCGATGAAGTTGGTCTGGCGGACGTCATAGGGGCTGATCACGACCTGGAGCTCTTCGATGGCGTCCATGGAGACGGGGTTGCCGCCGCCGGGGAGCTTGCCGGAAAGACCGAAGTTGTCGTTGAAGTTCGCTCCGTCGATGGTGAAGTTCGAGGTGCGGTCGTCGGAGCCCATGAAGGTCATGCCGTTACCGCCGTAAGGAGACAGGCGGGTGAGGTCGGTGAGATTGCGACTGACCGTAGGCAGGCTGACGATCTGCTGGCTGGAGATGTTGGTGGCGGCGCCGGTCTTCTCGTTGGAGAATTTGGAGACTCCTTCGGAGATGACGATGGCTTCGCTCAGAAGCTCGCTGTCGTCGGGAAGCGAAGCGTTGAGGGAGTAAACTTCGGCGAGCTGGAGAGTCACGTCGGTGTAGGTGACCTTGCGATAGCCGAGGCAGCTTACTTCAACCTCGTAGGGACCGCCGGAGCGCATACCCTGGATGTTGAAGCGGCCTTCACCGTTGGTAAGGCCGAAGTACTGGGTGCCGGAAGGGGTGTGCACCGCGACGACGGTGGCTCCCGGAATGGCTTCTCCCTGGGAGTCGGCGACGCGGCCGGCAAGGGAGGACGTGGTGACCTGGGCGAATGCGCAGGTGCCCGCAATCAGCGCGACGACTGACAGCAGGAGTCTTCTAAGAGATTTTGTCATATAGTGTTAAACTGGATTAAGACTATTGTTCGAGATTGCAAATTTACTTTTTTTTTGAAACTTCGTCAACGGATTTTGAGAGTCTGATAAAAAAATTCGGGCGGCCCACAATGGGTCGCCCGAAAAGGGATATCTAGAGATCTTCAGATTAGTTGAAGAAGTACTTGATACCGAAGAGGATCTGCCAGCACTCGGAGTACACGCTGTAGGTCTTGGTGTAGTTCTGGGTGGGATAAGCGTCGCCAACCTTGACCATGGAGAAGTAAGGGACGCCGTCGCCGTTGATGCCCTCATACTTGAGAGGAGCGATGGTGCCGTTCAGGGAAGTCTGGTAGACGGACATCTTGCGGGTGCCCCAGCTGGAGTTCAGGAGGTTGCCGAAGTTGTCGATGGAGGCGCTGAGCTGGAAGTTGTGAGTGGTGTTGCCAACCTTGAAGGCGAAGTCCTCGGCGATACGCAGGTCGATCATGTGGAGCCAGGGAGCGCGGGCGGAATAAGCCTCTGCATACTGACCCTTGTGAGAGCTGAGATAGCTGTCGTTGTTGACGAAAGTCCAGAAAGCGTCGCGATCCTCGGGGGTCTTGAATGCGATCTCGTCAGCAGTCTTGGGGATGTAGATGAGGTCGGTGGCGTTGCCGTCGCCGTTCATGTCGTTGGTATAGATGAAGCTGTTGCCGTAGCTGGAAGAGCCGGTGTAGAACACGTTGAGGTGGAGGCCCTTGCCGTGGAAGAACTTGAAGGGGAGGAAGTAACCCACGCTGGCGATGACCTTGTCGGGAAGGACATACTGGCTGCGCTGCAGGCCGGTGAAGTTGGGACCGCTGACGGTGGGGATACCGGTGTACACGGAGTTGGCGGCTGAGCCGGGCATGCCGGACAGTTCCTTGGACTCGGTGCGGGTATAGGCGGCCATGAGGGTCAGGTTCTTGACGGGCTCGGCGGTAACGGTGACGTTGGCGGTGTAGCCCCAACCCTCGTTGGTGTTGGTCATAACGTAAGCGTGCTTGCCGTTATGGAGCTTGGCACCGGAAGCGGTGTAGTTGATACGGTTGTCGGGACCTTCGAAGCGGGACTGGTCGAGCATGTACTCATTCAGGCCCCAGTCCTTCATCATGATGCCCCAAAGGGTCTTGTTGTAGATACCTTCAGCGGTGATGGTGAAGGGGAAGTCGACGGGCAGCTGCCAGTCGAAAGCGATGGAAGTCTTCCAAATCTGGGGCATCCTGAACTCGGGATCGACGCCGGCGATGTAGTTCTGGCCGCCGAGACCTGCGCTTTCAGCAGATGCGGACTGAGGAAGACCGAACATTTCCTGGATCTTGTTGATATCTGTAATGATCTTGCCACCCTCGACGAGCTTGTCAAGATTTGCCTTGACGGTGGGATCGTAGGTGAGAACACCGTTCTTGAAGGATGCGCTCTGGTTCCAGCCGGCCTGGATCATACCGGAGTTCTGAGGCATGTTGGTGAAGAACACGAGAGGGAGACGGCCCTGGAAGAGGCCGGTACCGCCACGGACAACGAAGCTCTTGTCGCCGACGACATCCCAGTTGAAGCCTACGCGGGGAGAAATCTGCACGCGGGTGTCAGGCCATTTGCCGGTGTCGATGTGATGGCCGCCGAAGTTGAGGGCTGCGATGTTGGGGTTGGTAGCGATGCTGCTCTCGTCGAAGAGTATCATCTCGGCACGGACACCATAAGTGAGCTTGAAGTTCTTGGTGATCTTCCAGTCATCCTGGGCGTAGAGGGCTGTCTGATGGTATTCGACCTCGCCGGCAGGGTTGGCGTTGCCTTCGTAACCGTAGGTGAGGCAGAAGGACAGAGGAGTGTTGCCGTTGAGGAAGTCCTCGACGCTGGCGAAGCGGTAGTAACCGGTACCGTTACGCATGTAGGAGTTGCGGGCGTCCATGTACTCATAGCTGCCACCGAGAACGATGGTGTGGGCGCCGGCGTAGATGTTGACGTTGTCCTGGACGGAGATCTGCTTGTTCTTCACACCGTTGTTCCAGGTGAAGAGCTCGTAACCGAAGGAGGTGTAGGGGATGAAGTTGCCGCTGGAGTAGTCGGCATTGTCCATGATGTCAACGTGAGGGAAAGCAGAGCTGTTGGAGCCGCGCTGGTCGTTGATGTCGGTGTAGGTGGCCAGGAAACGGTTGGAGACCTTCTCGCTGAAGCGGCTGTTGAGCTCGGCGGAAACGCTCATCACGTTGTTCATCTGGCTGTACATATTGTTGGAGAAGGGGTGGGCCTGCTCGCTGGAGCGGTTGAATCCCTTGTTACGGAAGTTGTCGTCGCAGGAGTTGCCGTTAGGGGCATACCAATACTGGTTGTTGGTAAGGTTGTAGCGGAGGGCCAGGTGGTGGGCGTCAGTGATGTTCCAGTCGAGGCGGGCAAGGATCTTCATGTTGTCGGTACCGCCGGGGAAGTCGGTGTAGGAACCGGGATCGTAGCCGTAGTCGTTGATGAGCTTGTCCTTGATCTGCTGGAGGACGGCCTGCTTCTCTGCGCTGGGCTGGTATTTGATGGTCTGCTCGGGCTTCTTCTGCATTTCGAAGTTGGCGAAGAAGAAGAGCTTGTTCTTCACGATGGGGCCGCCGATGGTGGCGCCGTAGATTGCGTTGGACTCGGCCTTGCGGTCGCCCAGATCCTCACCGTTGATCTTGTTGCCACGGAAGTTCTGGTTGGTGTAGTTCATGTAGGCAGTGCCCTTCCAGGTGTTGGTACCGGACTTGGTGATGGCGTTGATGCCGCCGCCCACGAAGTTGCTCTGACGGACGTCGAAAGGAGCAACGACCATCTGGATTTCCTCAATGGCGTCGAGGGAGATGGGGGTGCCGCCGCCGGGGAGGCTGGAGGAGAGGCCGAAGTTGTTGTTGAGGTTCGCTCCGTCAACGGTGAAGTTGGTGCTGCGGCCGTCGCTGCCTGCGAAGCTCATGCCGTTGGAATAGGGGGAGAGCTTTGCAATGGTCTGGATGTCGTGGCTGGAGTTGGGCAGGTTCATCATCTCGCGGTTGGAGACGTTGGTGGATGCGCCTGTCTTCTCGTTGGAGAACTTGGATGCGTTGGCCGTCACGACGACCTCGTCGAGGGTCTCGGAGGTGCGCATTACTGCGTTCTGGCTGTAGGTCTCAGAGAGCTTGAGAGTGACATCCTTGATCACCAGGGTGTTGCAACCGACGAAGGAAATAGTGATCTCGTAGGGACCGCCGGGGCGCATACCCTCGATGGTGTAATAACCTTCACCGTTGGCTACAGCGTAGTACTGGGTGCCGGAAGGAGTGTGGACAGCAACGACTGCTGCACCGGTGAGAGGCTCGCCGGACTCGTCGGAAATGCGTCCGGCCATGGATGAAGTCGTGAACTGGGCATAGCCATTCACGACAAAAGCCAGCATTGCCATGACTGACAACGCCAATTTGAACAATTTCTTCATATACGATTTATAAGGTTAAAAGAAATAATTGCAAATGCAGCCACAAAAATACTGCATAGCGCGGAATTATGCAACGCCCGCGCGATGATTTTTCAACTTTACAATTATTTGTCATATATTTGCCGCCGATTTGACATACGTGGACAGATTTGACTGCTTGCAACCACGTCTAAAAAATGCTAAAAATGAGTAAGTACGCTTATCTTTTCACCTCGGAGAGCGTCTCCGAAGGGCACCCCGACAAAGTCGCAGACCGCATTTCAGACTCCATCCTGGACGCCTGGCTCGCCGCCGATCCCGAGGCCAGGGTCGCATGCGAAACCTTCGTAACCACCGACTGCGTGATGGTGGCCGGCGAAGTCTCTTCCCCCGAAAGGGTTGATACCGACGCAATCATACGCCGCGCAATACGCGAAATCGGCTACGACCGTCCCGGCCTTGGTTTCAGCGCCGAGGACTGCGAGATTATCACCCGCCTCCACGCTCAGAGCCCCGACATCAGCCGCGGAGTCGTGCGCGCCTCTGCTCTCGACCAGGGCGCCGGCGACCAGGGAATGATGTTCGGCTACGCCTGCCGCGACGCCGAGGAGTACATGCCCCTCGCCCTCTCCCTTTCGCACAGGACGATGCAGCTCCTCGCCGGGATACGCCACAACGAGCCCGGGCTCATGCCCTACCTCAGGCCCGACGCCAAGACCCAGTTCACCGTGGAGTTCTCCGACCGTCACGAGCCCCTGCGGGTACATACTATAGTGTTAAGTACGCAGCACGACGAATTCAGCGCCGACGATGAAGAGATGCGCTCCCGCATCGAGGCCGACGTGCGCAGCATCGTACTCCCCCGCCTCATCGCATCCCTCCCCTCCCGCGAAGCCTCCCTCTTCGACGACAAATTCATCCTGCACGTCAACCCCACAGGCAAATTCGTCATAGGCGGCCCTGCCGGCGACACCGGCCTGACCGGCCGCAAGATCATAGTGGACACATACGGCGGCAGAGGAGCCCACGGAGGTGGCGCCTTCTCTGGCAAAGACCCTTCGAAAGTGGACCGCAGCGCCGCCTACGCAGCGCGCCACATCGCCAAGAACCTCGTGGCCTCAGGCCTCTGCGACGAATGCCTCGTCGAGCTCGCCTACGCCATAGGCGTCGCCGAGCCCGTTAGCGTGTTTGTCGACACTTTCGGCACCGGTCTCGCCTCAGGTACGCACCGCGCAGTCGGCGGCTCCGACCAGGCCCTTGCGAACCTTGTACGCGACAAATGGGACCTGCGCCCCGCAGCAATCATCGAGCGCTTCGCCCTGAAGAACCCCATCTACACGCCAACTTCCTCCTACGGCCATTTCGGCCGCAAGAGCTACGTCGCCCCTATGCGCACCCAGCGCGACGGCCTCTGGGCCGAACGCGAACTGACTTTCTTCCCCTGGGAAAAACTAGACGCCGCGCTGTAACTCTTGTCACAACGCGGGTCGACGTTATCGCCTGGAAAACAGCTACTTCCGGGCGCGGGAAACTAAATCCCTGAAAATGCCAAGGAACAGCTCGTCGCCGACCTGGGCGAATGACTCAGGGTGGAACTGAACGGCAAGAACGCGATCGCCAAGGTCGCGGCCATAAGGGTCGGGGCTGCCGGGGACGCTCTCGAAAGCTTCGACGACCCCGTCTTCGCTGCGGGCGGTGACTCTGAGCCCGGGGGCTATATCTTTAACCGCCTGATGATGGAAGGAATTGACTCCCAGAGAAGTCTTGCCCAAGATTGCGGCAAGGCGGGAGTCAGCGTCAATTGTGATGGTCTGCGTAGCTACCGTGCCCGGCTCGGTCTGGCGATGCTTAAGCTGCGATGACGGTATCTGGGAGGGGATGTCCTGATACAGGGTGCCGCCGAGGGCGACGTTCATAATCTGCTCCCCGCGGCATATGCACAGCATAGGTTTGCCAAGGCGCAGGGCGGTGGCGATAAGGAGCATGTCGGAAGTGTCGCGGGGAGCGTTCACTTTGCCGAGCCCGGGAAGGTGTTCTTCGCCGTAGTACAGAGGATCGATGTCCTCGCCTCCCGACATAATCACTGCGTCGACGCGGCCGACAATAGCTTCGGCGGCCACGCTGTCAGTGACCAGCGGTATGAGCACGGGGATTCCGCCCGCGAGACGGACGGCGTCAATGTAAGTATTTTTTACGCTGGTAAGCGTCTCGGAGTAGCCGCAGCTGATACCTATGAAAGGAGCCGCGGAGGAGCGCCCCTCCGGGACTGAACGCAAAGGCGCGCACCCCAGAAGGATGAGCGCCGTTGCGATAATAAGTATTAGTCGCCTCATTTTCAAGCTTTTGCCTTGAGGTAGTCGTCAATTGCCTTGGCGGCCTTGCGACCTGCGCCCATGGCGAGGATGACGGTCGCGGCACCGCTGACGGCATCGCCGCCGGCGAATATGCCGGGGCGCGTAGTTGCGCCCTGCTCGTCAGCCACGAGGCAGCCGCGCCTGGTCTGCTCAAGCCCCTCGGTGGTCTTGGCGATCAGGGGGTTAGGCGAAGTGCCTAGAGCCATGATGACGGTTTCGGTCTCAATCTCGAATTCGCTGCCGGGCACGGGGACGGGAGAGCGGCGACCGCTTTCATCGGGTTCGCCGAGCTCCATCTTGATGCACCTGATGGCCCTCACCCAGCCCTTGTCGTCGCCGAGTATCTCCACGGGGTTGGTCAGCATATCGAAGATTATGCCTTCCTCCACGGCGTGGTGGACCTCCTCGCGGCGGGCGGGGAGCTCGCTTTCGGTGCGGCGATAAACTATGTGCACTTCCGCGCCGAGGCGCAGGGCCGTGCGGGCGGCGTCCATTGCGACATTACCGCCGCCAACGACGCACACTTTCTTTCCTGCGTGGATGGGAGTGAGATAATCCTCGCGGAAGGCTTTCATAAGGTTGTTGCGGGTCAGGAACTCATTTGCGGAAAATACGCCGCAGAGGTTCTCGCCCGGGATGCCCATAAACTTGGGGAGGCCTGCGCCCGTGCCCACGAATACCGCTTCGAAGCCTTCGCGGTCCATGAGCTCATCAATAGTCACAGTGCGGCCCACGATGACGTCGGTCTCAATCTTGACGCCGAGGCGGGTCACCTCCTCGATTTCGCGTTTCAGGACGGTCTCTTTGGGGAGACGGAACTCGGGGATGCCGTATTCGAGAACGCCGCCGGCCTTGTGGAGCGCCTCGAAAATGGTCACGTCATAGCCCCATTTTGCAAGGTCGCTCGCGCATGCGAGACCTGCAGGACCTGAGCCGATTACGGCCACCTTATGCCCGTTACTCTTCTCTGTTTCTACGCTTGCCGAAGAATTATCTGCAACAAACCTTTCAAGCTTTCCTATAGATACGGGCTCGAACTTGACGCCGAGGACGCAGCTGCCTTCGCACTGGGTTTCCTGCGGGCAGACGCGGCCGCACACGGCGGGAAGCGACGAGTCGTGCGCTATGACCTCAGCGGCGCCTTGTACGTCCCCCACCGCCACCTTGGCGATGAAGCCGGGGATGTCGATACCCACGGGGCAAGCGCCTACGCAGCGCGGATTCTTGCAGTTAAGGCAGCGGGAGGCCTCTTTCAAGGCTTCTTCCATATTGTAGCCGTAGCACACCTCGTCGAAATTGCGGGCGCGCACCTTGGGATCCTGCTCCCTTGCAGGGACTCTGGGAATTCTTTCTGCCATAATTATATCCTCCCTTCGCTAATGCGCTCGAGCGCTTCTTTTTCTTCTGTCTTGTACTGACCCTGGCGGCGCAGACATTCGTCGAAATCGACCTCATAGCCGTCGAACTCGGGGCCGTCCACGCAGGCGAACCTGGTCTTGCCGCCCACGCTGACGCGGCAGGCGCCGCACATGCCCGTGCCGTCCACCATCAGCGTATTGAGGCTCACGGTGACGGGAAGGCCCAACTTCTTGCAAGTCAGAGTGGTGAATTTCATCATTATCATAGGGCCGATGGCGACCGCGTGGGTGTAGTTGCGACCCTCACCGACGAGCTTTTCCAGAAGGGCGGTCACCATGCCGTGGAAGCCCTCTGAGCCGTCGTCAGTGCATATATGAAGGCAGTCGCAGGCGCTTGCGAGCTCCTTTTTGTAAATGAGGAGGTCAGCAGTCTTGGCGCCTATGATGACCTCGACGCTCACGCCGCGGTCGTGCAGCCACTTCGCCTGGGGGTAGACGGGAGCGGTGCCCACGCCGCCGGCAATGAAGATATAGCGGCGCTTACGCAGCTCCTCGAGGGGAACGTTTACGAAATCGGACGCCGTCCCGAGAGGGCCGACGACGCTCCTGAAGGATTCATCCTCGGAGCGGGAGATGATTTCTGCGGTTGATGCGCCTATGCGCTGGGTTACAATGGTAACGGACCCGACTGACGGGTCGTAGTCGCTGATTGTCAGCGGTATGCGCTCGCCGCGCTCGCCGCTCAGGACGATAAGGAACTGTCCGGGCTGCGCGGAGCTTGCGATACGAGGCGCGAGCACATCCATCTTGCAGATGGTCGGAGTCAGCATTTCCTTGTTTAGTATTCTATACATTAGTGTGGTAATTTTTTGCTAAGGTAGCTATTTTTCTTTATATTTGCTAAGATGAGCGTATGCTCAACCAACAAGAATACCAACACTAAGCAATATGATTTCCAGAAGAGACTTTCTCAAGACCGCGGGAGCGACCGCCGCTGCCGTTGCAATCAACCCCATCAGTTCCCTCGAAGCCTCGGCCAAGAACCGCAAGGCTGCCAAGGGCGCCTCTGAAAAGATCAACGTCGCCTTCGTCGGCATAGGCTACCGCGGCGGCGAGGATTCCCGTCACGCCCTCGACACCGGAATGATCAACGTCGTTGCCATGTGCGACGTCAATATGGGCGCGCCCCACACCCAGAGAGTCATGGAGCTCTGCCCCGGCGTCCCCCGCTACAAGGATTTCCGCAAGATGTTCGACGAGATGGCCGGCAAGATAGAGGCCGTCATCGTGGGCACCCCCGACTTCTCGCATTTCCCCATCGCCATGCGCGCCATCAAGGAAGGCATAGCGGTCTACTGCGAAAAGCCTCTCTGCCGCACCTTCCATGAGAACCAGCTCCTGATCGACGCGGCCAAAAAATACCCCAACGTCGTAACCCAGATGGGCAACCAGGGCCACTCGGGCCCCAACTACTTCCAGTTTAAGAGCTGGGTCGAGGCCGGCATCATCAAGGACGTCACCCACATCACCGCCCACATGAACGGCGCCCGCCGCTGGCACGGTTTCGACGTGAATATCAAGAAGTTCCCCGATGCCGATCCCATGCCCGAAAACATGGACTGGGACGTTTGGCAGATGCAGACCATGTATCACGACTACTCCCAGAAGTTCGACGAGGGCAACTGGCGCTGCTGGTACGATTTCGGCATGGGCGCGCTCGGCGACTGGGGCGCCCACATCTTCGACACCTGCCACGAGTTCCTCAAGCTCGGCCTCCCCTACGAAGTCGGCATGCTCAAGTGCGAAGGCCACAACGACTATTTCTTCCCCATGGCCTCCACTATCCAGTTCAAGTTCCCCCGCCGAGGCAACATGCCCGCCTGCGACATGACCTGGTATGACGGCGTGGGCAACTTCCCCGAACTCCCCGTCGGCTACGGCAAGAGCGAAGAGAGCGACGTCCCCACCGTGAACGGCGCCGCCTACGTCCCCACCAAGCTCAACCCCGGCAAGGAAATCTACACCAACGACCTCATCTTCAAGGGCGGCTCGCACTCCTCCCAGCTCAAGATAGTCCCCGAGTCCCTCCACGAGGAAATGGACCGCAAGGGCCTCCTCCCCCACGTCCCCGAGGACTACCACTACAACCACATGATCAACTTCTTCAACGCCATCAAGGGCACGGAGAAGGCCCATTCCCCCTTCGAGATCTCCGCGGAGCTCTGCCAGGTCATGAACCTCGGCGTCATCGCCCAGAGGCTCAACACCACCTTCCACTTCGACCGCACCACCAAGGAAATCACCGACAACCCCTTCGCCAATTCCCTCCTCACCGGCGTACCTCCCAGGAAGGGTTGGGAAGACTACTACACCGTCTAAAGACTCTCCCGAAATGAAAAAGATACTCTTCGTCATCCTCGGCATCGTCGCCCTCAGCGCCTGCGGCCCCAAGTGGGAGCCCCTCTTCAACGGCAAAGACCTCAGCGGCTGGCATCAGGCCACGGGTCAGGCCGTCTACACCGTGGAAGACGGCTGCATCGCCGGCACCACCTTCACCGAGGGCGGCGGCAACTCCTTCCTCGTAACCGACGCCCTTTACAGCGATTTCATCCTTGAGTTCGAATACAAGATGGAAGAAGGCGCAGGCAACAGCGGCGTCCAGTTCCGCAGCTTCATCAACGACCGCGAAAGGGTCCAGGGCTACCAGTTCGAGCTCGACCCCAACCAAAAGCGCCAGTTCACAGGCGGCATCTATGAGGAGAATATCAACTGGCTCTACAAGACCACCTGGAACCCCGCCGCGAAGGGCGCAGACCGTCCCGGCAAGTGGAACAAGGCCCGCATCGAGGCCGTAGGCAACAGCATACGCACCTTCGTGAACGGCGTCGAAGTGTCCAACCTCCTCGCCGACCTCTATTCCGAGGGCTTCTTCGGCCTCCAGGTACATTCCACCCGCGACGCCGACCATTTCGGCAAAAAGGTTCTGTGGCGCAAGATACGCATCTGCACCGAGGACGTCGAGAAGCACCTTACTCCCGACAACAAGGCGGTCCATCAGGTCAACTGGATAGCCAACACCCTGAGCGAAAGGCAGAAAGAGGAAGGCTGGCAGCTCCTGTTCGACGGCGAGACCTCCAACGGCTGGCGCAGCGCCCGCGGCCCTGAATTCCCCGTCGAGGGCTGGACCGTCGGCGACGGCATGCTCAAGGTCTGGGAGAACGGCGGCGCCGAATCCACCCACGGCGGCGACATCATCACCGT
>CAMYVB010000017.1 GCA_947302175.1 uncultured Bacteroidales bacterium | reverse complement strand
TATTTCAGCAACGGTTCCGTGTATGACTTCTATCGCGAGATACGCTACTTCCAGGACGGTCACGTGGCCAACGGCTACTTCTCTTACGACGGTTCCTTCGGCAAGCACAATCTGGCTGCCACGCTGGGTGCCAACTTCGACGACTATCGCTCCTCGAACCTGACGGTGCACCAGAAGGGCTCCCTCAGCGAGTCTCTCTCCTATATCAACCTTGCCTCCGCAACTGAGATATCGACCCTCGGCGAGACCATCAGCGCCTACCGCACCCTCGGCTTCTTCGGCCGTATCAATTACAACTATGCCGACAGGTACCTTTTCGAGGTCTCCGGACGCTATGACGGTACTTCCCGCTTCCCCAAGAATCACCGCTGGGGCTTCTTCCCCTCCGCATCCTTCGGCTGGCGCATCAGCGAAGAGCCTTTCTGGGCTCCGATCAAGGACACCTGGAACAAGGCTAAGCTCCGTCTGAGCTATGGTACCCTTGGTAACCAGCAGGTCAGCAACTACTACTACTTCGACACCATTTCCCTCGCAAAGCTGAGCTACACATTCAACGGTACGGATGCGGCCCAAAATGCCACCATGTCATCTCCCGTTTCCAGCGGCCTGACCTGGGAAACCGTAATTTCCTATAACGCAGGTATCGACCTCGGATTCTTCAGGGACCGTCTGAACATCACCGCCGACGCCTACATCCGTGACACCAAGGACATGCTGACCAAGGCTATGACCCTGCCCAACGTCTATGGTGAAAGCGCACCTAAGGAGAACGCCGCCGACCTCCGCACCACCGGCTATGAGGTCTCCGTAAGCTGGCATGACTCCAAGATGGTGGGCGGCAAGCCCTTCAGTTACGGCATAACCGCCACGCTTGGTGACAACGTTACCAAGATCACCAAGTTCAACAACCCCACCAACCTGCTCACCGACTACTACGTCGGCAAGACCCTGGGTGAAATCTGGGGCTACCACGTAATCGGTCTCTTCGGATCCGACGATGATGCCGCCAACTGGGCCCAGCAGTATGACCTGAGCGTCGTCAACAAGGCCGAGCTTGGCTGTAAGGCTCCTTACAACAAGGTTATGGCCGGCGATATGCAGTTCGAGAACCTGGACGGCGACAAGCACATGAAGGATGGCAAGATAGCCATCAACACCGGCTCCAACACCCTGGACGATCCCGGCGACCGCCGCGTAATCGGTAACAGCCTGCCCAGGTACCGCTATTCCTTCAAGACTGATTTCTCCTGGAACGGAATCGACCTGAGCGCTTTCTTCCAGGGCGTAGGCAAATGTGACTGGTACCCCGACTCCAACTGCGTGTATTTCTGGGGTCCTTATTCCTACAGAAGGCCTACATTCATTGCCACTACCCTGCAGACTAACTGCTGGACTGAGGACAACCCTAACGGCTACTTCCCCCGCCAGAGGGCACAGCTCGTCAAGAACAGCGTCGTCAACGACCGTTACCTGCAAAATGCGGCTTACCTGCGTCTGAAGAACCTGACTCTGGGATACACTTTCCCCATCAAGACCAAGATTGTCCGGAAGTGCCGCATCTACTTCAGCGGAGAGAACCTGTTCTATCTGTCTCCGATGATGAAATACTGCAATACCGTAGATCCTGAAGTAGCTACTACTTCCGCATACGGCGACTGCCTGTATCCCTATGCCAAGACCTACACCTTCGGTGTGGACATTACATTCTAATTACGGGAGGACAGAAACATGAAAAGCATATTCAAAGTATTGACTATATCAGCCATTGCACTTGCCACGACGGCCTGCGAGGATTTTCTGACGAAAACCCCCGAGACCAATCTCGCCCCCGAGAATTTCTTCTCTTCCGAGAAGGAGTTGGAACTGTGGACTAACCGCGAGTACTACACCATGCTTGATGATGCCACTTCTTACGTTGAAGTCAGAGGTGACGATTTCATCGGGCGCGGTTTGAGCGCCATCCAGAAAGGCACCCGCACCAACGCGACTTCCGGTCTCTGGACCCAGACCCACTGGGGCTACCTGAGGCATATCAACCAGTTCTTCGAGAACTGCTCCAACTGCAAGAATGATGAGGTTCGCACCAAGTATGAAGGTGTCGAGCATTTCTTCAGGGCCTTGTTCTATTATCAGATGGTCCAGTACTATGGAGACGTACCTTATTATGAGACTGTAGTGGGCTCCGCCGATGAGGCTGCACTCTTCCGTCCTCGCGATTCCCGCGGGTATGTCATGAAGAAGGTTATCGAAGACCTCGACCTCGCCGCAAAGAAACTGCCCGACAGCTGGGCAGACGGCTGTTTCCGCATCAACAAATACGCCGCGATGGCAATGAAGTCCCGCGTCGCCCTGTTCGAGGGAACTTTCCGCAAATACCACGGCGTGGCCGACGAGCCGTATGTTGAGGCAGACGGTACCACCACTACGCTGAGCGCCGAATGGTTCCTGCGCCAGGCTGCCGAGGCCGCCCAGAACGTGATGACTTCCGGCAAATACAGCCTGTATACCACCAGCACGGATTCCCATTGGAAGGCCTATCGCGATTTATTCCAGCTCGAGTCTCTCAAGGGCAATCCCGAGGTCATTTTCGCCAAACAGTATGATGTCACACTGGCCATACGCCACGGTCTTCAGTTCGACCTGAAAAACGAGACCTACAGTGCGACCCGCCGCTTTGTCAACCATTACCTGTGCTCCGACGGTAAACCCATCCAGGACAGGAACGGCTGGGCCACTGAAGAGTACTACGAGCAGTTCCAGCGCAGGGACCCCCGCATGGCTCAGACTCTCCATGCGCCCGGCCACTTCGGATATCTTGATCCCCAAATGAAGGGCGCAGTGGAAATAATCGATTTTGCCCGTACGCTCAACGGATACCGTGTCATCAAGGGTGTCTCCGACGGCAGCCATGAAAACGCATCCACCAGTACGACCGACTGGGCTTACATCCGCTATGCGGAAGTCCTGCTCAATTACGCTGAGGCCTATGCAGAACTCGGTGAGCTGAATCAGGTTATGATAGACAAGTCCATCAAGCTGATCCGCGACCGCGCAGGTATGCCTAATCTTACACTTCCCACCACCCCCGATCCCCTTATGGCCGAGTACTATCCCAATGCCACGGGTACGCAGCTTGCCTCCATCCTCGAGGTGCGTCGCGAGCGTGTCGTGGAACTTTTCGCAGAAGGATTCCATCAGTGGGATATGATACGTTGGAAAGAAGGCGGACCCATTACTGCCGCAGGCAACAAGGCTGTCAGTGCTACTCCTCTGGATCCTGCCAGCCTCACTCCCGGCTACAAGGGTATCTACGTTCCTTCACTGGGCGAATTTGACACCGACCACGACGGCAAGAAGGACCTCCTTATCTACACCGGCCAGATGCCTTCGAGCGTCAGTTCCACCATTCCTGCTACCAACCGCATCCAGGTGGGCGCGAATTCGCTCACCCTGTCCGACGGAGACCACGGGTACATCACCCGCGACGCTGCCGAGGATTACGTATGGAAAGACCGTGATTACCTGTATCCCGTCCCTCTCGGACAGATCCAGGCATATAATGGCAAGTTAACCCAGAACCCCGGTTGGGAATAGTCTATGATGCGCGTTCGCCTGATCATCGAAACGATCTTCATTCTCCTCGCCGCCCTGTCCGTTTCAGCGGCGTGCGGCGAGGTGATTGATCCCGTATCCGCCCGCTTTGAAGTGTCGCCGCAGTCTTTGACGGCCGATGCCCCGGGAGGCCAGGTCTCATTCAGTGTACTCAGTTCAGAGGACTGGATGGTCTCTGTAGACCAATCCTGGGCCAAACTGCTGACCGTCAAGGGGACCGGCTCCGAAACCGCTGTCACCGTCAAGGTTTCCGTTTCGGAGAATACCGCCACCGTGCAGCGTTCGGCGACCATCAGTGTGAGCACACTGAGCGGGAAGAAACAGACCGTAGAACTGGTCCAGGCTGCCGGAAGCGGGGAGTCTTTGGTAAAGGGCATATCCAGCGCCGAAGACCTTCTCTCTTTCGCTACCGCCGTCAATAACGGTGGAGCCGTGAGTCCATATATGGTAGATGGCGCCGTGACGCTGCTCTGCGACATCGACGCCTCCTCCATCAAGGAGTGGATTCCGGTCGGAACGAAAGATAACCCGTTCCGCGAGTATTTTGATGGTAAGGGACACATTATCAAAAACGTCAGCTGGACTGTTGATACGGACAAGTATCCCGATGCCGGCTTCTTCGGCTGTGCCAGGAATTCGAGGATATCCAATTTCGTCTTCGGCTCCGAAGGAAGCTCCGTGACGTTTAATGGTAATGCCTCCGGCAACATCGGTGGAATCATAGGAAATGCCCTCGGCGTAACGCTCACCGGCGTGACCAACAAGGCAGCGCTGTCCGTATCTTCCGGCTCTGCTTCCCTTTGCATGGGCGGTCTCTGCGGAAGGACGGATGCAAGCTCCCTGATTGGTGACGCGGAGTTGAAGAAAAAGGCTTGTGTGAATGACGGTGACGTCTCTTCTTCGTTCGCCTGTCACATTGCCGGCCTGGTGGGCTACAATGAAGGAAAGGTCCTGAGCTGCACCAACAACGGTGCAGTCACGGGCGTCGTCTCCGGCGACTGTTCGCCGGCATGGGGATGCTCTTTCAACGCCTCCGCCGACAAGTTTACCGGCAACTACGGTTATGGCTCCGTGAACGGACGCGCTTCCGTCCACTCGACGGCCGTATACCCTGCCAAGGCATACGACCTTGAGTCCAACACCGTGGACTGGACGGCGGACAGCTATTACGACTGGGAAGTCCTGGAAGAAAAACAGCTCCATCCCGGCGTGAAGTACACCCACTGTTCCTTCACCGGCATGCCCCGCCATATGCATGTACTGCAGATTGACCTGAGCCATCCTGACGTGGAACTGACCACGGCCTATGCTGAAGAGCAGGTGCCCAATCCCAACGCCAACAAGAACAGCAACAACGGCAAGAACCTCCGCGAGACCTTGTCCGAAGTTTGCTCCAGGAGACGTTCTGAGGGGCAGAACATCATCGCCGGCATCAACACGGGATTCTTCGATTCCAACGACGGTATCTCACGTGGCTACCACGTGGAGGAAGGTGAACCGGTTTATGTCAACAACCCGGCCGTTTCCGGAGCGCTGGTCAACCACGCCTGGGCGCTGACCGTCTTTACTGACGGCACTGCATCCTGCGGCAAGAAGTCCCTGAGCGCCTCTCTGGAAGCCGGCGGAAAGAAATACTCCATTTCATCCGTGAACGACACCATCCTGCGCCACGCTTCCGCCAGTTATGCGGTCAATATGTACACCAGCCGCTACAAACAGTATCCTCATCCTTCGAAACCGAGCATCACCAATCCGCTCGCGTTGGATGTACTCTATGTAGTGGCCGAGTACAATGACAGCCCGGTGAAGGTAAACGCCGGATGGACTGAAGCAGTCGTTAAGAATCTTTACGACGGCACCGTTACACCCCTGTCAGCCGCTCCTTATCTCTCCTCCCCGAAGGAAGTTGGATTTGCAGTCAGCGGCTCCACCGCCCAGACGCTTCTGTCTTCGCTGAAGGCAGGGGACACGGTGAGGCTTAAGTTCGACATGTCAATTGATGGAGAAACCAAGCCCATATATACTCAGAACAGCAGTATGTACCGTCTCATGGAAAACGGCAGCGACGGAAGCAACACCCCGCCCGCGGGCAACAACCTTTACACGACCTACGATCCCATGACCTTCCCGGTCGTTAGCCAGGATCGCAAGACCGTGTGGCTCGTCGAGGTGGACGGACGTCAGGCCGGCTATTCCTTCGGCGTGAAAGGATACGAGATGTTCCGCATCGCCCAAAAGCTGGGCGGCTGGAACATGACCCGTTTCGACGGCGGCGGATCCTCCTGCATGTGGGTATATGATACGGCCGCATCTTCCGGTAAAACCGTCAATCGCGTATCCGACTCCAAAGGCGAACGCAGTTGTCTCAACTATATGCTTGTAAGACTGAAATAATTAATAACTAAGATTATATGAAAACCATTGTCAAACTGATCTGCGCATCATTCTTAGCCCTGATTGCGGTCACTTCCTGCGTGACTGAGGCTGAAGAGCAGATTACCTTTTCTTCAGATCCGGCAGCCTTCAACGAAGTGCCTTGCCAGGATCCTGGCGATCAGGTTCTTACCCTGACGACCAATGCAAACTGGATAGTCGTGACCCCGGACTGGGTCAAGGCCGAACCCATCTTCGGCAGCGGCAACTCCATCGTCAGCTTCAAGGTGGAAAGCACTTATATCAACGAAAAAACCGACGTGGCACCCCGATCCGGTGAAATCGTTTTCTCCGGAGGCGGCAAGTCCTATGTCGTTCCCATCACCCAGCTCGGCTACACCGTTCCCTACGATCCTTCCGCCAGCATCGGAGGTATCCCGGACGTGGAGGAATTCATGAAGTTCGTCGAGGCGGTCAATACCAATGACGGCACGACCCGCTGGCAGAACCCCTCCAAGGAAATCGAGCTCCTGGCCGACATCGACCTGTCCGAATACCAGGAGTGGACGCCTATAGGCAATCCCGAGACCGTGACCAACGGCAACTATGCAGGTGCCTACACCGGAGTCGCATTCAAGGGAGTGTTCAACGGCGGCGGCCATACCATCCGCGGTTTCAAACCTACCGTGAGTGTCCCTGCCAACAGCACCTTCGGTCTCTTCGGCGTGCTGGACGGCGCAACCGTCAAAGACCTGAACGTCATTACTGAACTTGTCATTTCGGCCGACGCTCAGGCAGATGCAGGCGTCCTCGTTGGAACTGCTATTTCCTCCACCATCCAGAATGTGAAGGTCAGCGGAACGATCACTTCTGCCGGCACAAGGACCAACAGTAAGCGCTTTGCCCTGGGTGGCATAGCCGGCTTCGTCTTCAACACGGGAACCGGCACCAGCACCATCAAGGACTGCTCCGTCAACCTTATCGTCAATGCCGATTGCGGCAGCAATACCGCCAATGGCGCTGCCGGTACAATGTACGGAGGTATCGCAGGTTTCGTGACCACTTCTCAGGATAATTCAGCCAATAATATCGAGAACTGCGTCAACAATGGCCAAATCACCGCCAAACTGGGTCGCTCTTCCGGTATCGTCGCCACTGCCAACTACGGCGGCCACTTCCTGAACTGCACCAACAACGCAAACCAGACCAATAACTTCACGGACGGCCGTATCGGCAATGTCGTTTCCGTGCTTTACAAGAATGCTGTTGCAGAAGGTCTTGTCAACAACGGTAACCTGACCACTTCCAATGCCAAGACCCACGCAGGCGCTATCATCGGTTTCTTCAACGATGACGCAATCGTCATGAAGGGCGGCAAAAACACCGGTACCATTATCGCTGCGAATACCAACCAAAGGGGTCTTATCGGAGCAAACATCAGCAAGTTCGCATCCATTACGGATGTCACCGTGAGCGGCAAGCTCGGCACTTACAAGGAAGACGGAAATCACGAGATGATCGACGTCAATGCCGGTAACTTCGAGCAGTATATCGGTGCGGTTTCAGATGCCAACAGGGCAAAGATTTCCGGCCTGACTTGGGACGGCGCCCCCGCTCCTACCGTAGAAGGCATAGGCACTGCCGCCGACCTTAAGGAATTCGCCGAACTGGTGAAGACCGGCGGCGATGTGAGCAAGTTCGTCGTGGACGGTGTTGTCGTCATCGGCGCTGACATAGACCTCGGCGGTGAAGCTTGGACGCCCATAGGTTCCGGCTCCGTGACTACCACCGGCGTCATCACGACAGGCGATGTCCCCTTCACTGGCACCATCGACGGCCGCGGACACGTAGTCGACAACTTCAAAGTCAGTGTCCCTGCCGATGCCCCCACAGGCTATGCAGCAGGTCTCTTCGGCATCCTCAACGGTGCAAGCGTGAAGAATATCGTCATCGGCCCTAAGGCCGTCATTGAAGGCAATAGCGCCGCCATATCCTTCCTCGGAGGCGTGGCCGGTTTCGCTCTCAATTCCACCGTGGAAGGCTGCACGAACAAGGCTTCGCTCAGCCTAACTGCAGCCAAGGACGGCATCCGTGAATGCGTGGGCGGCATCGTGGGCCAGATGTATACCTTGGAAGGAGAATATGCCAGCTACATCAAGGGCTGCGTTAACGAAGGCACCATCACCTCAAAGAATTCCGTCAACGCCAACAACGGCGGCAACGGCCTTTCAGTAGCAGGAATCGTAGGATTCGCGGACGGTAAGAACTTCAACTACATACAGAACTGCACCAACAAGGTGGCGATCGCCGCCGAGGCCACCCGTCTCGCCGGCATCGTGGCTTCCGCCAACGCGAAGACCAAGGTTGAGGACTGCGTCAACGAAGCCAAGATCTCCGGTTCTGACGTGAAGGCCAGCAACAGCCGCATCGGCGGCATCTGCTCAGCCGGCAGCACCGACGTTTTCTTAACCCGTTGCATCAACCGTGGAGACGTCGTCTTCGATAAGGCAGGCGACTCAACCCATGGCTATGCAGCCGGCATCCTGGGCCAGTCCAACAACCCCGTCACCATCGATGCATGCGAGAATTATGGTACCATACAGTCCGACATGATCAAGGCCAGCATCAAATACATTGGTGCAATCCTTGGTAATGCCAACAGTAAGGCCGTAACTATCAAGAACTGCAAGGTGGGCGGAAAGGTCGGACCTATGACCGTCGACACCGATTATCAGATTGTAACCTTGACTCCGGAGAATTTCCAAGACTATATCACACTTGCCACCAGCAAAGCCGGAAACTGCAAGTTCGAGAATAATGTCTGTGGCAATTAATATGGACGTAAAAATGTTTTTAGCGAAAGTTGCCGCCGTTCTGACGGCGGCAACTTCCCTGTTTGCAAGTTGTGACAAGCCATCTTCAGAGGATGAGCAGATAAAGGACAAAATGTCTTTCCAGCAAAACGAATGTGTCGTTTTTGTTGGGGAAGAAGTGGCCGTTCCCGTTCTGTATCAAGTCTTTGAACGCGGCGTATTTGTCAAGGCCGATTATGACTTCGCAGCCAATCCCGGCGGCGTGAGTATCAACTCTTCGGCCCCGGAGGTCGCCTCCGTGACTGCCGGTAAGGTTAAAGGCTTGAAGGAGGGATCATCCACGCTGACTCTGTCCTCGAATAAAATCAACACCAGTGGGAAACTGTCCGTGACCGTGAAAAAGAATGAGGATACTCCCTCTTCTTTCAATCAGGATATCACGCAGCCCCTGACGGAGGGTCTGATTGCCCTTCCCCTTGGCCTCCAGACCGGTATGCAGAGCTTTGATATCGACAAACGTGGACAGTTCTACATGTCCACGGAGGACGACAACTCCATGCTCGTCTGTGCCCTGAACATGGATGGGTCCAAGATAGGCAAGGACATGGTGCTGCCCAGCGGCGGCCATGGAGACGGGTTCAGCATCGAGTACGATGCCGACGATATCTATTTCTGGACGAGCGGCACTATGGGTGAGCGCACTGCAAACGGCGGTTATTCCGGCGGAAAGGCCAATGATCCCGACGTGCACCTCATCTGCCGTCACAAGTTCAATCCCGGCGCCACGGAATATGCTGAAGATGCCCTCGAGCGCTTCTACCTGAACGACAACGGGGCACGTTTCGCCGATGTGGATACGGAGCATGACGTGATTGCTCTTTGGACCTATGAGGACAACAGCGATTACATCTATGTCTACAAGCTATCCGATATCCGCAAAGCCACGACGGTGACAAGGAAAGTCACTCGCGCATCGCACAATCAGGGAAAAGAGGTGACCGCCTACAACCTGAACAGTGTCAAGACCATCGCCAGGTTCCCCTGGAAACGCAAGGGTGTGACCACCGGCGAAACTAACGCCGGCGCCGTCCAGGGTCTTTGCGTGTACGACAACCGCATTTATGTCACATCCGGTGCCAAGAATGACGAAGCGACGCTGATGTCTGTCATGGACTTCAACGGAAATATCCTTCAGCGACTGGTGAAAGTGGGAGTGTCCGTGGACAAGCAGCAGCTCATCAAGCTGAACCTGTCGTCCGATGGCACATTCGAGCCTGAGGGCCTCCATATACGCAAGGGGAATATGTATCTGGGCTTTGTGGGAGATTACCCCACGGCAGGGTCCAGGAAGCACACCTGCGTAATCAAACTCAAATAAATGAACCATTATGATTAAAACTGCACTGAAACATATCCTGTGGGTTCTCTCTGCCACCTGTGCCCTTGTCTCTTGCGGACAGAAGGCTTCTGTGCCGGCCAATAAGGCAGAGCAGGTGATTGCCGAGCTGAATGATCCATCATCCAAATACGTGGTTGTCGTCTGCCACCGTGGCGACTGGCGCAATTATCCGGAAAATTCCCTGGGCGCCATCGAATCCGTAATCCGTATGGGCGCCGATATCGTGGAGATAGACCTCAAGCTTACCAAGGACAGCGTCCTGGTCCTCAGCCATGACCACACTTGTAACCGCATGACTACCGGCAGGGGAGACATCTCCACCATGACCTATGATTCCCTTGCCACCTTCAACCTCAAGACTGCCCACAACATTGCCATTCCCGGAACACGCATTACAACCCTCCGGGAGGCTCTGGAAGTGTGCAAGGACCGTATTGTCATCAATGTGGACCAGGGTTTCCAGTACTACGACATGGTGGTTGCACTCACCGATGAGCTCGACATGACCGACCAGATCCTCATAAAAGGCAAGAAAGCCCGTGAGGCGGTGGCCAGCGAAATGGAAGGCAGCCGCATGATGTACATGCCCATTATCGACATCCAGAAGCCCAAGGGAAGGGACCTCTTCAGCCAGTACGAAGACTGGTATGCCCAGACAGGCGAAAAGCCGCTGGCCTATGAAGTGTGCTTCTCCGAGCTGGACGCTGAAGTGGAGGAGTGCTGCCGCAAGGTAGTTGCCCAGGACTCCAAACTCTGGGTCAATACCCTTTGGGCTTCGCTCTGTGGCGGCTATGACGACGATGCGGCCTTCGAAGGCGATCCCGACGCAGTTTACGGAAAAATCCTCTCTTTGGGCACTTCCATCATCCAGACCGATCGTCCTGAACTGCTCATCGGATGGCTCCGTAAGCAGGGCCGCAGGTAATAAAAGCCGGTTCGCATATGTCATCTGCCGTTAACAAACCGGCCGGAAAGGAGTACAGGACCTACAATCGTCTGCGTTTGCAGACCTTCTGGACCGCCACTTTCGGCTATGCCCTTTATTACGTATGCCGCCTGTCCATGGGCGTGATGAAGCAGCCGCTCATAGACGCGGGGCTTCTGTCGGCCACCCAACTGGGCGTGATAGGAGCATGCCTTTACTGGGTCTATGCAGTAGGCAAACTGGTGAACGGTTTCCTTGCAGACAGCGCCAACATCAAGCGTTTCATGGCCACAGGTATCACAATATCCGTGTTCATGAACTTCGCCATGGGTGTGATGGGCGTGAGCGCCATGAACGGCCAGATATCCAACGCCGTGCTTTTCACTGCATTCTGCCTTTTATGGGCAGGAAACGGCTGGGCGCAGAGCATGGGAGCTCCGGCTTGCATAGTCTCCCTGTCCCGCTGGATGCCGCTGAAGGTACGCGGAACGTTCTATGGCATATTCAGCGCTTCCCATAATATTGGAGAAGGTCTTTCTTTCATCTTCGTCGGCGCCATTGTGGCTGCTTTCGGATGGAAATGGGGCTTCTTCGGCGCTGCCCTGGCAGGAGTCGTAGGCTTGGTCCTGGTGCTGCTCTTCTTCCACAATTCGCCTGAAAGCAAGGGCCTTGCGCCCATTGAGGTGATTTCCGGCGAAATGACGCAGGAGGAATACGACAGGAAGAGCGCTGAAGTTACTGACCGTTCGCAGACAAGGAGTTTGCAGCGCGCTGTAATCAAGCATCCCGGAGTGTGGATACTAGCTGCGGCAAGTGCTTTCATGTACATGAGCCGCTACGCCATCAACGAATGGGGAACCATCTTCCTTCAGGAGGCAAAGGGATACAGCCTGGCCGAGGCTGCTACCGTTATCGGTATCAATCCGGTGTTCGGTATCATAGGCACTGTGGTTTCCGGCTGGCTTTCCGATGTCCTGTTCAGGGGGGACCGTAAGTATCCCGCCATTGTTGCAGGCGTGCTGGAAGCCGTCGCCATGGCCCTGTTCCTCTACGGCGGCCCGGCTAAGTGGGTGAATATCGTGGCGATGATTCTCTTCGGTATTGCCATAGGCGTACTGATTGCCTTCCTTGGCGGACTGATGGCCATAGACCTGGTGCCCCGCAAGGCCTCTGGCGCTGCCCTCGGCATAGTAGGCATAGCTTCCTATGCCGCTGCCGGCATCCAGAACGTTGTAACCGGCTTGCTGCTGGACAACAATATCGTCAACGGAGTTCATGACTTTAGATATGCCAGTATTTTCTGGCTCGGAGCAGCAATTATCTCCTTCCTCCTGCCTATCCTTAACTGGAAGCGCAAACCTCTGACTTTGGATTAAGATTATGAAGAAACTGTTCTTTTTCGTGCTGGCATGCACGCTGTGTCTCGCAGCTGCCGCCCAGACCACCTGGTACGAAGGTTTCGATACGGGCCTGAGTGGTAAGGTGCTCCCCACAAAGAATCCTTATCACCGGGCCGACACGTCGGCATACGCATTTGAGGGGCATGAACGCAATCTTGTCATGTGCAGCGGCGGTCTCACCCTTCATTTCAGGACCAACTCCAAGAGCATTAAGATTATGCCGGAGTACGGTTATGTCTACGGCGGCCGTACCACCAATCTTCTCTCTGTTTTGGGCTTCGATATGTACATACGTGAGGGCGGAAAGTGGCTTTGGGCCGGTGCTGCTGTGCAGGGAGCAGGCAAGGAAGATAAGCCCGTGACCATAGTGTCCAACATGGACGGAACGGAGCACGAGTGTCTGATCTACCTCCCCATGTACAGTGAGCTCAGGAGCCTAAAAGTTGGCCTGGACAAAGGTGCAAGCATGATTCCGTGCAGCCCTGATTCCAAGTGCCGCATTGTCGTGCATGGTTCAAGCTTCACCATGGGCGTGTCCACGAGCCGTTCCGGCATGGCATATCCCATGCAGCTGGGAAGGCGTACGGGTCTTGACATCCTTGGTTTTGGCATGAGCGGCAACTGCAAACTACAGCCTGCTTTTGCCAAGGCTCTTGCAGACGCCAGTTTTGACGCCCTTGTGCTGGACTCTTTCTCCAACCCCACGCCGGAGCAGATCATTGAAAGGCTTTTCCCCTTCATTGAGACAGTACAGGCCGCACATCCGGGCGTGCCTATGATCTTCCAGCGCACCATCTACAGGGAGAATCGCAACTTCGACCTAAAGAAGGATGCTGACGAAGCGTATCGCATCCATGTGGCTGATTCACTGATGGATATAGCCTGCAAGCGCTACAAGGATGTTTACTACATCTATCCCAGTGCCACATCAGAGGAACACGAAAGTTCCGTGGACGGCACTCATCCGGGAGATTACGGCTATACTCTTTGGGAGCGCTCCATAGAGAACAGGCTTCTTGAAATCCTTAAAGAATACGGAATAAACCTAAATCGATTATAAATCGACACGTGCACTAATTTTTTTTTCAAAAAGAGAGGGTGACCCCAAAAAGTCACCCTCTCTTCATTATGTGTGAAGCGCTTTATGCGGCTTTTTCCTGCTTGGTGGGATCCTTGAAGAGTATCATGAAGAGGAAGCCGACGACGAAAGCATAGGCTGCGAAGACGTACCATGCGGTGCTCCAGGAAGGAGTTGCGGCCTCATATACAAGGCCGTTGACGACCCTGCCGGCTGCCCAAGTGCCTATGGAAGCGCCGAGACCGTTGGTCATCAGCATGAAGAGACCCTGGGCGCTGGAACGTATGTTCTTGTCGGTGTTCTCATTGACATATAGAGAGCCTGAGATGTTGAAGAAGTCGAATGCGACGCCGTAGACCACGCAGCTCAGGACGAAGAGCCACACGCCGGAACCGGGATTGCCGAGGCCGAAGAAGCCGAAGCGGAGGACCCAGGCGAACATGCTGATGAGCATAACCTTCTTGATGCCGAACTTCTTGAGGAAGACGGGGATGAGGAGGATGCAGAGGGTTTCGCTTATCTGGCTTATGCTGATAAGGGCGTTGGCGTTGTTGGCGCCCCATGCGTTGGCATAAAGAGGGTTGTCCTTGAAGGAGGTGATGAAGGTGTTGGCGTAGCCGTTCGTAATCTGCAGGGAAGCGCCGAGAAGCATCGAGAAGATGAAGAAAATGGCGAACTGAGGGTCCTTGAAAAGCTTGAAAGCGCTAAGGCCCGTGGCTTCGGCGAAGGACTGGCTGCCTGCGGACTTGGGCTTGCAGGGGCAGTTGGGCATGGTGAGGGCGTATGCGCAGAGCACGAGGCCCAGGATGCCGGACATGAGGAACTGCTCATAGGAGTGCTGGAACTGTACGCCAGAGGAGTTGCGCACGAAGTTGACGAAGAGCATGCTGCCGATAAAGCCCACGGTGCCGAACACGCGGATGGGAGGGAAGTCCTTGACGGGGTCCTTGCCGGACTTCTCCAGGGCGTTGTAGGCCACAGAGTTGGAAATGGCGATGGTGGGCATGTAGAATGCCACGCTGACGGCATAGAGGCCGTACAGGGTGCCGAAAGATATGCCACCGCCTGCAAGGGCGCTCTTTGCGTAGAGACCTGCGGCAATCATGAAGATGCCGGCGATGCCCTGGCAGAGGGAGAGGACCTTCTGGGCGGGAATCCACTTGTCGGCGACTATGCCCATGAGGGCGGGCATGAAGATGGAGACGAAGCCCTGGGTGGCGAAGAAGAGCCAAATCTGGGGTCCGAGACCGGCCTGGGCGAGGAAACTGCCCATGGAAGTGAGGTAGGCGCCCCAAATTGCGTACTGGAGGAAACTCATCACGATGAGGCGCAGGGTGATATTTTTGTTGTTGCTCATATAAAGGTGTTGTATTATTATAATCTGTCAGGGTGATTACAAAAATAAAAAGATTTCGCGGTATTTTTATTAATTTTACGCCGTAATTTGCAGTGATGAAGTTCACGCTTCTCCATAAGGACCCCGCCAGCCGCGCCAGATGCGGCCTCCTCGAGACTGACCACGGCCCCGTGCGCACCCCCATTTTCATGCCTGTGGGCACCGTGGGCTCAGTCAAGGGCGTCTTTCACCGCGATCTCAAAGAAGACATCAAGGCTGAGATAATCCTCGGCAATACATATCATCTGTACCTCAGGCCCGGCCTCGGAATCCTTCGCCAGGCAGGCGGCCTACACAAATTCGAGTCCTGGGACCGCCCCATACTCACCGACAGCGGAGGCTTCCAGGTTTTCTCCCTTTCAGGCATAAGGAAGCTCACCCCCGAGGGCGTGAAGTTCCAGTCGCACATCGACGGCTCGCGCCACATCTTCACCCCCGAGAACAACGTCGACACACAGCGAGTAATAGGTTCCGATATAATGATGGCCCTCGATGAGTGCTGCCCCGGCGATGCAGACTACCGCTATGCCGAAAAGTCGCTTGTCCTCACCCAGGGCTGGCTGGAGCGCTATGCCGCCCGCTTCAGGGAGACCGAGCCCCTCTACGGCTACGAGCAGACTTTCTTCCCCATAATCCAGGGCTGCATCTATCCCGAGCTCCGCAAAAGGGCCACCGAGCACGCCTTGCAGTTCTCCGAAGTGGGCATAGCCATAGGCGGCCTGGCGGTGGGGGAGCCCGTGGACAAGATGTACGAGATGATAGAAATAGTCAACGACATCATCCCCGAGGACAAGGCCCGCTACCTCATGGGCGTCGGCACCCCCGTGAACATACTCGAAGCGATAGAAAGGGGAGTGGACATGTTCGACTGCGTAATGCCCACACGCAACGCCCGCAACGGCATGCTCTTCACCTGGAACGGCTGCATGAACATGCGCAACGCCAAGTGGGAGGACGACTTCTCGCCCATAGACCCCGAAGGGACCTCATTCGTGGACAGGGAGTACTCCAGGGCCTATTTGCGCCACCTTTTCGTCTCCGGCGAAATGATGGCCGCGATGATTGCGAGCGAGCACAACCTCGCCTTCTACCTCGAGATAGTGCGCCGCAGCCGCGAGCACATAGAAAAGGGCGATTTCGCGGAGTGGAAGGCGTCAGTAGTCCCCAAACTCGGCCAAAGACTGTAAGAAAGAATCATGAGCCTGAAGCCTAAAAAGATAGATCTCTATATTTTCAAGAAGTTCGTACTGACCTTCTTCTTCGCCATGCTCCTCATTATCGGCATCACGATAATATTCGACATAAGCGAAAAGATAGACCATTTCGTGTCGAACAACATCGCCCTGAGCGAGATAGTCTTCGACTACTACGTCAACTTCATTCCCTATTTCATAAATATGTTCAGTCCCCTGTTCGTATTCATCACGGTGATATTCTTCACTTCCGTGATGGCTTCGAACTCGGAAATCATAGCCATCTTGTCGGGCGGCATCAGCTACCACAGAATGATGGTGCCCTATATAGTCGCAGCAGGCATCATAGCCTCCGTTTCCCTGGGCCTGAACCTCTGGGTGATCCCTGTAGCGAACCAGACGCGCCTGAAGTTCGAGCAGCACTATATAAAGAAGCAGAAGCTGCTGAACAATCGCGACGTCCACTTCCAGATAGACTCCGGGACCTTTGTCTATGTGGAGCAGTTCAGCACATGGAACAATACGGCCTACAAGTTCAGCCTCGAGTCAATCGAGAATGATGAGATAGTGAGCAAGCTCAGCGCCGAGACTGCCACCTGGGATAGCACCAAATCCTGCTGGACCCTGCGCAAATACTTCATACGCGACTACACCGACGGCCTGGAGGACAATGTCAGGACCGGCGCCCGAATGGATACGGTCATCCCTCTGTATATAAGCGACTTCTATCGTAATAAAGCGACGGTTCAGACCCTTCCCCACGACGAGCTCCTCGAGCTCATAGAGGTCCAGAAGGTAAGGGGCGACGCGGCCATCATCTATTCCGAGATTGAAAAGCATCAGAGATTTACCCTTCCCTTCTCTGCCTTCATCCTGACGATCATGGGCGTGGCGCTTTCGTCTCGAAAGAAGCGAGGCGGCATAGGCTGGAACATGGCCATAGGCATAGCCCTGGCCTTCTCCTACATCCTCTTCATGCGCTTCAGCCAGATGTTCGTTTTCGCCGGCGTCATGCCGGCATGGATAGCCCTATGGACGCCAAACATCTTGTATGCGCTAATAACGGCCTACCTCTACAAGCGGGCCCCGAAATAATATCATGCCCCGAAAGAATATTATGACAGTCAAGATAGTCAACACTTCCCCGTTCGACGCTCCCGCGTATGCGACTCCCCAGTCGGCAGGAGTGGACCTTCGTGCTGCAATATGCGAAAGCATAAGCCTCAAGCCCATGCAGAGGGTCCTCGTGCCCACGGGCCTCTATATGCAGATTCCCGAAGGATATGAAGGGCAGGTGCGTCCCCGCAGCGGCCTCGCCCTCAAGAAAGGCATCACCGTCCTCAATACTCCCGGCACCGTCGATGCCGATTATCGCGGCGAAGTGAGGGTGATACTAATAAACCTTTCCGACGAGACCTTCGTCATCGAGCCCGGCGAAAGAATAGCCCAGATGGTGTTCGCCCGCTGCGAGCAGGCCGGTTTCGAGACTGTCGAAAGCCTGGATGAGAGTCAAAGGGGCGCGGGCGGCTTCGGCAGCACCGGCACAAAATAATTCAAAATGGACATAGAAAAGCTTTACTCGGCTTTCTGCGCCTGCTCCGGGCGCATCAGCACCGATACCCGCACTCTCAAGGGCGGTGAATTGTTTTTCGCCCTGAAGGGCGAGAACTTCGACGGCAACGCCTATGCGCTCGCAGCCCTCGATGCCGGCGCCGCTTTCGCGGTCGTGGAATCAGTGAGCGAGGCCACTTCATCCGGCCGCGAAGGTATCATTGCAGTGGACGACACTCTCGAGGCTCTGAGGGCCCTCGCTCTGCACCACAGGCGCATTCTCGGCGCTAAAGGCACGACCTTCATTGGCCTTACAGGCACCAATGGCAAAACTACGACCAAAGAGCTCATACGCTCTGTACTCGCCACAAAATTCAAGGTCGCAGCCACCAGCGGCAATTTCAATAACGACGTCGGCGTCCCGCTCACCATCCTCTCCATCCCCGAGGGGACGCAAATTGCAGTCGTGGAAATGGGCGCGAGCCATCCCGGCGACATAAAGCGCCTCGTGGAAGTGTGCGAGCCCGATATGGGCCTGATCACCAACGTGGGCAAAGCGCACCTGCTCGGTTTCGGCAGCTTCGAAGGTGTGAAAAAGACAAAGGGCGAACTCTATGACTGGATTGCAGCACGCGGCGGGGAAATATTTCTCAATGTCGACGAGAGCGATCTTGTCGCAATGGCTGCAGAGCGCTCCGGACTCTCTATCCTGCCCTACGGTCCCTCATTCGATGGCGCAGCAGTCCTGCCCGCCGATGCCGCTAATCCTTTCCTGAGGATTAAGCTGGGCCGCCACATCATCAAGACTCAGCTTGTGGGCGCATACAATGCCGCCAACGTGCTTGCAGCCCTCTCCGTCGGTGCGCGTTTCGCAGTGCCCATCGCGGATGCAGCAAAAGCCATCGCCCAATACGAGCCCGCGAATAAGCGCTCGCAGATGGTTGTAACTGAGCGCAATACCCTCATCCTTGACGCTTATAACGCCAATCCAACCAGCATGGCTGCAGCGCTCGATAATTTCGCCTCCGTCGAGGCCGCATCAAAGGCGGCGCTCCTTGGCGACATGCGCGAGCTCGGGGCAGATTCGCTGCAGGAGCATTGCTCCATCGCTCAAAAGGCTCTCGCCATTCCCGCCTGCCGCTGCATTTTCGTCGGCGAGGAGTTTGCCAAGGCTTTGAAGAACCTTGGTGTCGAAGGGGAGAGTTTCCCTGATTCTGAAAGCCTGAAGTCTTTTCTGGAGAGCGCTCCCATTTCGGGCGCGACCGTTCTTGTGAAGGGTTCGAGGGGCATACAGATGGAAAAGGTCGTCCCCGCGCTATAGATTCAGCATATACTGGAGCCTGAGTTCCCATTTGGGCTCCTTTCCTCCTTGATACAGCACCGATGAGCCGCGTAAGAAAAGGGCGTGGCGGCGCCATTTTAGGGAGGCTATTATGCTCCCCGTCGCCCCGCGGCCGTAGTAGGCAGGGACGTTGAAAATGCCGGGCGCGTCCCGCTCATAGACATAGATGCGGTCGTCCCAATTGTTTATCATAAAGGCCCCGGCGCGAAGGTATAGCTTGAGCCTTTCTTTTTTGAATCCTCCTTCCGCGTATGCGAGAAGGGCTGTGGAGCGGCATCGGACTGCGTCGGCGCGTATTCGGGCCTCCCAAGGTGACACTTCGAAGGAGGCGCTGAGGCGATACTCGTGCCTTAATGACTTGCCGCTTAGTTTTGCTGCCAGGCGGGGCTCAATTTTCCATGGGCCGGCTTGCAACGGGGTTTTAACTGTCAGCTTTGCGCGGTACTCGCCCTGGAGGTGGAGGCGGGACGCGTCGGCGTTGATTTCAAGGTGCTTGAGCGCAAGGGCGGCGCTAAGGCCGCTTTCGCCCCGGCACTTGCTAGCTATCCTGATGCCGCCTGTAAGGGTGGGGTCGAAGCTGCTGCCGTAGTGCCTGAGGAGCAGCGCCGCCTTTTTGCCGTACTCGGGCGACCAGATAATGCCTGCGACGGCGCCGGGGGCCTTGTTGACTATGTCGAATGCGCCTTCGGCGAAGTATTCGACCTTGCCAGGCGTCCAGCGAAATGAGGCTGAGACTTTGGTATTAGGGGTGCTGCTCCTGGCGCTTAGATCGCTGAGGCCTGCGATGGCGGTAATGGACAGCTCGCTGCTGCGCTTTAGAAGAGATGCGTTCAAAAAGCTCAGGCCGCCGATGGGGGAGGAGCCGCCTTCCATTCGTGACCTCAGACCGGGGAAGATGGCTCCTCCGCTGAAGGTCCAACGCCCTATGCTGAGTTCTGCCGCGGCGCCGCGAACGGGCCCTTCGGGGCTAAGCGACCAGGCGGGGGATATTCCCGTTGGGTGCTTTGCCGCTGCGTCAGGGCTGGATATGCCGCTCATGGTAAAGCCGCTCCAGAGGCTGAGACCCTGGCCGAACCTGGCGTTGTAGTCTCCCATTATTATTTTGCCTTTGCCCGATGGGAGTCCTGCGCAAGCGCTTAGCGACCAGGTTTGCGGGAAGAAATTGCTACTCAGGTCGTTGCTACGCGTGGTAAGGGCCAGCGACCATCTGTCGTCCTTGGAGCTCCTGACCTTCAAGGCGTATCCTTCGGAGCCGCTTTTGGCCTGGAGACGCATCTGGCATTCGGTCCTGATTCTTCGCTCCCTCTTTCCTCCCGCCTTCATGCTGCTTTCCAGGGAAATGAAGGGGGCGAGATTGCGGGCAGTCTCGGGGTTGAAGCCTTCAATGAGGGAGAGTTCGCTTAGTGACAGGATGTCGCCGCTGCTGCGGCGGTATTCATCGATTGAGATGGCTTGGAATCGGGTGAGGATCCCGCAGGAGAGCAGGCGGCTCAAGGGGGCGGTGTTTAGATTGATGGGGTGACTGAGCAGGTCATGGAGGTTTTCGAGAGTCGTTTCGTCGATTTCTTCCAGACTTTCAGCTCCGCTGAGGGCGAGAATTTCTTCGTCCTGACAGAAAGCCCCGGCGGAAAAACCGAGGAGAAAAGCGAAGAAAAATGCAAGTTTTTTCATAGCGTCATGCAAGATTTACGTATAGGCGGATTTCAATGATTGGAGCATGCGCAAATAAGATGCTTTTAGCCGTTTTATCCGAAAAGATTCTTAAATTTGTGCTTTAAAATTTATGCACGATGGAAAAAATTAAGCTTTTCGACAAGACTTTCCGCCTTTTTATCCGCAACGCTGAGATTGAGGCGGCTATCGACAAGGTAGCAGAGCAGATCAACAAGGAAAACGAGGATTGCTGCGACATCCCCGTCATCCTTTGCGTGCTCAACGGCTCCATGATGTTCACTTCGGCCCTGATGAAACGTTTCACTTTCAATTGCGAACTCGTTACCATCAAGCTCGCCTCCTACGCAGGCACTTCCTCCACGGGTGAAGTTAAGGAACTCATGGGCTTTACTGCCGACGTTCGCGGCCGCAGGGTTTATGTCATTGAGGACATTGTCGATACAGGCACCACTATCGTCGAACTTGAGAAGAAGCTCAAGGAGCACGGCGCAGCTTCCATCAAGATTTGCACCCTCCTTTTCAAGCCCGAGTCCTACCACAAAGATCTTCCCATAGATTACGTTGGCATTTCCATCCCCAAGGCTTTCATCGTCGGCTACGGTCTGGATTACAACGAGGTGGGCCGCAATTTTGAAGACATTTATGTCATTGATGAAGAGGGAGATGCTCCCCGCATGAAATATTACGTGCTCTTCGGCCCTCCCGGAGCCGGCAAGGGCACCCAGGCTTCAGCCATGGTTGAACGCTACGGCCTGCACCACATTTCCACCGGCAACCTCCTGCGCAAGGAGATAGCCGCCGGCAGCGAGCTCGGCCTCAGGGCCAAGGCTCTCATCGAAGAGGGCAGCCTCGTCCCCGACGAAGTAGTGGAAGGCATGATTGCTTCTGAATTCAGGAGCGTCAAGGGCGTCAATGGCTTCCTTCTGGACGGTTTCCCCCGCACCATAGCCCAGGCCAAAGCCCTCGATGAGATGCTCGCTTCCACAGGTGAGGAAGTAACCGCCGTCGTCAGCATAATGATTCCCGACTCCATGATAGTGGAAAGGATAAGCGGCAGGGCCGCCGTAGAAGGCCGCGCCGACGATGCCGATGTGTCTGTCATCCGGCACAGGATTGACACCTACCACGCCCAGACCGAGCCCGAGATTACTTATTACAAGAAATCGGGCAAGTACTTCGAGGTGGATGGAGTAGGAACCATCGACCAGGTGCGCGAGCGCATCTTCGAGCTCGTAGACAGATTCTGACTTTTTAAACTATATGAGATTAAGTAACATCCTTGCAAGTCTCTTTGCATTATTCATCCTCTCCCTCAGTTCTTCCGCTTCCGTTCCGGAAAGGGGAATGAACGCCTCCCTGTATAGGGGAGAGGTGCCGAAGGCCTATACCTTCACCTATAACGGCACGCCTTTCTACGACAATCAAGGCTTTCGCAAAGGCGAAGTCTTCTACAACGGAAAGCTTTTCAAGGATGTCACCCTCAATCTTGACGCCTACTCTTCGGACCTCCAGGTCCGTCCTGAAGACGGGACGGGAGCCATCATACTCTACAGGGGGCAGGTGGCCTGGTTCACCCTTGGCGACAAGATTTTTATAAACCCCGCCTACTTCGGCATAGCTGAGGCTCCTGATGCATTTCTGGAGATGGTGGCCAATTCTTCCAAGCCTGTACTTAGCCTCACCGAAAAAAAGGTGCTCACCGATGCCAGGGAGCACAACGGCACGGACATAGGCTACATCGATCCCGACTACGACTATACCCTCAGGACCTGCTTTCTCAGGACTGTTTCGTGGTATACCGTCTCAGGCGGCACTCTCGAGCGCATAGGCTACTTCAAGCGCTTGAAGCTCCTTAAACTGGACGGCGACGGCACCGGCTTTGACCTGTCCAAAGTCAGCTGGCAGCCCCTTAAGGGGGATATCTATTCAGGAACGCTTCCTTCCCTGGCGAGGGACACTACTCTCTCTGCCCTTCCCGACAATTATTTCGGCCCTGATGTGAAGGAAGAGACCGTCGACGTGCAGTATGCCTCCAATATCCTTCGCACCAGCTACAAGAACAAGGTCTACACCGTTGGCGAAGGGAACCGCCCTTCGAAGGGAAAGCAGAAAGTGTCCGGCCGTGTACTTTCCGCCGAGACCGGGGAGACACTTCCCGGAGTGCTGGTGATATCTTCCGCAGGGGGCTCGAATATGACCACGGGCGGCGACGGATACTACTCACTATATCTCCCACAGGGCGAAAGCAGCCTGAGCTTCTTTTTCGAAGGGAAGGAGGATTTGACGCTGAGGCTCAGAGTCGAAGCCCCGGGCAGCCTCGACGTCGTTATGAGCGACAAGGTGACCCTTCTTCCTGAATCAATAGTCTCAGCCGAAAGCATGGCAAACCACCGCAGGACCCAGATGGGTGTGGAGGCGGTCAGCATGAAATCCATGCGCAAGATCCCTTCCGCATTCGGCGAGGGTGATGTCCTTAAGGCTGTGCTCACCCTGCCGGGCGTAACGAGCGTAGGAGAAGCTTCCGCCGGATTCAACGTGCGCGGTGGAGGTGCCGACCAGAATCTGGTGCTTCTCAACGGCAACACCATCTACAACCCCACACACATGTTCGGGATATTCTCCTCCTTCAATCCCGACGTAGTCGAGGGAGTCCAACTCTACAAGAGTTCAATCCCTGCTTCCTACGGCGGCCGCCTTTCCTCCGTCCTGGAGGTGAAAACGAAGGACGGCGACATGGACAGGTGGAAAGGCTCGCTGGGCGTAGGCCCCCTGACCGGCCGGGTATGCGTCGAAGGGCCCCTGAATAAGGGCAAGTCTTCCCTGATATTGTCCGCCAGGACAACTTATTCCAACTGGATACTCAATGCCATCCCCGAGCAGAGCGAGTATGCCGGAGGCAAGGCTTATTTTACCGATGCTAATGCCGGATGGACCACCCGTATCGGCAAGAAGGGGACTTTGAGAATGAATGCATACTTTGCCACCGACAGATTCTCCTTCGTCGGCGACACTTCCTACCATTACACAAACTTCAACGCTTCCGCCCAGTACAATCTCCGTACTTCCGACGGCGGATTTCTTGATGTCACCACCGGTTACGATTTCTTTACCAACAGGGTATCAGTCCGTTCGTGGAAGTATTACGCCTACGATGTGGATACATTCATACGACAGTATTTCATGCGCGCCGACAGGACCCGTCATTTCAATAACGGGCATAAACTTTCCTACGGCGCCCATTTCCTGTTGTATTCTCTCGATCCCGGCATCATGTCGCCCTTCGGTGAGGAATCGGTAATTGCAGCGCGATCCCTTGAGCGCGAGCTCGCTCTCGAGCCTTCGCTATATGTCTCTGACAACTGGGAGATAGATGACTGCTGGTCGGTGGAGGGCGGACTTCGCAGCGCGTTCTTCTACGCCCTTAAAGACGGAGCGAAATACATACTGCCTGAACTGCGCCTGTCGGGCAAATACAGGCCTCTCGACAACCTCTCCTTCAAGGCCGGAGTAAATACCCTTCGTCAGAACATACATCTTATATCAAACACGGCAAGCGTCTCTCCCATCGATACTTGGAAGCTCTCTGACGCCGATGTACTACCCAGCGACGGCGCCCAGGCTGCTGCAGGAGTGTACTGGACGCATCTTGGCAGCGGCATAGATTTCTCCCTTGACGCCTATTACAAGCTAATGCGCAATCTTCTTGATTATAAGCCGGGAGCAACGCTCATGATGAATCCCAGGCTTCATGACGATCTCGTTCCCGTTTTCGGCAAGGCCTACGGAGTGGAAGTCATGGCGAAGAAAACGACAGGCCGTTTGACAGGCTGGATGTCGTACTCGTATTCGCGTTCCCTCCTTCGTGAAATGCAGGACAGGGGCAGCGAGACGATAGCTTCGGGAGACTGGTACAATGCTCCATACGACAAGCCTCACGAGTTTAAGGCCGCTTTCAATTTCGCCCTTACCCGCCGCTACAGCGCTTCGCTCAACGTCGATTATTCGACAGGACGCCCAGTGACAGTCCCTGTGGGTTCATACACCTACAACGGGAAATTCCGCCTCGCATATTCCGAAAGGAATTCAGAGCGCATACCAGACTATTTCAGGGTCGACGCTGCATTCAACATCGATGCCGGCCACTACCTCAAGTCTCTTTTACACGCTAACTTCACCATAGGCGTGTACAATATCCTTGGCCGGAAAAATGCATATTCGGTCTTCTTCGATCCCGGCACACAGATAGCCGCCTACAAGCTCTCTATTTTTGCCGTGCCCGTTCCTTATGCCAACCTGAATATCCTGTTCTAACGACGATGAAACAGTTCTTAACATACATTCTTTCCGCGCTTCTGCTCTCTTCATGCATTTATCCCTATGAGTGGAACGCCGAGTCATTGCCGACGGATACGGTGGTAATTCAGGGAAATATAGTCGTAGGCGGGACATCTACTCTTAGCGTTTCTTCTCCCCACGGCATCAGGAGTTCTTTTGTCGACCCTGTGTGCACTCCTTACATAGAGGACGACAAAGGTAACAGGTATCCTTCAACCCCCGAAAGCGGCATTTTCAGGAATGTCGTCCCTTGCAACTTTATGTTCGACACTTCCGAAGCTCCGGATGATGCTCTTTTCCGTCTGGTAATGGAGCTGTCGGATTCATTCCAGTACGATAAGAGAACTTATAGCAGCAAGTGGCTTAGTGCTTGCCCTCCTCCGAGTATTTCCGGCATCCATTTCGCAAGCGACAATTCCAACGTCTATGTGTCGGTCTCGTTGGACGGAGGGCCCGAAAGTAGCGGATATGTCCTTCTCTCTTTCGAGGAGACTTGGCGTTTCCATGCCGAGTTCCTCCCCCAGTATGTTTATATGCAAAAGGGATTCGGTTGGAGTATACTCTCTGTTGCCGATGATCTCGGGATTACAGATCCGGAATCTTATTTCAATTACTGGTGCTGGGCCTCGATGCCTGAGTCTCCTGTCATTCCGGTTTCAATGTCCGATAATGGAGGGAATTCCCTTGACCATTACCTGCTCCATAGCTTTTCCCGTAGCAACAATCGCAATCACAAGCGCTACAGCATACTTGTCAGGGCAGCTTCTGTTAGTGCAGATACCTACCGCTACCTAAAGAATCTGGATGAAACCAGTGAAGCATCAGGCAATCTCTTCACTCCCAACCCCGGTGAGATCGCAAGCAATATTACCTGCGAAAACAAGCCCGGTTCCATGGTACTTGGGTATGTCAATTGCTTCAGTCCCGTTTCTATGAGGGCATATCTCGACAATTCCTTGTATCAGCCCCGAATTGTTTACGATGGTCTTGCCGTTCCTCCTACGGGTAACCAAAGGGATTATTATGAGGGTGGTTATCGCCCTATCTATGAAATGAGCGTCCCGGGAGCCGCCGGCGGCGGTTATACCACAGGAATAGCCTGGGGCCCTGAACGGTGCATCAATTGTGTCAAGGCCGGAGGCACCCTGGAAAAACCTGATTTCTGGGAGGACTGATGATGAAAAAGACAGTTTCCCTTCTTTCGATGCTGCTAGTCGCAGCGACTCTATCGGCCCGCGAAGTTGAGAGAGTCTATGTCTCCACGGACAGGACAGTGTACGTCTCGGGCGACGATGTGTGGGTTTCGCTTTTTGTCTGCGACCTCTCGGGCAGACCTTCGACATTCAGCGCAGTTGCGTACCTGGAGCTGCTATCGCCTTCAGGGGCAGCCGTAGAAGCTAAGATTTCGCTCCTTGACGGCCGCGGTGCGGGCATATTCCGCCTTCCTTCCTCCATCCCCACGGGCACGTACCGCCTAAGCGCCTACACTGCTCTCAATACTTCCGAAACCACAGACGCCTGGCGCATTGGCGACCGCTTTATCAGCGTTTTCAATATTTCTTCCAAAGCAAGACTAGACAGTCTTGTCGTCCTTACGCCCGAGGAAGAATATAGGGCGGAGGCCCGCTCTTCATCAAGTCAAGGCAAAGTGATGCTTTCAGTAAAAAAGACGGCATCTCCGGGCGAAAAGCTCGTCGTATCTCTCCTTAACCAGGGTGCGGATGCAGATGTTTCGCTGTCCGTCTATCATGACGACGGCATTGCAACTCCCTCCCAGGAGCATGACATAGCCTCCTTTGTTTCAGCGTTAGGCTCTTCCGCCCCTGTCTACGGACCCTCCGGCAGGCTTTCCGAGTATGACGGAGAAATTATCAAGGCTACGGTCATCGGCAGAAGTGATAAGGATGACGAAGCGAGTCTCTCGACGGCCGGAGAGCCCTCCAATATTTACATAGGAAGAAACGACGGGGCCGGGAACTACCTTTTCCAGACCAACAACATCTATGGCGAGCGTGAAATAGTCTGCGAGCTAAGCTCGACGCTTCAAGACGACGCTTCACTCCGGATTGAGAGCCCTTTCATCCACCCTTCTGCCCTTTTCCTTCCTACCCTGCAGCTTTCGGAAGCCATACGCCCCGATCTCACCCTCAGGAAAAGAGCCCTTGCAGCGGAATCCGCCGCCAGGCCGGATACGCTTGTGGAGTTCATGCCCTATCGCCGGGATCTTATTTTAGGCGGGGGAGAAAAGATTCACTATCATCTTGACGATTATGTCAGGTTCCCTTCCGTCATCGAAACTATAGTTGAGATAGTCCCTTCCCTCCAACTCAAGAAGTCGAAAGGGGAGTGGAAGCTCACCATGATAGCCCAGGACGCAACAGGTTTCCGCAGATACAAGACCGAGAACCTTCTCGTCCTGATGGACGGCGTAATCCTCAGTGATATAAGCCATATCGTCAGTTTCGACGCCATGCTCCTCGAGGATATAGACATATATGACAGAACCGTCGTCTTCGGCAGGACGGCTTATAGGGGAGCCGTCAATTTCATCACCAAGAAAAACTATGTAACGGTGCTCGATTTCCCTTCGAACGTCACCGTAACTGATTTCCACGGAGTTTCTTACCCTGTTGCCTACCGCGGAGGCGTCGCTCCTGGCTCAGGGCAGGACCTTCGCCAACTCCTCTATTGGGACCCCGTCATGAAGATGGCCTCCGGGAAAGATACATCCATTGAAATCAAGGCTCCTTCCTACAAGGGGCAGTTCCGCGTAGTCGCCGAAGGACTCGCTTCCGATGGCAGTCCCATTTTCAGGGAAGCCTGGTTTGAAGTGAGGTAGTTTTAAACTCCCGGGTCGAAGGAGGAATCCACGTAGTTGAACATACTCGCCACGACGTTGGCGGAGAATTTATGGGCGGTACTGGCTATATCCGCCCATTCTTCTGCCGTAGAGGGGAGGGAGTTCCCGCCCTTTTCCTGACGGACTCGGGCGATGTGGTAGAGCACTCCGGCGTTGAAATTGTCTCCTGCGCCTATGGTGCTGACTACCTTAGTGCCCCCGGGAACGGGGATAGCGACCCTCAGGGCGCCGGGGCCGAAGATCTCGGTCTCAAGGGCGCCTTTGGTGCATATATAATAATTGCAGAGCTTAGAGATGTGCTCAGTATAGGCTTTTTCGGGGTCGGGGAAACCGTAGAGGGCTTCGATGTCTTCATTCGAGCCGCGAACTATGTCGCTGAGGGCCATGTTCTCTTCTATCTGCTCCCTAACTCCCGGGCCGTCGTGGCTCTTTCGGAAATTGATGTCGTAATAGACAGTGGCGCCCTGGCTGCGGGCTTTGCGAACAAGGCGGCGAACTTCATCGCGGGTCTTGGGATTGATGGCGAAGAAGGAACCGAAAAGGACGAGGTCTCCCTTCGAAAATTCAATCTCAGGGGCAAGGAAAGGGCTGGGAGCAGGATCGTGGTAGAATTCGTACTCGGCGTTGCCTGCAGAGCTAAGCATGGCGATTGAGAGCGTGCTCTGGCCTTCGCTCCTTACTACGCCGCGGGTCGAAACTCCGTTCTCCTGCATGAAAGAGAGCATTATTTCGGAAACTGGGTCGCTGCCTGTCTGGGTAATCATGACTACGCCTGTGCCGGGATTGCGGCCTCCAAAGCAGCGTCCGAGGGAAATGATGGAGTTGAAGGCGGAGCCTCCGGGGACAGCCGCCTGGACCTGCCTGTCCTTGAACACCATGTCGAGGACGGTCTCGCCTATGCCTGTTATTTTCATTATAGTGCTATTTCTTATTGTGTGCGATGCGGCGGAAAACGAGGGCCCAGAGCCATCCGAAAAGAAGGCCGACTATGGCGCCGACAAGTATGTCCCCGAGGTAATGCAGCCCGAGAAAAACGCGGCTCAAGCTCACCAGGGCGGCCCAAACCATGATAAAGGCGGCGTAGAGGCCGTACTTATGCTTGCGATCCGAACCCAGCATGGCCGAAGAGCATGCGGCAAAGCCGAAGCAGTTGGCGGCGTGGGCCGAGAAAAAGCCGTATGACCCGCCTGTGCCCCCAGGAATGCGTAATCCGTGCGTGAGCATCCAGGGGTCGTGCGAAGGGCGAAGGCGGCATACCCAGTCCTTGAAGAAATTGGAAAGCTGGTCGCAGCAAATTATGGTAAGGACTACGGCGGCGATGGAAAGCAGCGTCTTCTTCCAGCCGAGGCGCCAAAACATCAGAGCCAATACTAAGACATAGAGCGGAATCCATACGACTTTGTCGCTCATGAACTTCCAAATCCCGTCGCTCCAGAAGGTGTATTGCTGGTTGATCCAGAGGCTAGCACTGCGGTCTGCCCGGATAAGAGCATCTCCAATCATTTGAGCTGTAGTCTCTTCCATGCCCGAAAACTATTTGTGCAGCGCGGCCCAGAGCTGTTCTTTCAGCTCCTTGAGGCCTTCGCCGCTGACTGACGAAATGAACACGCAGGGCACGTCCCCCGGGAGCTTTTTTGCAATCTTTTTGCGCTCCTTTGCGTCAGGAACGAGGTCGCACTTCGTGACTGCGAGCACCCTGTCCTTAACCAGCAGCTCGGGGTTGAACTGCTCGAGCTCGTTAAGCAGCGTCTGATAGACTCCTGCGACATCTTCCTCCACGGCGGATACCATGAAGAGGAGCACTGAGTTGCGTTCTATGTGGCGAAGGAACCTGAGGCCTATGCCGCGGCCCTCGTGTGCACCTTCAATGATGCCGGGGATGTCCGCCATAACGAACGAACGGTCGTCGTAATAGCGCACTATGCCAAGGTTGGGCTCCAGGGTAGTGAATGCGTAATCGGCAATTTTAGGCTTGGCGGAGGTAATCACCGAGAGGAGAGTCGATTTGCCGGCGTTCGGCAGGCCCACGAGACCGACGTCAGCCAGAAGCTTGAGCTCAAGGATGAACCATCCTTCCTCCCCGTCCTCGCCGGGCTGGGCGTAGCGCGGGGTCTGCTGGGTGGGGGACTTGAAATGGTCGTTGCCCCAACCGCCGCGGCCGCCTTTGCAGAGTATCTTTTCCTCGCCTTCCTCGACGAGCTCCATCACAGTCTCGCCGCTCTCGGCGTCCTTGACTACTGTGCCAAGGGGGACATCGAGATATACGTCGGTGCCGTTCTTGCCATGCGAGAGGGCTGCGCCGCCCTTTTCGCCGTCCTCGGCCTTGACGTGCTTGCGGTACTTAAGGTGGATGAGGGTCCAGAACTGGGGGTTCGCGCGGAGTATGACGTGACCGCCGCGGCCGCCGTCGCCGCCGTCAGGTCCGCCCTTGGCGACATATTTTGCGCGGTGCAGGTGGGTGCTTCCCGCGCCTCCGTGTCCCGACGCGCAGTATATCTTAACGTAGTCTATGAAATTGGATTCTGCCATATTGCTTTGGTGCTGTGTTCAGATTGCAAAATTAGCAAAAACGCTTAATTATTAATTCCGTTCCTCGGGAGCGCTGTGCGTGTCATCGGGGGATGAAGATGGAGAGCGTAGAGCGCAAGGCCGTCATTCGTTCGTCTGACAGGCCGGGATTGCCCTCTTCGGCCAGATTGAAGGCTCTGTAAGCATAGCCGTCCCACCAGGAGTTTTCTACGACTAAGATATTTGCTCCATTTGTGGCCTTGACGTTCGCTGGCCTTTCTGAAGAGCTGTTTTTCGCGCTGAGGCGCGTCCAGCGCTCGGGACGGTATTGATAGCCTTTCTTAAGGATTATTATGGAGCCTGCGGGTATGTCTTCCTTGGAGAAAAGGGGAGTCGCGGCGAACTGGTTGATATTGCTTGCAGTGCTGCCTGCGGCCTTCGATGTGAAGTAGTTGCTGCTCGTGGAATTGTAGAAGGCGTAGGGAGTAATCTTGTAGGCAAGCTCCTCGTATTTAGAGATATCGTAGCCTGCGTCAATCAGGGCCTGACGCAGTTCAGTAGAGCTTTCGTGGGCGATGAGGCCTTCGTCGGGGTAGGCGGAGGGGGTCACTACATATGGATTGGCGTAGGCCTTTTCCACTGCGTCCTTGATTGCGGACGCGGTCTTGCTGTCCACGCTGTAGCCGCTTGTATTGAGACTCACCCCGCTCACCGGGCCGCCGGAGATTTGCTTCGCCCACATAAGGGCCGTCGTCATGCGGCCTGCGTCGTAGGACATGTGATAGCCGTCGCGGGTGACTTTGTCGCCAAGGAAACTGGTCCTGAGGTTCTGTATTGCCGTGCCGCTGGGGATGATAAAATCGAAGCTGCCGCTGCCTATGACCTTTTCCTTCACTGTGCTCACTATGGCCTCATACATGCGTCTCTGGACGCAGCCGTACTTGGGGAAGTCAGAGTGCTTTGAGTCGGCCTGGTAGGCCCAGGTCATGTGCCACATCAGTTTAGCCCCGGGGCAGTTCTGCTTTATGGCAGATACTATTGACGCAAGGTACGGGTCGTAGCTGTCCTTGACGCCGGAGTACCCGCTGGCCTGCTGCAGGGAAACATAGTCCCAGCTGCGGGAAGTCATGGCGCTGACGGCGTCCTTGCCGCTAACATTGGTCCAGCTGCCGCTGGAATTGGTATAGTAGGTGTAGGCGCCCGCGCCGGACTCGAGCTTGCCGGCATGAGTCTGAAGGGTGCAGCCTCCTATGTAGAGATTGCCAAGGAAAATATCCTCGTAGCCCATTTGGGCCAGGTAGCCGTACAGGTATTGCATTGCGTCGACGGAGAAACTGTTGCCGACGGCAAGTATACTGATGGAATTCGATGCAGGCGTGAATGCTGCAGCCGTCATGTCTATCTCGAGGCAGACGACCCTGCCCTTTTCGAAACTCTTTCCTTCAGGGAAAGTGACCTTGCGCGAATACTTTCCGGCGTTGCCGTAGGCTATGAACTCTACCTCTTTGACTGAAATATCTCGAGGGACTGTTGAGAACCATATTGAGTCGCGCCGGGAAGTGCTGAGGCTGAGAGTGTCGTTGCCGGGCCAGACAATATCGACTCCGCTGACGGAAGTGTTCAAATTGCCAAAAGACAGTATGCCGTAGGACGTCCTATGCTGGAAATGAAGCTCCACCTCGCCGCTAAGTTCTGAAAAAGGACCAGCTGAGGCCTCAACTACCATTGCGGCAGGATCGACGCTGCCTTCAAGCGGAGTCTGAACCTTGGGGATAGCAAAAGTAAAACCGTCTTCGCCAAGGCCTGTGACTGCCGAGGCTGGGCTCATCGCCCTGAAAGAGTACTGCGCTGCTGCGGGGAATGTGGCCTTGAAATAAGCCCTGGAGCCGTCTTCCGTGGGAGTAGCGCTTGCCTTTACGGCCTGCGCGCCGTTAAGCGAAACGGCAACTCCATCTTCGTTCCCTGTCCAAAGCACGGGAAAAGCATCGCCCTGCCTGGGGGCAAAAACGGTCCTTGTCTCAAGCGCGGACGCGCTGAAGCTCACTTCCATCTCGCCGGAAGGCGAGCCGCCTTTTTCGCATGAGCAAAAGAAAAACAGCTGCAGAGCGATGGCTGCAGCCGTAAGGTATCTGTTGGTAATCATGACTTCGGAATCTTGAGAGTCTGCCCGGGACGTATGTTGCTGCCGCAGTTGTTGAGGGCCATAATGTCGGCAACGGTAACGCCGGGGAACTGGCGGGAAATGCCGTAGAGCGAATCGCCTGCCTTGACGGTGTAGTGCTCGACGGGGCCGTCATAGCTGGGAGAGTACTTCGACTTGGGCTTCTTCTCCTCGGGCTTCCTCTCAGGCGGGCCGCCGCCCTGGTAGATGGTGAGTGTCTGTCCCACGCGAAGATTGGTGTTCTTCATGTGGTTCCAGCTCATTATCTGCTTGACGGACACGTGGTAGCGCCCTGCGATTCGGCCCAGATAGTCGCCGCTGCGGACTTTGTAGTAGATGACGTTGCCGCCGCCCGGGGCTGCTCCGCCCTCGGAAATGCTCTTTACGACTGCGGGCTTGAAAAGCGAATCTGCAAGGTGGGTGTAGAGGCTGTCCTGGCAATCGATGAACGAGGCAGTGTACTGATAGGGGAGCCTGAGGGCATACTCGGCCTGGCTGCCGGGGATGATGTCGTGGATGTACTGGGAATTGAGGTCGCGTATTTCATCCATCGTGATGCCCGTGAGGTCGCTGACCTGGGTGAAATGCAGGTTCTTGCTTATCATGAAGGTGTCCACGCGGGCGGGAAGGGGCGAGGGGTCGGCCACGAGGCCGTTCTCGCGGGCATAAACCATAGCGTACATGGCGCCTACGAACGCGGGCATGTAGCCCCTTGTCTCTCGGGGGAGATATGGATAGACCGACCAGAAGTCGCGTCGGCCGCCTGCGCGGCGAATGGCCTTATTTACGTTGCCGGGGCCGCAGTTGTAGGACGAAATGGCCAGGGTCCAGTCGCCGAATATCTTGTAGGCGTCTGCAAGATAGCGGCAGGCGGCGTCGGTAGATTTGACCACGTCCAGCCTTTCATCAACATAGGAATTAATCCTCAGGCCGTAAACGCGTCCGGTGCCGTACATGAACTGCCAGAGGCCGCGGGCGCCGACCCTCGAACGGGCCGTGGGGTTGAGGGCGGACTCGATGATGGCCAGGTACTTGATTTCGAGCGGCAGGTCGTATTTGTTGAGCGCTTCTTCAAAGATGGGGAAGTAATACTCCGACAGGGCGAGCATGCGGCGCATCTTGGCGGGGTTTTTCTCCGAATAGAGAAGCATGTAGTTCTTGACTATGTAGTTGAAAGGCAGGCTGATATAGGAGTTCATGGCCTCGAGCCTCGCCACCAGCACCGAGTCGGGGACTGAGCTTGTGAAGCGCACGGAATCGCCGTAGAATTCGCCTATGTGCTCCAGGTCGTCGAAGCGGGCGTGGACGTCGCTCTGCTTCTCAGGAGCTCCCGTGTACCACTCGTGTAAGAGGCTGTCTATGACTTCGGGGGTGTACTGAATCTCGGGCGCCTCTTCGCGGGACTCGTTTTCGCCCTCTGCGACAGCTTCCTCAACCATTACCTCTTCAATGCGCTCGAGCTCCGCAATCCTGGCCCTGAGGGAATCTATCACGCCCTGTAAAGAATCCGCGACAGCCTTCATATCGGGCCCCTTCGCCTTATTGGAGGGGAAAAGGCTGGGGCGGGAGCCCTCTTGCGACTGTGCATGGACGGGCGCAAAGGAGACCGTCTGGAGGAGCGCAAAAGCGCATATCAGGGCGAAAAAGAAACGTCTCATCCTTCTAGAATCTCAGGCCTATGCTTACTCCCATCGCGCTCGGGGCGGCGGCCCACTGGGTATTGGGAGTGATGACTGTGGGGCGGATTTTGACTGCGAGGTCGTCGGTGACCTCGAAGTCGCGCATGTAGGAGAAAACGTTGGCGTCGATTACCTGGATAAGGTAGAAAGCCGCCATGGCGAGGACTGAATAGTCGCGGTATTCGCGGAACACGTCGCGGTAATAGACGGCGGTTTCTGCGGAGAAGGGACCGCTGTAGGAGGGGTCTTCAGTCGCCGCGATATATATCCTGCGGTACTTTTCGTAGTTGGTCTTGTTGATGTTCCAGTAGTGGTAGGCGCCGACGAGGCATCCCCAGTATATGGGAATTTTCCAGTATTCGCCGTTGTAGGCCTGTCCGAGGCCGGGGACGAGTATGGAATAGATGGTGGCCTTGCCGGGACTGTGGTCTCGCTCGTCCTTGAAACGTATCGTGCCGTCCATCAGGGCTCCCCAGTACACGAGCGCGCCGCCGGCGAAAAGGAGCTTGCTCGTCAGGTGGGCCTTGTCGTTGACCGTGTAGGGCGCATCGGGGTCGAGCTCGATGGCGGCGTTGTATGCTTCGAGCGAAGTGGTGTACTGCTTTCGGTAGTAGAAACCAAGGCCCACTGTGGCGCCGAGGCCGCCGTAGATTATGGGCAGTTTCCAGTAATCCCTGTTGTAAATCTGAGCGCCGCCGATAAAGACGCTGGAGCCGGCGATTACGGTGCCTATCTTGAGGGTGTCCTTGTGCGCGAGACCGCGGAAATATTCACCCAGCGAGAAAAGGGGTTTGCCCTCGCCGTTGTCTTCCTCTCCGTTGCTGTAGTCCTGTGAGAATGCGTCCGACTTGAACTGCGCACCCGCCTGCGCCGGCACCAGAAGGAGGACGGCGATTAGGGCGGAGAGTATGGGAAGGCGGATTCTCACTTCCAGAGGCTGGCTTACTCGGAGATGGTGTCTAGGGCGCTGAGGAAACGCTCCATCTCGGCGTCGGACTCGAAGCGTACGGTGATGCTGCCTTTGCCCGAAGGACTGCGTTTCAGGGAGATGTTGTCGCCGAAATAGCGGCCCATGTGCTCCAGGATGCGATAGTAGGACTCTGGAAGGTCAGCAGACTCGGGCTCTCCTGCAGGCTTTGCTGCCCTGGAGAGTTTCTTGACCCTTTCCTCGAGGGCGCGGACTGAGAGGTCTTCGCGTATTACAGCGTCGCACAGGTATTCCTGCACGGCGGGGTCTTCGACGCCGAGGATGACCTTCGCGTGGCCAACGCTAAGAAGACCGACCTTGAGGTCGTGCTGAACTTTGTCGGGAAGGCGGAGGAGACGCAGGTAATTAGTCACGGAAGCCCTTTTCATGCCCACGCGGGAGGCCATCTGCTCCTGGGTGAGGCTGCATTCGTCGATCAGGCGCTGGAAGCCGAGGGCGGTCTCTATGGGGTCCAGGTCGCGACGCTGGAGGTTCTCCACTATGGCCATCTCGAGCATGCCCTGGTCGTCGGTCTCGCGTATGTAGGCGGGAATGGTGGTCATGCCGGCGGCCTGGCTGGCACGGAAACGCCTTTCGCCGCTGATTATCTGATACTTGTCGCCACCCTTGATGCGGCGCACCGTGATGGGCTGTATAAGGCCCAGGGTGCGGATCGACTCGGCGAGCTCTGCGAGAGCCTCGGGGTCGAAGCTCAGTCGGGGCTGGAAGGGGTTGGGCTCGATCAGAGAGGCAGGAATGAGCAGTATGTCGCCCTTGGCAGCGGGGCTTTCCCCGGGGCCTACGATTTCTTTATTGACATAGCCTACCGGCTTGCGGAAGGAGTCGAGGTCAGTGTTGTCGCCGAGAAGGGCGCTGAGGCCCTTGCCCAGGCCGTGTTCTTTCTTGGTGGCCATATTACCGGTTGTGCTTTTCGTTCTTTTCCATGACCTCGCGGGCGAGGTTGAGATAGTTGCTCGAGCCGTTGCTCATGATGTCGTAGAGGATAATGGGCTTGCCGTGCGAGGGGGCTTCGCTGAGGCGTATGTTCCTCTGGATGATGGTCTCGAAGACCATGTCCTTGAAGTGGTCGCGGAGCTCGCCTACAACCTGGGCATGCACTTTGGTGCGTCCGTCGAACATGGTGACGACGAAGCCTTCGACGGCCAGGGCGGGGTTGACGCCGTTCTGGACGAGGCGTATGGTCTGGAGGAGCTTGCCAAGGCCCTCGAGGGCGAAGAACTCCGGCTGGACGGGGATGATCACGGAGTCGGACGCGGTAAGGGCGTTGACGGTCATAAGGCCCAGGGTGGGGGAGCAGTCGATAAGGATGTAGTCGTACTCGTCCCTCACGGGGGCTATGGCCTTGCGCAGCAGGCTCTCACGCTCGGGGGCGTCTATCATCTCAATTTCCACGCCGACGAGGTTGATGTTCGAAGGGATCATGTGAAGGGAGGCAAGCTCGGTCTGGATGAGGGCGTCGCGTACACCGATCTTACCTATCATAAGCTCGTAGACCGACCTGTGGCCGGCATCGTCGGGAGAGAAGTTCAGGCCGGACGTGGTGTTGGCCTGGGGGTCGGCATCGATGATGAGGACCTTCTTCTCAAGGACGGCGAGAGAGGCGGCTAGGTTGATGGCGGTGGTGGTCTTGCCTACTCCGCCTTTCTGGTTGGCTATGGCTATTACTTTTCCCATTTCAGGCATGTCTGGTTAGTAAAGTGCAAATTTAGTAAAAAACTCCGACAAGTCCCGTTTTTTTGTTACATTTGCCTAAGTGTAAAACAATGATTTAGTTATGAGGCCAGTCAAAGCAGAGTGGCACTGCATAATCAATCCCAAGGCCGGTTCCGGCAAGACGATGGTCGGATGGGCAGTCTGCGAAAAGGCGCTTAATGCCGCCTCCGTCCCTTTCGTGACGGTCTTGACAGAACGCAAATTCCACGCCAGGGAGCTTGCCTGCGGCGCTGCAGAGGCGGGCTACCGCCGTTTCCTTGCAGTCGGCGGCGACGGGTCGGTCCACGATGTCCTCTGCGGAATAATGGATTATGTCTCGGCCTCGGGGGCTCAGGCTTCTGATTTCGTCCTGGGAGTCGTCCCTATTGGCTCGGGCAACGACTGGATAAAGTCCCTCGGCGTGCCGCACGATATTCCCAAGGTCGTTTCCCTTGTCGCCTCCGAATCTTTCACAATGGAGGACATTGTGAAGGTTGAGACTAAGGACGGAGTGAGCTATATGGCAAATATTGGCGGCGTGGGCTTTGACTCGCATGTCTGCGAGCGGGTGAACGCCTTGAAGGAGCAAGGCAAGAGGGGCCGCTTCATCTACCTGACTTCGCTCATTTACACTCTTTTCCACACAAAGAAATTCCATGCCCGTGTCGTCACTGACGGAGAGGAAGTTTTTGAAGGAGATCTTCTCTCAGCCGCCTTTGGTAACGGACCCTACTGCGGCGGAGGCATGAAGCAGGTGCCCGACGCCGTTATAGACGACGGCCTGCTGGACTATATGCTTGTGCCCAAGGCGCCGGTTATTAAGATACTGCTCGATCTGCCCCGCCTGTACAACGACACTTTGCATGAATCCAAGCTCCTGAAGGCCGGCAAGTGCCGCGTCCTCGAATTGTACGGCGAAAACATAGCTGAAGCGGACGGCGAAGTAGTCGGCGCCCTCCCTCTCAAGATTACCATGACCGGAGAGCAAATCCGCGTCGTCGCTCCACGCTAAAAGATTGAACCACAAATTAATAACGATATGGAACGGGAAGAAATCTTTCTTAAGGACATCCTGAAGCTCTCGAAGAAGCAGCTCAGCGGATGCAAACTCCATCTTGCCTCGAACAATGGCGCCGATGAGCCCCTCGACGCATATCTCCACGACAAGCGGGAGTGGCTCGCTTGGAACGAGTACCGCAAGGGCCGCAACGATTTCAACCGGCCATATATTTTCTGTCTAATAAGGGATTACCATCGCGAAGACCTCTGGATTTTCGCAGGCATACTCGAAGTCAAGGAAAGGCTAGGCGACTGGAAAGAGACAAAAGTCGGCTATAAGGTCGAGATGACCGACCTGTGCTCAAAGTATGCCGGCCGCCTCATAGTCCGATATCACAGATATTCGGGAATGAGGGGCCGGGCATTCAAACTGGAGTCATTCTTCTCCGAGATGACCGTGCATGAAATCCTCGACAAGCCTTACGAACTGAAGCTCATTTACGGATAGCAGCGTTCTCCCAGGCCTTACTCGACTCTAAGAGTAAGAGTCTGAAGAGCCTTGTCGTCAGACGAATTACCTATCATAACAGTGTACTCTCCCGGGTGGACCTTTCTGGGGCCCACGGTGCCGGGGAAGGGGCGCGATTTGTCGTTCGCAACAGGCTCCGACCACATTTCCAGCATGGCTGGAGTGATTTCGAAGCTGCAGCTGCGCGTTTCGCCAGACTTCAAAGCTACCCTTTGAAAGTCTTTGAGTTCCTTAACGGGGCGAGTCACGCCGGCCCAGTTGTGGCGTATGTAGAGCTGAACGACTTCTGTGCCTTGGGCGGCCCCGGAGTTCGTAATATCGAAGCTAACAGAAGCCGACTCTGCGGCCTTTATCGAAATCTCAGCAGCGCCTCCGAAGGAAGGCTCTGAGAATTCGAAGGTAGTGTATCCGAGACCGAAACCGAAAGGATATAGCGCGCCTGTTTCGGTTATTGCGAACTGGCGCGAGTACTGCATGGGCTTGTAGTTGTAGATGGTCGGAATCTGACCTGTGGAGCGGGGCATAGTGACGGGGAGCTTGCCCGAAGGATTGATCTGCCCGAACAGGACTTCGGCTATAGCCTGTCCGCCGAGCATTCCGGGCTCCCAGGCATTCAAGATGGCGCCAACGTTCTTCGAAGCCCACTCTATTGCCAGCGAACGGCCGGTGAGGAGCACCAGCACCACAGGTTTACCTGCAGCGCACACCGCTTCCAGCAGCTCCTGCTGGCGGCCGGCAAGACCTATGTCGTCGCGGTCGCGGTTCTCGCCGCAGGTGGTCCCGAAGGCTGAGTAGCGCTGGGAATTCTCTCCGAGCACCATGACGGTGACGTCGGCAGCGGATGCGCGCAGTCGTGCGGCGCGTATCCCATCGTCGTCGATATCGAAGATTCGACCGTTAAAGCACTGTGAATCAATAATTGCGCCTTTAGCGGCGGCGCGTATGCCCTCAAGGACTGTGATGACGTCTTCGTCTTTCTGCGGCACAGCCCAGTCTCCAAGGATAGTCTCGCTGTCGGCGTTAGGACCGCAGACAAAGATACGGCGCACCTGGCGGCCGCTAAGGCCCGGCATAATGTCCGACTGAGGGGCGGAAAGCGGCAGAGCGCCGTCGTTCTTCAGCAGAACGAGGCCTTCACGCGCAGCCTCTAGCGCCGTTTGACGGTGCTCATCTAGATTGCGCAGCTCTTCTCCCACCACAGGCACAGGCTCTTCGAATAGCCCGAGCCCGAACTTAGCCTTGAGTATCCTGCACGCTGCCTCGTCTATGGTCTTCTCCTTGATGCGCCCCGAGCGCACAGCTTCGACTATGGTCTCGAAATAACCGTCTCCCTGCATATGGATGTCGATGCCCGATTCCACCGACACGCGGAAAGCCTCCTCGACGGAAGGCATCCACTTGTGATAGAGGTGCATGCGCTCAATGTCCATCCAGTCGCTGACAACTATGCCTTCGAAGCCGTATTCGCCGCGAAGCAGGGTCTTGAGCAGCCAAGGATTGCCGTGCGCGGGAAGACCGTTAATCTCGTTATGGGCAGCCATAACAGTGGCAACGCCGGCTTCGCGCACAGCTGCCTCGAACGGCGGCAGGTAGATCTCGCGAAGCTCCCTTTCCGACACGTCCATAGGCGCGGCATTAAGCCCTCCGAAAGGCTGACCGCCGGCCACCAGATGCTTGGCGCAGGCCATAACGTGCTCGGAGTCGAATCCCTTCAGGCCGAATGCGTCGCCCTGGAGGCCCTTGATAAAGCTCTTGCCCATCTGTGAAACGAGCACGGGATCCTCGCCGAAAGTCTCGCCCATGCGGCCCCAGCGGGGGTCGCGGGCCACGTCTATATTAGGCGTGAAAGTCCATGCCATACCGCACTGACGCATCTCGGCGGCCGTTTCGGCGCCTATTCGCTCCATCATCTCAGGATCGAAGGTCGAGGCCATATTTATGCCCGTAGGATATACAGTGCAGCCCTCTACGAGACCGTTGCCGTGTATGGCATCTATACCGAGCAAAAGGGGAATGCCGAGGCGCGACTGGAGCGCGATTTTCTGCAATCCGGCAGCTTCCTCGACAGTCAGGACATGGAGGAAAGCTCCCACTTTGCCGTCGCGAATCTTGGCGGCCATGTCGGGATGCCCGAGATTCTCGTCGTCCGCGTCAACATTGCCGTGCGCGCTGCCCTGACCGGGCGGCACGTAGCAGGGACCCACGTACTGGCACATCTGGCCCACCTTCTCCTCGAGCGTCATCTCCTTAAGGAGGGAAGAGGCCCTGACTGAAGGGTCGAGCGAAGCATCGTGCCAGTCGGGAGCTGAGCAAGCGGCTACCGCCGCCAGCGTAACTGCGCAGGCGGCGGTAGAAATGATGTGACTCAGTCTCATACTACATCGTCATTGCCATGATGGCGCCGACGAGGCCGAGAATGGCGTAGAACTCAGGGAGAGCGGCGTAGATCAGGGTGTTGGTCTGGACGTCGTGGCCCTGGCTGATGCCCACGATACCGTTGGCGCAAACCTGGCCCTGGCGTATGGCGGAAAGCATGCAGACCAGACCTACGCTGACGCCGATGCCGAAGCAGACGGCGCCGTTGGCGGCGATCCATTCACCGCCCTGGAGCAGCCACATGAAGAAACCTACGAAACCGTAAATACCCTGGGTGGCGGGGAGAGCGGAGAGAATCATGTAGCTGGAAGACTTGTCGGGGTTCTTCTTGAGAGCGCCTTCAGCGGCGTTGCCGGCGATGGTTGTGCCAAAGCTGGAGCCTATGCCTGCGAGTGCGAGCATCAGACCCATACCGAGATAACCGAGAATTGATGTGAACATGGTGAATTGATTATTTAATTGTTATTTGTAATCGGGGAATACTTTGTGCCCTTGCCTTCGTAGCCGCTGTTCTTGAAGAACTCGAGGAAGTTGAGGCGCAAGGGGTGCACGAAGGCGCCGAGGCAGCACATGGCGAAGTTGAGCGCATGGCCCACCAGGGCGATTAGTGCGAATATGATCCACTGCCAGGTGGGGTCTGAGCCCAGAGTCATCGAGGCAAGGGAGTTGAAAGCGGAGCCGAGCATGCCGCCAGCGAGGCCGAGGGCGAAGATGCGGATGTAGCTCAGGACGTCGCCGGCAAGGCCCGTGACCATGCCGTAGGTGTCCCAAAGGCCGGCGCCGACGTTGATGAGGGGGTTGCGTCCGGGCTTGTTGAGAATGAATATCGCAAGCGCGGAAACTACGCCTACGGCTATGATTGCAATCTTGGTGGCCCGGGCGGAAAGCACTCCGGCGAGGCTGAAGCCTCCGACCGTGAGGCCTCCGACTATGAGCACCACCCAGCCCCAGGTGGAAATGGTCTCGCCGAGACCGAACCTCCTGGTGAAGATGATGGCCTTTACCACCATTGCAAGGCAAATGTGGAACACGCCTATGGCAAGGGCGAGGACCATCTGGGCGTTGAAGCCCGCGATTTCGCCCGTTATCATGAGGTCTTTGGCTCTCTGGGGCACCCAGGCGGCGTCAGGCAGGCTGATGCCGAAGAATGTGCCGAGGAAGAAGCCCACGATGGTAGTGCCGACGCCGAGCATCATGATGAGGCGCCAGTGGTTGCCAAGGCCCAGGATGTTGACTCCGTTCTTGAAAAGGAAGGCCATTGCTATGAGCAGAAGGCCGTAGCCTGCGTCTCCCATGCACATTGAGAAGAACAGCAGGAAGAAGGGAGCAAGTATGGGCGTGGGGTCCATCTCGTCATAGACGGGCATGCCGTACATGCCGGTGAGGGACTCAAAATTGCGGGCAAAAGCGTTGTTGCGCAGCTTGATGGGAGGATTGTCCCCGGCCGTGGCGCTTTCGCTCAGATAGAAGTATCCCTTCTCGTCGAGTTTCTCTTGCAACTCGGCATCGCCCTCGGTGGGGGCAAAGCCGGTGAAGAGCTCCAGATGGCCTTCTGCGGCGCTTTCTTTAGCTACGCCGGCAAGATAGAGGTCGAGGTCGGAAAGTATCTTCCCGTATTTCTTCTTCATCTCGGGAAGGGTCTTGCGCTCCTCGTCAATTTCGAGTTCGCGCTCCCTGAGCTTGGCGTCAATCTCTGCGAGCTCGACGTTGAACGCTTCTATGCTTTTTCGGGGCAGGGGAGTCTCCTTGAAGGGGACGGGGCTTTCGGTCCCGGAGGGGAAAGCGGCTGCGAAGCGCACTTTTCCGCCTTCGCGGCTGATTTCCTCGAGGACGCAGTTCTCTTCCCAGGCGGGGGCGAATTTCTTCTCGGGGACTTCGTAGAGTTTCACTGTGACGCCGTTTTCTGCGAGGCCTTCGATGTCGGAAGAATTGAATTCTCCCCACTCGGAACGCTCCCTAAGGGCCTTCGAAGCTATTTCCTTTTCCTGGAGTATGGCTGCGTACTCGGAGTCGGAAGAGTATCCGTCCTTTTCGAGAGTGGCTATCCTGTCCTTGAGGGCCGACGCGGCGGCGAGCATGCCTTCCGAGCGCTCGTCGACGGGCTTGAAGGAGCGGGTGATGTCCATCACTCCCAGTCCTGCGAGAGTCTCGAGGAATCCTTCTCCTTCCCCGGCGGGGAGGATGAAGGAGTATTTTGTCATTTTCTCTATCATACTGCGGCCTCCTCCTCTTCTTCCTGAGCTGCGTGGCGGGACTTCACTATCTTCGAAGCTGCCTTCGAGAGATTCTCTTCGTCCTCCATGTAGCGCTTGATTTTGCGTATGGCTTCCTGGTAACCGGGGATCTGGACCTTTTCGTAGAGGTTGACCTTCTGGGTGGTCTTTTTCCTCTGGTAATCGAGTATCCTGCGCTTGCAGTCGGCTACCTCCGACTCAATCCCAAGGCGGGTGAGGTCCTTGAGTATCTGCACTCCGTCGGCATACCAGGCGGGGCTGGCGAACACGTTGACGGGGGCGAGTTCCCAATGGATTTCTTTGAGACGGGGGGTCTTGATGCCCGCCACCTTGACGGTCTCGAGATCAACGTCCGTCACCTTTATCAGGCTGGGTTTGAACTCGTTCCAAAGGGCGGCGAGGTAGTCGTAGGCGCGCATGGTCTCCTCGAGCTCGGCAATCTTGCTCTCCGACTCCTTCTTGGCGGCCAGCACGCTGAGGCGCAGGGCCGACTCCTTGTTTTTCAAGGTAGGGAGGGCGTTCTGCCGGACTTTGAGCTGCTTGCCCAGGTTCGTCAGGGAAGTTTTGTTGTATTGGAACTTAATTGCCATTACTATTTGTTTTCAGGCCAGTACTTGTCGATGAAGACCTGCTTGATGCCGGTCTCGGCTTTTGTGAAATACTTGGCGAAAAGCTGCCATGCGGTGTTGAGCATCTCGTCGATGGTGATGTTCACATCGATACTGAGGAGCTTGATGGCGTACTGCTTGGCGTATTCGAGGCACCTGAGGTCGTAGTCGGAAAGGTCGAAACCGTTCTCGAGCTTGGTCTTTGCGTTCTGGGCGTCGGCGTAGAGACGCACGGATGCGTTCATGACCTGGCTGTGGT
>CAMYVB010000016.1 GCA_947302175.1 uncultured Bacteroidales bacterium | reverse complement strand
CCGATGCAGAAGCGGGAGAAGATGGTGCCGAGGACTTCGTCGGTGGTGACTTCGCCGGTGATGGTGCCTAGAGACCGAAGGGCGTCGCGAAGGTCTTCGGCGAGGAGGTCGCCGCTAATCTGGAGGCTGAGGCCGCGGCGTACAGCTTCCAAACTGTCGGCTGCGGCGGATAGGGCGGAAGCGTGACGCGCGTTGGTCACCAAAACTGAGCTGGAAAGCCTCTCGGAGAGCCCTGAAACAAGCTCTTTACGGAGATTGTCGAGCCCTTCGCCTGACTTAGCGGAAAGCTTTATAACAGGCACGTCAACACCCTCCAAACCAAACGATGAAACAATATCGTTTATATTGTTAACATTTTTGTTAGCAGCCACTAAATCAGCCTTATTCGCCAAGATGACGAGTTTCTGGCAGCTGAAATCAACGAGCCCCATGACACGCCCCACGGAAGAGCGAATTGCATCCAAAGGGAGCGTCAAATCGACCAGATAAAGCACTATCTGAGCCTGGGAAATCTTCTTGAAAGTGCGCTCAATACCGAGCGTCTCGACCTTGTCGGCGCTTTCGCGTATGCCGGCGGTGTCGATAAAGCGGAAGAGCAGCCCGTCCACGACACAAGTCTCTTCGAGGGTGTCGCGCGTGGTGCCGGGAATATCAGTGACAATGGCCCTGTCGTCGCCCAAAAGGGTATTAAGCAGCGTACTCTTGCCGCTGTTGGGCTCTCCGGCAATCGCCACGGGAATTCCCGTGCGAACTGCGTTGCCAATGCGGAAGGAATCGGCAAGCGAGCGGCAGCGAATTGCGGCTGCACTGCACAGCAGCTCGAGCTTGGAGCGCGAGGCGAATTCCACCTCTTCCTCGCTAAAGTCAAGCTCCAACTCAAGCAGCGCAGTGAGCTCAAGCAGAGACTCTCGCAAATCCTTTAACTCCTTTGAATAACCGCCGCGAAGCTGGTTCATGGCGAGCCTGAGCTGCGAGGAAGATTCAGCAGCTATAATGTCGGCGACTGACTCAGCCTGCGCAAGGTCCATCTTGCCGTTAAGGAAAGCGCGGCGCGTGAATTCACCAGCCTCGGCATGGCGGGCGCCAAGGGCGCAAAGCCGCGAAACAAGAGCCGAAGCGACGTAAGGCGAAGCATGGCAGGAAAACTCCACGCAGTCCTCCCCAGTGTAGGAATGAGGCGCCCTGAAAAGCGACACCACCACTTCATCGAGCACCGAGCCGTCTTCGCTGACTGCAAAGCCATGGCGCAAAACGCCCCCGGGAGCATCGCTAAGCGAACCTGCCCCTGAGCGGAACACTTTGTCCGCAAGCGCGAAAGCGTCCGGACCCGCGAGGCGGATAACGGTAATCGCACCCGTTCCGGGCAGGGTGGCGGGTGCGACTATGGTGTCTTCAAGGGGCGTCATCTGCTAGTAATCGTAGGACTTGGCGTCCCTGGGAGTGACTTTGTTCATATTGTCGAGCAGGAGCTCGTTGGTACGGTACTCGTCCATAAGCTGCAGCATGAAGTTCATGGCCTCAATGGGAGTCATGTCGGCCAGGAGCTTGCGCAGGATCCAAATCCTGTTGGCGACAGTGCGGTCGAGCAGCAGGTCGTCGCGGCGAGTGCCGGAGAGCAGCACGTTGACGGCCGGGAAAATGCGCCTGTTCGAAAGGTTGCGGTCGAGCTGGAGCTCCATGTTGCCGGTGCCCTTGAATTCTTCGAAAATGACTTCGTCCATCTTGGAGCCGGTGTCGGTGAGAGCCGTGGCGATGATCGTGAGCGAGCCGCCGCCTTCGATGTTGCGCGCAGCACCGAAGAAGCGCTTGGGCTTCTGGAGGGCGTTGGCATCGACACCGCCGGTGAGAACCTTGCCGGATGCGGGCTGGACGGTGTTGTAGGCGCGGGCAAGGCGGGTGATGGAGTCGAGAAGGATAACTACGTCGTGACCGCATTCTACCAGCCTGCGGGCCTTTTCAATAACCATATTGGCCACCTTGACATGCCTCTCGGCGGGCTCGTCGAAAGTCGATGCGACGACCTCGGCCTTGACGCTGCGCTGCATGTCGGTGACTTCCTCGGGGCGCTCGTCGATCAGGAGTACGATTTCGTAGACCTCAGGGTGGTTGTCGGCTATTGCGTTCGCTATGGACTTGAGGAGCATGGTCTTACCGGTCTTGGGCTGAGAAACGATAAGGCCGCGCTGACCCTTGCCTATGGGGGCGAACATGTCCACGATGCGGCAGGAAGGGTCGCTGGCGTGACCGTGGCCGAGGAGATTGAACTTCTGGTCGGGGAAAAGGGGAGTGAGGAAGTCGAAAGGCACGCGGTCGCGGATGAACTCGGGAGTGCGGCCATTGATGTATTTGATCCTCACGAGGGGGAAATACTTGTCGCCTTCGCGGGGAGGGCGTATTTCGCCTGTTACGGTGTCGCCCGATTTGAGCGCGTTCTGCTTAATTTGTTGCTGGGAGACGTAGATGTCGTCGGGGGAGTTAAGATAATTGTAGTCGGAGGAGCGAAGGAAACCGTAGCCGTCGGGCATGATTTCGAGAACGCCTGTGGCTTCGACTGTGCCTTCGAACTCGGGGGCGCGCTGCTTGAACTGCTGTTGCTGCTGCTGAGGGCGCTGCTGGAACTGCTTGTCGCCCTGAGGATTCTGGGGCCTTTGCTGGTTCTGGTTTTGGGCCTTGAAAGGCTGCTCGCCCTGCCTGGGAGCCCCGTTTTCAGCGGGACGCTGCTTTTCCTGGCGGAATTCGCGGCGTTGCTCCTCTTTTGCGGGCTTTTCGGCTGCCGGTGCGCTCTTTTCTTCTACCTTTGCCTCGGGAGTGGCCTGCTGAGGCTCTACCTGGGCGCTCTTTGGCTTGCGGCCGCGCTTCTTGGCGCTCTGGGGGGCGGCTACTTCAGCAGCTGCGCTCTCTGCGGGGGCTGCTTCGACGGGCGTCTCGCTGAAGAGCGAAGGGGCCGGTGCGGCTTCGGAGGCAGCCTTAGGTTTGCGTCCGCGCTTCTTGGCAGGCTGGGCGGGCTCATCCGCCTTGGTGTCCTTAACTGCTATAGGAGCCTGCTGAGCTTCTTTAGCGGGCTTTTTCTCTATGGTTTTAGGGCTTTCGTCCTTCTTTTGCTTAGGCTCTGCGGGCTTCTCTTCCTGCTTGGGCTCGCTCTTGGGAGCGGGAGCGGAAGAGGGCTTTGCTCCCTGCTCCTTGCGGGGACGGCCACGACGGGTCTTTTCCACATCGGGAGTCTGGGAGGCGACTTTGGCCTGGGCGTCGAGAATGGCGAACGCTATCTCTTCTTCGGATGTTTTTTTTGTGGTTTTGATGCCGAGGCTGCTGGCAATTTCGACAAGGGCTTCCCTCGACATCCCGTTCAGTTCGAATAAACTGTGGGGCATGATTTATTAAGAATTTGTATCGCCGGTGACGGGCGAAAATTTCAGAATTGGATGCGGGACAGAAGGGCCCGCCATTCAGATTACGGGCACAAATATAGGGAAAATTATCAATTATCCCAATAGCTGCTGCTCTTCTTGAACTTGAGAAGGTCGGACAGGGCGGATGCGTTGGCGGCAATGCGGAAGCTGTAGGACTGCCAGGTGCCTGTAGGGACCCAGGAGACGGCGATGTTGAAGCAGTGCAGGTCGTAGGTGAAGCTAAACTGCGTGGGGGAAATCTTGCGCGCCATTATGTCGAAGCCCGAGGTGGCGTTGATGGCCATCTTGGGAGTGAGCTTCAGGTTGCCGTTTATGCTGACGGTCTGGGTGATGGTGTTGCGCGGCGTGAGCTCGTTGTTGGCGTAGACGAAATCGCGGCGCAGGTTGAAGGTGTAGCTAAGGCTCAACGACCAGGGTGCGTTGGGGTTGGAATAATATGTCCAGCCGCCGGGGATGTATTCGCCGGTGATGGGGTGGTAGTAGTTGCGGTAGTAGCGGGCTGCGTCGCTGCCGCCGGAACTGTTGCCCGAGCCGTCGTTGCCGTTGATCGTGCCCTTGCCGGATATGGAATAGGAGGCTGATGCGGAGACGTTCGTCAGGCGCAGCAGATGCGCAGGGCCCTGGCGCACAACGTTATAGGTGTTAATCCTCTGGCCGCGCTCGTCGAGGGCGTAGGGGTCGAAATTGGCGTTGGCGCTGATGGTGATCTTGTCGAAGAGGGTGGTGTTCATCGTAACGCCCACATTGGACATCTTGAGCGAGTCTGCGAGGAAGTTGTAGCCGGTGGTGAAGTTGAGCTGGTCTATGAGCTTTACTTTCTTTACACCGGTGCCGGTGGTGTCATTCATGTCGCGGACCTTGGCTTCGAGGTTGTTTCCTATGGACAGGCTGGCCGAGGCGGTCTTGCCCTTGCCGGGAGGGGAGTTGAGCTGGCCGGCATAAATATTATAGGAATACTCTTTGTCGACGCCATGGATGTCAGTGTACTGGAGGGTGCGCCATCCGTTCATGTGAGTGCCGAGCTCAGGCGCGACCTGCAGAGACATGCTGGGGGAGATGACGTGGCGTATGGCCTGCACGGTGGAGTATTTGCCGAAATTGAACATGCCGTACAGGCGGGTGCTGACAGACGCGCCGCCGGAGTAGCGCTGCGTGATGCCGAAGGTGCCGAACTGCTTCCCCTTGACTTCCACCACCCGATCCTGCTCGGGGTCGTACTCGTAGTCGCTCTTGCGGAAGAACCAGTTCATGCCGTAGGTGACGCTGGGGGCGACGTTGATATACTTGAAGAGGGAGAAGGAGGGCAGGCCTATGGAGAAATTGTGGGCCATGCCGTTCTGGAACTTGTCGGTGAATTCCGGGGTGATGCCGCCCTCGAGCTCGCTCATCTTGAATGCTATGCGGTTCTGGAGGGTGGTGTTGTAGCTGAAGGATATCTTCTCGTATATCTTTTCTTCGCCTACGCGGTACTTGCGTTTGAAGGGGTAGAATGTGCCTATGTTGAAGGTGACGTTCGGGAGGGTGAAGGTGTAGGAGCTGTCGCGGGAGTTCTGGCTGTGCAGGGCGTTGATGGAGAGGTTGTATCGGCCTGAGTCCCAGCTCTTGGCGTATGAGATGGAGGACGAGGCCTGGTTCTGCACGGCTTCCTGGACGGAGCGGGAGTTGTACTTGCTGTTCGACGGGCTGGAGAAGTTGACGGAGGCGCTGAACGAGGTGCCGGGGTGGGCCTTGGCGTCCTGAGAGTGCGTCCACTTGAGGGAGAAGTTGCGCGACTGGAAGAAGTCCTTGGTGCCCTTTTCGCCCGTCTGGTCGTTGGAATAAGATATGCCGAAGCTTCCGTTGAACTTGTAATTGACTTTGTATCGGGAGTTTACATCCACGGCCCAGGAGCCGAGGGTATAGAGGTCGCCGGTGACTGAGAAATCGAAGTAGTCGCCGAGGACCAGGTACATGCCGGCGTCGCGCATATAGAAGCCTCGGGCCGTCTCTTCGCCGAAAGTGGGCATGAGGAAGCCGGTCGCTCTCTGGGGCTTGTCGGGGACGAAGCCGAAGGGGAGTGCGATGGGAAGTGGCACGTCGCCTATTGTGGGCCACGCAGGGCCGAATACTATGGTCTGCTTGTGGTCGTGATTGATGATCTTGGCCGAAGAGAGGTTGAGATAGTAGTGGGGGTGCTCCTCGTCGCAGACGGTGTAGCGGCCGCCCTTGATGTTGATCGACTTGTCGGGGAGCATCTTGATGGACGAACCGTGGAGCACACCTTCGTCCTCCTGCGTTACCATATTGGTGATGAAGGACTTCTTTGAATTGAAGTTGTACTTGATTTCCTCCATCGTGTAGGTGTCCTTGCCCTGGGTCATCTCCGGCTGGCCTTTCCATTCGCCCGTGAGGGTGTCCAGGGTGCCTTTGGCGTAGACGGTGCCGGTCTCCATGTCGTATTCCATGTAGTCGGCGGTGAGCTTAAGGTCCTGGTATTCAACGGTCACGCCGCCGTAGTAGTAGACCATGCGGTGACCTCCGGAGAAGTCTTCTACTATGGAATCGCCGGCCGAGCTGAAAACGGGCATGCTTATGGAACTCTTTGACAGAAGGGCCAGTGAGTCGGCGGCATAGAGCGAATCAACGATGCGAAGGGAGTCGGCAGCGAGGGCGGCGGAATCGCGCACTGCGAGCGAATCGGCCGACAGGGAGTCGGCTGCGACGACGGCAGTGGCGGCGGCGCGACGGGAAGCCCTTGCCGCAGCGCGGCGCTGCTGGCGCGCCGTCTGGGCGGAAGCGTCCTGGAGGCCTGCGAGCAGCAGGACCAAAAAGGCGACAAATATGAGCTTCCTTTGTTTCAAATGTAATTTTTCGCTAAATTTGCAAAGTACAAAAGTAGGTATATTTTCAATTTTTACCAAAATTCAGGATGTCCAGGCTGAGACTGTCTTTCGCTCTTGTGCTTATATGCTTTTTCGCCGGCCAGTGCCCCTCCCTTCGCGGCGGGACTCCCGACCTGCGCCTAAGGACCATAGTAATAGACCCGGGTCACGGGGGCAAAGATGCCGGTACCGTCAGCGCAGATCGCAAGACCTATGAAAAAACCCTTGCGCTCAAGCTCTCAAAGATGCTCGCCGACTCCCTGAAAGCCTCCTGCCCCGACGTGAAGGTCGTCCTCACGCGCGACAAGGACGAGTTTATCCCCCTCAACACCCGTGCCAAAATGGCCTCCGGCGCCGGCGGACAGCTCTTTATTTCCATGCATATCAACGCCACGGCCTCTTCGAAGAATACCAACGGCTTTGCAGCCTACATACTCGGCCCCGCCCGCAAGAGCAGCTACGACTCCTATGAGGTCAATCTGGAGGCCTGCCGCAGGGAGAACTCCGCAATCTACCTCGAGGAAGACTACAGCACCACATATAAGGACTTCGATGATTCTCCCGAGTCCCAGATACTTTTGCAGCTGATGCAGAACGCATTTCGCGAGCAGAGCCTCGCCTTTGCCCAGAAAGTGTCCGAGAACATGGAAGACGGCCCCTTCCGCAAGAACTGGGGCGTTATGCAGGGCAATTTTGCCGTCCTGCGCCTCGCTTCCATGCCGGCGGTCCTTCTCGAATTCGGCTATATGACCAATGCCGACGACTTGAAGGACCTCAGGGACGAGAAGAAGCTTCAGCGAATGGTCGGAGCAGTCCATCTCGCTCTCCTTTCCTACAAAGATGAATATGACAGGAGCGTCGCCCTCGATTCCTCAGCCCCCGCCCCGGCGCAGTCTTCCTCACCGGCCGGCGCTGCTCCTTCCGACACGGCCAAAACTGCGCAAAACGATGCTGCTGCCGCCCCTCCCCAGACTTCGAAAGAGCCGTCTGCCTCACCGGCAAAACCAGGGCAAGCAGGAGCTGCAACTCCCAGTGAGCCGAAGAGCAAAATATACTACGGCACCCAGGTCCTCGCTTCCTCAAAAATCCTCGGCAGCGGCGACAAATTCTTCAAGGGATTCAAGGTCGAAGTCGTAAAAGCCGGCAACCTCTATAAATATATTTTGTCCCCTTCGGAGGACCGCTCGAAGGCCCTCTCGGACTACAGGAAAGTCAAGGCCTCATTCCCCGATTCTTTCTTCGTAAAAGTCGAAAATGGCGTGAGCATGCGTGAGAGCGCGAAATAGGCTCGAAGAAAAAAATTTTTAAGCGTTTAAAAACGCGTAAAGTGCTGATATTGCGAGCGTTTGGATGCGGGCTCATGGGTTTTGGCGCTTTCCTTAGATAGCAAGAAAAAAATATATTAGCAATAGAAAAAGAAGTTTTTTTACACTTTTTTTTCACCGACTTTTGCACACGAAGATTGAGGCGAAAGGACACGTTTTTTACCCAATGGAGCATACGAACAGACATATAGATGTTTGGGAGAATTGTCTGCGCATCATAGAGCAGATAATCGACCCTCGCAAGTTCGAGACCTGGTTCAAACCGATCAGGCCTCTCTCCATTGAAGGGTCCACCCTGACGGTCGAAGTTCCCTCGGATTTCTTCCGCGAATACCTCGAGGAGTCCTTCCTCGACGTTATCAAAATGACCCTCCGCAGGGTGATAGGTTCGGACGCCCGCCTGGTGTATGAGTTCCGCCCCGTCCGCCGCGAGCAGGCCATGGTCCTTCCCGCCGCCGGAGCTTCAGTCCCCACCAACAAATCCATCCCGATCAGCACCTACCAGCCCGGCATCAGCGCCGGCCCCTTCGTCTATCCCGGACTCAAGCGGGTCAGCATTGATCCCAGGCTCAATCCCGTATACTGCTTTGCCAACATGATAGAGGGCGAGTGCAACCGCATGGGCATCACCGCAGGCGAAAACATATCCCTTTCGCCCGGCAACACGCCTTTCAACCCTCTCTTCATCTATGGCGGCCCCGGCCTCGGCAAGACCCATCTCGCCCAGGCCATAGGCATCAGCATACATGAGAAGTATCCCGACCTGGTAGTCCTCTATGTCTCGGGCAACGAGTTTAAGACCCAGTACATGGACGCGGTCAACGTGCGCAACAAGCTCACCGACTTCCTGGCCTTCTACATGAAGATTGACGTCCTTATTGTGGACGACATCCAGGATCTCCAGGGCCAGGGCTGCCAGAACGCCATGTTCAACGTCTTCAACCATCTCCACCAGAGAGGCAAGCAGCTCATCTTCACCTCCGACCGCGCTCCCGTCGAGCTGCGCAATTTCGAGGAAAGGCTGCGCTCCCGCTTCAAATGGGGCCTTGCCGTGGAGCTCGGCCGTCCCGACTACGATACGCGCCTTTCGATGCTCCGTTCCCGCGCCTTCCGCGAGGGCGTGAAGGTCCCCGACGAGGTGCTGGAGTTCCTCGCTTCTACTATTAAGTCCAACTTCAGGGAGCTCGAAGGGTCTCTTATCAGCCTTATCGCCCACAGCACGCTCACACGCGCCGGCATAACCATAGACCTTGCCGACAAGGTGACGACAGGCCTAATCGGCGACGAGAAGCAGGAGGTCAGCATAGAGATGGTCCAGGACACCGTCTGCGACTATTTCAAAATCTCCAGGGAGTCCCTCCTCTCCTCGACCCGCAAGCGCACCATAGTCCAGGCCCGCCAGATATCAATGTACCTCTGCCGCAACTTCATCCCCGGCTGCTCCCTTTCCACCATAGGCGAGGAAACCGGCGGCAAGGACCATTCCACGGTGCTCCACGCCTGCATGACCGTCCAGAACCTTGTCGAAACGGATCGCAGCTTCCGCCAGTGGGTCAGCGAAATCGAGAAAAAAATCGCCCCCGTCCTCTAACAGCCGGACAGGGGTGCTAACCTCTTATATAATATGGATGCCAACAGAGTTCTTGAAATCTTCAAGGAAATAACCACCATTCCCAGAGAGTCCGGCCACGAAGAGCCCATGACCGCCTTCCTCCAGCAGTTCGCCGCCTCCCACGGCCTCGGCTGCAAGACCGACCCCACGGGCAATGTACTCATCACCAAGAGCGCCGCTCCCGGCAAGGAAAAAGTCCCCACGCTCGTCCTCCAGGCCCATCAGGACATGGTCTGCGAAAAGAACGCCGGCGTGAAGCACGACTTCGCAAAGGATCCCATCAAGTACGTCATTCGCGACGGCTGGATGATAGCCGAAGATACGACTCTCGGCGCCGATGACGGCATAGGCATAGCCGCCTGCCTTGCGCTTCTCGAAAGCGACTGCCGCTGCGGCAAGATTGAGTGTCTCTTTACCATCTCCGAAGAGACCGGCATGGACGGCGCTGAGAATCTCAGGGAAGGCTTTTTCGAAGGCAAGACCCTCATCAACCTCGATTCCGAAGACGAAGGCCAGCTCTTCATAGGCTGCGCCGGCGGCGTCAACACCGAGGCACGCATCAGTTTCCCCACTGAGCCCGTTCCCGAGGCCATGAGGCTTGTGCGTCTGGATATCTCCGGCTGCATGGGCGGACACAGCGGCGACGATATCAATAAGGAAAGGATAAACGCCGTGCAGCAGATGGCCCGCTTCATTTACCGCTATCGCAAGGGCCTGAGACTCGTAAGCTTCATCGGCGGCGGCAAGCCCAACGCCATTGCCCGCGAATGCACCGCCATAGTCGCAACAGGCGACCCTGATACCCTCATGAAGGATTTCGCCGTCTTCGGCACCATGCTCGGCAGCGAGTACCACGTGACCGACCCCGACGTCACCACCGGCTCCGAGCTTTCTGATTCAGAATGGGGAGCTCTCAGCTTCGAAGACACTGAGAAACTGACCGCCGCACTTGTAGCCTGCCCCCACGGCGTGTACGCAATGAGTCAGGATATTGAAGGTCTCGTGGAGACTTCCTCCAATCTTGCCAGCGTCAAGATGCCCGAGGAGGGCAGCTTTGTCATACGCACGAGCCAGCGCAGCAGCACCATGTCCGAGAGGGAATTCATGGCCGGAAGGGTTTCCGCCACTTTCCGTCTCATAGGCGCCGAGGTGGAGCACCTGCTCCCTTATCCCGGCTGGAGGCCCAACATGGATTCCAAGATTTTGAAAGTCTGCGCCGACTCTTACCGCCGTCTCTTTGCCCAGGAGCCCGAAATCAAGGCCATACATGCCGGTCTCGAGTGCGGCCTCTTCCTCGATAAGTTCCCGGGGCTCGATATGATTTCCTTCGGTCCCACCCTGAGGGGTGTGCATGCTCCCGGCGAGAAGATGGAGCTCGCTTCGCTCGTTAAGTTTACCGCCCTGCTTGAAGACGTAGTATGCAAATTCGAATAGCTCCTTCGCTCCTCGCGGCCGATTTCCTACATCTCGAAAAAGAGGTGGAAATGCTCAATGCCTCGGCAGACATCATCCATCTAGACGTGATGGACGGCACCCTCGTGCCCAATATATCGTTCGGTTTCAGCGTCGTGGAGCCGCTCTCAAAGATTGCGACCATCCCCACGGACGCCCATCTCATGATAATCAATCCCGACAAGTATTTCGAGCGTTTCGCCGCTCTTGGCGTTTCATACCTCAGTTTCCATCTCGAGGCCGCCCGTCTTGCCGGGAAGGATGCCTCGCAGATGCTTCGCTCAATCAAGGCCCTTGGCCCCAAGGCCGGCCTAGCCATCAATCCCGATATGCCCGTTGAGGAAGTTTATCCCCATCTGGAGGATGCTGATTTCATACTCGTGATGTCCGTCTTCGCAGGCTTCGGAGGCCAGAAGTTTATCCCTGAGACGATTGAAAGGGTTGAAAAGCTCAAGGCTGAAATAGTTCGCAGGGGCCTGAAGTGCGAAATAGAAGTTGACGGAGGAGTTTCCACGGCCAACGCGGCCGCCCTCGCGCGCGCCGGGGTGGATATCGCGGTGGCCGGGAGCTCCGTATTCCGTAGCCCCGACCCGGCCGAGACTATCAATGTCCTTCGGGGATATTGAAGCAGTGCTCCCGGAAATAATCATTCAGAGACTTCCGTCCTTCCTCGCTTTGAAGCAGAAGGGCGGATTTTTCCATTTCACTCTGCAGCGCCTCTAGCTCTGTAGCAACGTCGTACTCTTTTCCCGTCAGCTGCTTTAGGGATACGGGATTGGGAAGGTCTTCAGGGAAGTCTGACTCATTGATATTCAATCCTATGCCGGCAATAGTATGAGTCATTGCGCCGCCTATGAATGAATTCTCAATCAGTATCCCGCAAATTTTGCGTCCTTCTACGAGTATGTCGTTGAACCACTTGATTTGGGAATTTACGCCGCGGGAAAGTATATACTCTCTTAGCGCCATAGTCACGACCTCAGTTAGGAGTAGAGTCTGCCCCGACGGGGGAGGAGTAAGAGGGGGATATTTGAGGACGAAACTCGCCAGGATGTTCTCTCCCGGAGCGGAGTGCCACTTGTGGTCGCCCTGTCCGCGGCCCTCCGACTGGCTCTTGGCGGCGACGACTGACAAATTGTCAAGCTCGCAAATCAGCCTTGCAGCGTCGTCATTCGTCGATTTTGTGCTTTCAAGCCATATTATGCGGGGGCGCTTTAGCATTGGATGGATTTTTGTATATTTGTCAATCGCAAAATTACTAAAAATCACACAATGATTACTCACGACCTTCGCGTCATCGCAGATGCCGCCCTTGACAAGAATGGCCAGGACGTCGTTTCCATAGACCTTCGTCCCGCAGGCTCTTCCATAGCTGACTATTTTGTCGTCTGCAGCGCATCTTCGACAACCGCCGTCGCGGCCATCGCCGACAATATCATCAAGCAGGCCAGAGAGCAGCTGGGCCTCAAGCCCCTGCGCACCCAGGGCCTCGAGAATAATTTCTGGATCATCCTCGACTACGGCCACATCGTAATACACATTTTCCTCGCCCAGTACCGCGAGTTCTATCGCCTGGAAGACCTCTGGGCCGACGCTCCCCGCCGCAGCTGGAAGTTCCGCAAGAAACCCGCCACCAAGAAAGACAATGCCTCAGAATAACAATCCGACTCCTCCTCAGGGTCAGGACGAGGGCAACAACCCCCGCCGCATCCTGAAGATCAAGTTCAACTTCTCCTGGTTCTATCTCATCCTGATAGGACTGATTTTCTATATGTTTTTCCGCGGCAGCGGCCCCGCTCCTGCAAAGATCGAGTGGGAAGACGTGCAGCAGATGGCCCAGGCGGGCGACATAAAGGAAATCACCTTCATACGCAACGATTTCAAGGGCACGGTTACGGCCAGGCCCGAGAGCTTATCTAAATACGAAGGCAAGTTCAAGGGAGGAGTGCCCGTGAAGTCTCCGCACTTCTATTTCCTCGTGTCCACCAAGTTCGACGCCGAGGTGATGTTCGCCGAGATGAACGCCGCTCTTCCGGAAGGGGAGAAAGTCAAGATAATCATAGAAAACGATTCCAAGTGGCTGTCCCAAGCCCTTGAGCTTATAGTGCCGCTGCTTTTCTTCTTCCTGCTCTGGGGACTGATGTTCCGCAGCATGGGACGAGGCATAGGCGGCGGTGGACAGGGCCCCGGAGGCATGAATCCCTTCAACATGGGCCGTTCCACAGGCAAGCTCGCCGACAAGAACCAGGTCAAGGTGACCTTCAAGGACGTGGCCGGCCTGTATGGCGCCAAGGAAGAAGTGATGGAGATTGTGGATTTCCTCAAGAACCCTGCGAAATACACCTCTCTCGGCGGTAAAATCCCCAAGGGAGCGCTTCTGGTAGGCCCTCCCGGCACGGGTAAGACCCTTCTGGCCAAGGCCGTAGCCGGCGAAGCCGACGTCCCCTTCTTCTCCATTTCAGGATCCGACTTTGTCGAGATGTTCGTCGGTGTGGGTGCAAGCCGTGTCCGTGACCTCTTCGCCCAGGCCAAGGAAAAAGCTCCCTGCATAGTGTTCATAGACGAAATCGACGCCGTGGGACGCGCCCGTGGCAAGAACGTCGGCTTCTCTTCCAATGACGAAAGGGAAAATACACTGAACCAGCTCCTTACGGAGATGGATGGCTTTGGTACCAATAGCGGCGTCATAGTCCTCGCTGCCACTAACAGAGCCGACATACTCGACAAGGCCCTGATGAGGGCAGGCCGCTTCGATCGCCAGATTCAGGTCACTCTTCCCGACCTCAACGAGCGCAAGGACATCTTCAAGATTCACCTTCGCAATCTCAAGCTCGGAACTGATTTCGATCTTGAAAACATTGCAAAACACACCGCAGGTTTCTCCGGCGCAGATATAGCCAATATATGCAATGAGGCGGCCCTTACCGCTGCCCGTAACAACAAGAAGTCCGTCGGTAACGATGATTTCATTCAGGCCATAGACCGCGTTGTAGGTGGCATTGAGCGCAAGAAGACAGTAATGTCGCCCGAGGAAAAACGCCTTACGGCTTATCACGAAGTGGGCCATGCAGTCACTGGTTGGCTTCTTCCCGGCTGTGATCCCGTCCTGAAAGTGACCATAGTGCCCCGCGGTCAGACTCTCGGCGCCACATGGTATCTTCCCGATGAAAAGGTCACGGTCTCCCGCGACGAACTGATGGACGAAATGTCCTCCCTTGTTGCCGGACGCGTTGCTGAAGAGCTTGTTAACAACGGCGTACCATGCACAGGCGCCCTCAGTGATTTTGAGCGCCTTACCCGCATGGCATACGCCATGGTGACCTACTACGGCATGTCCTCCAAGGTTGGCAATCTCTCCTTCTACGATTCCACCGGCGCCTCCCTCTACGAGATGTACAAGCCCTACAGCGAGAAGACAGCCGAGCTTATCGACGCCGAGGCCAAGGCCATTAGCGACGAAGTAACTGAGCGCACGAGAAAGCTTCTCCTGGACAACTGGGACAAGGTTGTCGTCCTTTCCGAACTGCTTATCGAGAAGGAAGTTATTACTGCCGACGACCTTGAGAAGGTGCTAGGCCGCAAGGCCGGCGTGCACGGCGAAGACCGTCTTCGCTCCGCTTCCGCACCCAAGGTTGACGAAACTCCCGCTCCTGAGAGCGATGAACCTGAAATCAAAACCGATCCCGAAACAGAAGATACTCAAACCCTATGAGTGGAAGAAGCAATCTTTTGATCCGCACTATCGCCGGTGCCGTTTATGGCGCCCTGGTAATTTGCAGCGTGCTTTTCAGCCGCTACCTCTTCCTTGCCCTGATACTTTTCATGACAGTGGCACTGATGTCGGAGTATTACAACATGGCGCTTGGTAAGGGCAAGATGAAGCTCCAGAGGGCCCTTGCCTTTGCAACGGCAGTTACTTTTGTCGTGACCGTTTTTTGCATCAGGTCCTTCGGTATTGCTCATAGCTGGGTATCGCTTACTATGCTGCCCTTGTTTGCGATGATGTTTTCCTCGCTTTCAAAGACATGCAGAGCTGATTTTGCAAATACGTCTCATCTCTTTACCGCTCTTGTCTGGTTTGCCCTTCCTATGGGCCTTTCCTCCATACTCGTGCTCAAAGGCGGAGATTTTAACGGCGTAATGTTTCTGTGCTTCCTTGTTATAGATTGGATGTCGGACATTGGCGCCTACGCTTTTGGTATGCTCTTAGGGCAGAAGCCTGGTAGCAAGAAACTCGCTCCCGAGATTTCGCCCAAGAAATCGTGGGTCGGTTTCTGGGGCGGCGTCGGTATGGCAGTAGCTACCGCATGGGCGCTTAATGCTCTTGGCTACCTTGAGATACCGCTGGTGTTTGCGCTGCTCCTTGGTGCGATTATGAGCGTTGCCGGTGTGGCCGGCGACCTCTATGAGTCAATGTGGAAACGCAGCCATTCGCTAAAGGATTCCGGCAATATTATTCCCGGACACGGCGGCATGATGGACCGCCTGGACAGCGTCCTTTTCGCCATCCCAGCCGGCTCGATCTTCCTCGCCCTCTTTAATCTCTTATAGAGTTATTCCTGGGAGTCGCGGATGAGGGAGAGAAGGAGGTCGGGGGCTTCGGCCTCGGGGACGTGGCTGCGAATGCGCTCTTTCCCTTTGTAGAGCGAAACCATACCCTTGCCCTCTCCAACATAGCCCCAATCGGCGTCAGCCATCTCGCCGGGGCCGTTCACGATGCAGCCCATAACGGCTATTACCGTGCCTGAAAGGCCCTTGGTGCGCTCCTTCACCTTAGCGAGTGCGCCCTGAAGGTCGTACATGGTGCGGCCGCAGCCGGGGCAGGCAATGTATTCAGGGCCGTAGAAACGCACGCGGCAAGCCTGCAATAGCTCGTCTGCAAGCTCCTTTCCTTCGGAAGTGGCTGCAAGATCGACAACAGAGCCGTCATCAGCTACATAGCTGCCTTCCAGAGTTATGTCGGACAGGCGCTTGTCGAGAAGGGCCTTGCCGAAGTCGCAGGAGAAATCCAGAACTAAGGTTTCAAGGGAAGGGGACTCATAGCGCGCTATGGCCTTGCCGGCCTCAACTGTTACAGACCTTAGGGTAGAGACTATGCGTCCGGAGCGGCGGGCCTCGAGATAACGGCCCACAACAACCTCATTGACAGGGTCTTCGGTAAGAGATACGCGTATCGTGTCGCCAATTCCTTCGCTAAGGAGCGTCCAGATGGCGGCGCAGGACTTCATGCGGGCGGGTATGCCGCCGCCGGCCTCGGTGACGCCGACGTGCAGGGGATAGTCCAAGCCAGCTTCTTCCATCATCCTCACAAGAGTCCTGTAGGCTTCCACCATGGTGATGGTGTTGCTGGATTTAAGAGACACTACTGCCTGGGAGAAGTCGTTGTCGAGGCACATCTCAAGCCATTCCATGGCAGCCCTGGCCATTGCCTCGGGAGTATTGCCGTAGAGATTGGTGATGTATTCGCCAAGGGAACCGTGATTGAGGCCTATGCGTATGGCTGTGCCGTTTTGTTTGCACACCTCGATAAGGCGGGCGAATTTCTCGCGGGCAACAGCGTGGTCGCGATGGAAATTGCCGGGATTGATGCGCACTTTGTCGACATGGGGCGCAACGGCGAGCGCCGTCTGGCTTGAAAAGTGTATGTCGGCTACAATTGGGATTTCAATTCCTTCGGCGCGAAGAGTCTGACGAATCTTAGTTATATGAGCAACGTCTGAGCTTGAGGGGACGGTGATACGTATGATATCGCAACCTGCTGCAGCCGCTTCACGGCACTGCTTGAGTGTGGCCTCGACATCGGAAGTATGCGTGTTGCACATGGTCTGCACGGCTATGGGAAGGCCGCCGCCAATGTGCACCTTGCCTATTTGTATTTCCCTGCTATTCATTGTCTTGAGTATTGTAGATGATATCATGCGCCTCCTTCCTTAGGACTGCCTGGGTCTTGCCGTAGCGGCGCGTCAGATGGAAATGGAGGCCGCCTGTAAGCATGAAGTCAAAGGGATAGGCGTAGCGATAATAGTACTCGCTGTTGAAGTTTGGCTCCCAGAGACTGGACCAGGAATATCTAACGCGCAGGTTGACCTGGAATTCAACGGGTTCGAAAACTATCGCAAAACCGACTCCGCCATGCAGGCCGTAGTCGAAACGGCGGTCGTACCATGTCCATCCGTCAACGAGCTCCTCAGCGATAGGGAAGGGACCGGTGCGGTGTATGCTTAGCCTGTAGCCCGCATAGGGGCCGATATTTGCCAGAATCTTGAAATGGGACATGTCGTAGTGACCAACGGCGGCGACAAAGCCTTCGGCGTATTTCATTACGACCTTGGTGGCTCCTTCAAGCTGGAAAACTGAGCCTGTCTCTTCGTTAATCTTGAACTCATAGCCCTCGTGGCCGTAGAATGCGCCTGCCTGGAAGCCGACGAAGGGACTGCCAATCAGCTTGCCGTAGCGGGTGAAGGTGACGCCGAAATAATCGGGGAAGAATACGGGCTTGGAGCGGAAAGCAGGAGTGAACATCTGGCTGCTGCGCGATACTCCGTATTCGAAGCCTATCATGGTGTAGTCGTTCAGGGGCAGCTTACGACTGACGTCCACAGTGTCGAGATAGGAGTCGGGATAAAGAATGGTATCCCTCTCTGCCTTAAGCTTTTTCGTTTTCTCCTTTACGACCTTTTCCTTACCCTCGGAAGCGGTCTTTGCGGGCTTTTTCTGCGTTGCGCCCGTGTCCTGCGCACCGAGGAGCAGAAGCAGCAAGGATATGGGAATCAATATCTTCTTCATAGGGAGATCAGTTGAAAAGGATGGAAAGATCTATATCCTGCTCGACCTCGGACATTTCGAGGATTTCCAAAACGGAATTGTCTTCTGACCCTGACTTGTAGAATTTCGCCCGCTCAGGCTGCTTGTGGGAAAGCAGGTCGCCGGTATCGACCAGAGAATTCTCGTTCCTGTCTTCGGTGATGCGGATGTGGTACTTTCCTGCGGTAAGATACTTGAATACTATGTCGCCGTCAGAGCGAATCTCTTCGTTCCTGACAGTGGAAGTCTTGTTTTCGTCCATCAGGTCAACTATGTACTTGCCGTGGACCGAGGACATATGCAGGGTAAGCGTCGAGAGCTTGTCGTCGGAGGGGAGGGTGACCTTGACCTCGGTGCTGTCGTTATAGAAGCCGTCTATGTTGCGGAAACAGCGCTCGGGAATCTTGAGGAAATAATCGTAGCCGGTGGTGAAGGTCACGTCGGGCATAATCTTGTAGGCAAGGAGGTTGGTGGAATCCTGAGTGACGGTGAACGTAAGAGTGTCCTCCTGCTGGCGGGGGTTGACGGAGCGGCATATCATCCGGTCGAAACCGGAGTTGATGATAGGTTGGGTGAAGAGAAGGTTGAATCCGTCCTTTTCGACTCTGTTGCCCTCGGCGGTGAGAGCCATGGCGCAGATGGTGTCGGCGTGGGTGATTTCCTTCTGCTTTGTGCGGCGCTTGGCCCTCGGCTCGGGATGGACGAGCTTAACTTCCTCTGTATAAGGGGAGAGCAGGCCCAGGGTGTCGGTTTTGAGGTAGTTCACATAGGCGTAGAATGTGTCGGGCATTATGCGGCGGTCATTGACCCATATTTCCAGACAGTCGCGCTGGCGGTTGATCTGGGTTATGAGGTTCTCATCCGCGATGCCGCGTATCCACATAGTGTCTATATGTGCTCCGGGGGCGGTGAATGATATATAGCAGGTCCTGTCTGAAAGGCGAACCTTGCTGTTGATGGATTGGCGGGCACTCTTTTCCTGGAAGAGGCTTATTTCGTACCGGGGCTTTCTCGCCTGGCAGGCAAGCGTGTCCTTCATGTCGTACTTTTGGAGTTCGGGCATGGAATCATCAACGACGGTGACGGGCCGTATCAGGCTGTCAATGAAACCGACGGTCTCCGTGGCGCTGTTGTACATATTGTTGTTGTCCTCGTCCTTAATGGCATACATGCGGTAGAGCGTGTCTGCGATGTTGCGTATGGAGAAGAATCCCCAGTCGTCGGTGATTGCGGCTGCATCTGGTCTTTCCAGGAAGATGGCAGAATCTGCGTGGTTCTTATAGAGCATTACCTTTGCGCCCTTGACGGGGGCGAGAGTGTTGCAGTCCTGGACCAGGCCGCATACCATCATCGTATCTATGGTCTCGCCTGTGGAGAATACATAGGTGTAGCCGGGGAAGGGGTTGCCCTCATTATAGTCGCCAATTGCGTTGGTGAAATCAATGGTGTAGGTGGTGTTGGGGCGAAGGGTGTCGCGCTCGAAATAAACAATGACGCTCTTATCTTTGAGGCGGTTCATGGGAGCGCGCGTTCCGGGAGGGGAGAGGAAAATGCCTTTGGCGTCCTTGACGGTGACGTATTCGTTGAAGGTGAATGTGAACTCCTGGCCGGTTAGAGGGATGTTGGTGCTGTAGTTGGGCGGCGACACCTTCACGAGTATTGGCGGAATGGAGTCCTTGACGCCTCCTGAAGGAGCCTCGGTGGTGTTGGCGCATGAGTGCGAGAACATCGCGGGCACGAGGATGGCGATGACGGGTATGAGGGGGAAGAATTTGTCGAGGAATTTTTTCATCGTCGTAAGGGGCTTCTAAATATCGGTCCTTAATGCATCTTCTATACCATCGATGGAAGCGAGCCTGCTAAGGAGCTTGTCCAGCTCCTTGCCGTCGCTGACATACATTTCAATGTAGCCTTCGAAAAGGCCTTCGCTGGTGGAAAGGCGCAGCTGCTTCATATTGACTCCCATAACCATGGAAATTACGTGGGTGATATCGCTCAGGAGCCCCATCCTGTCTATGCCCTTGAGGGAAATCTTGACGGGGAAGGAGCTGCTGAGGGTTATTTGCGACCAATCCACTGACACGACCCTCTTGCCATATTTGGCTGCTATGCCCTGAGCGACTTCGCAACTCTTCTTATGGATGATGACCATGTCGTCGTCGGGGGCGAGGAAGCCGAGTATGGCATCGCCGGGAATAGGCTTGCAGCAGGAGGCGGTGACAAACTTGCCTGCCGAGCCAAGGTCAAGCACCTTGCCGGGAGGGGTGCGGCTGTCCCATCCGCTAAGAGCGGCCTGAAGCTCAGGAGCGCTGATCATGCCCAGGGCAAGACGGAAACAGAGCTCGTCGGGGCCGGAGAGCTGGGTGAATATAATAATGTTGCGCTTTTCGACAGGGGTGAGGGTGCTTATATCCCTGCCGCACATCTGCTTAAAGACCTCGGCACCCTTTTCGCGAAGAGAGTCGAAGTCCTTGCGGAAATACTCCAGTACATGGTTGATGGCATGGCGGGTGGTAAGGAACGAAAGCCACTCAAGCTTGGGGACTCCGCTGTCTGTGGTGATTATTTCCACCTGGTCGCCGGGGTGAAGGACCTTGCTAAGGGAGCTGAGCTTCATGTTGATCTTGGATGCAACGGCTCTCGAGGCTTCCTCGCTGTTGGTCATGTAGGCGAAATCCAGGGCAGTGGAACCCTTGGCGACGGTCTTTTGCTCGCCCTTGCGGGTGAAAACGACTATTTCGCTGCCCACGAGGTCGTCATGGAACATGTCGAGCAGCTCTGAGGCGCTGATGTCATCCTTTTGGCTCAGGATGTCCTTTACCTTGAGGAGCCACTTGTCCATCTCGCTGTCCTTCTCGCTCGTGTAGCCTTCGTTTTTGTATGCCCAGTGGGCGGCGATGCCCTTCTCTGCGATGTCGTCCATGCGGCGGGTGCGAATCTGGACTTCCACCCAGCGGCCGGAATTGCTCATCAAGGTGCAGTGTAGAGCTTCGTAGCCGTTTGATTTGGGATGCTTCACCCAGTCCCTTATTCGTTCGCCCTGGTAGCGGTAAATGCCTGTTACGATGGAGAATATGTGATAACACTCGTCGCGCTCGTTCTCATGGCTGTCCTTGGGAGGGTCGAAAATGATGCGTATGGCGAAGAGGTCGTATATCTGGTCGAAACTGACATTCTTGCTCTTCATCTTGTGCCAGATGGAGTAGGGGGTCTTGACGCGGGTCTTGATTTGGAAATTGAAGCCCGTGCTTTCGAGGGCGCGCTTGATGGGAGCTATGAATTCGCTGATTTCCTCTTCCATCTGGGCCCTGTCCAGATTGACCCTGCGGGAGATTTCCTCGTAGGCGGCGGGTTCCTTGTAGCGCAGCCATATGTTCTCCATCTCCACCTTGATTTCGTACAGGCCAAGGCGGTACGCAAGGGGGATGAAGATGAACATGGTCTCGGAAAGGATCTTATCCCGCTTGTGCTCCGGCATGGAGTCTATCGTGCGGCAGTTGTGAAGGCGGTCGGCAAGCTTGATTAGCACGACGCGGGCGTCGTCGCCGAGGGTGAGGAGTATCTTCTTGAAGTTTTCCGCCTGGCTGGTTTCAACTGCGAGAGTGCTCTTTTCGTCGAGGACGGTCTTAATCTTCGTAAGGCCGTCCACAAGGCTCGCAATTTTGTCGCCGAACAGAGCTTTGATGTCTTCCACCGTGTAGGAAGTGTCTTCCACTACGTCGTGAAGAAGGGCGGCGCTTATGGATTTGTAGCCAAGGCCTATGTCCTTTACCACTATAGTCGCAACGGCTATGGGATGGATCATGTAGGGCTCGCCTGAGCGGCGGCGTACGTTCTTGTGGGCCTCGTTGGCGAACTCGAAGGCGCGCTGCACGGTCTGCAGCTCATCCTCGCTCTTGCAGCGCTCACGGGCGAGCTGCTCGAGAGGGGCGTACTCCTTCTTTATGAGGTCCCAGTCCTTTTTTGTAAACTCAGAAAAACTCACTTGCTTTCCTCCATATTTTTCCCGCGGTGGGCCTGGTCAATGAATGCTTCCCTGAAGCTCGGATCCTGAGGGATGCCGTAGGTGTCTATGTTCTCGATGCCGAAGCTCAGCTGGGCTCCGTAGATGACTATCTGCCAGCTGTAGTTGAGCCAGATGAGGAAGAGAGGCACGGCAGCTATGGTGCCGTACACGCCGCTAAGACGGGTCACGAACATCTGGGTCTGGAGATAGAGGTATTGGAATACGACGAAAAACGCTCCGGAAACGAGCGCCGAAACCAGGGCGCTTGAATAACGGACGCGTGTCGCAGGGATAAACTTGTACATCGCCGACAAGGTCAGGACGGTGACGGCGTACAGTGCCAGCCAGCCTGACAGCTTGGTGATTGCACCTATGTCGCGCATCTTGTCAAGGCCGAGCAGGCTGAAAAAATTGGAATAAGAAACTATTGCAAAACCGAAAATCACGAGCACGAAGGGCAGCAGAAGCGTCATGAGTATGTAGAAGGAAAAACGCTTGTAGAGCTTCCTCGGGACCTTCTGTATGCCCCAGACGTTGTTGAACACCCTTTCCACCTGGTACATCATCCAGAGTACAGTCCAAACGAGCATCAGGGCCGAAACCACTCCAACGGGGCCGGATTTGGCCGTGTCGATGATATTGCCGGCCTTTTCCAGAAGCGTGGCGATTAACTCGGGATTTGAGGGAATAATGGTGTAGAGAAGGACCGAAATCTTGTCGGAGATGCCAAGGTCGCCCGTGACGGCGAAAATGATGGCAAGAAGAGGAACGACCGACATGGCGCCGAAGTAGGCGAGCGCCACGCACTGGAAGCCCATGCGCTTTTTCGCAAAGTCGGAAAGGACTATGCGTATGAGTTTGACAAGCCTGTAGAGATAGCGCTTGGCGGTCGAAAAACCGTTAAGGTCAAGGGTCCACAGCCTGTCGGAGAAAAGCTCCCTGGAATTGTCGCGTATCCTCTTGGTGTTCATGCTTTTAAAATAGTGTAGGTTCGGGATCCCAGCTTGGAGCTGAGGCGGAGGGCGCTTCGCTGACCACGCTCTGAGCGTCAGGACCTAGCAGGGAACGGAATGCGGCCTCGTCCATTATCTCAATGCCAAGCTCTTCGCACTTGCGAATCTTCTCAGGGCCGGGCTTAGTCCCTGCAAGGAGGAACGAAGTCTTTGACGAAACAGAGGATGAATTCTTGCCGCAGTTGCGCTCGATAAGGGCCTTCATATCCTCGCGCGATATGCTGAAATTGCCGCTGATTACTATTGTTTTGCCTTTTAGGACTTCGCTCGTGGGGGCGTTGGACGCCGACGTGGAGACGCTCATCTGAAGTCCCGCTTCCCTCAGGCGCTCGATTTCGCGAAGGTGGCGGGGGTCTTTCAGCCACTGGTAAACGCTGCGGGCAATAACCTCGCCGACATCGCTTACCGCTAGCAGTTCCTCCTCGGATGCGGCTGCTATGGCGTCGATTGAGCCGAAATGGCGGGCAATCTGACGGGCCGTAGTCTCGCCTACATAGCGTATGCCAAGGGCGAAAAGCACCCTCTCGAAGGGAACTGTGCGCGACTTTGCGAGCGACTCGAGGAAGCGCGAGGCCGATTTCTCCTGCCAGCCGTCTAGAAGCATAAGCTGCTCCTTGCGCAGGGTATATAGGTCAGCGGGAGTCTCTGCAAGACCAAGCTCGTAGAGGCGGGCAATAGTGGCGTCGCCAGCAAGGACGTTCATGGCCTTGCGGCTCAGGAAATGCACCATTTTGCCGCAAATCTGTGTGGGGCAGCCGTCTGCGTTGGTACAGAACGAGCGAGCCTCGCCTTCGGGGCGCACGAGGGGAGCGCCGCAGTCGGGGCAGGTGCGGGGGAATGACGGGGTGGCGGCAATCACCGGGCGGGAGGCAAGGTCCACACCCGTTATCTTGGGAATGATTTCACCGCCTTTCTCGAGATATACTTTATCGCCTATGCGCACGTCGAGCTCGCGCATCCAGTCCTCGTTGTTCAGTGTGGCACGCTTAACCATGGTGCCGCCTAGAAGCACGGGGGTGAGATTAGCGACCGGGGTCACGGCGCCTGTCCTTCCCACCTGGTAATCGATGGATTCGAGAGTGGTGAGCGCACGCTCTGCCTGGAACTTGAATGCGACAGCCCAGCGGGGGGACTTGGCCGTGTAGCCAAGCTCCCTCTGGGCGGCGAATTCGTTGATCTTGATAACTATGCCGTCAGTGGGGAAGGGAAGCGACGAGCGCTCCTTGTCCCAATGGGCGATGTACTGCTCGATGTCGGCGATGTCCTTGCAAAGGCGCCGCTCCGGGGAAACGGGAAGGCCCCATGACGCCGCGGCCCTAAGCGCCTCGTCGTGGGTGGCGAAGGCGTCGGTGTCGCTGGGAATGTGGTATAGGGTGCAAATAAGGCCCCTCTTTGCCACTTCATCGCTGTCAAGGAGCTTGAGCGAGCCGGAGGCGGCGTTCCTCGGGTTGGCGAAAGGAGGGTCCTCGTCCAGCTCGCGCTCTCGGTTGAGGGCGTCGAAGGCCTCGTAGGGCATCAAGATTTCGCCGCGTATCTCGAATTCGGCGGGATAGCCGCTGCCGCTGAGCTTTTGAGGGACATTGGCTATGCGCAGGACATTGCGCGTCACGTCGTCGCCCACGGCGCCGTCGCCCCTGGTGAGAGCCTGTACAAGGCGGCCGTCGCGGTAGGTCAGCGCTATTGCGGTGCCGTCGAATTTGAGTTCGCAGCAATAGCTGAAAGATTCTCCCTGGAGTATCTTGTCGGCCCTTGCTGCGAATTCGCGTATCTCTTCGATGCTGTAGGTGTTGGAAAGGGAAAGCATGGGATAGCGGTGGGAGCGCTTGACAAACTCGCGGCCCGCACCCGACTCGGCGTTTTCGCCCTTGGGAGCATCGATGTCGCTGCCCACGTGGCGGGTGGGGGAGTCGGGGGAAGCGAATTCGGGGAATCGCTTCTCCAGGTCCTCGAGCTCGTGCATCAGGGCGTCGAATTCGAAGTCGCTGACCACGGGGGCGTTGTCCACGTAGTAGCGGCGGTTGTATTCGGCGAGAAGGGCGCTGAGCTGCGCTATCCTTTGTTTTGCGTTATCCCTTTCCAACATCGTAGTTTAAAAGTTTATGCGTGCTCGAGCTGGAGGGTCTTGGTAGTCTGGTCGCAGACCTCGGAAGGTCCCCAGTACTGGATGGAGCCGGGATAGACGTACTCGGTGCCGCTTGCCCACTCGTCACGCTTGGAGGCGAAGAACTTGAAGGGGGCGCCGTCGGTCTCGACGAGAGCCTTGCGGATGACGGGCTTGAGCTTGCCGCTCCTGCGCTCGAGGTTCATCATCATAGTGATGGGCACGCCGCCTGCAATCCATTCGGCTGCAGGAGCGGTGGTGTTGCGGATGACTGACATGTAGCCGGTCTTGCCGGATGCGATGAGGCGGGAGGCGTTGTAGCCGAGGGAGTAGCAGTAGTCGGCGTCGAAATTGGAGGGAGCTGCGCAGCGGCCTTCGTAGCCGAAGAAGTGGTGCTGGGCGGAGAATTTGCCCTTGTATGTGCCTTCAGCCTTCATTTTGGCGAGCTTGGAAGCAACCATCTTGGAGAGGAGCTTCTCGGTCTCGATAAGGGACACCTGGACGTTGCCGTGAGGGTCGCGGTCCAGGGCGAGCTGGCTGGCGACATCGGCGGGCAGGCTGTTGAAAACTGCAAGATTGTCCTTGCTCAGGTGGGCCTTAACGTACTCAATCTGCTCCTCGCGGGGGACTGCTGCGGCCTCAGGGGTGGCCAGGACGTCGTTGAGCTCGGCGATGAGCTTCTTGATGGCGGGGATGAACTCGATGAGACCCTCGGGGATGAGGACTGTGCCGAAGTTCATGCCTTTCCCGCCGCGGGCGGCGACTATGCCAGCAATGTAGGAGACGATTTCGTCGAGGCTCTGCTGCTTCTCGGCGACTTCCTCGCTGATGAGGCATACGTTGGGCTGGGTCTGGAGGGCGCACTCGAGGGCGATGTGGCTGGCGCTGCGGCCCATGAGCTTGATGAAGTGCCAGTATTTGCGGGCGGAGTTGCAGTCGCGCTCAATGTTGCCTATGAGCTCGGAATAGGTCTTGGTGGCGGTGTCGAAGCCGAAGGAGGCCTCGATCCAGTCGTTCTTGAGGTCGCCGTCGATGGTCTTGGGGCAGCCTATGACCTGGATGCCGTAACCCTTGGCGGCATAGTACTCGGCAAGGACGCAGGCGTTGGTGTTGGAGTCGTCGCCGCCGATGATGACGAGGGCCTTGATGCCCAGGGTGCGGAGAATCTCGGCGCCCTTTTCGAACTGCTCGACTTCCTCGAGCTTGGTGCGGCCGGAGCCTATGATGTCGAAGCCGCCGGTGTTGCGGTATTCATCGATAATCTCGTCGGAGAATTCAATGTATTTGTGGTCCACGAGGCCGCCGGGGCCCATGAGGAAGCCGTAGAGACGGTTCTCGGGGTTGAGGGCCTTGACGCCGTCATAGAGGCCGGAAATGACGTTGTGGCCGCCGGGGGCCTGGCCGCCGGAGAGAATTATACCCACGTTGAAGGGGGCAAATGCGGTTTTCTGCCCGGGGACGAATTCGACGACGGGGAGGCCGTAGGTGTTGGGGAACATGGCCTTGATTTCCTTCCGGTCGCCCACTGACTCGGTGGGGGCGCCTTCCTTAACTGCGACGGGGCCTTTGAGGGCCTGGGGGAGCTTGGGCTGATAGGCAGCCCTTGCTTTCTGGAGATTTGATTTGACTGACATTGTATTGAGTTTGTGTTTGATTTATCTGTACATGAAGCGGTCCATGAAGAACCACATTTCGTGGAAGACGTCTATTTCCTTGTCGGCCCAGTTGTGGCCGCCGCCCCGGACTTCGTAGAGCCAGACTTCGGCCTCGTGCCCGGTGCCCTTGCGGGCTTTCTTGCCATTGAGGTATTTGTGAAGAATAACGGTTTTGTGACCTTCCACTGTAATGTCCTCGCAACTGTAGGCGCAGCATCCGTCCTGGGCTACGACATAGCTGATGGCGGCGGGGACGCCCATGTAGGCTCCCCAGCCGTATTTATTCTCGTGATCGCCTGTCCAGTAGGAAGTCTTGTCGGCCGTGCCGTGGACTTCCATGAAAGGAACGGAAGAAGCGTTTCTGCGGGCCTCGGGCATGCATTCGAGAGTAAGGCCTGCAATGGAGATTATGCCTGCGAAAAGGTCCGGCTCTGTGCGGGCCACAAGGTAGCACATTTCGCCTCCGTTGGACATGCCGCTTAGGAAAGCGTTACGGGGATTGATGCCGTATTTGACCTGAATGTCCTTTACCAGGGCTTTAAGGAAAGCGACGTCGTCCACTTTCATGTCTTCCTGAAAGGGGTAGCCCACCTTCCAGCAAGGCTTCCCACGGCCGTCCTGCAGGCCCTGAGGGTAGCAGATGGCAAATCCCTTTTCTTCGGCAAGATCGACGAGCCCGGTGCGATAGGTGTGGGCCCTGCCGCCGTAGCCGTGAAGGCATAGAAGCAGCGGGGCCTCGGGGGAGATGTTCTCGGGGACTTTAATCCAGTATTCGCGCTGCTGACCACGGAATTTCAGGGAATCCTTCGCGCATCGGTCCGCCACGCTTTCGGCAAAAGCCTCTTTTCCCGCGCCCAGGACGCAGGTCAAGATTATGAGTATTAGCTCAAGCGTTTTCTTCATCGGTTTATTGCTCATTACGCGCTCGCATACGCCTGGCGCCCACGCGCGCGTGTGTAATCCCACAAATATAGCAATAATCCCCGAAATACGAAAACTCAGCCGTAGTCCGCTGCCAGCGCGGCTGGAGGAAACTATTTTTTGTGCAGTTGCTCAAAAAACCAATTTCCACCAGCCTCCACAACGCCCGCGCACGCAAAGATAATCCTAATGCCCACGCGGCTGAAGGGAATTATTTTTTGTGCGGTTGCTCAAAAAACCAATTCCCTCCAGCCTCCACAACGCCCGCGCACTCAAAGAGCTGCCAGCCGTAGCGTTACTATTTAAGGTAGATGTCGGCGAAGTCGAGGTAGCGGTCCCAGTCGTAGCCGGTAAGGCTGTGGCGGCCAAGACGGATGTGATAACCCATATGGTCACCTATCATGGGATGCCTCACGTCAGGCCACTCATCCGAAGGAAGGCCCGAATAACCGTACATCGCATAAACGCTCTGCGCATGCACAAGGGAAAGGAACTCGCCCTTGGGATCCGCCCAGCGGTCACCGGCGGCAGAACCCACATAAACGGGCCTGGGAGCAATCAGGGCTACGAGCTCATGCTGATCCACGGGCAGGGCGTCCTCATTGTCCATATACTTGATATAATTGCGGCAGAACCACTGGGGAAAAGTGGTATTGATCTGGCGGACGGTCTGGCCGTAACGACGGCGGGCGATGGCAGCGCCGCTGCAACCTGAGCAATTCGAAATGGCCATGGCGAAGCGCGTATCCTGGGCGGCGGCCCAAAGAGCGGTTTTACCGGCGCGAGAATGACCTATTGTCGAAACCTTGGCCGCATTGACCTCAGTCTGACCTTCCTCGAGATAATCCATAACGCGGCTCATGCCCCATGCCCAGGCGGAAATGCTGCCCCACTGGTCAGGTTCGGGGAAAGTCTGGCCTTCCTTATAGATATAGGGATGAATTCCGTTCTGGAAGCCGTCATCGAAGTCGGGGTCGCAATCTGACTTGAAGAAGGTAAGGAATGCGTAACCGCGTGAAAGAATGAGCTCGAGGGGATAGAAATGGCGGTACTGGCCGTAGTAGGGGAAACCGTGGATTTCGTACTGGATGAGCTGGTGCTCATCGGGATAGGAAATGTTGGTGTCCTCGTTAACCGAGGCGTTGCCCGAAGTATTTAGAAGCAAAAATGCCGGCGCAGGACCTTCAAGGCCGTTAGGCACATAGGTCATAAGGCGTATGTACCTATCTTCGGAAGAATCGAAATAAATGAGCACTTCGCGGCGTGTTGCCATGCCGCCGAAGGCGTTGGGGTCTTCCTTCACTATCTTATAATGCTGGCCTTCGCGGCGAGCGGGGCTGTGGCCATACACTTCGCTGCGGAACAGCTCGAGCAGTTCCTCCCTACGCTCGCCTTCCCATTGCTCTATTCCCTTAACGGGACTGCCGTCGTTCATTACCAACGGATCGGGCAGGGTGTACTGAGGGACAAGGGTTTCGTCGTAATTGGGAAGACCTGCCTCAACGCTGCCGTATGTGCCTGTGCCAGAACTCATGTTCGTGAACTCGAAAGGCTTGAGGCAAGCGTAGTGGGCGCATTTTGCGGCCATCTCGCGGCGAACGTGGTTCTCCAGGGTATAGGGAGCGTAAGCGTCCGTATAATCGCGAGCATCGAGGCCGGTCACCGCTTCAAAGAAGGTGGCGGCGCAGAGGTAGGCGCCCATGGTCTTGTTGAGATGGTCGCCGTAGGTGATGTCGCCCTGCATACTGAACGAAGTGCGCAGGCTCCTGATTGCCGTGCCCACGGGAATTACTTCCAGCGAGTATTTTTCGCAGAATTCCTTGCTCGTCGCGGCAATCTGCGGGTACATATTGACATTATTGTGGCCAAAGGCCATCCAGTGCTTTGTGGACTGGTTGGCATAGGGCCAGGTCTGAAAGTACATTATACGAACGGATTTAGGCGTGCGCTTGCGAACGAACTTCAGAAGCTGCCCGAGACCAGGATCAATGCTTTCGCGCCTCGCGGCCTGCGCGCTTTGCGTCTGGAGGGAGACTATGTCCCACTTTTCGTCGGCGAGAGCAGCTGCAAGCGATACTTTACGTTCCTCTGTCCAAGTACCGTTGCCAGAAAGCTTTGAGTAACTAAATCCTTCAGCGCCTGAGCGCGCAAGTTCAGCCTGCTTTGCGTAGTCGCTGGAGAGGCGGACGGCGTATGCCAGGACGACCTTCTGACCCGCGGCTTCGAAGTAACCGGGGAGGTCGCGCGTCACCGCTTCGGCGCTGAGGCCATTGCCGACTGCAAGGATGCGGATGGTGTCGTCTTTCTGCGCAAAAAGGGTCTGGGACAGCAGTAGCGCTGCTGCAAATAAGAGTTTGTAAACGTTTCTCATATAGTGCAATTCGTTTGTGCGAGCTCAGTAATGGGAATGGATTGGAATATTTCGCTGCCCTCGCTGCTTTCGTAAACGATGCCGAGGGTTTCCTTGTCTATCATGGTCATGCACGAGTAGCCCATGCCGTGGTAGTAATCGAGCATCATGGCGCAGGGCCAGCTAAGGCCGCCATCGTAGCTCATGCGCACGGTCATGAAGCGGCGCTGGCGGGGATTGTGGGCGCAGTTGCAAAAGAGAAGGATGTCGCGGCCGAGGACGTTGTCAGCTGCCTCGACCTTCATGAGCGATGCCTGGCAGAAGCATTCGAGCAGGGTGCTGTCGCCGGGGTGCTTTTCCCAACTTTCGCCCATATCGCGAGTCACATAGACCGCCCTGCGGCCGGAAATACTGCGGTCGCGGGCGTTAATCATGATGACGCCGGGCTCGATTTCGACCACCTGCGCCTCGTTGACGTACTGTTTGATGTTACCATGGCCTCGCTGCCAGCTCTCCCCGCGGTCGCGAGAATATATAATGGTCGCGGAAGGGATGCGGGAGGCATCGTAGAACTGCAGGGGGACGACGAGGGTGCCGTCGGCCATGGTGATGCCGGTGCCGGGACCTTCGAGCGCTTCCACCCAAAGGGAGTCCTTTATCTGGCGCGTGATGTTGACAGGTTCGGACCAGGTCAGGCCTTCATCGCTTGAGCGGGACATCATCATCTGCCCCGTGCGCGAGGGTTCGAACCCGTCTTGGGCGCTGTACTTAGTGCGCACGTTGACATCGCCCCCGTGGCACCAGAAGCCGAACAGCAGGATGTCGCCGGTCTGCTCGTCGAGCATAAGGCAGGAGTCGCTGATGCCGTTCAGGGCCTCGGGAAGGCCGCCCCAGCGTCCCATGTCCATAACTATCTGCATGGGGCTCCAGGTGCGTCCGTTGTCGAGCGAACGGCTCACGCCAATGTCAATGTCGTTGGGAAGGTCGCGGCCGTCTTTCCAGCGCGCGTCATAGCTGGCTACAAGGACGCCGCTGCGCGTCCTGACAAGGCCGGGGATGCGGTAAAGTGCCGCGCCGTAATCGCCTTTGTCGCGGATTTTGCGCGCCACGCGGTGGCGGGGGCAGCCCTCAATGGTCAGGCCTTCGCCGCTAACCGTCACTTCGAACGCAGGGCAAGCCTCGGGTATCTTTTCGCCGTCGAGGCGAATTTTGAGCCTGCCGTTTTCTATTTTCCAACTATCAAAAGCGCCTTCCGGCAAGCCTGAAACGCTGACTGACAGCTCAGGAACGCTTTGCCAGGGAGCGGCGCAAAGCTCTGCAATGCGAACGTCCCTGTCCGTGACCACGGGGACGGGGACATGGCGCAGAACGGGGCCGGGACAGAGATCCTTAAGCCCAACGGCCTCGAAAAGCAGTTTGCCGTCAGGAGTACTGTAAACCACGGCAACTGAATCTGAGCCAAGAGAGGTGATTGATGAATAAGCGCTCTTTTCGGAGAGCCTCTGCGAAATGGGCGACGGAGAATCTCCCTGATTGAGCTTGCGCTCGAAAGGATATGCGAAACCGCCGTCAGCGCTCATCTTGAGCTTCAGATTGTCAAGACTGAGCTCGGAATCGCAGTTGCAAAAGAGCACGACAGGGTGGCCGAAGCAATTCTGCTCTGTAGCAAGGGTAAGGATGGATGCAGGACCAACGGGGTCGCTGAGCATACCGTCGGCCTCGTAACGCTCCCAGTTGCGCCCAAGATCGGCGCTGGTGTAGATCGCGCGCCCGGTGCGGGCGTTGTCCCTGAGGGAGAGCATAAGCGTGCCGGGCGCAGGCTCGCACAGCGCGGCCTGCGTGGCGCCTTCCTTGGCAAAGCCCTCGAGGCGCCAGGTACGGCCGCGGTCAGCGCTTGTCATAACGCCTGATGCGAAAGCGGGGGAGGCGGTCTGAACGCCATTGGAGTAGGTGGAAGGGGCGTTGGGATCTAGCGAATAATCGCGGCGCCATACACTCAGCGCCCAAGTGAGGTCCGAAGTGACAATGCCCCTTCCCGGAGTGCAGACCAGACGCCACGATGCGTTGTCGGGGAAAAGGGAAAGATCAATATCCAAACTGCCTTCTGAAGTCCAGGAGCGCCCTTTATCGACAGAGCGGAAAGCGAGCAGCTCAGCCTCATCCGCCCCAAAGGGATCGCGCTCGGAAGGGCAGCTCTCGCCGGAGCGCACGGCAACAAGAAAGAGCGTGTCCGCGTCCTGAATGATCGCAGGGCAGCCAAGGCCTTTGAAATCAGCGGGGCGCGAGCGCTTCCAACTGCAGCCGCGGTCCTGAGATAAGGCAACGCCAAGCCCATTCGGCCCCTCAAAAACTACAGTCAGTGAACCGTCGCTAAAAGAAGCGAGCGCAGGAGCAGAGCCTTCAGGAGCAACGCAGTCCCTGTCGCAACTACATGAAAATAAGACCGTCAGGGTGGCGGCATAAAAGAGTACTTTCGCGGCAAATCTCATATTACAGGCCATTAGAAGCGGTAGCTGATTTCGAAGGCGGCGCTCCACCAGAGGTAGTGGCCGTTCCGGGTGATGTCGTAGTAGGTGGAGCCTTCGTAGATGCGGCGGGGGTCGGCCATAATATTACAGGTTCTTTTCGGGATAAAGCTCGTCCCACCATGAAGGGTCTTCTTTGAGATATTTTGCAAACCAGGCGGAGATGGTTCTCAGCCACTGGCGGCGTTTGTCGTAGTCGCGAATGCCGTGGTTCTCGCCGTCCACTACTACGAATGCAGTGTCCTGACCGAGGAGTTTGAGGGCCGTGAACATCTGTATGCTCTCGCCTATGGGGACGTTGGTGTCGGCACTGCCGTGCAGGAAGAGCAGGGGCGTGTGGATTTTGTCGGCATTGTAGAGCGGGCTGCGGTCCACGTAAAGGTCCTTGCGCGTCCATGGATAAGATTCGGCCATGCAAACCTGGCTGTAGGAATAACCCCAGTAGCCTTCGCCCCAGTAGCTCGTGTGGTCCGATATGCCGGCGTGGGAAATGCCTGCGGCGAACATATCGCTCTTTGAGAGCAGGAGCTGGGTCATAAAGCCGCCGTACGACGCGCTGAAACAGCCAATATGCTCCCTGTCCACGAAAGGATGGGCCTCGCAGAATTTCTCAACGCCTTCGAGTATATCCTCGGCAACGCCTTCACCTGCGGTGTTGACGTGCCTGGAGGAGAACTCCTGCCCGAAGCCTGAAGCGCCGCTGGGATTGACAACGTAGAAGACATAGTCCTGGGCTGCGTAGAGCTGGGGAGAGTATGAGCCTATGCAGTAGCGGGAACTGGGATTGCAGCCTCCGTAATAATGGACAAGGAGGGGATATTTCTTTGAAGGGTCGAAGCCGGGAGGCAGGACATAGAAGCCGTTTATAAGGTCGCCCCTCGAGCTCGTGAATTCGAAAGCGAGTCCTTCGCCAATATCTACTCCCTCGAGACGGGAAGCGCTTATATCGCGAAGGCATTTCTGGCTGAGGCTGCGGGTGTCGAGCATATAGACGCGGTCGCCGTTGCAAAGGCTCTGGCCGTAGTAGACCATTTTGCCGTCTGCTGCAACTTTCAAGAACGAGAGGTATTCCTCTTTATTGGGAAGCCTTTCCCACTTGGAAGTTTTGGGGTCTATGCGGAAAAGGTTCTTGCAATCCTTTTCGTCGGCTATCAGATAGACAAATCCGTCGGCGGCCCACTGGGCGCGAATGACGGAAGGGTCGAAGTCCTTGGTAATGGGACGCGCCTCGGCGCTTGCGACATTGACGACAAAGAGCTGGCGGTCGTAAATGTTGGGAATAACTCCCTCGGGGACGTCTTTTCCTATGCCGCCAAGGGCTTCGGGAGTGCCCTCTATAAGTGCCTCGGAGCCGTCGGGAGAGAAGGAAGCAGAGCCGAAGAATCCGTCTTTGGAGATGAGGCAACTGCTCTGACGCGACTCCAAGTCCATAACAAAAAGGGAGTAGAGCGTCGTGGGGCGGGCGGTGAGCCTTTCCTCGGGATGAGAATAAAGTATCTTGCTGCCGTCGGCGGATACGTCCTGCAGGGTTACGTCGTGCCATCCCCAGGTGAGGGGCTCCATGACGCGGGATTCAATGTCGTAGAGGGCGAGGCGCGAGCGGTTCCTCCATCCTTCCTGGCGGTCGTCGGGGGTTAGGATTTCGTGGACTGCGCCTTCCTTGGGGCCTTTCTGCTCAAGGACGTAGATGAGTTTCCTGCCACCGGGCACTATCCTGTAGTATCCGTCGGGGATTCCGGAGGCGAGGGTTCTTTGGCTCATGGTAGCGGGGTTGACGGCGACGATGCTGCGGCCATCGAGCCCCGGAACCGTATAATAGTATTCATCCTCCTGAGAAACGCTCTTGGAGGCCTTTTTGCCCTGTTTCTTGGCAGCGGGGACCTTGGGAACCCAACTGTAGGGAACAGATGAGCGGCTCAGAAGAGCGTCGTCCGAGCTGCGGTAGAGGGCGTAATCATAGCTGCGCTTGCCATCCTTACCTATGACGACGCTACCTATAGTGTAATATGTGCCGAGGGGTGAAATGCCCGCTCCTGCACAGCTCACGCCCCGGGTGTTGACGTCCAGGGACAGTATGCGCAGACCGTCGGTCCTGAGGCTCAGGCCCTGGCCACCTACCACCTTAACGGCAGGAGCTTTGGAAAGCGTGTCGTCTGCAGCAATATAATATCTGAGCGCAAGCTCGTGTGTGCCGGGCTCGAGCTTGAGGCTCTTACCCTGCAAAGGGCTGCCATCGAGATATAACTTACTGTCCTTAAGGCCTTCAAGCAGGATTTCCGCCTTGGTGAAACCCCTTGTCTCAAGGCTGAAGCCTGCCATGTGCAGACCTGCTTCCACGGGAAGGCCCTCGACTGACGAGCAGCTCTTGGAGAGTATGCCAACTGCCGAGGGGGAGACGGGCACGAATGCCGCGTCTTCAATCTTGAAAGCCTTGCCGTCTACGTTGACGCTGTCAATCGTGGCGGGGGACTGGACTGTGAAGGGGCCTGCGTGACGGAAAGAACTGACGCAAAGGGTGTCCTTCGGGGCGGCTGAAACAGAAATGAGGGGCAGCAGCGCAAGCGCACATGCCGCCAGGGTTTTGGCTATGCGTGAACTCATGCTCGGGGTATTATTTGACGGAAAGGTTCTTTTCCACATATGCGACAGTCTCTGCGAAGAGATCCTCGTCGCGGGCGACTATGTCCATGATTACCAGCACTCCGGGAAGGTACTCTATGCACATGACCCTCATAATGGAGTCGTCGTCGCATATGGCTTCGTATCCGAAGGCGTCCTTGCCCTGGAAAGGCCAGATGGTCAGGGGGTCTTCCTCATCCTCGGGGTCGTCCACTCCCACTATATCGAAGTAGGAATTGAGGGCCTCCTGCTCGGGGTCGGAGCCTGGAGGCATGGGGCCGGCGTATATGTCCACAAGGGCCTTGTCGGTCCCGGACTCGTCGTCGGAAAGGAAGTATTGGACATGGGCGAGGAGCTCGCCTGAATCTTCGATGGTTTCGGAGCTGGACTTCCACGAAGGAAGAAGGGGCAATTTAACTTCCGGTATCATTGCACGTGACATTTTAACGCAAAGTAAGCAAAAAAACTACAAATTTTTGCTATATTGCAAACTCGAAACACAGAAATTATTCGATATGTATACACCGGACAAAGGATTGTACGTGGCCCACTGCCCTGAGGGCCCCATAAGCATCTGCGGCAAAATGGCAAACAGGCACGGACTTATAGCCGGCGCGACAGGCACGGGCAAGACCGTGACCCTCCAGGTCCTGGCCGAGACCTTCTCCCAGGCAGGTGTTCCCTGCTTCATGGCCGACATGAAGGGCGACCTGAGCGGCATCAGCCAGGCCGGCTGCACCAGCGGCTTCATAGAGAAGCGCTGCGCCGAGTTCGGGATAGAGAATCCCGCCTATGAAGGCTGTCCCACGCGCTTCTACGACGTCTTCGGCGAGCAGGGCTACCCGATGCGCAGCACCGTGTCCAACATGGGCCCCCAGCTCCTTGCCCGCCTTCTCGGCCTCAATGAGACCCAGTCCGGAGTGCTCAACATAGTCTTCAGGGTGGCCGACGACCGCGGCCTGCTGCTGATCGACATGAAGGACCTTCGCGCCATGCTTTCATACGTGGCCGAGCACGCTTCCGAGTATACTGCCACCTATGGCAATGTCTCTGCCGCCAGCGTAGGAGCCATACAGAGGGCCCTCCTGCAGCTGGACAGCCAGGGCGCCGACAAATTCTTCGGCGAGCCTTCGTTCGACATATACGACCTCCTGCAGCAGGAGAGAGGCAGGGGAGTGATGAGCGTCCTCGCGGCCGACAAGCTGATGATGAATCCCAAGCTCTACAGCACCTTCCTCCTCTGGCTGCTTTCCGACATATACGCAGCCCTGCCTGAGGTGGGCGACCTTGAGCTTCCGAAGCTCGTTTTCTTCTTTGACGAGGCCCACACCCTCTTTGACGACACCCCCAAGGCCCTCGTGGACAAGATTGAGCAGGTCGTGCGCCTGATCCGAAGCAAGGGAGTTGGCGTATATTTCGTAACGCAGAATCCTTCCGACATCCCCGATTCCATACTCGGCCAGCTGGGCAACAGGGTGCAGCACGCCCTGCGCGCCTACACTCCCAAAGACCAGAAGGCCGTGCGCAGCGCAGCCCAGACCTTCCGCCCCAACCCTGCTTTCAAGACCGAGGACGCCATCCTCGAGCTCGCAACTGGCGAGGCCCTGGTCTCCTTCCTCGACGAAAAGGGAGCGCCCGGCATGGTGCAGAGAGCCCGCATACTCTTCCCCCTTAGCCGGATAGGCGCCATAAGCGAGGCCCAAAGGGAGCAGTGCCTGAGGCAGTCGCGCATTTTCGGCAAATATGACAAGCCCTTCGACCGCCAGAGCGCCTTCGAAGATCTTCTCGCTGAAGCCGAAGCCGCCCAGGCAGAGGCCGAAAAGGCCCTTGCTGAAGCCGAGGCCGCAAGGGAGGCTGCAGCGAAAGCGAAGCAATCCTCTGCCAAGAAAGCCAAGTCCGGCACTGGTGCCTCAATAGCGAAGGCCGTCGCCGGAGCGGTGCTGACCAGCGTAACCGCAAGTCTCGGAAAGGAACTGGCAAACAGCGTTACGGGCACAAAGAGTAAAAAGAGCGCCGGCGAACGCGGCAAGGCGGCGGTCAACAGGGCGGTAAAATCCGCCACCACGACAGCCACCCGCCAGATTACCCGCAGCATCCTGGGCAACCTTCTCAAATAGCGAACCACCATGAAAGTCAAACCATTAGGCCTTCTGCCCAAAATCCTCATAGCTATAGCGCTGGGCATACTGTGCTCGCTCTTTTTCCCCGCCTGGGCTTCGAGGCTGTTCATTACCTTCAACTCCATTTTCGGCAATTTCCTCGCGCTCTTCATCCCCCTGCTCATCATAGGCCTTATTGCGCCTTCAATCGCAGACCTCGGCAAGGGCGCCGGCAGGCTGCTGATCATTACCATAGGCGTTGCCTATCTGTCCACGATTCTTGCCGGCTTCTTCTCGTATTTCACCTGCCGCGCCACATATCCCTCGCTTCTTGGCGATTCGGTGAATTCGCTTTCGCAGATGGATATGTCGTCCTCGCTCAAGCCCTATTTTACCATTGAGATGCCGCCCTTTATCAGCGTCACCACGGCGCTGGTAATGGCTTTCATGCTGGGCCTTGCGATGAATTCGGGCAAGACGGGGCGCCTGAGCGATGTGATGCATGACATGCGCGACGTAGTAGAGAGCGTCATTTCCAAGGCAATCATTCCGCTGCTGCCGCTCTATATTTTCGGCATTTTCCTTCAGCTGGGCGCTGAAGGGAAGGTGGGCCCCGTGCTCGGCACTTTCGTTAAGATTATTATTGTAATAGTCATTATGCACGTGACGGTCCTGGTGCTGCAGTTCCTTCTGGCGGCTCTTGTCTCAAAGAAGAATCCTTTCAGGGCTCTGCTTACCATGCTGCCCGCATACGCCACGGCTCTCGGCACGCAGTCTTCTGCCGCCACTATTCCCGTCACGCTCGCCTGCGCCAAGAAGAACGGCGTCAGCCAGGAGGTGGCGGATTTCACGGTGCCCCTTTGCGCCACCATCCACATGCCTTGCAGCATACTGAAGATAACTGCCTGTGCCTATGCCATTTCGCTCGGGCTCGGCATGCCTTGCGACCCTGCGCTTTATATGGGTTTCGTGATGATGCTCGCAATCACCATGGTCGCTGCTCCCGGTGTGCCTGGAGGCGCCATTATGGCTTCGCTTGCTCTCCTTGGCTCGATGCTTGGTTTTGACGCCAACATGCAGGGCCTGATGATTGCGCTCTACATTGCGATGGACAGCTTCGGCACGGCCGGCAACGTGACCGGTGACGGCGCAATCGCTCTGATTATCAATAAAATAGCCAGCAAACGCAAATGAATTCAAAAGAAAGGATAGCCAAGGCCCTGTCGGTCGCTTCGGACACCCGCGTGTTCGAGATGGGCGAGGGCTTTGTCTCAAAGGTGCCGGAGGTTTTCGCTTCCCTTTTCCCGGGCAGGATGCCGCTCGTGGTCGCCGATATCAACACTTGGAGAGTTGCAGGTCAGAAGGTTTATCAGCTGCTGCTTGAAGCCGGTTTTGAGACAGGTGTTTTCATTATTCCCGATAGGGAGTTCCACGCCGAGTGGAAGTATGTGATGATGGTTGAAGAGGCGCTGAAGGCCTCAGGGACTGTCGCAGTGGCGCTTGGCTCGGGCGTTATCAACGACCTTTGCAAACTCTCATCCTCGCATCTCGGGCAGTCTTACGTATGCGTCCCCACGGCCGCATCAGTGGACGGTTATTCATCATTTGGCGCTTCCATCGCCTACGAAGGGGTTAAACAGACTTTCGACTGCCCGGCACCCGTCGCCATAGTGGCGGACGTCAGCGTAATCGCTGCGGCTCCCAAGGAAATGACTGCCGCCGGTTATGCCGACCTTGCTGCCAAGATTCCCGCAGGAGGGGAGTGGATGATTGCAGATGCTTTTGGCACAGAGCCCATCATCCCCGAAGCTTGGCATGTGCTGCAGGATGTCCTGAGCGACTTGCTCGCAGATCCCGAGGGCGTCTCTGCAGGCGAGCCTTCTGCCATAGCTTCGCTTTTCGAAGGGCTGACGCTCAGCGGTTTTGCAATGCAGGCTGCGCGCTCCTCGCGCCCTGCGTCCTGCACGGACCATCTGTTCAGCCACTATCTCGACATGACGCACCACACCTATCGCGGCAAGCTGCAAAGCCATGGCTTCCAGGTGGCGATAGGTACGCTCACTATGTGCGCGTTTTTCGACGAATTCTGCAAGCTGGATCTCAGCACCCTTGATGTGGATGCCCTTGTGAAGGCCTGGCCCACACTCGAGCAGGAGCAAAAGAGAGCGCTCGCTCTATTCGAGGACTTTGTCGATCCCAAACTCGGATATGACGTTATTACAAAGAAATATCAGGGCCCCGAGGATGTCAGGCGCGAGCTTGAGTATTATAAGGCTCATTGGGCCGAGCTGCGCGATGCCTATCGCGCGCAGGTCTATCCTTTCTCCAAAATGAAGCGCCTGTTCGAGATTGTCGGTGCGCCGTCAGACCCTTCGCACATCGGTGTAACGCGCTCCCAGCTCAAGGCCATGGTGCCCAAGACCCAGCTTATGAGGTGGAGAATCAACCTTCTCGACCTCGCGCTCAGGGCGGGCATTTACGACCGGCTGGTCGAAGCAGTATTCGGCCCCGGCGGTGCCTGGGACCTTTCCAAGGAAGTTAAAGACAATTAAATAACCACACAATTATTATGAAAGAACAACTGATTCAAAAGGCCAAAGGCCTTGTAAAAGACGCTCAGGTACTCGCTGCGTATGAGATTGCAAAAGAGCGTTTTGCATCCTACGGAGTAGATACCGACTCTGTCCTGAAGCAACTCCAGGATTTCCATGTGTCCATGCATTGCTGGCAGGCCGACGACGTTAGCGGCTTCGAGAGCACCGGCGAACTGACCGGCGGCATCCAGAGCACCGGCAACTATCCCGGCAAGGCCCGCAATATGGAGGAGCTCCGCGCCGACATCCTGAAGGCCAAGAGCCTCATCCCCGGCACCCACCGTCTCAATCTCCACGAGATTTACGGTGATTTCCAGGGCAAGAAGGTTGACCGCGACGAGGTGGAGCCCAAGCATTTCGAGAGCTGGATCGCATGGGCCAAGGAGAATGATACGAAGCTCGATTTCAATTCAACTTCCTTCTCCCATCCCAAGAGCGGAAGCCTTTCTCTTGCGAATCCCGACAAGGGTATACGCGATTTCTGGATTGAGCACACCAAGCGTTGCCGCGCCATTTCCGAGGAGATGGGTAAGGCCCAGGGCGACCCCTGTATCATGAACGTCTGGGTTCACGACGGCTGCAAGGACGTTTCCGTGAACCACTATCTTTATCGCAGCCTCCTGAAGCAGAGCCTCGACGAGATTTTTGCGACCAAGTACGACAACATGAAGGATTGCATCGAGGGCAAGCTCTTCGGCATCGGTCTAGAGAGCTTCACCGTCGGTTCGCACGACTTCTATACCGCCTACGCCGCCGCCAACGGCAAGATCCCTACCATCGACACAGGCCACTATCATCCCACCGAGAGCCCTGCAGACAAGGTTTCCGCCCTGCTGAATTTCGTCCCCGAGCTTATGCTCCACGTCAGCCGTCCCATACGCTGGGATTCCGACCACGTGACCATCATGGACGATCCGACGCTCGATCTCTTCCAGGAGATCGTCCGCGCCGGCGCCCTTGAGAGGGTGCATTACGGTCTGGATTATTTCGACGGCTCCATAAACAGGATTGGCGCATATGTTATCGGCACCCGCGCCGCCCAGAAGTGCATGCTTCGCGCCCTTCTCGAGCCTCGTGAGCTGATTAGCAAGTACGAGCTTGCAGGCTGCACTTTCCAGGTGCTCGCGATTATGGAGGAGATGAAGGTGATGCCTTGGAATGCGGTTTGGGATGTGTTCTGCCTGAGGAACGGCGTTCCGGTGGGCGACGGTTTCATTCCCGAGATCGAGAAGTACGAGGCCGAGGTCCTGTCACGCCGCTAGTATTTCGTTTCATCAAAAAGGCCGGCCGCATTCGCAGCCGGCTATTTTTGTTTATGTTTCTCAGCTGAGGCGGCAGTGCCTCAGCTGATGAGAGTCACTAACAACAGTCGTGGTCGGGGCAGGTGGAGCCGGGAAGTTCGGGCTCGAGGGTGGAGTGGGCGATGCCGTGCTCTTTGAGGCGGGCCTTGACTGAAGGGATGATAGTGGGAGCATCTTCGATGCGCGCTATCACTATGTGTGCAGTAAGGGCGACCTGGGTGGTGCTGATGGGCCAGATGTGCAGGTGGTGCACTTCGCTTACGCCTTCTGTTTCAAGGATTTCGCGGGAAATTTCGTCGGGATCGACGCTCTCCGGCACGGCGTCTATGCTGAGTCGCAGGCTCTCTGAGAGGAGCTGCCAGGTGGAGAAGAGGATGATGACGGCGATAGCTATGCCGACGACGGGGTCGAGCCAGGTCCAGCCGGTGAAGGAAATCACTATGCCGCTCACTACAACGCCGACTGAAACGAGAGTGTCTGCAAGCATGTGAAGGAAGGCGCCGCGAGTGTTGACGTCGTGCCCTGACTGGCGGCTGAGAAGGAAGGCAGTAAGGCCGTTTACGAGTATGCCGGCGGCGGCGGTCCAGCTGACTGCGGCGGCGTTGACCTCGATGGACGAAGGATCGCTGAGCTTGTGGATGCTCTCAACGATGATGACGCCCACTGCGACAAGAAGTATGATGGCGTTAAGCAGCGAAATGAGGACGGAGCTTTTGCGGTAGCCGTAGGTGAAGCGCTTGGTTGCGTGGCTCATGGAGAGCTTGAAAGCGATAAGCGCGAGAACGAGGCTGAAAACGTCGCTGAGGTTGTGACCGGCGTCGGAAAGGAGGCCCAGGGACCCTGACCAGACACCAACGACAGCCTCTATGGCGACAAAGAGGAGGTTGAGGACTATCGAGAGGATGAATACCGAGCCAAGGGACGTTATATTGCCAACGTTGTGGTGATGATGATGATGGTGATGGTGGTTATGGCCGTGCTCGTGATCGTGAGCGTGTGCTTCGGAAGTATGAGAGTTTTCCATATCGCTTGATATTTGATTGCAATTACAAAATTAGGCAATGCAATGCGCTTTGCAATCATAATAAGTTGGTATTTTTACTTATATTTGCGCCCATGAATCAAAGAGGTTTAAAAATTGCCCTGATGCTGCTTGCCGCAGTCCTGCTTTCAGGCGGCTGCCGCATGCGCCAGGCTGCTCCCCGTCCTGCAGCCCAGCCTGCAGCACGGGTCATAGCAGAGCCGCAGGGCCGTCTTTTCGGATTGCTTTCGTCTTTCGACCCCGCCGATACAAAGGGTGTAATAACCATACTCGACGAGCCTGCGCGCTGCTTCGCGCTGAGCGAAAGGCTGGTTAAGGGGGACGATTTCGACAATGTGGACGCCGCGCAGGTGCAGGATCTCCTTCCCGATTTCGCAGGCGAGACCATCTCGGCCATAATCGACCTTAAGTACACTCCTTACTCCCGTTTTACTGAGGCTCAGAATATCGATGCGCTGAGAGAAGTCGCTGCCAACAGCTTCATTGCCGCGGTGGACACGGTCTGCTGCCTTGGTCCCTACGACCATGATGCCCGTTCATGGAAGCCTTCCTCCAAGCTCGTTGTAGTCTCTTCGCCTTATTTCTGCGCTTACGGCGCATTCGATATTGACACCCTGCTTCAGGTGACAGGCTCTAAGCTGCCGGTCATCATGGCCCAGGAGCTCATGATAGAGCAGGTGCTCGACGCTCATGACGGCCCGGTGCGCATGGCTTTCGCCGCCGCTCCGGAGGCTGCTTCTTCCGGCGTTTACGCCCGCATTTTCAAGGAAGTGGCGGGCCGCAGGGGAGACAAGGCCTCAATGATGGCCACCCTTCTTCCCAATCCCAAGAAATCTTTTACCGACTCCCTTTCGGCTCCGACGGTCCCCGATGCCTTTAAAACCTATCTCGACGCCTACGATGCAAGTGAAGTCAGGGGCCAGCTCGATGTGCTCATAGTAGACGATTTCAGCGTGGACGTCCAGGCCCTTCGCGAAAGCTACCGCGAGATTCTAAGCTCCCCTTCGGAGGAAAACGCATGGTACCGCAAGATGCTCTCACGCAATTTCGAAATAGTGGACGGTGCAGCCCTCATTTCCCGCGCCTGCTACACGACCCTAAGGAACCGCAATACCTTCACCCACAATATCTCCTACCCGGCAGCCAGCGCCTGGATCACTTCACCGGAGACCACGGGCTACTCCATTATGGATTACGATGTCTCCGAGCTCCCGGAAGACGTGTCGGAGCTTCTGGAGAGACTTTCTCCCAAAACGGCCAGACTCTATGTTCAAGATCAGTATAACCCCAGAGGAAATTGAGGCCCTCCCTATGACCTCTTTCCCCGGGCAGATTACTGTCATTGATAGTCAGGGGATAGCGTTTTTCAAGGCCTTGGACTACCTTGGCCGCCAAAAGGTAATAGGCTTCGACACCGAGACCAAGCCCAGTTTCACGGCCCACCACTATCACAACGGCGTGGCCCTGCTGCAGCTTTCAGGGCCCGACAAGGCTTTCCTTTTCCGCCTTAAGAGCCTCACGATGTACAGGCTGCTCTTCAGGGTTCTTGCCAATCCCAAGGTTATCAAGGTGGGGGCGGCGGTTTCCGACGACATTCACGGCCTGCAACGCTACAGCAATTTCAAGCCTGCCGGCTTCATGGACCTCCAGCAGATAGTCTGGGAATGGGGCATACGCGACAAGAGCGTAAAGAAAATGAGTGCCATCATCCTGGGCATCAGGATATCCAAGCGCGAGCAGCTCTCCAACTGGGAAGCAGAGAATCTTTCCGATTCGCAAAAAAGGTATGCAGCGACAGACGCGTGGGTGTGCAGGGAAATGTATATGAAACTCCTTGAGAGCGAAAGGAATCCCCTTACTCCCGAGCAGATCAATCCTCCCCAGCATCGCGACGAAGACACGCAGTCCAATCAATAAACAGCACTTACTTTGGCAAAAGTATATTTAAAAAAGGGCAGGGAAGACTCCATCCTGCGTTTCCATCCCTGGATTTTTTCGGGCGCCATAGCCCAGGTCGTCGGTCAGGCCGCCGAGGGCGACGTAGTGAGCGTTTTCGCGTCGGACGGTTCGCTCCTTGGCTGCGGTCATTATCAGATAGGCTCCATAGCTGTGCGCATGCTTGCTTTCGGGCAGGAGCGCCTTGCCGCGTCTTTCTGGGAGGATTCCATCCGCTCAGCCCTTGGAGTGAGGCGTGCAGCCTGTTTAGTTGATTCCGCCACGACCAATTGCTTCCGCCTTGTGCACGGCGAGGGTGACTCCCTCCCCGGCCTTATAATAGACTGGTATGACGGCGTTTGCGTAATGCAGGCGCATTCCGCCGGCATGTTCAGGGCGAAGAAGCAGATTTGCGCGGCCCTGGTTTCCGTTTTCGGAGATTCGCTGAAAGCCGTTTATGACAAGAGTTCGGGGACTGCGCCTTTCAAGGCGGGGCTGGAGCTTATAGATGGTTATTTGTATCGCCGCGAAGACTTCCACGATGATGAACTTACTGTTCTTGAGAATTGCAATCGCTTCATAGTGAATTGGACAGAAGGGCAGAAGACCGGTTTCTTCCTAGACCAGAGGGAAAACAGGGCTCTCGTCGGCAGTTTCTCCGCGGGGCGTCGCGTTCTGAACCTTTTCTGCTACACAGGCGGTTTCTCTGTCTATGCTTTGGCCGCAGGGGCGGTGCACGTGGATTCTGTGGACAGCTCGGCAAAGGCCGTGATGCTCGCAGACCGCAATGTCGCCCTCGGGTCTTTCAAGGGCACTCACGAGTCGCACTGCTGCGATGCCATCGAGTTCCTTAAGAATTGCCCTGAAGATGCATACGACCTTATGATAGTTGATCCGCCGGCGTTTGCCAAGCATCGCGGGGCCATAGACAATGCTCTCAGGGCATACAGGCGCCTCAATGCCGCTGCAATTGCGAAGGTCGCTCCTGGTGGCATCATTTTCACCTTCTCCTGCTCTCAGGCGGTTGATAAAGAGTCGTTTGCGCTTGCAGTTTTTTCTGCCGCGGCCCAAGTGGGACGGCGTGTGCGCATCCTCGACAGGCTCTGCCAGCCTTCAGACCACTGCGTGAGCATATACCATCCGGAAGGGGAGTACCTCAAGGGCCTCGTGCTCCACGTAGAGTAATTTCCTTGCCCCGGGGGGTATTGCTTATTAGAAAATTTGTGTATATTTGCATTCCCTAACGGTGCGATGGCCGAGTGGTCAGGCACAGGTCTGCAAAACCTGGTACAGCGGTTCGATTCCGCTTCGCACCTC